>NZ_JBFRGB010000003.1:0-328774 GCF_052115125.1 Ensifer sp. 2TAB8 | reverse complement strand
CGCCAGCAGCGCCGCCGCCCTCGTCAGTGATCGGGCTTATAGACCTGCCCCCACCGAGACGTCAACAACGATCTTCAAAAAAACTTCAAAATTCGACAAGATATTGAAATTAAACACTTCTTTCCACTGTTGATAAACTTGGTCGATTTGGAAGATCAAATCCCCGAGCTTTCAGAGCGAAAATCATCCACTTTCGCCTCAGAGATGGCACCTCATCGCTATCCCGCTGGAATTAAGTCCGCGACATGCGTCGTGCGCTTGTCGTCAGCGCCGCCGCTTCACGGGTGAAATAGCCCCTGTTCTCCTTGACGATCTGCATCAGGAACTCGCGTACCGCCCTCACCCGCGGCACCGCCACCAGATCCCGGTGGCAAACCATCCAGTAGGTACGCTTGAGCTCGATCTCCTCCGGCAGGACGATTTGCAGATCCGGCTCTTCCCGCGCCATGAAATGCGGCAGCACGCAGAGGCCGAGCCCCTGGCGCACCGCCTTCAGCTGCGCCAGGATGCTCGAGCTTTGGAAATGCGCCCGCAATCCCGGCTGCAGTTCACCGAGATAATCAAGCCCCGGCGCAAAGATCATGTCTTCGATGTAGCCAACGAAGCGATGCGCAGCCAGATCGTTGCGACCCATGATCGGCGCGTGTTTCGAGAGGTAGCTGCGCGCGCCATAGACATGCAGCGTATAGGGGGTCAGCACCTCGGAATGGTAAGGACCGGCCTTCGGCGCCGTCAGCGCCACTTGGATATCCGCCTCCTTGCGCGACAGCGACATGATCTGCTGGATTGCCACCAGTTCCAGCGACACATTCGGATAGCTCACAGCAAAATCCGCCAGCCGATCGGCAAGGAAGAAGTTGCCGAAGCCTTCGAGCGTGCTCAGCCGCACGACACCACGCTGCGCCGTCAGGCCGTCATTGATGTCGAGCTGCAATTGTTCGGTCTCGCGCTCGATCCGCTCGGCCGTCTCAATGAAGCGCTGCCCCATGCTGGTCAGAACGTAACCGCGCGGATTGCGCTCGAACAGCTTCACCTTGAGCGCAAATTCCAGGCGGTCGATCCGCCGCGACACCGTGGCATGGCTGGTTCTGAGCCGCCGCGCCGCCGTCGACAATTGCCCGGTGCGGGCCACTGCCAGAAAGAACTGCAGATCGTCCCAGGTGAAATTCGGATTCATCGCCACTCCCCATCTGTTCGAAAATGAACAGACCCTGTTTGCAATTTACGGTTCGGGCCGCTTGCATCCAAGCGTTTTTTTCCGGATTGTAACGACCAGAGCCGACATCTGAGGAGCATGTCTGGCCAAATATGAACAGAACGAAATGAACGATCCGGCACCGCCACCTGGCGCGCCGGAACCCGCGCGTATTTTCACGCGACGGTTCACGTCTCTGGAGGAGGACACAATGACGAAGAAACTGATCGTAACATTGGCAGCCATGCTCGCCAGCAGCACGGCCGCTTTCGCCGATGCATCCGATGGCAAGGTCAAGATCGGCATTCTGAACGACCAGTCCGGCGTCTATGCCGATTTCGGCGGCAAATCCTCCTATGTGGCGGCGCTGATGGCGGTGGAGGATTTCGGTGGCAAGGTGCTGGGCGTGCCGGTGGAAGTCATCACCGCCGACCACCAGAACAAGGCCGACATCGCGTCCAACATCGCCCGCCAATGGTACGACACCGAGCAGGTCGACAGCATCATGGAGCTGACCAGCTCCTCGGTCGGCCTTGCCGTGCAGGCGCTGTCGAAGGAAAAGAAGAAGATCACCATCAACACCGGTGCTGCAACGACAGAACTCACCGGCAAGCAGTGCTCGCCCTATGGTTTCCACTGGGCCTATGACACCCATGCGCTTGCGGTCGGTACCGGCGGCGCGCTCGTCAAGCAGGGCGGCGACAGCTGGTTCTTCCTGACCGCCGACTATGCCTTCGGCTACTCGCTCGAAGAAAACACCAGCAACTACGTCAAGGAAAACGGCGGCACGGTCGTCGGCTCCGTCCGCCATCCCCTGGCGACCACGGACTTTTCCTCCTTCCTCCTGCAGGCGCAATCCTCCGGCGCCAAGGTGATCGGCCTTGCCAATGCCGGCCTCGATACGTCCAACGCCATCAAACAGGCGGCCGAATTCGGGATCGTCCAGGGCGGCCAGCGCCTCGCGGCCCTGCTCTTCACGCTCGCCGAGGTTCATGGCCTCGGCCTCGAAGCGGCTCAGGGGCTGACGCTGACCGAGGGCTTCTATTGGAACCGCAACGAAGAGAGCGCCAAATTCGGCAAGCGCTTCATGGAGCGCACCGGCAAGATGCCGAACATGGTCCATGCCGGCACCTATTCGGCCGTGCTTTCCTATCTGAAGGCGATCGAGAAGGCTGGAACCGACGATGCCGACGCCGTCGCCAAGGAGCTGCGTGCGCTTCCGGTCAACGACGTCTTTGCCGAGAACGGCACGGTTGCCGCCAACGGCCGCATGATCCACGACATGTACCTGCTGGAAGTGAAGAAGCCGGACGAAAGCAAGGAACCCTGGGACTACTTCAAGGTGCTCGCCACCATTCCCGGTGCTGAAGCCTTCATCGATCCGGCCAAGAGCGGCTGCGACCTCGTGAAGTCCTGACGCGATGAGCGCACCGGTCATCGAACCGAATGGCGCGCCGCGGGTGGTTCTCTCCGCCCGCGGCCTGCGCCGTGACTTTGGCGGCTTCACCGCCGTCAACAACGTCAATCTCGACGTCCATGATGCGCGGGTACATGCGTTGATCGGACCCAACGGCGCCGGCAAGACCACGGTCTTCAACCTTTTGACCAAGTTCCTACAGCCGACCGACGGCACGATCACGTTGCTCGGCGAGGACATCACCCGCACGGCGCCGGACAAGGTGGCGCGCATGGGCCTGGTGCGCTCGTTCCAGATCTCGGCGGTGTTTCCGCATATGAGCGTGCTCGACAATGTGCGCGTGGCGCTGCAGCGACCGAACGGGCTCGCGACCCAGTTCTGGAAGCCGATGTCGGCGCTCGACGGGCTGACGGCCAAGGCGGATCAGCTGATCCGTTCGGTCGGTCTCGACAGGGAGCGCAATGCGGTTGCCGCCGATCTTTCCTATGGACGCAAGCGCGTGCTGGAAATCGCGACCACCCTGGCGCTCGATCCCAAGGTGTTGCTGCTCGATGAGCCGATGGCCGGCATGGGCCACGAGGATGTCGGCATGGTCGCCGAGATCATCCGCGAAGTGGCGTGCGAACGCGCCGTGCTGATGGTCGAGCACAATCTCTCCGTCGTCTCGACGCTCTGTCATCACGTCACCGTGCTCCAGCGGGGCGAGATCCTGGCCGAGGGCGACTACGCGAAGGTGTCGGCGGATCCGCGCGTGCGCACCGCCTATATGGGCACCGAGGAGGCCTGACATGAAACCGCTTCTCAAAGTCTCCGGCCTCAACGCCTGGTATGGCGAAAGCCACATCCTGCACGGCGTCGACCTGACGGTCGGCGAAGGCGAGATGGTCACGCTGCTTGGTCGCAACGGCGTCGGCAAGACGACGACACTACGCTCGATCATGGGCATCGTGCGCAAGCGCAAGGGCGAAATCAGCTTTGCCGGCGCAGACCTGATGAAAGTGCCGCTGCACCGGGTCGCCCATCACGGCCTCGGCTTCATCCCGGAAGAGCGCGGCATCTTCTCGACGCTTTCGGTCCACGAAAACCTGCTGCTACCGCCGGCGGTCGCTAGCGGCGGCATGACGGTCGACGAGATCTTCGAGCTTTTCCCGAACCTTTACGAACGCCGCAGCAGCCCCGGAACGAAGCTTTCCGGCGGCGAACAGCAGATGCTGGCGATCGCCCGGATCCTGCGAACCGGCGTGCGCATGATGCTGCTCGACGAACCGACGGAAGGTCTCGCGCCGGTCATCGTCCAGCGCATCGGCGACGTGCTGAAAACCCTGAAGCAACGCGGCATGACCGTGCTTCTGGTCGAGCAGAATTTTCGCTTCGCCAGCAAGGTTGCCGACCGCTTCTATCTGATGGACCATGGCCAGATGGTCGGCGAGTTCCCGGTTTCGGAACTGTCCGCCCGCATGGACACGCTGCATGATGTGCTGGGGGTCTGAACCATGAGCACGATCTTCGGAATTCCCCTGCAGGCCTTTCTCGGGCAGCTGCTGATCGGGTTGATCAACGGCTCGTTCTACGCGCTTCTGAGCCTCGGTCTCGCAATCATCTTCGGCCTGCTGAGGGTCATCAACTTCGCCCACGGCGCGCAATACATGCTCGGCGCCTTCTTCGCCTGGATGCTTTTGTCGCATTTCGGCATCGGCTACTGGCCGGCGCTGATCATAGCACCCGTCGCCGTCGGCCTTGTCGGCGCCGTCATCGAGCGCACGATGCTGCGCCGCCTCTATACGCTCGACCCGCTCTATGGCCTGCTCTTCACCTTCGGCCTGGCGCTGACGATCGAAGGCACCTTCCGCTATCTCTATGGTGCGTCCGGCCAGCCCTATGCGACGCCGGCAGCGCTCACCGGCGGCACCAATCTCGGCTTCATGTTCTTGCCCATCTATCGCGGCTGGGTGATCGTCTTCTCGCTGATCGTCTGCATCGGCACCTGGCTGGTAATCGAGAAGACCAAGCTCGGCTCCTATCTGCGCGCTGCCACCGAAAACCCGGTGCTGGTGCAATCCTTCGGCATCAACGTGCCCTTCCTCCTGACGCTGACCTATGCGCTGGGTGCCGCCCTTGCAGCCCTTGCCGGCGTGCTTGCCGCGCCGATCTACCAGGTCTCGCCGCTGATGGGTTCGAACATCATCATCGTCGTCTTCGCCGTCGTCGTCGTCGGCGGCATGGGCTCGATCATGGGCGCGATCGTCACCGGCTATCTGCTCGGCGTCGCCGAGGGATTGACCAAGGTCTTCTATCCGGAGGCCTCCAACATCGTGATCTTCGTGATCATGGCCATCGTTCTCATGATACGGCCGGCAGGCCTCTTCGGCCGGGATGCTTGATATGACGCTGACACTCGACATCGAAAAACCGAAGGAAAAGGGTCCAGCCGTCGCGCAGACGGTGTTCCTTGGAATTGGACTGGTGCTCTTGATCCTGGCGCCGCTGTTCTTCTATCCCGTTTTCCTGATGAAGCTTCTCTGCTTCGCGCTCTTTGCCTGCGCCTTCAACCTCTTGCTCGGCTATACCGGCCTGCTCTCTTTCGGTCATGCGGCCTTCTTCGGCGGGGCTGCCTATTTCACCGCGCATGCGGTCAAGGAATGGGGTCTGCCGCCGGAGCTCGGCATCTTGGTCGGTGTCGCCGGCGCGGCGTTCCTCGGCCTGATCGTCGGATACCTTGCGATCCGCCGGCAGGGCATCTACTTCGCCATGATCACGCTGGCGCTGGCGCAGATGTTCTATTTCTTCTGCCTGCAGGCCGAATTCACCAAGGGCGAAGACGGCATCCAGTCCGTGCCGCGCGGCCATCTCTTCGGATTCATCGATCTTAGCCAGTCGACGAACATGTATTATTTCGTGCTCGGCGTCTTCGTCATCGGCGTCGCCATCATCTGGCGCATCATCCATTCGCCCTTCGGCATGATCCTGAAATCGATCCGCGAGAACGAGACGCGTGCCGTGTCGCTTGGCTACTCCGTGCGCAACTACAAGCTCGCCGCCTTCGTCATGTCGGCAGCGCTCACCGGCCTTGCCGGCGGGGTCAAGGCGCTGGTCTTCCAGTTCGCGACGCTGACGGATGTCGGCTGGCAGATGTCGGGCGAAGTGATCCTGATGACACTGCTCGGCGGCATCGGCACTTTGATCGGCCCGCTCTTCGGCGCCGGGCTGGTGGTGACGCTGCAGAATTACCTCGCGACATCGGAATTCCCGGTGACGATCATCACCGGCCTCGTCTTCATGGTCTGCGTGCTGGTCTTCCGCCGCGGCATCGTCGGCGAGTTCTATCATTCGCGGCTCGGCCGCAAGCTCGGTTTTGAACACAGACAATAACGGCGCCTTCCCCGCCCGCGGCCCGTGGGCGGAACGGAGCCAAAGCCCGGCCCGGATTTAGCAGGGACCGAGCCCCGAACATTGAGAGAGAACCATGGACACGTTCGACTATATCGTCGTCGGAGCGGGGAGTGCCGGCTGCGTGCTTGCCAACCGGCTTTCCGAAAATCCGAGCCATCGCGTCTTGTTGCTGGAGGCAGGCGGCCGCGACAATTACCACTGGATCCACATCCCGGTCGGTTACCTCTATTGCATCAACAATCCGCGCACGGACTGGTGCTTCACGACCGCCGCCGAAGAGGGCCTCAACGGCCGCTCGCTCGGCTATCCCCGCGGCAAGGTGCTCGGCGGCTGCTCGTCGATCAACGGCATGATCTACATGCGCGGCCAGGCGAGTGACTACGACCACTGGCGTCAACTCGGCTGCGCCGGCTGGGGCTGGGACGACGTTCTGCCGCTCTTCAAGAAGTCGGAGGACCACTATCGCGGCGCCAACGATATGCACGGGGCCGGCGGCGAATGGCGGGTGGAGAAGGCCCGCGTGCGCTGGGCCGTACTCGATGCCTTCCAGAAGGCTGCCACCGAAGCCGGTATTCCCGAGACACCGGATTTCAACCGTGGCAGCAACGAGGGCTCCGGCTATTTCGACGTCAACCAGCGCTCCGGCATCCGCTGGAATACGGCCAAGGCGTTCCTTCGTCCGGCGCAGAAGCGCGGCAACCTCACCGTTCTCACCAAGGCGCATGTGCGCAAGCTGATCATCGAGGGCGATCGCGTCGCCGGCGTCGAGTTTCAGCATGACGGCATGGTCAAGCGCGCCCGCGCCGGCCGCGAAACGGTGCTCTCCGCCGGCGCGATCGGCTCGCCCCATATCCTCGAACTCTCGGGCATCGGCCGTGGCGACGTGCTTCAGGCAAACGGCATCGAGCTTCGCCACGAACGCGCCGGCGTCGGCGAAAACCTGCAGGATCACCTTCAGCTCCGCATGGCCTACAAGGTCACGGGGGTACCGACGCTCAACGAAAAGGCCAACTCGCTTTTCGGCAAGGCATCGATCGGACTGGAATATCTGTTGAAGCGCTCCGGGCCGATGGCGATGGCGCCGAGCCAGCTCGGCATCTTCACCAGGTCCGGCCCGGAGAAGGAAACCCCTGATCTGCAATATCACGTCCAGCCGGTCTCGCTCGACAAGTTCGGCGAGCCGGTCCATTCCTTCCCGGCGATCACCGCCAGCGTCTGCAATCTCCGACCGGAAAGCCGCGGCTCCGTGCACCTTAAAGGCCCGGACTTCGCCGCCGCACCGGACATTCGGCCGCGTTATCTGACGGCGGAAGCCGACCGCAACGTCGCCGTCAACGCCATCCGGCTGACGCGACGGATCGTCAAGCAGCCCTCCTTCGCCCGCTTCAACCCGGTCGAGTTCAAGCCGGGCCCATCCTATGAGACCGAGGATGATCTGAAGCGCGCCGCCGGGGATATCGGCACGACGATCTTCCACCCGGTCGGGACCTGCCGCATGGGCACGGACCCGGAGAGCGTCGTCGATCCGGAACTGCGCCTGCGCGGGCTCAAGGGGCTGCGCATTGCCGACGCCTCGATCATGCCGACGATCACCTCCGGCAACACCAATTCGCCGACGATCATGATCGCTGAAAAGGCCGCTGCCATGATCCTGGCGGCCAATCGCTAGCGAAAGTGCAGGGAGGCTTTACGTCAGAGAACACGAGATCCGGTGCGATCGAAGATGCTGATTCCATGCCGGATTCGGCCCGAAGATCGGCAGCGGATAACGGTAAACTGGCCGAAATGCGACGCGAAACGCTTAAATCTCGGTGCTTGAGCCCCTATATCATGCCGTGACGGCTCATTTTGAGCCCAAGCAAGATAAGGGGTTTTGATGGCAATGCAGCGATTTGGGCGTTTTGGACGAGCTCTGGCAATGATGGCGATCGGCTTGACAGTCGCGCTGACAGTTGTGGACGTCGCCGAAGCGCGGCGTTCGGGTGGCGGCTTCGGCAGCCGCGGCACCCGCACCTTCTCGCAGCCGCCCGTAACCCGTACCGCGCCGACCAACGCGGCACCGATCGACCGTTCGATGACGCCGCGCCAGGATGCCGGTCCTGCTGCTACCAATCCGGCAGCCGGCCAGACACGCCCGACCAACGCTGCCCAGCCGAACGCCCGTCCCGGCTTCTTCAGCGGCTTTGGCGGTTCGCTGCTCGGCGGCCTCATGGTCGGCGGTCTGATCGGCATGCTGATGGGTGGCGGCTTCGGCGGCGCTGCCGGCTTCCTCGGCCTGATCGTGCAGATGCTGCTGATCGGTGGCCTGATTATGCTCGCCATGCGCTTCTTCGGGCGCAACCGTCAGCAGACGGCCTATGCCGGCCCGTCCGAGCGGTCGTCGGCCCAGTCGGCGTCGAGCGGTATGCCCTCGTTCAAGATCCCGAGCATCGGCGGTGCCCAGTCGAATGGCCAAGCCGGCGGCCAGGCGAATGCACGCCCGACGGCAACACCGGCACCAGTACCAGCTACTGATGGTCCGGCCGATGAAATCGGCATCCAGGGATCCGACCTTGAGCAGTTCGAAAAGATGCTGAAGGACGTGCAGGCCGCTTACGCCGAGGAAGATTATGGCACGCTGCGTCGCCTGACGACGCCGGAAGCCATGTCCTACCTCGCCGAAGAGCTGAGCGACAACGCAACGAGCGGCGTCAAGAACGATGTGCGCGACGTGCATCTCGTCCAGGGCGATGTGGCGGAAGCCTGGTCCGAAAACGGCACCGACTACGCGACCGTTGCGATGCGTTATGAAAGCATCGACGTGATGCGTGACCGCACCACGGGCAAGGTGATCAGCGGCGATCCGGACAAGCTGACCGAAGCGGTCGAGCTCTGGACCTTCGTTCGCAAGCCCGGTGCTGAATGGCAGGTTTCGGCAATCCAGGGCGTCAGCCACGACTGACGCGAAACAAAGCCTATAAGAAAGGCCCGGTCGGCGTCGCCGCACCGGGCCTTTTAATTTTCGGGATCACACGATCACATGGACGCGGGCATAGCATCCGGCGGCGAGAGGATTTCGTTGATCAGCTCCCGGAGCCAGCGGTGAGCCGGGTCGCCATCACGCCGCCGATGCCAGATCTGCCGGAAGGAAAAAGGCGGGATGGCGAAGGGCGGCGCGAAAATGGCCAACGGCCCAGTCTCCCCCTCGCGCGGCAGGATACGCCGCGCAACGGTGAGTACCAGATCGGTTCCGAGCACGAGACCGGGCGCCGCACTCCAATGGGGCAGCGCCAGCGCAATGCGGCGTTTATGTCCGGCAGCCGAAAGCGCCAGGTCGATCTCGTTGCCGGTATCGCCACGCAGCGAGACGAGAATATGCGGCCGCTCCAGGTACGCGGCAAGATCCATCGCCTTTTCGTCACCAAGGCTCGCGCCATCGGCCAGACAGGCGAAGTATTCCTCAAACAGCAGCGACGTCCTCAAATCCTCGGCCAGCGTCGGAAACACGCCGAGCGCCAGATCGATCTCGCCGTCTATCGTCTGCGACATCATCACTTCGCGGCTCGCCTGGCTGACGATGAGATCGACGTTCGGCGCCTGCCGGCGCAGCACCGCCATCAATTGCGGTAGCAGAACGAGGGCGGCGTAGTCGGACATCGCCAACCGAAAGACATGACGCTCACGCCCCGGATCGAACGGCTGGGATCCCACGAGTTGGCGCATATGCGCGAGGGCCTCGGCAAGCCGCGGCGCGATCTCCAATGCGCGTACAGTCGGCTCGAGCTGTCCGCCATGACGCACCAGCAGCGGATCGTCGAAGAGGGCGCGCAAACGCGCCAGCGCATGGCTGACCGCTGGTTGGCTTTTGTTCAGCCGGAGAGCCGCACGCGAGACGTGGCGTTCCGCCAACAGGGCGTCGAGTACGACGAGTAGGTTCAGGTCGATGCCAGCCAAATTATTCATCATATGAATATAGCACGTAAGAAAATGGAATTTCCATTCTTCGTATCAATGAGAGAGAAAGGGTCAATGAAGAAGGAAAAAACAATGCCCAATCTCTCCTCCCTCCTGTTGCTTGCCGTGGCGATCTTCGCCGGCGCCGTCGTCCCCCTCCAGGCCGGCGCCAATGCCAACCTTGGCCGCCTCCTCGGTCATCCGCTCTGGGCGACGGTCGTCTCGCTCGGTGTCAGCCTCGCGCTCATCCTGCCGATGCTGATTGCCTTCCGGGCGCCGTTGCCCAGCCTTGCTGTGGCATTCAAGGGTCCGTGGTGGATCTGGATCGGCGGCCTCGCCGGCGTGATCTACATCACCGCGGCTCTCCTCCTTGCGCCGAAGCTGGGCGCGGCAAGCTTCATTGTTGCCGTCATCGCCGGCCAGATGGCGATTTCCATGCTGATCGATCACTACGGCCTGATGGGCTTCCCGGTGAAACCGGTCAATGCGGCACGGCTGACCGGTCTGCTCTTCATTGTCGGCGGCATGGTGATCACGCAGATCGCCAATGTCACGCCGGCCTTGGCCAACGCAACGCGATAGCCGTAGCCCGGTACAGCGGCAGCCAAACTGGCTGCCGCTTGTCACACGAGAAACGCGCATGGTATTGGCTAACCATGTCGAACGAACCCCATTTGATGGCCTGATCTGCCCCGCAAGGCGGGGCTTGCATCTGTGAGCCCAGAACCGTCCGCCTCTTGCGCGGGCTTATCCTGTTCGCGTCGATCTCATCTCACCTGCCCCATGCGGCCGACCCGAGATCGATTGCGTCTCATCGGGCTCTCCTATGGACCATTCCAAACTTTGGGGCGATGCCGCCTTTCGGCGCATCAGCCTCGTTCTCGCCGTCGATTCCGTCTGCTCCTGGATGCTCGTCGCCGCGTTGCCGCTCGTTGTTGCAACCCGCTTCGGCGCCGGTGCGGAACTGGTCAGCAGTCTTGCCTTGCGCCTGCTGCCGAGCCTCCTGCTTGCGCCGATCGTCGCGTCGCTCCTACGACGTAGCGGCCCGCGGCTTCCTGTGTTGTGCTCCCTGTCGGTGACCGCCGTCGCCATTCCCGGCCTTGCACTTGCGCCGAACGCGATGACATTGCAGATGATCGTGTTGGTAATCGGCGCTGCGGATGCGGTGATCACGCCGGGTCTGTTGACGCTGCGCGCCGCCGTCGTTCCAGCCGGCCGCAACATGGAGGCCAACACCGCCTTCCAGGCGATCGACCGCTTCGCAAAGATCTTCGGGCCACCGGCAGCAGGTCTCGCAGCCGCCTCCACCTCGATCGTGACAACGCTTGTTGCGCTGGCCCTCGCCCAGATCGGGGCAGTCCTTCTGCTGATGCTTCAACCGGGCGACAAGCCGGTGCGACAGAACGCGGCCCCCTCGCACACATCGGGCTTCGGGCGAGAAACCATTGCGATTTTCCGCGAGAACCCCTTGATCTGGGCTTTGCTGCTCCCCGCCTTCGGCTACATGGTCTCGCTCGGTGCGCTGCAGCCGTTCCTGTTCTGGCTCAATCGTGACCAGTTTCATCTGGGCCCGGAGATGTGGACCTTGCTATTGGCGGCACAGGGTGCCGGCGCCCTGATTGGCGCCTTCGTCTCACACCGGTTGGCAGGGGCTTTGACCACTACGCGGGCGCTGCTTCGCGCCTATCTCCTCTCCAGCCTGCTCGAAGGCCTTTCGACCTTTGCGCTGATTTTTGCCCCCAACTACCTGGCGGCCAGCACACTGCTGATCGTCGGCGGCATACCGGAGATGATCGCCTTCGCCACGTACTTTACCCTCGTGCAGCGCTGCCTGCCTCTGGAGCGCCAGACGGTACTTTACGCCATCAGCTTGCCACTCATGGATGCCTGCTTGATCGCCGGCATCGTCTCTGGAGCCTTGTATACCAGCAATCTCCTGTCCCTCGGGCAGTTCTGGCTGTTTGCCAGCGCATGCGCCGTGCTGCCGGTTCTGCCCTTCCTCGCGTGGCGCAGGCGAACGACCGACCGCTGAAGCGACGTCCCCGCGGCAAAAAGATCAACGCCAGCCGTAACTTGCGGCTGGCGCGTTTCGCATCGACTGGCCATACTCGCTCCGGGCTAAAAGGGGTGTGGTATGCAGGATCGGCTGTTCATTGGTGGCAAATGGGAAAAACCGCGGCGCGGCGGCACGCTTGAGGTGATCGACCCGGCGACGGAGGAGGTCATCCACCGCGCGCCGGCCGCAACGTATGAAGACGTGGACAGGGCCGCAAAGGCCGCCCGCATCGCCTTCGACAGCGGCTCCTGGCCGAAACTGTCAGGCGCCGAGCGTGCGGTCTATCTCCGGGCGATCGCCGCCAAGATCGAGGAAAAGCGCCACTCGCTGGCGCGGCTCGAAGTCGCCGACAATGGCAAGCCGCTGCCGGAGGCGCTCTGGGACATCGACGATGCCGCCGGCTGCTTTCGTTTCTATGCCGGCCTCGCCGAGGAACTGGACGCCAATCCGGAAGAGACGATCGCCGTCGGCGACAGCCGCTTCACCGCGCGCGCCGTGCGCGAACCGCTTGGCGTCGTTGGCGCCATCACGCCGTGGAACTACCCGCTGCTGATGGTCTCCTGGAAGGTGGCGCCGGCGCTTGCTGCGGGCTGCACCATCGTGCTCAAGCCTTCCGAGCTGACGCCGCTGACGGCACTGGAACTCGGTGTCATCGCCGAGGAGATCGACCTGCCGCCCGGCGTGCTCAACATCGTCACCGGCACCGGCGCGGATGCCGGCCAGCCGCTCACCGAACATCCGCTGGTCGACAAGCTTGCCTTTACCGGCTCTGTCGTCACCGGCCGCAAGGTGATGATGGCCGGCGCCCAGGACATCAAGAATGTCAGCCTCGAACTCGGCGGCAAATCGCCCTTCGTCGTCTTCGCCGACAGCGACATCGACAAGGCGGTCGAATGGATCATGTTCGGCATTTTCTGGAACCAGGGCCAGGTCTGCTCGGCGACTTCGCGGGTGCTCGTCGAAGAGGGGATCTACGAAACMGTCGTCAGGCGTCTTTGCGAAGAGGCCGCGAAAATCAAGATCGGCCCTGGCCTGGAGGACGGCACGCTGCTCGGGCCGATCGTCTCCCGTGGCCAATATGACAAGGTGCTGGGTGCCATCGACCGCGCCCGGCAGGACGGTGCCACGGTCGCCGCCGGCGGGGGGCGCCCGGCCGGCCTCAACAGCGGCTACTTCCTCGAACCGACCGTGCTCACCGACATGCGCGAGGACAGCTTCGTCTGGCGCGAGGAGATCTTCGGCCCGGTCGTCTGCGTCAAGCCCTTCCGCGAGGAGGCAGACGCGATCCGCATGGCCAATGACAGCCGCTTCGGCCTTGCCGCGGCCGTCATGTCGGCCGATCGCGAGCGCTGCGAGCGCGTCGCCCGGGCCTTTCGCGCCGGCATCGTCTGGATCAACTGCTCGCAGCCGACCTTCACCGAGGCGCCCTGGGGTGGCTACAAGCAATCGGGCATCGGCCGCGAACTCGGCCGCTGGGGTCTTTCGAACTATCTGGAAACCAAGCAGATCACCAGCTTCGACGCCGACGAACCCTGGGGCTGGTACCTCAAGGAATAGGGCCGATCAGGGCGCAGACGAACCCGCGTCAAATTCCTTTCATGCGTTTGTGAAATAAGCCGACTAACGATGGCATCATGCAAGGTTGTCGTGGAACACACGGAATCCGGAGGCTCAGATGAACAGGTCGAACGACGAAAGCGAAACGCAGGACTGGTTGGAAGCGGAACTGGCCGACACGCTGGACGAGGACTATGAGCTCGAACTCTCCGAGCCGGCGCTGTCGGAAGAGATCCGCAAGATCTATCGCAAGAACCACCCGCCATCGATCCCGCGCATCGATTACTTTCGCTCGCTGCTCCGGCTGCAGTCGGAGCTGATCAAGCTTCAGGACTGGGTGGTCTACCACAAGGAAAAGGTGGTGGTGATCTTCGAGGGACGCGACTCCGCCGGCAAGGGCGGCGTCATCAAGCGCATCACCCAGAGGCTCAATCCGCGCGTCGTGCGCGTCGTCGCACTGCCGGCACCGTCCGACCGCGAAAAGACGCAATGGTATTTCCAACGATACGTGCCGCATTTGCCGGCCGGCGGCGAAATCGTGCTGTTCGACCGCTCCTGGTACAACCGCTCCGGCGTCGAGCGCGTCATGGGCTTTGCCACCGAGAACCAGGTCGAGCAGTTCTTCGACGACGTTCCGGAATTCGAGCGCATGCTCGTCCGCTCCGGCATCCGGCTGGTCAAGTACTGGTTCTCGATCACCGACGAAGAGCAGCAGATGCGCTTCCTCGTGCGCATTCACGACCCGTTGAAGCAGTGGAAGCTTTCGCCGATGGACCTGCAGTCGCGGGTACGCTGGGAAGGCTACACCAAGGCCAAGGAAGAGACCTTCGCTCGCACCAACATCCCGGAAGCGCCCTGGCATATCGTCGAAGGCAACGACAAGAAGCGCGCGCGGCTCAACTGCATCGATCATCTCCTGACGCAGATCCCCTACGAGGACGTGCCGCACGAGGAAATCTCCCTGCCGGAACGCGTCTTCAATCCGGACTACGAGCGCAAGGTGCTGCCACCGGAACTCTACGTGCCGTCGAAATACTGACGCGCGCGGCCCGCTCGCCCGGTAGCAGTTGAAAGCGAGGCGGCACCCGCCTGCCTCGCTTGCAATATCCCCCCGAAAATCGGAGATTGCCGTGAAACGACAGTTTCATGGAATCGACATGAGCCCCAAAGAACGGTCCTTCCTCACGCGTGTGCGCCAGGTGTTGCCGGAACTTCATCCGGCCGAACGGCGGCTGGGGGACTTCCTCTGCGATTTTCCCGGCGAGGTCGCGAGCTACTCGGCCCAGGAGCTGGCGGCGCTGGCGCATGTGTCGAAGGCGACCGTCTCCCGTTTCATCCAGCGGCTCGGCTACGACAACTACGAGGAAGCACGCCGGCATGCCCGCGCCGACAAACAGACAGGCTCGCGTCTGTTCCTCGCAACCGCCACCGACAGCGGCGGCGAGCAGTCGCTCACCTCGCACGTGGCGCAAGGCGTCGCCAACATCGAGGCGACCTTTCTCGCCATATCCGAAACCCAGGTGACGGCGGCGGCAACCGCCATTCTCGGCGCCCGCAAGGTCTGGGTCATCGGCTTCCGCGCCAGTCATTCCTTCGCCACCTATCTGCAATGGCAGATGACCCAGGTGATCGAGAACATCGCGGCCATCCCGGGCGGCGGTCAGACACTCGGCGAACATCTCGTCAGCATCAACAGCAGCGACGTCGTCATCCTCTTCGGCCTGCGCCGGCGCGTCTCCCTGATGGAGCCCATCCTGGCGCAACTCGAAAAGTCAGGCGCGCACCTGCTCTACATCACTGACGAGGGCGTACCCTTCCTCAACCAGGCGGAATGGCACTTCCGCTGTCAGACGCTGGCGCCGGGGCCGCTGTTCAACCACGTCTCGGTCATGGCGCTCTGTCATCTGCTCACCACCCGATGCATTGAAATCGCCGGAACGTCCGGCCGAAATCGCCTCCGCGGCATCGAAGCCATCAACGATGCGCTCGAGGAATTGTGAGCGCAGATTGGGCATTTGCCTGAAACGCCAGAATATTTTTCAAGCAAGCGAAACCTGAGTTTCAGTCGCCTCGCTAGCGATCTGTTTCCGCGAAGCTTTTGATACCAAATGAGAAACCTCGGTTTCTCACAATATGGCACGAAATCTGCATTCCATGAACCATGCGACCGAACGGCTTCGTCCTTTCGCAGCGCATCATAGAATCTTCTATGAAACCACGGTTTCGTGATGTAGATTTCATGAAACTAAGTTTTCACGTTGTTAAGCCATAAAGGGGAACGAACCATGGCAGCGGAAAATATGGTGCCGTCCGGCAGGTCATCGCCGGTCATCAGACAGTTGGAATCAGCCTTCACCAAAATCGGCGTCACCGGCGCCCACAAGCAGATCCTCGCCCTCGTGCTCATCGGCTGCCTGTTCGACAGCTTCGAGCAGAACACCATCGGCGTTGCCGGCCCGATCCTGAAGGAACATTGGGGCCTGACCGGAACCGACATCGGCTTCCTCAACACCATCACCTTCGGCAGCGCCGCGATCGGCCGGCTTCTTTCGGGCATTCTCGGCGACCGCTACGGCCGCCGCGTGATGCTGACGATCAACCTCCTGCTTTTCACCATCGGCTCGGCCGCCTGCGCCATGGCGCCGAACTTCGCAACGCTCTGCTTTGCCCGTGCCATCGTCGGCTTCGGCGTCGGCGGCGAAATCTCGACGGCGGTGACCATGCTGTCGGAATTCTGCTCGCCGAAATTCCGCGGCACGGCGGCAGGCCTCGTCAATGTGGGTGCCGGCGGCTTCGGCAACTTCCTGGCGCCCGCCTTCGGCCTGATGATCTTCACCCTCTTCCCGGGTGAAAACAGCTGGCGCTGGCTCTTCGCCGCACTTGCCCTGCCGGCCCTGCTCGTCGTCTTCTACCGCCGCTTCGTGCCGGAAACGCCCCGCTTCCTGGCGTCTCAGGGCAAGATCGACGAGGCCAACAAGGTGCTTTCGATCCTTGCCTCCGGCTCGCTGCGGCCGCGCAACCTCAAGGTCCAGGAATACCTGACCAAGGACCACCTGAAGGACGAGGAACCGGTCAAGAGCGACTGGAAGGAACTCTTCCGCGCACCCTATCTCGGCCGCACCATCCCGGTCGCCATCGCCATCCTGATGAGCTACGGCGCCCAGCTTTCGGTGCTGACCCTGATGCCGATCATCTTCGTCTCCATGGGCTACACGCTCCAGGGCAGCCTGCTCTACAGCATGATCATCCAGAGCGGCAGCGTGCTTGGCGCCATCGCCGCCTCGATGTTCGGCTATTACTTCCCGCGCAAGAAGGTGCTGACGCTCGGTGCCGTCTTCGCTTGCCTTGCCGCGGTTTCGATCGCGTATCTCGGCACGAACATCTACCTCGTCCTGACGTTCGGAGCGATCTTCCAGTTCTTCGTACTGCTGCTCAACACGTCGATCTGGATCTATGCGCCTGAACTCTTCCCCACCCGCATCCGCGCCTTCGGCGTGGCGCTGATCCTGGCAACCGGTTCGGCCGCGGGTTCCTTCATCCCCACCATCGCCGGCGCGCTCTTCGACGTCTACGGCATGGTCGGTGTCTTCGGTCTCGCCGCCAGCATGTATGCGGTCTTCGCCTTCTGCATCCAGCTCGGGCCCGAGACCTACGGCATGTCGATGGAGGATCTGACCCAGCCTGCAGGTGCCGACCTTGCAAAGGCTGACACCTCTGAAATCAAAGTCGGCGCGGAACTGAGAACGTGAGCTCACATATCCTTCTGATCAACCCGAACAGCTCGCATGCCACCAGCGACATGATGGTCGCCATCGCACGCAAAGCTGCATCAGGACGCATGGCCGTGGCAGTCGCCACGGCCATGCGGAACCCACCGATGATCGTGACCCCCGAGCAACTGTATGCAGCCGCTGCCGAGGTCGTCGAGATCGGCGAAAAGCATGAGACCGGATGCCTCGGCATCGTCGTCAGCGCCTTCGGCGATCCCGGCCTTGCCGCCCTCAAGCACCGTCTCGCGATCCCCGTGATCGGTATCTGTGAGGCCTCGATGATCGAGGCCTCACAGGGTGGCCGCAAGTTCGGCGTCGCCACCACGACGCCGGAACTGATCCAGGCGATCGACGACCGCGCCCGCGACCTCGGCGTCTGGAACCAGTACACCGGCATCCGCTGCACCTCGGGCGATCCGCTTGCGCTCTCCGCCCACCCGGAGCGGCTGCTGAAGGCCCTCGCCGCCGCCGTCCGCCAATGCGTCGAACAGGATGGCGCCGAAGCCGTCATCATCGGCGGCGGCCCGCTCGGCCAGGCGGCCGAACAGCTCCAGCCGCTGTTTTCGACGCCGATCATCGCGCCGATTCCGAGCGCGATCGATCGCATGCTCGACCTGATGCAGGTTGCCGCCTGACAGGCCCCATCGCCGCAAACCTCGCCCGAAAGGAGTAGGGGCCGTACCGCCGTAAGCCTGTTTCCACCCCTCGCTCTGTGGTATTTTCGCCCTTTCCAATTGAGCGAGACCGAAGCTGGGGCGGAGGTTGGGCGATGAAATCTCTCATTGCTGCGCTCGCCGCGGTGGCGTCATTTACCGCGGCGGCGATGGCGGGTCCGTTGCACGACGCGGCACGGGACGGTGACGTTGGACGCGTCAAAACCTTGCTCGACCAGGGAAGCAGTATAGCCGAGCCCGATGCGGCCGGTGAGCCGGCGCTGTTGATCGCCGCTCTCAAAGGACGCACCGAGGTGGTCGCTCTTCTCATCGACCGCGGCGGCGACATCGAGATTCGCAACAAGGGCGGCCTGACGGCCCTGCATGCGGCTGCCTATGGCGGCAATCTCGAAACCGTCAAACTGCTCGTCGCCAAGGGCGCTGCGGTCAACGACGTCTCCAACTTCTACAAGATGTCACCGCTGCATGCGGCAGCCGAAGAGGGCCATGCCGAGGTGGTCGCCTTCCTGCTCGCCAACAAGGCCGACATCGAAGCCAAGGAGCGCAATGGCTACACACCATTGACGCAAGCAGGATGGCGCTCGCACTGGCCAGCGGCCGAGCTTCTCCTGAAGGCCGGAGCCACCTGCCAGAAAGCCGACCTCGTCGGTGAATGGCTCTACGGCGAATGCACCAAACGACAGTAACATCCGGAAACGGAGGGCATGACATGTCTGGATATCCGATAACGGGCGCGATCGCGGCGACAGCGGCGCTGTTTGCATTCGCCGGCCCGGCACGGGCGGAAGAGCCCGTCAACACCGGCTATTTCGGCGACGTGGCGATCAAGGGTTATGATCCTGTCGCCTATTTCACCGAGAGCAAGGCAGTGGAAGGATCGCCCGAATTCACCTACCGCTGGCTCGGCGCCACCTGGCAGTTCGCCAGTGCCGAACACCGCGATCAGTTCATCAAGGAACCGACCCGCTATGCGCCGCAATATGGCGGCTATTGCGCGGATGGCGTTTCCTTCGGCACGGTGACGACCAACATCGACCCGAAGGCCTGGCGCATCATCGAGGACAAGCTTTATCTGAGCTACGATCCGGGCGCTGCCGACGGTCTCGTGAAGAACCCGAACAAGGTGGTCGATTCGCGCAAGCATTGGTCCGAGGTCGAGCAGACGCTGCTCACGGAAAAGGCGTCGATCAACTGGACGAAACCCTCGCCCTGAAATCGATCCACTTAAGCGTGGCCGGATGACCGCCGTCATTTCTCGATCGAGAAGAACTTCAGCGCCTGCGGTGTCACGTTGATGTAATCGGCGGTGCGATCACCCCTGGCCGTATTGCGATAGACGTAGCCGCAGACCATGCGGTCGAGGAAGTACCCGTCGTATTTTTCGCAAAGCTGGTTGCCCTTCACTTCGACACGGCCGGTGATGTTCGTATTGCTGGTGCGATAGGCGGTATTGCCCGCCTTGTCGAAGAACTGTGCGAAGCTCGTGCCGTTCTTGTGCACGCCCACCCAAGTCTTGTCGACGGTCAGTTGCTGCAGTTCAGCCGGCCCAAGCCGATCGCTGGGCGCACCGACGAAGCCGAAGGGCCATTCCGGGATACCCGCAACGCGCAGGCCAAAGAGATGGCGGTAGAGATCCTCTTCGCGCCAGTAGTCGTAGAGATAGCCGTAATAAGTGAGGTTTGTGTCGGGAAAGAGCTTCAGGAGTTCTGCCGCTTCCGCCGCCGCACTCTGTTGATCGCCGCGCTGTGCATAGGCCGAGGCCAGATATTCCCGCACGGCTTCTGCCTTCGGAAGCGATTTTCCAGCCGTCTCGATCAGTGGGATGGCGCGTTCCAGGCGGCGCGCCGTGTAGTAGACGATACCGGCAAGTAGCTGCAGGCTGGAGGATGGTGACGGGTCGAGCCTCAAGGCCCGGTCGATATCCTCGATCGCCTGCTCGTGTTCGCCGGTCTGGGCAAGCACCAGCGCCAGGTTGGCCAGCGCCTCGGCATCGTTGGGCTGTGCGGAAACGGCCCTGAGCGCGGATTCCTTCGCCTCCGTCGCACGCCCGTCGACCAGCTGTAGCAGCGCCAGCACCGTATGGGCGCGGGCGTTGTTGGCGTCGAGCTTCAGCGCCTGACCCGCTGCATCATAAGCAATCTTGCGCGCCACGGCCGCCGACCAGAGATAGTTGTAGTCGTTGCGCCAGACGTCGACCGCGACGCGGGCAATGCCGGCGTGGGCATCGGCGAAATCCGGGTCGAGGTCGATCGCCCGCTGATAGAAGGAGAGCGTCTGGCGGTAGGTGTCGACGTCGCGCCAGACGAGACCCTGCTGCTCGGCACGCATGTAGTTGTCGTAGGCTTCCAGATTGTCGGTTGGAATGCGCGCCAACTGGTCGCGCTCACCCTCGCTGAGCTTGACTTCGAGCGCGGCAATGATCTTGCCGATGACATCGTCCTGGACAGCGAAGAGGTCGGCATATTGCCGGTCGTAGCGCTCGGCCCAAAGCGAAAGTCCGCTCACCGCGTCGATCAGCTTGACGTTGATCCGCAGTCGTTGGTCGGCACGCTGCAACGTGCCCTCCAGCACGTAATGCACACCCAGTTCGGCCGCCACGTCCTGGATCCTGGTGGCGTTGCCCTTCAGCGCAAACACCGAATGGCGGGCGATGACGAACAGGCCGGAGACCTTGGACAGTTCGGTGATGAGATCGTCCGTCAGCCCTTCGGCCAGGTGATCGTGGTCGCTGTCGCCACTGACATTGATGAAGGGCAGCACCGCAACGGAAGGCTGGTCCGGCAGGGGATAGGCGAAGCGCTGCGCCGGGCCTATCGACGAGATCAGCATCCAGGGCTGCCACCAGGCGAGCAAAGCCACCAGCACCAGCGCGAGCAAGCCGATCCCCACGCCTTTCAGCCGGGCAGCGGTCGGCGCTCCCTTCTCGGCGATCGTCTTGCCCGCGGCTTCTGGGGCGAGAAGCACGCGGTAGACACGGATCGGCTCGGCGATGCCCTTGACCGTCTGCTGCCCCAACGATGCAAAGCCCACCTTCAGCCTGGAGCTGATCTGGTCATAGGCCGTGCCGGAGATCGCAATGCCGCCCGGCTGCGCCAGCCCCTGCACGCGATCGGCGATATTGACCCCGTCGCCGTGAATGTCGTCGCCCTCGACGATGATGTCACCGAGGTTGATGCCGATGCGGAAATCCAGCCTTTCGCCGTCCGGGCCCTTCTCGTCCTCCACCGTTGCCTTGCGCCTCTGGATGTCGATCGCGCATAGCGCCGCGTCGACGACGCTGCGGAATTCGACGAGCAGGCCATCGCCCATCGTTTTCACCAGGCGACCGTGATGTTCGTGAAAGAGCGGCTCCAGGATGTTGGAAAGGTCAGACTGGAATCTAAGGCGCGTCCCTTCCTCGTCCAGCCGGCTCAAGCGGCTGTAACCGACGACATCCGCGATCAGGACGGCAGCGAGGCGGCGCTCCATCGACGAGCTCTCAACGTACGATGTACTCCAGCGACAATGTTACCGCAGCTTGGCGGGCGGCGCCATCGGCGCGCTTGGGCGGGAGCGGTCGCCAGCGCCGTAACCGTTACGTACTTGAAGTACCCCGCCGAACTGGCACGATCGTTGGCGATCATCCGAAGGAACCAGCCATGCTCAAACGACGGTCTCTGTTGGTGCTCGGCGCTCTTGCGACCGCACTACCGGCACTCAAGGTAACGGGGGCGAGCGCTGCCGATGCGGGCCTTTCCGCAGACGAAGCCCGCGCCATTGCCAAGGACGCGTACATCTACGGCTTTCCGCTGGTCGACAGCTACCGGGTGCAACATTCCTATTTCGTCGATCGCAACAGTCCCGAGTTCAAGAGCGGCTGGAACACGCTCAACAACATCGCTCGGGTCTATACGCCCGAGGACAAGGCGATCCAGACGCCGAACTCCGACACGCCCTATTCCTTCCTCGGTGTCGATCTGCGGGCCGAGCCGCTGGTCCTGACCGTGCCGGCCGTCGAGAAGGAGCGCTACTATTCGCTCCAGTTCGTCGACATGTACACGTTCAATTTCGCCTATGTCGGCAGCCGCGCCACCGGCAATGAGGCCGGCAGCTTCCTGCTGGCGGGACCGGGCTGGAAAGGCGAAACTCCGCCCGGAGTAAAGGCGGTGATCCGCTCGGAAACCGAATTCGCCTTCGTGCTTTACCGCACGCAGATGTTCAATCCCGCTGATATCGAGAACGTCAAGAAGGTCCAGGCCGGCTACAAGGTCGAGYCGCTGTCGACGTTCCTCGGCCAGCCGGCACCGGCGCCCGCCGTGGCCGTCGATTTTGCCAAGCCGCTCAGCCCAGAAGAGGAAAAAACCTCGCCGGACTTCTTCAAGATCCTCAACTTCGTGCTCGGTTTCTGCCCGACGAATCCATCCGAATCCGGCCTGATGGAGCGCTTCGCGAAGATCAATGTCGGTGGTGGGAAGAGCTTCGACTTCGATACGTTCTCTCCGGACATGCAGCAGGCGATCGAAGGCGGCATCGCCGACGCCTGGGCCGCCTTCAAGGAGTTCAAGGAAACCGAACTCGATACCGGAAAACGAACGAGCGGCGACAGCTTCGGCACGCGTGAATACCTCAACGGCCGCTATCTCGACCGCATGTCCGGCGCCGTGCTCGGCATCTACGGCAACTCCAAGGACGAGGCGATCTATCCCGCCTACTTTACCAGCGACGACAAGAAGCCGCTTTCGGGCGAGAACCGGTATACGCTGCGCTTCGAACCGGGCATGCTGCCGCCGGTCAACGCCTTCTGGTCGCTGACGCTCTACGAACTGCCGCAGAGCCTGCTCTACGCCAATCCGCTCAACCGCTACCTGATCAATTCGCCGATGGTTGCGGATCTGAAGAAGGACGCCGACGGCGGTGTGACGCTCTACATCCAGCACGAGACGCCGGGCGCCGAGAAGGAAGCCAACTGGCTGCCGGCACCGAGCGGCCCATTCTTCACGGCCATGCGGCTCTATTGGCCGAAGCCGGACGCATTGGACGGCAAATGGAAAGCGCCGCCGATGCAGCGCGCCAATTGATCAAAAGGAACTCCGAAGATGTTGCATTCCCGTTCTTTCTTCATGGCTGGTGCATTGGTAATCGCCGGCGCCGCACATTCGAGTGCCGCCGACCCCGTGACCGTCGGTGTCGACAACTTCATTCGCGCCGAGAGCGACATGTATGCGGCCAGCATGGTCAAGGACGGCGCCTTCGGCAAATTCCTGCACCGCCGCGAACCGGCTTCGATCGACAATCAGACCGTCATCCGCCTCAACCGCGACACGCTCTATTCATCCGCCGTGTTCGATCTCGATGCCGGTCCGGTTACCATCACCATGCCGGACGCGGGAAAGCGCTTCATGTCGATGCAGGTGATCAGCGAGGATCACTATGTACCCGAAGTCGTCTACGGCGCCGGTGAAACGACGCTGACCAAGGAAAAAGTAGGAACCCGATACGTCGTCGTCGGCATCCGTACCCTCGTCGATCCAGCCGACCCGAAGGATATCGCCGCGGTGCATGCGCTGCAGGACGCAATCAAGGTCAGCCAGAAGGCTGAGGGTAAGTTCGAGATCCCGGCCTGGGATCCGGCCAGTCAGAAGACCGTGCGCGAGGCGCTGCTGGTGCTTGGTTCCACGATACCGGACTTCAAGAAGGCCTTCGGCACCAAACAGGAGGTCGATCCTGTTCGCCACCTGATCGGCACCGCGACCGGATGGGGCGGCAATCCGGACAAGGACGCGACCTATCTGAACGTCACACCGGCCAAGAACGACGGCAAGACGACCTACAAGCTCGATGTCAAGGACGTGCCGGTCGATGCCTTCTGGTCAGTCAGCGTCTACGACGCGCAAGGCTTCTACGAGAAGAACCCCTACAACGCCTATGCGATCAACAACATCACCGCCAAGAAGGGTGAGGACGGCAGCGTCTCGATCCAGTTCGGCGGATGCGACGGCAAGATCGCCAATTGCCTGCCCGTGGTCGACGGCTGGAACTACACGGTGCGGCTCTACCGACCCCGCAAGGAAATCCTCGATGGATCCTGGCATTTTCCCGAGCCACAACCTGTGAACTAGGCTTCCCGCATCACGAAACAGGCTGCGGAGGTCGCCTGCATGGAGTTCCGGGATGACGACCTCGCGGCTTTCGCCGAGCATGGCGCAACGCCCCTGCCCGCAGCAACCGTCGAGGGGCACGTCGAGCATAACGGCGCGCGCATCTGGTGTGCTGCCTACGGATCGGGCACGCCGGTCATCCTGTTGCATGGCGGCCTCGGTCACAGCGGCAACTGGGGCTTTCAGGTCCCGGCACTGCTTGAGACGGGCCACCGCGTCATCCTGATCGACAGCCGCGGACACGGCCGCAGCACCCGCGATGCAAAGCCCTACACCTATGAACTCATGGAGTCGGACGTGCTCGCGGTCATGGACAGACTGGAAATTCAAAACGCAGCCTTTGCCGGCTGGAGCGATGGCGCCTGCATCGCGCTCGTTCTTGCCTCGATGGCACCGGAACGCGTAAGCGGCGTGTTCTTCTTCGCCTGCAACATGGACCCGAGCGGAACGAGGGAGATCGAGCCCAGTCGGGTGCTCGACCGTTGCTTCGGACGGCATTCCGCCGACTACAGAGCATTATCGGCAACGCCCGATGTTTTCGGCGCTTTCGTCGATGCCGTCAGCGCGATGCAAAAGACCGAGCCGAATTACACGGCCGAAGACCTCGGCAGGATCCGCGTGCCGGTCGCAATCGTCCAGAGCGAAAACGACGAATTCATCAAACGCGAGCACGCGGATTATCTCGCCCGCAGCATTCCTGGCGCCGCATTCATCCTGCTTGATGGCGTCAGCCACTTCGCACCGCTGCAGCGGCCGGACCGCTTCAATGCCGCACTCACGGCCTTCCTTGCTGCACTGGATGATGAGACCGAACGCGACACGCAGCGCCGGCAATGACGGGCCGGATTCGACTCGCCATCATTCCCTATCGCAACGTTACTCTGCTGCTTCGGTCTCCGGCATCGGCACATAGTTGAGGATCGGCGACAGCCAGCGCTCGACCTCACGCACCGGCATGCGCTTGCGTTCGGCGTAATCCTCAACCTGATCGCGTTCGACCTTGGCGACACCGAAGTAGTAGGCCTCGGGGTGGCCGATATAGAGGCCAGACACCGACGAGCCCGGCCACATGGCATAGCTCTCCGTCAGGCTGACGCCGATTGCCGCCTCGGCATGGAGCAGCCGGAAGAGCGTCGCCTTCTCGGTATGGTCGGGTTGGGCCGGATAGCCCGGCGCCGGACGGATGCCGGCATAGGGCTCGCCGATCAGCTGCTGAGGCGTGAAGGTCTCATCGGCCGCGTAACCCCAGAGCTCCCGTCGCACGTGCTCATGCATGCGCTCGGCGAAGGCTTCGGCGAAGCGGTCGGCCAGCGCCTTGACCATGATCGAGGAGTAGTCGTCGTTGGCGCGTTCGAAACGCTCGGCGATCGCCACTTCCTCGATACCGGCCGTCACGACGAAACCGCCGACATAGTCGTTGGAGCCACTCTCGGCCGGCGCGACGAAATCGGACAGCGCCACGTTGGGGCGACCATCGCGCTTGCTGAGCTGCTGGCGTAGCGTGAAGAAGGTCGCGAGCGGCGAAGTCCGATCTTCGCCGGTGAAAAGCCGGATGTCATCGCCGACCGTGCCCGCCGGCCAGAAGCCGACAACGGCCTTCGGCGCAAACCACTTTTCCTCGATGATCTTCTTGAGCATCGACTGCGCATCATCGAACAGCTGTCGGGCCGCAGCCCCTTGCGCCTCGTCGTCCAGGATCTTCGGATAGACACCCTTCAACTCCCAGGTCTGGAAGAATGGCGTCCAGTCGATATAGCGGGCGAGTTCTGCCAGGTCCCAGGTGTCGAATACGCGCGTGCCGAGGAAGGACGGCGCCTTCGCCCTATAGCCGGACCAGTCGATCTTGTGCTGGTTGGCGCGCGCCTGCGACAGCGGCAGCCGGCGCTTTTCCGCCTCGTTGCGCGCATGCGCGTCGGCAACCTTGCGATATTCCGCCCGCACCGTCTCCATGTAATTGTCGCGCGCCTCCGGCGACAACAGGCTGGAGACGACGCCGACGGCACGGCTGGCATCGGTGACATAGACGGTCTGGCCGCGGTCGTAGCGCGGGTTGATCTTGACCGCCGTATGCACGCGACTGGTCGTCGCGCCGCCGATCAGAAGCGGCACGTCAAAACCTTCGCGTTCCAGTTCCGAGGCGACATGCACCATCTCGTCGAGCGACGGGGTGATGAGGCCGGAGAGGCCGATGATGTCCACCCTCTGTTCGCGCGCCACTTCGAGGATCTTAGCCGAGGGCACCATGACGCCGAGATCGATGATCTCGTAATTGTTGCAGGCAAGCACGACGCCGACGATGTTCTTGCCGATGTCGTGCACGTCGCCCTTGACGGTCGCCATCAGGATCTTGCCGGCGCTCTGGCGCGCCTCGCCACCATTGGCAAGCTTTTCCGCTTCCATATGCGGCAACAGCACCGCCACCGCCTGCTTCATCACACGCGCGGATTTGACCACCTGCGGCAGGAACATCTTGCCGGACCCGAAGAGATCGCCGACGACGTTCATGCCGGCCATCAGCGGACCTTCGATGACGTGCAGCGGTCGCGCAGCGGTCAGGCGTGCTTCTTCGGTATCGGCCTCGATGTACTCGGTAATGCCGTTGACGAGCGCGTGTTCGAGACGCTTCTCCACCGACCACTCACGCCAGGAGAGATCCTTCTCGCGCCCTTGAGCCCCGCCCTGGCCGCGATAGCGCTCGGCAATCTCCAGCATGCGCTCGGTCGAATCGGTGCGGCGGTTGAGCACCACGTCCTCGCAAGCCTCGCGCAGATCCGGATCGATCGCATCATAGACGGCCAGCTGGCCGGCATTAACGATGCCCATGTCCATGCCCGCCTGGATGGCGTGGTAGAGGAACACAGCATGCATCGCCTCGCGCACCGGCTCGTTGCCGCGGAAGGAGAAGGAAAGGTTGGAGACGCCGCCCGACACATGCACATGCGGCAGCGTCTTGATGATCTCGCGCGTCGCCTCGATGAAGTCGACGCCGTAGTTGTTGTGCTCCTCGATGCCTGTCGCCACCGCGAAGATGTTCGGGTCGAAGATGATGTCCTCGGGCGGGAAGCCCGCCTGTTCGGTCAAGAGCTTGTAGGCGCGCGTGCAGATCTCGACCTTGCGTGCCTGGGTGTCGGCCTGGCCCACTTCGTCGAAGGCCATGATGACCACGGCAGCACCGTAGGCACGGCAAAGTCTCGCGTGATGAAGGAACGCTTCTTCGCCTTCCTTCATGGAAATGGAATTGACCAGCGGCTTGCCCTGAACGCATTTCAGGCCCGCCTCGATCACCTCCCATTTCGACGAATCGATCATCACGGGGACGCGGGCAATGTCCGGCTCCGAGGCCACGAGGTTCAGGAACTCGACCATCGCCTGCTTCGAATCGATCAGGCCCTCGTCCATGTTGATGTCGATGATCTGGGCGCCGTTCGCCACCTGGTCGCGCGCGACGTCGAGAGCGGCCGAATAGTCGCCGGCGGTGATCAGTTTGCGGAACTTCGCCGAGCCGGTGACGTTGGTGCGCTCGCCGACGTTGACGAAGGGGATGTCGGAGGTGAGCGTGAACGGCTCCAGGCCAGAAAGACGCATCAGCGGCTCGACCTTGGGGATTTCGCGCGGCGGATGCTTGGCAACGGCCTTGGCAATGGCGCTGATATGGGCGGGCGTCGAGCCGCAGCAGCCGCCGACGATGTTGAGGAGGCCGTCGCGGGCGAAGGCTTCCACCTGCGCCGCCATCTGCTCCGGCGTCTCGTCATACTGGCCGAACTCGTTCGGCAGGCCGGCATTGGGATAGGCGCAGACGAAGGTATCGGCAACACCGGAGAGCTCATCGATGTGAGCGCGCATGGCATTGGCGCCGAGCGCACAGTTGAGCCCGATGGTGAAGGGCTCGGCATGGCGCACGGAATGCCAGAACGCCGTCGGTGTCTGGCCGGAAAGCGTGCGGCCCGAGAGGTCGGTGATCGTGCCGGAGATCATGACCGGCAGGTCGACGCCCTTTTCGGTAAAGATTTCCTTGGTCGCGAAGATCGCCGCCTTGGCGTTCAGCGTGTCGAAGATCGTCTCGATCAGAATGATGTCGGCGCCGCCGTCGATGAGACCGCGGATCTGCTCGGCATAGGCGATCCGGAGGTCGTCGAAGGTGACGGCGCGATAGCCGGGATTGTTGACGTCGGGCGAAATCGACGCCGTACGGTTTGTCGGTCCGAGCGCACCGGCGACGAAGCGGCGACGGCCGTCCTCGGCCTCGGCGCGCTTGGCGGCGCGGCGCGCCAGCCGGGCGCCGTCGCGGTTGAGCTCATAGACCATGTCCTCCATGCCATAATCGGCCTGGGCGATCCGGGTCGAGGAGAAGGTGTTGGTCTCGAGGATGTCGGCGCCGGCGATCGCATAGGCATAGTGGATATCCTCGATCGCTTTCGGCTGCGTCAGCGTCAGAAGATCGTTGTTGCCCTGCTGGTGACAGGCGCAGCCGCCGAATCGGTCGCCACGGAAATGCTGCTCGATGAAGCCGAGCTGCTGGATTTCCGTGCCCATCGCGCCATCCATGATCAGGATGCGCTCACGCGCCGCGCGGGCGAGCGCCTCTTTGATCTCGGAGCCATCCGGCTTGGAGGAAACGTCACCGAAAAGGGCGCCGATGGCGGACATGGGAAATCTCCCGTTCTGAAAACGACAAACAATAAGCGAGTCAATCACATAAAGATATCTTTATGTCAACATATGACATGATCACATTTGCCCGACAAATCAAAGAAAATGGCCCGCCGCAATTGCGACGGGCCATCGAGCACACCCCTGATTCGGAACGGTAATCCTAGAGCCGCGCCAGGCAGTCCTCTGTTTCGTAGATGGCGCAGAGGATGTGGTAAAAGCTGCTCGCCGGCGCCGGTTCGTCAACGAAGCTGCCGTCGGCCTTCTGCTTGTCGCGCCAGAGGCCAGCAACGGGCGTCTCCAGGAACGTCTGGAGTGCTGCAGCCGCCCGCGCGGCCGAAGCGAGATAGCGCTCACGCTCGGTGCCATTGGTAAGCGCCGCAAAGCGGACTGCCGCCTTCAGCCACTCGGTCTGCGGCCAGAGCCGCGCGATCGGGTCTGCCACCGAGAAATCGTCGAGAAGCGTCATGATCGCGACGTTTCGATCCGCGCAGATGCCATGGGCTTCGCCGATTTCGAAGAGCCGCCGCGCTTTCACGATCGCCTCGGCGCTGCCGCGACGCTCCGCCCAGCGAAGCAGCAGCCACGCCCATTCGAAGAGATGCCCGGGCTCGACGATGCGGCCCTTCTCGCCGGCCATCGGCGCCCAGTCGTGGTCGAAGAATTCGCGCAGCACCCCGATCTCGGCGTCGATGAAATGGTCCATCGCCAGATCCGCAATCTCGTCGGCGAGATTGGCCCAGGCGACCTGATCGAAACCGACTACGGCCTCGCTGGCGAGGCACGCCTCGAAGAGATGCATGTGCGGATTGGAACAGAGCGGCAGGCGTGGGGGATTGTCTTCCTCGAAACCGGCGACCGGATGCTTGACATGCGCCTCGATCCGAGACCGAAGATCGTTGCTGCGTTCGATCATCTCTGCCTTGCGCGCCGGCGTGACCTCGGCCAGATAGGCGAAGGCGAGCAGGGCGAAAGCCTGGTTGTAAAGATCGAAGGATCCGTCGAGCAGATTGCCGTCGGCATCGGCGAGCGCGCCGTAGAAGCCGCTCGGCTGCTTGAAGACGCGATCGAAATAGGCAAGTCCGCCTTCGGCAGCACCGCGCCAGTCACCGGACCAGCCGCGTCTGCCGGCTTCGGCAAAGCAATAGACCTGCCGCGGCTGTACACGCGCACGCCGATTGGCGCGCGTCGCCTCACCGGCCATATCGATAGTTTCGACAAAACCACCGGCCGCATCAACGCCCTTGTCGCGCCAGAGCGGCAGGGCTTTGTCGGCCAGCCATTGAGACATGCGCTGAGACTGAGAAAAGATATCGCCTGCCAACACTCAGCCCTCGAGCTTCAACGTGTCATGATCCTTGCCGAGCAAAAGCGCCAGCGCCTCTACGACCATGTTGTGGTCCTCGCGCTGCGGCAGGCCGGAAACCGTGACTGCACCGACGCAGCCCGTGCCCTTGACGACGATAGGGAAGCTGCCGCCATGGGCAGCGTAGTCGGCATCCGATAGCCCGAGCTTCGCCTGCAGATTGGTCTGCGCCTTCGCGAGCTCGCGGCCGGTGGCATAGCTGCTCTTGAACAGCCGGAACACCGTGTTGCGCTTGCGGCGCACCCAGTTCGGATTGTCGGGTGTCGCCCCTTCGAGCGCGGCATAAAACACCTGCATCGAGAAGAGGGTAATGTCGATGACGACACCGAGCTTGCGCTCGACCGCCATCTTGCGCAGCAGTGCGCCGAGTTCCCAGGCCGTTTCGAGATCAAAGCGCTCGAACTGCAATTCCTGTTCTTGCCGCGCGATGCGGCTCAGATCCTTGTCGATATTCATGGGTCATTCCTTCCAGAGCCAGGCTGCGCCGCGCACGCCGGAGCTGTCACCATGCAGGGCCTTGCGAACAGGCGTTTCGAACGTATCGCCGAAGAGATAATTGACCACCCGTGGCGGGACGTCGTCATAGATCTCATCCACATTCGACATGCCGCCGCCAAGCACGTAGACGTCGGGGTCGACGATATTGGTAAGGAGCGCCAGGCTCCGCGCCAGCCGGTCGACGAAACGCTCGTAGACGCCCGTCGCAACCGGATCGCCAGCCCGCTTCGCTTCGATGATGTCGCGGCCACGGCGCTCGACGCCCGTGGTGATCCGGTAGTCGAGCTCGACGCCGGTGCCGCAGGCATACATGTCGAGGCAGCCGTGCTTGCCGCACCAGCACTTGTGTCCGGGATATTCGTCCCTTGTCATCCAGGGCAGCGGATAATGGCCGATCTCGGCAGCAACGCCCTGGTAGCCGGCATGGACCTTCTTGTCGATCGCCAGCCCGCCGCCATGGCCGGTACCGACGATGACGCCGAACACCACATGGGCGTCCTTGCCGGCGCCGTCGACCGCTTCTGAAACCGCCAGGCAGTTGGCGTCGTTGGCGAGCCGCACCGGACGGCCAAGCGCCGTTTCGAGGTCACGCCCGAGCGGCTTGCCGTTGATCAGCACCGCGTTGGAGTTGCGCACGATGCCGGTGCGCGGATTGGGGCTACCGGGAATGCCTATGCCGATCGAGCCCTTTTCGCCGGCCGTCTGTTCGGCCGCGGCAACGAGATCGAGAACGGCGCGAATGCAATCGTCATAGCCGCTGGTCGGGGTCGAGACGCGATGACGGGCGCGCATTTCGCCATCGCGGCCAAGCGCGATGACTTCCATTTTCGTGCCGCCCCAATCTATTCCGATGAACATATGTGGATCAGGTCTCTGATGAAGGTCTCAAAGGGGAGCGCCCGCCTCCTCAAGCCGACGCCCGCCTTGCTTAGCATTCGAAAGACCTGAAAGACCAGCCCCGTTTCGTAATCGATTTAAACGCCCGGGCGATGGCGCCAACGCGCCGCCTGTCAAGACAGCCAAAGCTTGGTGCCACCTGCATTTCCGCCTGCCCATGCGCAAAAACACTTGGCGAAGAGGCCGCGCTTTTGTATGGGTGCTATCCAAGTGGTCCCGTAGCTCAGCAGGATAGAGCACCAGATTCCTAATCTGGGGGTCCCGCGTTCGAATCGCGGCGGGATCACCATTAATTTCAGACACTTACAGTGGAGCGCGATCCTACACGTTCCGACAGGCGTTCCCACTTATGTTTGCGCAACGCTCCATGCCCTGCCAAAAACGTGAGATCGCAGCCAGGCGCATTACTCTGGTGCACGCATGGTCGAGCTGCTCGTGACCTACATGGAAATGCGCACGCAGCCCGCGGGCGAAGCGCTTCCGCCGCCGATCGAGCATGCAGCGGTCGCGTCCGAACGTCCGGATGCCGCCGCGTTTCTGTCGCTCTATCGCGCCGTCGGGGAACCGTTGCGCTGGGATCAGCGGCTGCACATGCCCGCAGCCGATCTCGGCGGCTTCCTCAGCAGTCCCGCGGCGGGCTTTTACATTCTCCGCTTGAATGGTCGCGCGATCGGGCTCTGCGAGTTTGACCGTGTCGATACGCCGGATATCGAGCTCACCCATTTCGGCCTTATACCGGAGGCGTATGGCAGAAAGCTTGGACCGTTCCTCCTCGACAGCGCGCTACGCGCCGTGTGGGTCCGCAGACCGAACCTCGTCTGGCTGCACACCGACGAATGGGATCACCCCAAGGCGCAAGACACTTATCGCCGCGCCGGTTTCAGCGTCTTTGCGCAAAAGCACGAAGAGATCGCCTAGCGCGCTCACCGAAGTGGTTGCCATGCCGGCCCTCGCCAAGCCTTAAGCTCCTGCAGAAACACCTGTAGGCGCGATGGCAGGAACCGCCGGGTCGGATAAACCGCGTGCACGAAAACATCCGGTGCCGACCACCCCGGAAGCACGCGCACGAGCTTGCCGCTCGCCAGCAGGCTGTCGCAGAAGATCGGCGGAAGTCGGCCGATGCCGTGGCCGCGTTCGGTCATGGCGCTCGCCGATTGAATATCGTGGACAGAAACCGCTCCGGTCACGGGAAGCCTGATCGATTCGGCACCCTTGACCAGGTGCCATTCGGCTTCGTTGCTGCGGGCATTGACCAGCACACAGCGGTGGCCGCGTAGATCTTCGGGCTGCAACGGCACGCCCTGTTGGTCGAGATAATCCGGAGCTGCCACAAGGAAGTGCGTGCTTCTGCCGATGCGCTGCGCGACAAGCGACGAATCGCGCAATTCGCCAAATCGCACCGCCACGTCGATATTTTCGGCGACGAGGTCCATGAACATATTGGTGACGAGCAGATCGACCTCGATATCCGGGTACTTCTTCAGGAATGCGGACAGGAAGTCGAAGAACGGAGGCTGCCCGAGGGTCATGGGAACGGTGACCCGCAGCAATCCCTCGGGTTTTCTCTGCGCTTCGCTCAGCACCCGTTCCGCGTCGCGAAGCTGGTTCAGCGGTTCGCTGCACTCCGCATGATAGGCGCGCCCCTGCGCCGTGAGGCTGAGCTTGCGCGTCGTCCGCTGGATCAGTGTGACGCCGAGCCGTTCCTCCAAAGCCGTGACCTTGCGGCTGACGGTGGAGACCGGCATGCCGAGCGCCCGCGCCGCCCGGCTGAAACTCTCGAATTGGGCAACGGCCGCAAAGACCGCGATGTCGTTCAGATCGACCATGCCGATTATTTTTGCACTACTGGAAAAGTAATTCCATATATTTCCATCTAATCGCGCAATCGGGTGGCAGCCATATTGATCTCACCGAAACCGTCCAACCACGGAGAGATCAGATGACAAACAAAGTCGCCATCGTCACCGGTGCATCCCAGGGCATCGGCGCGGGCCTGGCAAATGCTTTTCTGGCACAGGGCTATAGCGTCGTCGCGACCTCGCGCAATGTCAGCGGATCGCGCGAAATCACCGGGTCGGACAGACTCGCGCGGGTCGACGGCGATATCGCCGATCCCGCCACCGCCAGGCGCGTCGTCGAAACCGCGATCGACCGCTTCGGTTCGATCGACGCGCTCGTCAACAATGCCGGCATCTTCTTCACCAAGCCTTTTGTCGACTACACGGCTGAGGACTATCGACTGCTGAGTGCCACCAACATCGAGGGCTTCCTGCACCTGACCCAACTGGTCGTCGGGCAGATGCTTGCGCAGAAGCGAGGCGGCAGCATCGTCAGCATCACGACGCCGCTCGCCGATCGCCCGATCGCAGGCATGAACGCCTCGGTCGCCATGCTGACCAAGGGCGGCATCAACGCGATCTCGAAGAATATCGCCATGGAATACGCAAGGGACGGAATCCGCGTCAACGTCGTGGCACCAGGCGTCGTCGACACACCGCTCCACAAGGACAACCCGAAGGATTTCCTGAGCACGCTCTCGCCGATGCACAGCATTTCCAGTGTCGACGAGATCGTCGATGCCGTGCTGTTCCTGACCAGGGCGCCGCGGATAACCGGTGAGGTGCTGAACGTCGATGGCGGCGCGCACCTGGGGAAATGGTGACCGCAAACGGCACCGGCCGCTTCGCACTCGATCAGTTCGATCAGAAAGAGCGGTTCGTCATTTGCCTGTCACGAACACAAGCTATTGAACAGTCACACCTTCTTGATGACCACGGATGAACTGGCATCGACGGAAGGTGATGAGGAAGGTCGGGTTTGCCCCGGCCTTTTTTGTTGGGACGGACTGCTTAGGCGAGCCTTCAATCATCCGGCCTGCATACGCGCAGGCGATGGCCATCCGGGTCGAGCGCGACGAAGGTGCGGCCGAAAACGGCTGTTTTCAACTCCTGCTCGATCGTAATCCCTTGGCCCCGCCAGCCATCATAGAGACGCTCGACCTCCGCGTCATTCCTCACCATGAAAGCCACCTCCGAACGATGCCCTGTGCCTGATGAGACGAAGTCCCTCGCCGCAGTGGACCAGAGGCTGAAGGTCAAGCCGTTTTCGAGCGCGAAGGCGACATAGGTCGGGAAGGATGCGACGGAGTCGCGCCCAAAGAGGTCGGTATAGAACGCAGCACTTCTTGCCGGATCGTTCACATAGAGGATGAGGTTCGGTGACAGCATCGTCGGATCTCCTTTTCGATGCCCGGAACCTAGACGTTACCGCTGTCAGATTTTGTCAGCATGCAGCGCATAGCCAAAGGCCGCCGGACTTTGCGATCCGGCGGCCTTTGGCTGGAAGGCGGCACGTCAGAAGACGGCCAGGTATTTCAACAGAGAGATGATACCGATGATGATCACGATGATCTGGACGATCTGTTTGGCACGCGCGTCGAGCGGCAGCCGCTGGACGAGATAAAGCACCAGCACGATGACAAGAAAAGTAATCAGAATTCCGATAAGCAGCCCCATGGATCAACTCCCATTTTCACAACAGCGCCGCGATGGCGTCGGAAATGTAACTATGAGGCTAGGGCAAAAGTTCCAATCGGGGCGTGAACTTATACGGCCGACAGGCTGATACGCGCGGGGAGAATGCGGTTCACGCCGCCGAAGGATCGGCGTCAGGAGGCAGGCTTGCATGCGATCCCCTGATCACCTTCGCCCTTCGTCGCATCGAACAGCGTCGCCTCGTCACCCTTGGTCCACCAGATGTACTGACCACCGGCATATTTGGCGCCCGAGCCCGAGATCACGTTCGATGCCACGACGAAGGTGCCGTCGATGGTGAAAGTCACCAGCGAGACCGGCCCGGCATTGATGTACTCGGCTTCCACCGGCTTGCCGCCGCAATCGTAGCGCATCGATTGCCGATCGACGGCACCGGCGCCCGGGACGCGGAAGGTCACGTCGGCCCCTTCGGAACCGGCCGCCATCAACGCCAGTTTGATCGCAGTCCGGCCCTCTGGCTTGTCGAGCACGAGCTTGGAGCCCTCGACGGTCCAGGAGAGTTCGCTGCGAAGCGCCTCCAGGAATTTCTGCTCCTGGGTCATCGCCGCCGGCACACACATCTTGCGCGTTGCAGCAGCGGGACCAAAGGTGATCTTCGAGCCCGAAAGGCTGAAGGTGCCGGTGAAATGGTTGCAGCCGGCCATGCCGCCATACGTGCCGTCCTCGCGGATTTCGAGCGTCGATTGCAGATTGTCGATCACGCCGCCGCCACCGATATCCTCGGCAAGCCAAGTGCCGACCAGCTGCTGTGGCACGTCTTCGGCCGCAACGGGCTGCATCGAGGCCATCTCGATGGTCACGCAAGCGCAGGAAACGGCGGTAATGACTTTCAGCATCGCGAATTCCTTCCGGCGTCGACTCAAGATGTCCGATTCTTAACCCGTGGACGCGACGGATTGAAGGCCGCGCCCTTGTTGCCGGCGAAATTCGCCTGTAGAGCCTAGCGCACAACATAAAAACTCGGATGGATCTCGCGAAGATCACGTGTCCGCGGCGAAAGCTGCGCCGGCACCCCGTCCGAAAAGAAGAACATGGGTATTGGCATGGCATCCCGCGACAGTGCGAAGCGCCGACTGACGATCCTCGGCTCGACCGGCTCGATCGGCACCAACACGCTCGACGTCATCGAGCGTCTCGGCGGCCGCGAGCGGTTCGACGTCGTTGCCGTCACCGGCAACGGCAACATTCCCCTGCTCGCCGAGCAGGCCGTGAAAGTTGGCGCAGAGCTCGCCGTCACCGCCAACGAAAACCAATACGAAAACCTGAAGGCGGCACTTGCCGGCACCGGCATTGCCGTTGCCGCCGGCAAGACCGGGCTGATTGAAGCGGCCGAACGTGACGCAGACTGGGTGATGGCGGCCATTGTCGGCAATGCCGGCCTTGCCCCGACGCTCGCCGCCGCGCGCCGCGGCGCAGACATCGCGCTCGCCAACAAGGAGTGCCTGGTTTCCGCCGGCAGCCTGTTCATCGAGGCGGTGAAGAAGGGCGGCGGCCGACTGCTGCCGGTCGACAGCGAACACAACGCCATCTTCCAGGTGCTGGAAGAGCACCAGCGCCACGCGGTCGAGCGCATTATCCTGACGGCGTCGGGCGGCCCCTTCCGCACCAAGTCGCTCGAGGAGATGCGCCACGTGACCGCGGATGTGGCGCGCGCGCATCCGAACTGGTCGATGGGCCTGAAGATCTCGATCGACAGCGCCTCGATGTTCAACAAGGCATTGGAGATGATCGAGGCAAAGCACCTCTTTGCGCTGAAGCCTGAACAGGTGGAAGTGATCGTGCACCCGCAGTCGGTCATCCACTCGATGGTCGGCTACACCGACGGCTCGGTGCTGGCGCAGCTCGGCTGCCCGGACATGCGCACCGCCATCGGTTATGCGCTGTCCTATCCGAGCCGCTGCAACCTGCCGATCGAGCGGCTCGATTTCGCCAAGCTGTCGCGGCTCGATTTCGAAGCGCCGGATGAAGTGCGCTTCCCGGCCATCCGCCTGGCGCGGCGCGCCATGGTCGAAGGCGGTGTTCAGGGCGCCGTGCTCAACGGCGCCAAGGAAACGGCGCTCGACGCCTTCATTGCCGGCCGCACCGGCTTTCTCGCCATGGCAGAGATCGTCGAAAAGGTCATGGACAAGCTCGCCGACCTACCGGCCGCCGCAACCATGGACGACGTCTTCGCCGCAGACGAAAAAGCCCGGCAACTGGCGGCCGGGCTTCTTCAGTAGTCCATTTTTTTCGACCGGCGCACCCGGCGCCGGCTTGATTGGCCTCAGGCCACGGCGCGGGCCAGCGCACAGCGCGACCACAGCGAATGCAGCGCGCCGACGAGGTGATCGATGTCGGCGTCCGAGTGCAGCGGCGTAGGCGTGATGCGCAGACGCTCGGTCTTCTTCGGCACCGTCGGATAGTTGATCGGCTGAACATAGACTCCGAAGTTGTCGAGCAGCAGGTCGGAGATCCACTTGCACTTGGCAGCATCGCCCACCATGACCGGCACGATATGGCTCGGGTTCGGCATATGCGGAATGCCACGCTGGTCGAGCAGCGAACGAAGGCGACGCACGCGCTCCTGGTGCGCGAAGCGCTCGACCTGGCTTTCCTTCAGGTGACGGATCGAGGCGAGCGCGCCGGCCGCAAGCGTCGGCGGCAGCGCCGTCGTGAAGATGAAGCCGGAGGCAAACGAGCGGATGAAGTCGCAGAGCGCCGCGGAGCCGGTGATGTAGCCGCCCATGACGCCGAAGGCCTTGCCGAGCGTGCCCTCGATGACCGTTAGGCGGTGCATCAGGCCTTCGCGCTCGGCAATGCCGCCGCCACGCGGACCGTACATGCCGACGGCATGGACTTCGTCGAGATAGGTCATGGCGCCGTACTTGTCGGCGAGGTCGCAGAATTCCTTGATCGGCGCGATGTCGCCGTCCATGGAATAGACGGACTCGAAGGCGATGAGCTTCGGCGCGCGCGGATCGGCGGCGGCGAGCTTGGCTTCGAGGTCAGCGACCGAATTGTGCTTGAAGATGACGCGTTCGCACTTGGAGTGACGGATCCCCTCAATCATCGAAGCGTGATTCCCGGCGTCCGAGAAGACGATGACGCCAGGAATCTTGGAACAGAGCGTGCCAAGGGCGGCCCAGTTGGACACGTAGCCCGAGGTAAACAGCAGCGCCGATTCCTTGCCATGCAGGTCCGCGAGCTCGCGCTCAAGCAGGACGTGGTAGTGGTTGGTACCGGAGATGTTGCGGGTGCCGCCGGCGCCGGCGCCGCATTCGTCGATGGCGCGCTTCATGGCCTCGGTGACGACAGAATGCTGGCCCATGCCGAGATAGTCGTTCGAGCACCAGACGGTGACTTCCTGGACGCCCGCAGCCGTATGGCGCGCTGCCTTCGGAAAGTTGCCGCGATGACGGGCGAGGTCCGCGAAAACTCGGTAGCGGCCTTCCTGATGCAGCCCGTCCAGCTCGTTCTTAAAGAAATTCTCGAAATCCATCATTTTCTCCAGTGCCCGGTCGCTTTTCTTGATTCAAAGCGACCTGGGGTCAACCTCGGAATGCTCGGCATCTGCCAACTGCGGCAAAAGGCCCCTGAAGCGCTGCGCGTCCAATGAATGCATCACGGATGATCTAGCATTTTCGGGCCGAAGCATCTTCGCTGCTTTCACGGAAACCATTTCAAACCAGACAGCCCTAGTTTTGAAACATTCCAAAGAAAGCCTTAGCGCATGTTCATTCCTGCAAGCTTGATCGAAGTCAAGCAAGGATGAAAAAAGGACGGCCGAAACCGTCCTTTTTTGCTGTTCGCATTGGCGATGTCGACGCCGTTCAAGCCGCCGCCACGGCGCGCTTGGCCATGACCTTCACCAGGTTGGCGCGATAGGCCGCATCGGCGTGAATGTCGGAGAGCAGGTCCGAAGCATCGACGCTGATATTGGCGAGCGCATCCGGCGACCAGTTGGCCGAAAGTGCCGCTTCCATGTCCGACTGGCGAAAGACACCGTTTGCACCGGCACCGGTCACAGCCACACGAACCTCGCCACTATCCCGCCTCGCTACGAAGACGCCGGTCATCGCATAGCGCGATGCCGGATTGGCGAATTTCTGGTAGGCGGCCTTCGCCGGCGCGTCGAAGCTGATCGCGATGACGATCTCACTGTCTTCCAGCGCCGTTTCGAAGAGGCCGGCGAAAAAATCGTCCGCCGCGATCTCGCGCCTGTTGGTCACGATCGTTGCCCCAAGCGCCAGCATCGCTGCCGGATAGTCGGCCGCCGGGTCGTTGTTGGCGATGGAGCCGCCGATCGTACCCATGTGCCGTACGTGTGGGTCGCCGATATGGCTGGCAAGGTTGCAGATCGCCGGACAAACGGCTCTGAGCGCCGCCGACGAGGCCACGTCATAATGGGTGGTGGCCGCGCCGATCCGTACCGATCGGCCCGAGACCGTGATGCCCTGCATCTCGGCGATATGGCGAAGGTCGATCAGGTCGCTAGGTGCGGCCAGCCGCTGCTTCATCGTCGGGATCAGCGTCATGCCGCCGGAGACATATTTGCCTTCGCCGGCCGCTTCCATTCGGCTGACGGCATCCTGAACCGAGGACGCCCGGTGATATTGGGTCTCGTACATGAGTGTCCTCCTCAGTTGGCCGCGTTGACCGCCGCCCACACCTTGTGCGGTGTTGCCGGCATGGTGAGCGCGTTGTTGCCGATGGCATCGGTGATGGCGTTGATGAGCGCCGGTGGCGAGCCGATGGCGCCGGCCTCGCCGCAGCCCTTGATCCCCAGCGGATTGTTCGGGCAGGGCGTGTTCGAGGTCGAGACCTGGAACGACGGCAGATCGTCTGCGCGCGGCATGGCGTAGTCCATGTAGCTTGCCGTCAGAAGCTGACCCGAGGCATCATAGTGCACGCCTTCGAGCAACGCCTGGCCAATGCCCTGCGCCAGCCCGCCATGCACCTGTCCCTCGACGATCATCGGGTTGATGATGTTGCCGAAGTCGTCGGCGGCGACGAACTGGATGATCTTGGTCCGGCCCGTTTCCGGATCGACCTCCACCTCGCAGATGTAGCAACCGGCCGGGAAGGTGAAGTTGGCCGGGTCGTAGAAGGCGCCCTCCTTCAGCCCCGGCTCCATGCCTGCCGGCAGATTATGGGCGGTATAGGCGGCAAGCGCCATCTGGAACCAGGGCACCGCCTTGTCGGTACCGGCGACTTTCAGTTCTCCGTTTTCGATGACGATGTCGCTCTCATCCGCTTCCATCAGATGCGCAGCAATCTTCTTCGCCTTGGCCTCGACCTTGTCGAGCGCCTTGACGACGGCCGACATGCCGACGGCGCCGGAACGGGAACCATAGGTGCCCATGCCCATCTGCACCTTGTCGGTATCACCATGCACGATGTTGACGCTGTCGAGCGGCACACCAAAGCGATCTGCGACGAGCTGGGCAAAGGTCGTCTCGTGGCCCTGGCCGTGGCTGTGCGATCCGGTCAAGACCTCGATCGTGCCGACTGCATTGACCCGCACTTCGGCCGATTCCCAAAGCCCGACGCCGGCGCCGAGCGAACCCACCGCTGCCGACGGCGCAATGCCGCAGGCCTCGATGTAGCAGCTCATGCCGATGCCGCGCTTCATGCCGCGGCCGGCGGCTTCCGCCTTGCGCGTGGCAAAGCCGTTCCAGTCGGCCGCCTTCATCGCCGCTTCGAGCGAGGCGTCGTAGTCGCCGGCGTCATAGTTCATGATGACAGGCGTCTGGTGCGGGAAGGAGCGGATGAAATTGACCCGACGCAATTCCGCAGGCGAGACGCCGAGTTCGCGCGCCGCCGTCTCCATCGTGCGTTCGAGCAGGTATGTCGCTTCCGGCCGCCCGGCACCGCGATAGGCATCGACCGGCGCCGTGTTGGTGTAGACGGTGCGAACGTTCGCATGAATCGCCGGGATGTCGTACTGGCCGGAGAGCAGCGTCGCATAGAGATAGGTCGGCACCGCCGAGGAGAAGAGCGACATATAGGCGCCGAGATTGGCGACCGTATCGACCTTGAGCCCGATGATCCGATTGTTCGCATCGAACGCCATCTTCACCTTCGACACGTGGTCGCGGCCATGCGCATCGGTCAGGAATGCCTCGGTGCGATCCGACGTCCATTTGACCGGCACGCCGGTGCGCTTCGAGGCCCACAGACAGACGATCTCTTCCGGATAAATGTAGATCTTCGACCCGAAGCCGCCACCGACATCGGGTGCGATGACCCGAAGCTTGTTCTCCGGAGCGACATTGTAGAAAGCGCTCATCACCAGCCGCGCCACATGCGGGTTCTGGCTGGTCGTGTAGCAGGTGTAGTGGTCGTCGCCGGCGTCATAGATGCCGAGCGCCGCGCGCGGCTCCATCGGGTTGGGCGAGAGCCGGTTGTTGTGGATCGTGATCTCGGTGACGTGCGCCGCAGCGGCGATCGCCTTGTCGGTATCCGTTTCGTCACCGATCTGCCAGTCGAAGATCAGATTGTTCGGTGCCTCCGGGTGAAGCTGCGGCTGCCCTGCCTCCAGCGCCCTGGACGCATCGGTCACCACGGGAAGCTCCTGGTAATCGACGACGACGGCCTCGGCCGCGTCACGCGCCTCGGCAACACTATCGGCAACGACGATTGCAACGGCATCGCCGACATAACGAACAGTTTCATGCGCGAGCGGGCGCCAGGCGCCCATCTTCATCGGCGAGCCATCCTTGGAATGGATCATCCAGCCGCAGATCAGGTTGCCGATGCCATCGGCGAGGATCTGCTTGCCGTCGAGCACGTCGATCACGCCGGGCATGCCCTTGGCCGCAGACGCATCCACCTTCAGGATCTTCGCATGCGCATGCGGGCTGCGTACGAAGACTGCATATTTCATGCCCGGCACGGACATGTCGTCCGTATAGCGGCCCTTGCCGGTCAGGAACCGCTTGTCCTCCTTGCGCGCCACGCGCGCGCCAATGCCTTCAACTCCCATTGCCGATCTCCTCCCGAGATTTCCAGCGACAGTCCTTCGATGACATGCAGGGCGACGCCTTGTCCGCCCTCATCGGGCCGCTACTCCGCGGCCACCCGGGCGCCGCTCATCTCGGCGGCAGCGGCAAGGATTGCCTTGACGATATTGTGGTAGCCGGTGCAGCGACAGATGTTGCCTTCGAGCTCGGCGCGCACCGTCGCCTCGTCCAATTGGCCCTGATGCCGGCGGATCATGTCGACGGCGGTCATCACCATGCCGGGCGTGCAGAAGCCGCATTGCAGGCCGTGATTGGCCTTGAACGCTGCCTGCACCGGATGCAGCTCGCCGTCCGCCGCCAACCCTTCGATGGTGGTGATCGTGGACCCTGCCGCCTGCGCGGCGAGGATGGAACAGCTTTTGACCGATTTTCCGTCCATATGGATGACGCAGGCGCCGCACTGCGAGGTATCGCAGCCCACATGGGTGCCCGTCAGTCCAAGATTTTCACGTATGAATTGCACCAGCAGTGTGCGGTCATCGCAATGCCCGCTCACCTGACGGCCGTTGACCGTCATTGTCACTTTCGCCATTTCGCTCCTCCGGGGTCGGTCAATGCCAACACGAGCGCGGCCAAAAAGTCGGGTGAGATGGTTCACGCGACCAGGATACGCGCCAACTGATATCGATGCCCTTCGCCTACGGATCCACTCCTCCTGGAATTCGCAGGCTTGTTTGTATCATTTGTCTTTTTTTGGAATGCCGCAACCGCTACGGCTCATCGGACGACAAAATTTTTCTACACCGGTTGTATCTGCGGGAACTGCGCCTTCATGTCCCGTTCAGGAACGATATCATTATCTTGCGCGTCGGAAGAAGCCGCAGGCCCCGTAGACTTTCAATGGGGACCGCGTATTTTCCGAACTGCAAGTTCAGGTGGAGCGGGATGATCCCGGCTCCGCCATCATCCAAGTACGGACACAGCAACAGGCTGAGATCCGTAGAGATCGGAGAGGACAACATGAAGAAAGCCATCGCACTTGTGCTGGTCGCCCTGTCGGTCGCAAGCTGCACCCAGACGGAAAAGGGCGCCGGCATCGGTGCCGTTTCCGGCGCGATCATCGGCGGCGCGGTCACCGGCGACGTCCGTGGCGCAGCGGTCGGTGCGGCCATCGGCGGCGTTTCCGGCGCGGTCATCGGCCATGTCACGGAACAGCCGGGCCAGTGCTACTACCGCGACCGCTACGGCCGCCGCTACATCGACTCCTGCCCGCGCTAAGGCGAGCAAAGGCGATCTTCCTTCGGCGTGGCGCAAGCCCGCCGGAGGATCCGTCCACCCCCTCATGGCGGATAGCCTGAGGGGGTTTTTCGTTCCGGGCGCCCGGTAAATCTCGGCCCGGTAAATCTTGGCATGGCCCAAGAAATGATCCGGCGTGCGCAAACCGGGTGGTTATCGTCCACGCAAATCGGTCTGCTGACCTCGAGATGTCACCATCGAGGTCATTCCATGTCGAAAATACCAAGCACTCCATTGCCGTCAGCCTTCAAGCGGATCGGCTGGTCCAACCTGTTCGCGCAGTTCTCGGAGCAGATGGCGCTGGCGGCCGCCCCACTTGCGGCCGTGCTTCTGCTTGCCGCCGGCCCGGCCGAGACCGGATGGCTGCAGATGGCGCAGACGCTTCCGTTCCTCCTGCTCTCCATCCCGGCCGGCCTGGTCGCTGATCGCGCCTCCCGACGCCAGCTGATGGTCACCTCGGAAATGCTGCGCGCGCTGTCGCTGGTCGCCACGCTGCTGCTGATGCTCAGCGGCCTGTTGACCCTGCCGCTTCTGGCCGTGATGGGTTTCGTCGGCGCCATCGGTACCGTCTGCTACAATGTCGCGGCCCCCGCTCTCATCCCGGCGATCGTTCCCCGCAACCAACTGGCCGATGCCAATCGCTGGCTGGAGCTCGCCCGCAGCCTTGCGTATTCCGGCGGGCCGGCAATCGGCGGCGCAATCGTCGCTTGGACCGGCGCGTCGCTCGCCTATGTCGCCGCCACCTCGCTTTCTCTTCTCTCCGTCGTCCTGCTTGCTGGCCTCGGTGATCACCACCAGCCGAGCAGCCCCAAGCGCAAGCTTCTTCAGGATCTGGTCGAAGGCGCACGCTTCCTTGCCGGCCACACACTGCTCAGGCCCATTCTCGTCACGGCGATCGTCTTCAATACGGCATGGTTCGTGCTGCAGGCGGTCTATGTTGCCTATGCCATTCACACCCTCGGCCTGACGGCGGCCGGCGTCGGCATCACGCTTGGCATCTATGGCGCCGGGATGATGATCGGTGCCTTCGCCGCACCTGCCATTGCGCGCCGCATCCCGTTCGGGGTGATGATTGCGCTTGGTCCGCTCGGCGGGTTGGCAGCGGCCGCCGTGATGCTCTCGACGATCTGGGTACCCTCCGGCGCGCTTGCCGGGTTGAGCTTCTTTTTGTTCGGCGCCGGCCCGGTTCTCTGGTCGATAGCGACCCTCACATTGCGCCAGGCTGTCACGCCGAATGCGATGCTCGGGCGTGTATCCGCCTTCATCACCACGGCCACCTTCGGCGCTCGGCCGATCGGCGCAGCGCTTGGGGCGGTCGTCGCCACGCGCTTCGGCGTCGAGGCATGTCTGGCCGTTGCTGCCGCAGGTTTTTTGATCCAGTTTCTCGTCATCATCGCCTCCCGCGTGCCGCAGTTGCGGGCGCTGCCGGAAGCCGCCTAAGCCCGACCAGCCGCAGACAAAGCCAGCCAACCGCCCGGCAAGATGCCGGCGCGCTTGGCTGGCCGCCATCTGTCCAGAGCCTATGGTTGTGCTGCGCAGACAACATTTCGAAGCTTTTTCCGTGAAATCGGCACCGAAAATCGGCATCGGGGGTGGATGCAGCCGGCCGTCATCGTTAACAGATGGAAAACCTTAGGCATGCAATAGTGACCCCCGCCGCATATGAAGGCAGTTTGTATTGGGTCGCCTGAAGACGGGATGCGGAAGCGAATGTCCCCACCACGGTCGAGTATTGCGTACTGGAAGGCCGCAACTGCGCTTGCAGTCGCCTTCTCGTTTGCGCTCGGCCCGATTTCCGTCAAAAGCGCCCATGCCTTCAAGCTCTTTGGCATGAAGTTCTTCGAGAGCGACGAAGAGGAAGCGCCGGTCATCGACCCGGTCAACTATACGCTCACCTTCGACGCCGGCACTGAAGACGACGAACTGAAGGAAGCGCTCGAAAACAGCTCTCAGCTTGTCCAGGGGCAGGAAAAGCCCGTCTCCGGCGATCTCGGTCTTGCCATCCGCGCGCGCGACGATCGCGACCGGCTGCTCGCTGCGCTCTACGAAAAGGCCCGCTACGGCGGCACCGTGGCGATCCGCGTCAACGGCCAGGACATCGACAGCCTGCCGCCGGATCCGTCCTTCCCCAACGGGAAGGCGATCCCGGTGACCGTCACCGTCACGCCCGGTCCGGCATTCACGGTCGGATCCGTCAAGTTCGAGGGCGATGCCGCAGGGTTCAACCCTGCTGACTATGGCCTGCCGGCCGGCGGACGCGCAGACTCGACCCTGATCATCAAGGCCGGCGAAAAGGTCGTGAACGACCTGCGCGAGCAGGGCCGGCCGATGGCCAAGCTCACCGAACGCAGCGCCGTCGCCAACCACGCCAATTCCACCGTCGACGTCGTCATCGGTGCAAGCGGCGGGCCGGTAGCACCCGTCGGCGATGTCAGCGTGTCAGGCACCAAGACCGTCGACCCCGCTTTCGTGCGCGACTATTCACGCCTCAACGAAGGCCGGCCCTATTCGCCCGAGGATATCCGCAAGGCATCCGAGCGCCTGCGCCAGCTCGGCGTGTTCTCGAGCGTCACGATCAAGGAAGCCAACACGCTGTCGCCGGATGGATCGCTCCCGATGAAGATCGAGGTCTCCGAAGGCAAACACAAATATTTCGGTTTCGGCGCCCAGGTTTCGACCACCGACGGCCTCGGTCTTTCAGGCTACTGGGGACACCGCAACCTCTTCGGGCGGGCGGAATCGCTGCGCATCGAAGGCTCGGTCGACCGCATCGGCGAGACGAAGGAGCTGGACAAGCTCGACTATTCGGTCGGCATCCTCTTCGCCAAGCCCGGCGCCTTCGGCCCCGCCTCGACCTTTACCGCCAGCCTCAAGGCCAACATCCAGGACCCGGATGCCTACCGCGCCAAGATCCTCACGGGGGCCGCCGGTGCAACCTTCGAGCTCTCGGATACCGACACCGTCTCCGGTGGCGGCGAGCTGAGCTGGGCCAATATCGACGACGCCTTCGGCTCGAACTCCTACCTGACGGCCGCCATTCCGCTCGAATATGTGCGCGATACCCGCAACGACAAGCTGAACGCGACCGAAGGCTACCGGGCGATGATCAACGCCAAGCCGAGTTACGAGATCAAGGGCCAGACCTTCTTCTCGTCCTTCGAAGCGTCGGCATCGGGCTACCATGCGCTCGGCGACGAGAAGCGTTTCGTTCTCGCCGGCAAGATCGGCGCCGGCATGCTCGTCGGCGGCAGTGGGCTTGAGGATATCCCGGCAAACCGCCGATTCTATCTCGGCGGCGGCGGCTCGGTGCGCGGCTATTCCTACCAGGAGATCGGCCCGCGCAATTCCGAAAACAGGGAGACCGGGGGGCGTTCCTATGTCAACACCTCGCTCGAAGCCCGCATCGCGGTCACCGACACCATCGGCGTGGTGCCGTTTATCGATGCCGGCACGGTCTCGGCGAACACGACGCCCGACTTCTCCGACATTCGCGCGGGCGCCGGCATCGGCCTGCGCTATGCGACACCCTTCGGCCCCATCCGTCTCGATTTCGCCGTCCCTCTCAACAAGTACCCCGGCGGCACCAAGTACGGAATTTACGCCGGTATCGGCCAATCCTTCTGATTCCTGATTTTGGTGAATCGGACCGATTCCCCTTCAAGGTTCGGCAAATCGCCCTCATCCATTGATAGTTTCGCCCTGTGGCGATTCCGCTGCAGCGCAACTTGCGCTATGGATAGAGCATGAATCAGGTCGTCCGCTTCCTTCGCGCGACGCTGCGCTATGGCCTTCGAGTGCTTGGCGTGATTGCGGTCGTTGCCCTCCTTCTCGTCGCCTTCGTGGGCTTCACGACTCCTGGCGCCCGCCTCGTCGCCTGGGCAATCGAAAAATATGCGGCAACACCTGACCAGATCGTGCGGATCGCCGACCCGAGCGCGCTCCTGACCGGTGAGTTTGCAGCGGGAAGCATCACGCTCTTCGACGGCCAGGGTGTCTATGCAGAGGTCCGCGACCTCAAGCTCAACTGGTCGCCGGCAGCCCTCCTTTCCTTCCGCTTCGACGCCGCGGCTATCTCCGCCGGCTCGGTGCGTGTCGAACGGCTACCGATCCCCTCGACCGAGACCAAGGAGGTGCGCTCGACCTTCGCGCTTCCAGTCGACGTCAAGATCGACTCGATCGATCTGAAGGAGATCGTCATTGGCAAGGCAATCGCCGGCGAAGACCAGTTCCTGACCGCCAGCGGCAAGATCAATGCGACCAACGAGAGCATCGCCCTCAGCCTGACCGCGGCCCAGCGCGACCGGCCGGAAGCGCGCGCCGTCGCCGATATCGTCTTTAATCCCGCGGGCAACGAGCTGAAGCTCGAAGCGACCGTGGACGAGCCCAACAACGGCGTCCTGGCAAAGCTCCTTCGCCTGCCCAACGAGCCCGCAGTCAACATCAAGTTGACCGGCCAGGGACCGCTTTCCGATTGGGCCGGCACCGCAACGGCAGCACTCGACGGCAGCGAGATACTCAAGCTCGACGGCCGCCACGTCCAGACGCCGGACGGCATGCACCGGCTGACCGTGACGGGCGGTGGCGGCTTCGGCTCGCTGATGCCGCCGGCATTGCGGCCGATGTTCGAGGGCGAGACCAGCATCGACGTCGCAGCCGCGTTCAACGGCCAGGGCATGGTGCGCGTCGACAAGGGGCAGATCGCGACCGGTGCGCTTACCTTTGGCGCCTTTGGTACTTTCGACAGCAAGGGCGACAACAATCTCCAGGCCCGGCTTGCCGGCACCAACGGCGCGATCGACTTCCGCTGGCCGCTGCAGAAGGGCGAGGCGCTGGCGAAGATCAACGCCGTCAACCTGTCGCTGATCGGCGACGCGCAGGCCGCAATCCTCGATCTCGCCGCCGACGTCGCCTCGGTCGCGCTTCCGGACGTCGCACTCGGTTCGGTCAAGCTTTCGGCGCGCAGCGACGGCTTCAATCTCCAGGCCCAGTCCGGTCCGGTGAAAACCGTGCTCGAAGTGGGCGAAGCCGGCTTCGACGACGCCAATCTCGCCCGCCTGGTGCAGGCGCCGATGAAGGTGGATGCCAGTCTCGCGGTGACCAAGGAAAGCATCAGCTTCGATCCGGTGACGATCGAAAGCCCGGGCATCGGCGGTTCGATCAATGCCACTTTCTCACGCGAAGAGAACACGGTTGCCGCCGCGTTCAAGCTCTTTGCCGTGCCGGGGGCTCTGCCGCCGGCCGCAGCAGCGAAGTTCGATGGCACCATTGCGCTCGCCGGCGAGGTGAAGACGGCAAACGACGGCAGCGTGACCGTCGAGGGGCTCGAACTCAAATCGAGCACGATCGAGGCTGCCGGCACTGTCGCCCTGGCTCAGGGCCAGCTCACCACCGATCTCAAAGGAAAGCTGCCCAATCTGGGCAGGCTGCTGGCGGATGCCAAGGGCGAAGCTGAGTTCACGGCAGCGGTGACCGGCCCGCTTGCCGAACTCGGCATCAAGGCCGAACTGACCTCGAGCGGCGCGACGCTTGCCGGACGTACGCTCAGCGACCTTACGATCAATGCTGATGCCAAAGCCAACCCATCAAGCCCGCAAGCGAGCCTGACTGCAACCGGTGCGCTCGACGGCCAGGTGATCGACGTGAAGGCGGACGTCGTTTCCAAGGACGGCCGCACCGCGATCCCTGTGCTCGAAGCCAGGATCGGGGAGAACAAGCTGACCGGGACGATCAGCTTCACCCCCGATTTCAAGCCGGACGGCACGATCGATTTCAACCTGCCCGATCTCGGCCTGCTCGCCGCCATGGCCGGGCAGAAGGCTTCGGGTGATCTCAACGGCTCGGCCGCAATCAAGACCGCCAACGGCATCACCTCCGTCGTCGTCAAGGCCGGCGGCAGCGGCATCAAGCGCGATGAATTGACGATTGCCAAGCCGACCGCCGATATCACGATCTCCGATGTCGCGGCCCTTGCCATCAAGGGCAGCGTGCGCGCTGAGACGGTTGCGCAGGGGGCCAACCGTGTCGCCGGGCTCGCCGTCGACTTCCAGCAGCAGGCGGGACGCACCGGGTTTTCGATCGACGGCAAATATGATGGCGGACCGCTCACCGCCAAGGGCGATCTTACGAGCGCGAAGGGGCGCACGGAAATCCGGCTCGCATCCTTCGGCGCGACGCCGAAGGGCGTCGCGCTCAAGCTCGCGCAGCCGACGGTGATCGCCATCGAAAACGGCACCGTCCGCCTCAATGCGCTGACGATCCAGGCCTCGAACGGCACCATCACCGTCAACGGCAGCGCCGGCGAAAAGCTCGACATCGCCGCAAAGCTCAATGCCCTGCCCGCAGCGCTGGTCAATGCCTTTGCGCCTGATCTCGGCGCCGAGGGCACGATCGCCGGCACGGTCAACGTGAGTGGCGCAGCGTCGGCGCCGATCGTCGCCTACGACCTCCGATGGTCTGGTGCCTCGCTCGCCGCAGCCCGCACTGCCGGGGTCAGCGCCTTCGATATCGCGGCCGACGGCAAGTTTGCCAACAACAAGGTGACGCTCGACACGACCTTGTCAGGCGCCGGTGGCCTTTCTTTCAAGGGCGGCGGCAATGTCGATATCGGCGGCAACATGCCGATCGCAATGAAATTCAACGGCAACCTGCCCTTTGCCCTCATCGCCAACCTGATGGCGGAAAAAGGCTTCACGCTGACAGGCCAGGCGGGCATCGACCTGACCATATCCGGCTCCGCCAAGGCGCCTCAGATCGCCGGCACCCTTACCACCTCAGGCGGCCGGCTCGTCGACGTGCGCCGTAACCTGGCACTCAACGACCTCACGGCCAATGTCGCACTCGACGGCAAGCAGGCGACGATCTCGAAGCTCTCGGCCAATCTCGCGACGGGCGGTTCGATCGAGGCGACCGGCACCGTCGGCACGGTCCCCGGCTCCGGCTTCCCGGCCAATCTGACGATCCGCCTGAACAATGCAACTTACGTCGACGGCACGCTGTTCAACGCCAATCTCGCCGGCGAGATGACGCTGACCGGCCCATTGGTTGCGACCCCGACGCTCGGCGGCAAGGTCACGATCCGCAAGGCCTCGATCACCATTCCCGAGAAGTTGCCGACCTCGCTCTCGGCGATCGACATCAAGCACAAGAATGCGCCGCCCAAGGTGCAGAAGATGGTCAAGGACCTGCGCAAGGAAGACGTGCCGGCTGCCGGCGCCAATGCCAGTGGCGTCATTGCCTTCGACCTTGCCGTCAACGCTCAGCAGGTCTTCGTGCGCGGCCGCGGCATCGACGCAGAACTCGGCGGCGACCTGACGATCCGAGGTACGGCCGTGCAGCCGTCCGTTTCCGGCGGCTTCGAGATGCGGCGCGGGCGCCTCGAAATCCTCGGCAAGCGCCTCACCTTTACCGACGGCAACATCGGCTTCGGCGGCGACCTGATCCCGACGCTCGACCTCAAGGCGACCTCCAGCGTCGGCGCGACGACCATTACCGTCTCGGTCGTGGGCCTCGCCAACAATCCGCAGATTACCTTCTCGTCCTCGCCCGCACTGCCGCAGGACGAGATCCTGGCGCAGCTCATCTTCAACCGGTCGCTGTCGAACCTCTCTGCGTTTCAGATCGCCCAGCTCGCATCTGCCGTCAGCCAGCTTGCCGGCGGCGGCTCGACGTCGCTGCTCGACGGCCTGCGCAACAAGCTCGGCGTCGACGACCTCGACGTCACCACCGACGAGAACGGCGGCGCCTCAGTACGCGCCGGCAAGTATCTCAACGACCGGACCTATATCGAATTGCAGCAGGGGTCCGATTCGTCCTCCAGCAAGGCGGTCATCAATCTCGATGTCGGCAAGGGCGTGAAGCTCAAGGGCTCGGCCGCCGGCGACGGTTCGGCGGCGGGCGGCATCTTCTTCGAAAAGGAATATTGAGCGACGGTCGACCCGGAAAGGCACCTCCTCCGCCCCATGCAACGGATTGAACAAAGCCCGCGGATCGATTGCGATCCGCGGGCTTTGTCGTCCTGGCGACAAATTCTCTACGATGAGGCGTAGCCATTCTCGGGATCGAAGGGAACCTCGCGGCGTGCCTGCTCGTAGCGGCGCAATGCGGCGGCATCGGGCGACAGATCGGTCATCCCTGTCTCCTTGGCGAGTGCAATGAGTTCGTTGATCGAGACGGCGTCGCCCTCGGCAATCTTCGCAAGAGCAGCACCGATCAGCGACAGGCCGTGTTCGACACGGTCGCGCAGATCCAAGAGCGCCGATTGCTGGACGGCAAGCGTTTGCCCGAGATCGGGCGCGGTGCCCGCGAGCAATTCGGTAATCCGGGTGAGACTGAGACCGAGCCGCTTCAATGCCAGGATCTCGGTGAGCCGTTCAATATCGGCGGCACCGTAGAGCCGCCAGTTCTTCTCCGTCCGCCGGGGCGCAATCAGGCCTCGGTCCTCATAAACGCGAAGGGCCCGGATCGTGAGACCGAGGCGTCCGGCGCATTCGGCGGCCGACAAGAGTTCATTCTGGTTCGCGCCCATGAGGCCTCCTTGAAACGTCTTGTAAGATATGACCTTGGGTCCGGCTCAAGCGGTATTTGCGAAGTTTTGGCGGAGATTTGACCAAGAAGGACGGCGCGGCGCGGAGGACGAGGCGAAACTTGTGTGCCGCTGCGTGGAATTGCCTAACCTACATCGGCATCTGGCCGCCCGCGTGCCACTATTTGTTTCAGTCCTTTTCAGGTGGTTTCCTTGTCCTCTCACTTTCCGCATCCCGAATTGCCCAAACAATTCCTTCCGCTTGTCGCCGGCTACCACTGGAACCGCGACCTGCTCGGCCAGTCGGCCTCGAGCATCTTTCTCTTGAAGGCGCCGGACCGCCCGATGCTGGTGCTGAAGGTCGAGGCTGCCGGCCCGTTCAGCGAACTCGTCGACGAGACAGAGCGGCTTGATTGGCTGACGTCTAGAGGCGTGCCCTGTCCACGAGTGATTGCCCGCACCTTCGATGAAGAAACGAACTGGCTGCTGCTGCAGGCCGTCGAAGGCACGGACCTTGCGTCCACGACGCTGTCGCCAAAGGACCAGATCGTCATCCTCGCGGACGGCCTGAAACACTTGCATGGGTTGGATATCGCGGACTGCCCCTTCGATCACCGGATCGAAAAGCGCATCGCCCTCGCGAAAGCACGCATCCAGGCCGGCGTGATCGATGAAAGCGATTTCGACGAAGCGCGGCTCGGCCGCACGGCGGCGGATCTCTTTGCCGAACTTCAGGCCCGAATGCCCAAGATTGGCAAGCTCGTCGTCACCCACGGGGACGCCTGCCTGCCGAACATTATCGAGAAGAATGGCCGATTTTCCGGTTTCATCGATTGTAGCCGGCTCGGCGTCGCCGATCCCTACCAGGATATTTCACTCGCCTGCCGCAGCATCGCCTACAATCTCGGCGAGGAATGGATCCAGCCGTTTCTGGCGCGCTACGGCATCGACAAGGACGATGCGGAGAAGCGCGACTTCTACTGCCTGCTCGACGAGTTCTTCTGATCACCACTCGACGAGCACACGTCCATTCAGCGAAAGGCCCGCAAACGCCCTCAGGCGGCGTTGCGGGCCTCGATGCTCAGATCGACGATGTCGGCATCCTCGATCGCGTTGAACAGCGCCCAGATATGGCCGAAGGGATCGATGAAGGCGCCGACGCGATCGCCGGTCGACAAGGTTTCGGCCGCATTCCGCAGGCTCGCTCCGGCACCGATCGCCCGGCCGATGACGCGATCGACATCGCGCACGTGCAATTCCAGGATGACCGCCGTCGTGCCGAGGGCATGCGGCGAGCGCGGTCCGCCGAGCTTGGGCTCCGCATCGCGGCGCGGGTTGGCCCCGGCGATCCGAAAGACCGATTCCCCAATCCTCAAGTCCGCACTCGTCAGAATCCCGCTCGGCCATTCGTGCCGCTGCAAAAGTTCGGCGCCGAGCGCCTCGCGGTAAAAGGCGATGGCGCGATCCTCGTCGCCATGCCTGACAAACAGCTTCACACAGATCTGCCGATCGGCAAGCCTGCCGCCATTGGCAACCATGACATCCTCCATCTTGGGTGAGGCGCACATCATAGCGGAACAATAGAACAAATCAAGAACAATTCGACTCGAAACAGCGTTTCTACCGTCGGTTTGAAGCACCAGAAACACTCAGGATGCGCCGGTCATCTTGCTGGTTTTCAACAGGATATTCGTCTCCGTGACGGTGATCCCATCGATCAGGCGGATGCGCCGCAGCGTCTCGTCGAAGGAGACGAGATCCCGGTCCTGCAATTCGGCAATGAAGTCCCAGCGGCCATTGGTGCTGTGCAGCGCCCGCACCTGCGGCAGCCCCCGCAATTGCTCGGCAACGCGATCGGCCATCTTGCCATGCACCTCGATCATGACGACGGCACGGACGCCGGAGGTGGGAATTTCGGCACCGGTGCGGATGGTGAAAGCGGCAATCGTGCCGTTGGCGACGAGCCTGTCGATGCGGGCAGCGACGGTCGCCCGCGATACGCCCGTCATTTCCGATAGCGTGGAAACGGGAATGCGCGCATTCTGGCGGAGCGCGCTGATGAGCGCCTGATCGAGATCATCCATACCTGACACTTTGCAATATGGTACTAATCAATCTGTCGATTTTACCTCACTAATCGGCAGTTTTCCATCTTTTTGCCGACATGCATTTTGGCCATAATCCGCGCGATCCCAACCGGGAACACACGGAAATATCTTGAGAAGGAATCGGGCGGATATGACGACCATCACGCTGATCGGCGCACCCATCGAGGAAGGTTCTGGACGACGCGGCGCGGCCATGGGGCCAGCGGCACTGCGCATCGCCGGCATCGACACGGTGCTGCGCGACCTCGGCCACACGGTTCTTGACGAAGGCGACGTCAAGCCGCTGCCGGCCCGTGACCTCGCCAACCACCCCGGCGCCAACAACCTGCAGATCGTCGCCGCCTTTGCGCGTGCGCTTCATGATTCCGTGCACGACACGGTTCGCAAGGGCCATTTCCCGATCATTCTGGGCGGCGACCACGCGCTCTCCATGGGCAGCGTCTCCGGCATGGCCCGTTATGCCGCCGAAGTCGGCCGGCCGATGTTCGTGTTGTGGCTTGACGCCCATGCCGACTTCAATTCGCCGTCGACCTCCCCCTCCGGCAACATGCACGGCATGCCGGTCGCCTATTTCTGCGGTGAAGCGGAATTCGCACCGATTCTCCCGGCAGACCGCCCGTTGGTCGACCCGAAGAACGTCTTCCAGGTCGGTATTCGCTCGGTCGACGACCGCGAGCGCGAAGAGATCACCGAGCATGGCGTACGCGTCTTTGACATGCGCGCCGTCGACGAGCTCGGCATGGCCCACATCATGCGCCAGATCCTCGAAGAGGTTCGCGCCGCTAACGGCCTGCTGCATGTCAGCCTTGACGTCGACTTCATGGACCCGGAACTCGCGCCCGGCGTCGGCACCACCGTTCCCGGCGGCGCCACCTTCCGCGAAGCGCACCTGATCATGGAAATGCTTTGGGAAAGCGGGCTCGTTTCCTCGCTCGACGTCGTCGAGCTCAACCCTTTCCTCGATGACCGCGGCAAGAGCGCGCGCATCCTGGTCGAACTGACGGCGAGCCTCTTCGGCCGCCGCGTGCTCGACCGGCCGACCCGCAGCGCCTGAGATAAGAACGGAGGACAATGCATGAGTACGACGGCAGCCCTGATTGAAACCGAATACCGGCTAGGCGCGCATAACTACAAGCCGCTCGACGTGGTGCTCTCGCGCGGCGAAGGCGTCTATGTCTGGGATATGGAGGGCAATCGCTACCTCGATTGCCTCTCGGCCTATTCCGCCGTCAACCAGGGCCACTGCCATCCGAAGATTCTGCAGGCGATGATGGAGCAGGCGCAGAAGCTGACGCTCACCTCCCGCGCTTTCCGCAATGACCAGCTCGCGCATTTCTACGAAGAAATCGCAGCGCTGACCGGCTCGCACAAGGTGCTGCCGATGAACTCGGGCGCCGAAGCCGTCGAGACCGCGGTCAAGGCCGTGCGCAAGTGGGGTTACGAGATCAAGGGTGTGGCCGAGAACCGCGCCGAGATCATCGTCTGCTCCAATAACTTCCATGGCCGCACCATGGGCATCGTCGGCTTCTCGACCGATCCGGATGCCCGCACCGGCTTCGGCCCGTTCGCACCGGGCTTCAAGGTCGTGCCCTTCGGTGACATCGAGGCCTTCCGCGCTGCGATCAACGAAAACACCGTCGCTTTCCTGGTCGAGCCGATCCAGGGCGAAGCCGGCGTCATCGTCCCGCCGGTCGGCTACTTCACGACGGTGCGCGAGCTCTGCACCAGGCACGGCATCACGCTGATCCTCGACGAAATCCAGACCGGCCTCGGCCGCACCGGCAAGCTGCTTGCCGAGGAGCACGAAGGCATCGAGGCCGACGTGACGCTGATCGGCAAGGCGTTGTCCGGCGGCTTCTACCCGGTCTCGGCCGTGCTTTCGAACTCCGAAGTACTCGGCGTGTTGAAGCCGGGCCAGCACGGCTCCACCTTCGGCGGAAACCCACTCGCCTGCGCCATCGCCCGCGCGGCGCTGAAGGCGCTGACCGAAGAAGGCATGATCGAAAACTCGGCACAGATGGGCGAGCGCTTCCAGAAGGGCCTCACCGACATCCGCTCCAACATCATCAAGGACGTGCGCGGTCGCGGCCTGATGCTCGCGGTGGAACTGGTCCCGGAAGCCGGCGGCGCCCGCAGATATTGCGAAGCGCTGAAGGAACGCGGCATCCTTGCCAAGGACACCCACGGCGACACCATCCGCATCGCCCCGCCGCTCGTCATTACCGCCGATCAGGTGGATTGGGCGATCGAGCACTTCGCGGCCGTCCTCGCCTCCGCCTGATATCAGTTCCGATCTGCCCCGATCGTTTGCGGGGCAGATCGTTCGTAAACGCTTGCAAAAGCAAGTCTTAACGAATCCCGGCCTATAGTCCCTTCCCAAAGCGCAAAGCGGTTCCTCCGCGCATGATGCAGCTGCGCCCCGCCGGATGTGATCGGCGGACTGTAAGGATTTCTCCCCGACGGAACATCGCCGCGTTCCCTTGCGCCGGCAGCCATGCGGAGACATCTCGAGTTTGGCGATGTCGCGCCCACGGGCGTCGACCGGAAAGCTGGAAGGACCTTCGATGACAAGCACACTCAGGACGGCCGGGTTCGACGGCGAGACGCTGGAGATCATTGCGTTCCGCCTCCACGATCAGGAATTCTGCGTCAAGACCACGACGATCCGCGAAATCCGCGGTTGGGCGCCGTCGACCCCCATTCCGCATTCGCCGCCGGAAGTAATCGGTGTCATGAACCTGCGTGGCACGGTGATCCCGATCATCGACCTCGCCCACAAGCTCGGCATGAAATCGACGACCGCCAACGAGCGCAGCGCTATCGTCGTTGCCGAAGTGCACAACATGGTGATCGGCCTCGTCGTCGATCGCGTCTCCGACATCCTCACCGTTCAGGGCAGCCAGGTGCAGCCCGTACCGGAAGTGACCGCGTCCTTCGACAAGAGCTTCGCCGAAGGCATCATCGCCAATGAGAACGGCATGATCTGCTTCCTCAATCTGGCACGCATGTTCAAGGAACGTGAGGTCGAAGAAATGGCCGCCTGATTTCGCATCAGCCAGCCACAAGCTATGTCAAGGCCATCCTGCACCGCAGGGTGGCCTTTGTTTTTTCGCATTGCCGACTCGGCAATCATTGAGAATTAGAAATAAAGAATCTACTAATTCAACTCAGATGCGGCATGTGAGTTTTTGCAACTGAAATTTGATAGTTGCTATTTTAACATCCGCTTAATAGTCCTGTTACTAACCTAGATTGCATAAACACGGCGCCTTGGGCATGAAGCCCGGTAGTTCGAACTCTCCCAACGAAGCACGAAGCCGCTGACCCGGAAGGGCCGGCCGTAGAACGGACCAGACATTTTCGGCAAGCCGGCCTTTGTCCTTGTCCAGAGAGTTGCGCCGCTTTGGCCCCGCAAGCCCTGTCGACAGCACGCACGAACACCGGTCTGAACCACGAACCAGATCAGAGGGTTATCATGTTCACTCTCGGGAAAATCGCGGATGCGAACCAGATCGTCGCCGCACTTTCAAAATCGCAAGCGATCATCCAGTTCGACCTGACCGGCAAGATCCTGACCGCCAACGAAAACTTCTGCCAGGCGCTCGGCTACAGCCTCCAGGAAATCGTCGGCCAGCACCATCGCATGTTCTGCTCTGCAGAATACGCCCAGACGCCGGAATACCGCGACTTCTGGGCCCGGCTCGGCCGCGGCGAATTCGACGCCAATGCCTACAAGCGCATCACCAAGGGCGGCCGCGAAATCTGGATCCAGGCGACCTACAACCCGGTTTTCCGCAACGGCAAACCCTACAAGGTCGTGAAGCTCGCGACCGACATCACCGCAGCCAAGGCGCGGGCGACCGAGGACGCCGGCAAGCTCGACGCGATCTCCCGCTCGCAGGCGGTGATCGAGTTCACGCCATCGGGCGAGATCCTGACCGCCAACGAAAACTTCTGCGCCGCCCTCGGCTACAACCTCCAGGAAATCCAGGGCAAGCATCACAGTATGTTCTGCGAGCCGAACTACGCCCGCACCGCTGAATATGCCGACTTCTGGAAGCGTCTCGCCGCCGGCGAGTTCTTCTCCAACGAGTTCGTGCGTTACGGCAAGGGCGGCAAGGAAATCTGGATCCAGGCCGCTTACAATCCGATCCGCGACTTCAGCGGCAAGGTCTACAAAGTGGTCAAGTTCGCGACCGACGTCAGTGAGCGCATGAGCGCGATCAACAGCCTCGGCGCCGGCCTGAGAGCGCTCGCCGAAGGCGATCTGACCCGCAGCCTCGACACGCCCTTCGTGCCCAGCATGGAAACGGTGCGGACTGACTTCAACGATGCGACCGCCAAGCTGCGCGAGGCAATGCGCACCGTCGGCGACAACGCCAGCGCGATCGCTTCCGGTGCCCGCGAGATCCGCGCCGCCGCCGACGACCTGTCAAAACGCACGGAACAGCAGGCGGCCTCCGTCGAGGAGACCGCCGCAGCGCTCGACGAGATCACCACGACGGTCGCCGACTCCAGCCGCCGCGCTGAAGAGGCGGGCGGGCTGGTCGCCAAGACCAAGGCCGGCGCCGAGCGCTCCGGCAACGTGGTCAAGAGCGCCATCGGCGCAATGGGTCAGATCGAACAATCGTCCCGCGAAATCTCCAACATCATCGGCGTCATCGACGACATTGCCTTCCAGACCAACCTCCTGGCGCTCAATGCCGGCGTCGAGGCAGCGCGGGCCGGAGAAGCCGGCAAGGGTTTTGCAGTCGTCGCCCAGGAGGTGCGCGAACTGGCGCAACGATCAGCCAGTGCGGCCAAGGACATCAAGGCGCTGATCGGCGCCTCGACCGAACACGTCAAAAACGGCGTGTCGCTCGTCGGCCAGACCGGCACGGCCCTCGAAGAAATCCTGACCCAGGTCCAGGAAATCAACGCCAACGTCTCGGCGATCGTCGAGGCTGCCCGCGAACAATCGACCGGCCTCAAGGAAATCAACCAGGCGGTCAACTCGATGGACCAGGCGACCCAGCAGAACGCCGCGATGGTCGAGGAAAGCACGGCCGCAAGCCACGCCATGGCCCGCGAAGCCGAAGCCTTGCACGAACTCCTGAGGCAGTTCCGCTACGGCCACGAAGCCCAGATCATCGACGCGAACCGCCACTTCGACGATCGCGCGCAGCCGACCCGGCTGCATTCAACCGCCCGCGCCATGCGCGGCGGCCAAAGAACAAGCCTTGCCGCGGCACCGGCCGCGGATGGCTGGCAGAATTTCTGAGCGCACATCCCTGCACCCCGCGCTCGGGAATGGGGAAGGCGGCGACCGGTCGTCGCCTTCCCTTAAATCTTTTCAGGAGAAGTGCCCGTTTGGAAAAGCGCTCTATCGGCTGAGCGCGTAGAGCCTGCCGCGGTGGTGAAGGCGGGTTAGGCGGCTTCCGGACGTTTGATCTTCGGCGCCGCTTCCAGCACCAGCGGCGTCAGCCCCTCGCCGCCCTTGTCGATGTGCTCGAACAATTTGCGCCGCATGCGCGGCTCCCAATATTTGTTGATATGGGTTGCGACGCCTTGGGCCGCCTCGCTCTGCGGCTGGCTTTTGAAGAAAGTGGCGATCTGGTTCGCCATGTAGATCAGCTTGGCGTTGGTGTTGTCATGCGACATCGGCGACAGCTCCGGACTTGATACGTTCGGCATGGGTGAAAATCTCGAATTCATCGCCGCGCACGAGCGCAATCAGCGTCATGCCCGCGGCTTCGGCCGTGCGGATGGCAAGCGCCGTCGGTGCCGAAATGGCGATGATGACGGGGCTGCCGACGACGGCCGTCTTCTGCACCATCTCGACGGACACGCGGCTGGTGACGACGACGGCGCCCTCGCTCCCCTTGAAGCCGGCGCGCGCGGCAGCACCCACCAGCTTGTCGAGGGCATTGTGGCGACCGACATCCTCACGGACTGCGATGAGCCCGCGGCCCGGGACGTAGAAAGCGGCACCGTGCACGGCGCGCGTCTCGAAATGCAGCGGCTGCTGGCCGTTGAGCAGCGACACGGCCGAAACCACATCCTCTTGCGACAGCGTCAGCTTCGAGCGGGAAACATCCGGCGTCGGCCGCACCGCCTGCTCGATCGATTCGATACCGCAAAGGCCGCAGCCGACCGGCCCCGCCATGTGGCGGCGGCGCTTGCGCAGCATGTCGTTCTCTTCGTCCTGAAGCACGATCTGCAAGTCGATGCCGAGATTGCCGGCGACCGTCTCGGCGACGACCTCGACCGTTTCGATCTGACCGGGATCGGTAATGATGCCCTCGGTCAGGCTGAAGCCGACGGCGAAATCCTCGAGATCACCGGGTGTCGCCATCATCACCGCATGGGTCGAACCACCATAGCTGAAGGCAATCGGCGTCTCCTCGGGCACGGCACGCGCGCCGTCCCGAAGCGCGCCGTTGCGGCGAGCGGCCTCGGGTACGGTCTTGGATGTTTTAAACGTCGCCATGATCGATCGCGGTGCGAGCCGTCACTCCGCCGCCTCCAGCTTGCCGGAAATCCGGCGCGACTGGCGGGCTTGCTCGTCGTAATCCTGTTGCCAGTCGGACGGCCCGTTCGACGGCATCACCTGCACCGCGGTCACCTTGTATTCCGGGCAGTTCGTCGCCCAGTCGGAGAAGTCGGTGGTGATGACGTTCGCCTGCGTCGTCGGATGGTGGAAGGTCGTGTAGACGACGCCGGGCGCGACGCGATCGGTGATCAGCGAGCGAAGGGTCGTTTCTCCCGCACGGCTGGTCAGCCTGATCCAGTCGCCGTCACGGATGCCGCGCTGTTCGGCATCGTGCGGATGGATTTCCAGGCGGTCTTCCGCATGCCAGACGACGTTGTCTGTGCGCCGCGTCTGGGCGCCGACATTGTACTGGCTGAGGATACGGCCTGTCGTCAGCAGCAACGGGAAGCGCGGGCCGGTGCGTTCGTCCGTCGCAACATATTCGGTGCGGATGAACTTGCCCTTGCCGCGCACGAAGCCATCGACATGCATGATCGGCGATCCCTCGGGATGCGCCTCGTTGCAGGGCCACTGCACGGAACCCATCTTCTCGAGATAGTCGTAGGAAACCAGCGCGAAGCTCGGTGTCGTCGCGGCGATCTCGTCCATGATTTCGGAGGGGTGGCGGTAGTTCCAGTTGAGGCCCATGGCCTGGGCGAGCTTCTGCGTGACTTCCCAGTCGGCATAGCCGTTCTTCGGCGTCATCACCTTGCGCACCCGGTTGATGCGGCGCTCCGCATTGGTGAAGGTGCCGTCCTTTTCGAGGAAGGTCGAGCCCGGCAGAAACACGTGGGCGTAGTTGGCTGTCTCGTTCAGGAACAGGTCGTGCACGACGACGCATTCCATCGCGGCGAGGCCGGCGGCCACATGCTTGGTGTCAGGGTCCGACTGCAGGATGTCCTCGCCCTGGATGTAAAGGGCCTTGAAGGTGCCGTCGACCGCGGCATCGAGCATGTTGGGGATGCGCAAGCCGGGCTCGTTGGAGATCTCGACGCCCCAGAGCTTCTCGAAAGTCTCGCGGGTAGCATCGTCGGAGATGTGGCGATAGCCCGGCAGCTCGTGCGGGAACGAGCCCATGTCGCAGGAGCCTTGCACGTTGTTCTGGCCGCGCAGCGGGTTCACGCCGACGCCCGGCCGGCCGATGTTGCCGGTGACCATGGCGAGGTTGGCGATCGCCATGACGGTGGTCGAGCCCTGGCTGTGCTCGGTAACGCCGAGACCGTAATAGATCGCGCCGTTGCCGCCCGTGGCGTAGAGCCTTGCCGCGCCACGCACGAGATCCGCCGGCACGCCGGTATAGGCTTCCGTCGCCTCCGGGCTGTGCTGCGGTTCGGCAACGAAGGCTGCCCAGTCCTCATATTCCGACCAGTCGCAGCGCTCGCGGATGAACTTCTCGTCCGAGAGGCCTTCGGTAACGATCACGTGCGCGATCGCCGTCAGGATCGCGACGTTGGTGCCGGGTTTCAACGGCAGGTGATAGGCGGCTTCCACATGCGGCGAGCGCACGATGTCGGTGCGGCGCGGATCGATGACGATCAGCTTGGCGCCTTCGCGCAGCCGCTTCTTCAGCCGCGAGCCGAAGACCGGATGACCGTCGGTCGGGTTGGCGCCGATGATGACCGCGACATCGGTGAATTCGACGCTGTCGAAGTTCTGCGTGCCGGCCGACGTGCCGAAGGCCTGGCCGAGACCGTATCCGGTCGGCGAGTGGCAGACGCGGGCACAGGTGTCGACATTGTTGTTGCCAAAGCCGGCGCGCACCAGCTTCTGCACCAGATAGGTCTCTTCATTGGTGCAGCGCGACGAGGTGATGCCGCCGACGGAATCGCGGCCGTATTGATATTGGATCCGCCGGAACTCGGAAGCCACATGCGCATAGGCCTCCTCCCAGGTGACCTCGCGCCAGGGATCGGAGATCTTCTCGCGGATCATCGGGTTGAGGATGCGGTCCTTGTGGTTGGAATAGCCATAGGCGAAGCGACCCTTGACGCAGGAATGGCCGCGGTTCGCCTGGCCGTCCTTCCACGGCACCATGCGCACCAGTTCTTCGCCGCGCATTTCCGCCTTGAACGAGCAGCCGACGCCGCAATAGGCGCAGGTCGTCACGACCGAATGCTCGGGCTGGCCGATCTCGATCACCGACTTCTCGGTGAGCGTCGCGGTCGGACAGGCCTGCACGCAGGCGCCGCAGGACACGCATTCCGACGACAGGAAATCTTCGGCCATGCCGGCCGAAACGCGGCTGTCGAAACCACGGCCGCCGATCGTCAGCGCAAATGTGCCCTGCACTTCCTCGCAGGCGCGCACGCAGCGCGAGCAGACGATGCATTTGGCCGGATCATAGGTGAAATAGGGATTGGACTCGTCCTTCGGCATCCACTTGGCGTTGATCTCGCCATTGTTGCGCGCCGTGACGTGGTTCTCGCCCTCATAGCCATAGCGCACGTCGCGCAGGCCGACGGCACCGGCCATGTCCTGCAGTTCGCAATCGCCGTTGGCCGCACAGGTCAGACAGTCGAGCGGGTGGTCGGAGATATAGAGCTCCATAACCCCGCGCCGCACATCCTTCAGCCGCGGCGTCTGGGTGGAGACTTCGATGCCGGCTGCGACCGGCGTCGTGCAGGAGGCCGGCATGCCGGCGCGTCCCTTGATCTCGACGAGACAGAGGCGGCAGGAGCCGAAGGCATCCATCATGTCGGAGGCGCAGAGCTTCGGCACCTCGATGCCGGCATCCATCGCCGCGCGCATGATCGAGGTACCCTCGGGCACGGTGACCTCGCGCCCGTCGATCGTAAGCGTCACCAGCTTTTCGGACTTCGAAGCAGGAGTGCCGTAGTCGATTTCATGAATGAGAGACATGGTCTTCCTCCTCACTCCGCCGCTTCAACGCGCGGTGCCGGCTGAAAATCATCCGGGAAATGGGTCATGGCGCTCATGACGGGATAGGGCGTAAAGCCGCCCAGCGCACAGAGCGAACCGAACTTCATCGTGTTGCAGAGATCGGCGAGCAGTTCGCGATTCTTCTCCGGCTCGATGCCGGCGGCGATCTTGTCGGCGACCTCGACACCGCGCGTCGAACCGATGCGGCAAGGCGTGCACTTGCCGCAGCTTTCGACCGCGCAGAACTCCATCGCGAAACGTGCCTGGTGCAGCATGTCGACTGTATCGTCGAAAACGACGATTCCGGCATGGCCGATGAGGCCGTCACGTGCGGCAAAGGCTTCGTAGTCGAACGGCGTGTCGAACAGCGCCCGCGGGAAATAGGCGCCGAGCGGGCCGCCGACCTGCACGGCCTTCACCGGCCGGCCGCTTGCCGTACCGCCGCCGATGTGATCGACGATCTCGCCGAGCGCCAGGCCGAAGGCGGTCTCAAAGAGGCCGGCATGCTTGACGTTGCCGGCGATCTGGATCGGGATCGTGCCGCGCGACCGGCCCATGCCGAAGTCGCGGTAGTAGGCAGCGCCCTTGTCCATGATGATGGGGACTGAGGCGAGCGAGATGACGTTGTTGATCACGGTCGGACAGTCGAAGAGGCCCTTGTGGGCCGGAAGCGGCGGCTTGGCCCGCACGATGCCACGCTTGCCTTCGAGACTGTTCAGGAGCGCCGTTTCCTCGCCGCAGACATAGGCGCCGGCGCCGGTGCGCACTTCCATGTCGAAGGCACGGCCGGAGCCGAGCACCGAGGTGCCGAGCACGCCGGCCTTGCGGGCGATCTCGATCGCCTCGGCCATCGCCGCGATCGCATGCGGGTATTCTGACCGGGTGTAGATGAAGCCCTTGGTGGCGCCGGTCGCGATGCCGGCGACCGCCATGCCCTCGATCAGTACGAAGGGATCGCCTTCCATGATCATCCGGTCGGCGAAGGTGCCGCTATCGCCTTCATCGGCGTTGCAGACGATGTACTTCCGGTCGCCCGCGGCGTCGAGAACGGTCTTCCACTTGATGCCGGTCGGAAAGCCGGCGCCGCCACGGCCGCGAAGGCCGCTTTCGGTCACCTGCGCGACAATGTCCTGCGGCGCCATGGCAATGGCATTGCGCAGACCGGCGAGCCCGCCATGGGCCTGGTAGTCGTCGAGCGACAGTGGATCGATGATGCCGCAGCGGGCAAAGGTCAGTCTCGTCTGCTGCTTGAGGAAGGGGATGTCCTCGGTCTTGCCGAGACAGAGCGCATGATCGTCGCCGTCGAGCAGGCCGGCATCCAGCAGCGAGATCACGTCACGCGCCTTGACCGGGCCATAGGCAACACGGCCACCCGCCGTTTCCACCTCGACCAGGGGTTCCAGCCAGTGCATGCCGCGCGAACCGTTGCGCACGATCGTGGCGTCGAGGCCGCGTGCGCCGATCGCCTCGGCCATGGCCTTGGCAACCTTCTCCGCACCGAGCGCTATCGCCGCTGCATCGCGCGGGATGTAGATCTTGACCGTCATCGCCGGGCCTCCTGAACGAGCGCTTCGAGCTCAGCGGCATCGACCCGGGCATGCACCTCTCCGTCGAGCATGGCGGAGGGTGCGCACGAACAGAGCCCGAGACAGTAGACCGGCTCCAACGTCACGGCGCCATCCGGGGTCGTCTGGTGAAAATCGATGCCGAGCAACCGCTTCGCCCGCTCGGCAAGCTGATCGCCGCCCATCGACTGGCAGGCTTCGGCCCGACAGAGCTTCAGCACGTGGCGCCCGGCCGGAAGCTCGCGGAAGTCATGGTAGAAGGTCATGACCCCGTAAACTTCGGCGCGCGACAGGTTGAGCTCGCGCGCTATCACCGGCAGACATTCCTGCGGCACATAGCCGAATTCTTCCTGGATCTCGTGCAGGATCGGCAGCAGGGGCCCTTCGAGCCCCTTCAGCGCCTCGACGATGGCGAGCGTGGTATCCGCGATATCGGCGCGCGGCTGATGGATATTCAACGGGAGCCCTCCCGGCTCGTGGCGAGGCGGCGACACCCGAAACGGGCGATCGGCCCAGCCGACATTTCACTTCTGGCGAAGGCCGTTCCTCGGCGGTCTCCGGCCATGATCAAAAAGCTTCGCGCTTATGACCCCATGGGTCAATAAGGCTGTTCCGTCGATCGATAGAAAAAATCTATCGAGCCTGATTTCGCTCACCCAGGATACGCGCCTCGTGCAGCAAAGCGGAGACGAGTGGCGTAAACGGTTCGCGATGCGTCGCAACCAGGCCGACCGTGTGACGGGCGTCCGGATCGACGATCGGGATCATCCGGATATCCTCGTGAAAACCAAATGATTTCGCGACGTTGAACGGCATGATGCTGGCCCAGCGACCGGTGCGCACATGGGAAAAAAGCACGATCATCGAGTTCGATTCGAGCGTCGGCTTGGCCACGGCGCCGGCCTCTGCGAAATGCTGGTTAATGATGCGGCGGTTCTGCATATCGGCCGTCAATAGACAAAGCCGAACGTCGCTAACCTCTTTCCACGTCACGCTTTCCCGCTCCGAAAGCGGCGTGCCGGCGGCGGTGACGAGGTGGTAGCGCTCGACCTGGAGCGGAACGCTGGTCACCCGGCCGAGCGGCTCGTTCTCCAGATAGGTCAAGCCGGCATCGATCTCGAGGTTTTCGAGCAGCGCCAGGATCTGCACCGATGTCGTCGACAGCACGGAAAAGGTGACGTCCGGGTGCTTTTCCTGGAACGGCGCCGTCAGCATCGGCACCATGGCGAGCGTCGTCGGCACCGCGGCAAGCCGGATATGCCCGGAAAGACCCTTGCGCGCCGCCCGCATCTCCTCCCGCATGGTGCGGGTGTCGCCGACAATGCGCCGGGCCCATTCGAGCACCCGCTGACCCTCGGGCGTCAGCCCCTGGAAACGCGAACCACGGCTAACGAGCATGACACCGAGCTGACCCTCCAGCTGACGAATGGCCGCCGACAGCGTCGGCTGCGTCACCCCGCATTCCTCCGCCGCGCGACCGAAATGCCGTTCGCGCGCAAGGACGAGGAACATTTCCAGCTTATCGATCATATCCGGCTTTCAGTTATTGTGGCTCTGCCCCTCACCCTGACCCTCTCCCCGCTTGCGGGGCGAGGGGACGTGGCGCTTCGCGTGGTAGCCCCTTCAGGATGCGAGCCCCGAATGGAGTGGACGAAGCCAGCGGACGCCGCAGCCGACTTCATCAACCGCTCAAACGATCAACTGGCCACCATTGACCTCGAGCACCTGCCCCGTGATGTAGCCCGACAGCGCATGCGAGGCGAGGAAGAGATAGGCAGGCGCACAATCCTCCGCCGTTCCAAGCCGCCCGAGCGGGATGGTCTTGCGGGTCGCCTCCAGTTTCTCCGGCGACGAATAGCGTTCGTGGAAATCGGTGGTAATCGTGCCGGGCGAGACGCAATTGACCCGGATCCCCTCGGGCGCGAGTTCGCGGGCCAGCGCCTTGGAATAGGTGGAAACGAAAGCCTTGGTCGCCGAATAGATCGAAGAGCCGGCACTGCCCCCGGTCAGAGCCGAGATCGACACCGTGTTGACGACCGCCGGATGCGTGCCCTTGCGTAGCAGCGGCAGCATGGCCCGCGTCATCTCGACGACCGCCGTCTGGTTGAGCTGGACGACGGTCTGATACTGCTCGTCAGTGAGCTCCGCCGCGGGAAAGCGACCGACCATCGTGCCGGCATTGTTGATGAGGATATCGACGTTGTCGAACCGGCTGCGCACCACATCGGCCAGCCCCTCGACACCACCCGGTGCCAGGAAGTCGGCAGTGGCGACATGCGCCCGGCCTTCCGTTGCCGCCGATTCGAGAAAATCGGGCAATTCACCGATCGACCGGCCGGCATGAACCAGCACGTGCGCGCCGCAATCCAGAAACTGCCGCGCCACCTCCAGCCCGATGCCGCGCCCGGCCCCGGTGACGACGACGGTCATGCCTTTGAACAAGGCCGGATGAAACATGTCTTTCCCCTCTTCATTCCTCGGGCAGCGTCGCCCATCGCCGAAACGAATGCAACGCGCTCCGATATTTTAAACCACGACGAAACCGGTTTCACGATAAACGCCGATTTAGGAAATTGCGCAGCTTTCGTTTTCGCATATTATGAAAGAAAACGAAAATGAGGAGGATGGAATGTATCTGACAGGTCGGCAGGCGGAGATCCTGGAGCTGGCAAAAGGCGAAGGTCGCGTGCTCGTGGAAGAGCTGGCGCAGCGCTTTTCCGTGACGCCGCAAACGATCCGAAAGGACCTGAACGATCTCTGCGACGCCAAGGTTCTGAACCGTATTCACGGCGGTGCGATCTTCCCGAGCGGCAAGGAAAACGTCAAATACGATGCCCGCCGCCAGATCGCGGCGCCGGAGAAACAGGCAATCGGCAAGGCTGCCGCCGAACTCATCCCCGACAATGCGTCGCTCTTCATCAATATCGGCACCACGACGGAAGCCGTCGGCGAGGCTCTTCTCGACCACAAGGAATTGATGGTCATCACCAACAACATCAATGTCGCCAACCGCTTACGCGTCTTCCCCTCGATCGAGGTGGTGATCACCGGCGGCGTCGTGCGCGGCTCCGACGGCGGCATCGTCGGCGAGGCGGCCGTCGACTTCATCAAGCAGTTCAAGGTCGACTTCGCCGTCATCGGCGCCTCGGCGATCGACCATGACGGCGCGCTGCTCGATTTCGATTTCCGCGAAGTGAAAGTCGCGCAGGCGATCATCGCCAATGCACGCCACGTCATCCTCGTTTCCGATTCGACCAAGTTCGAAAGAACCGCGCCGGTGCGCATCGGTCATATCTCGCAGGTCCAGACCTTCATCACCGATCGCTGCACGCTCGAAAACGTGAGGAAAATCTGTGCCGAACAGGACGTTCGGCTGATCGAAACCGACGCCTGAATCGGGAGGATTAGGCACCCCTAAAGATTCGGGGCGCATTCGTTTGACATTCGATATGTTTTCGTTTTAACTGATTTCACTTTCGCTGACGCATCAATTTGTGCATCGCGAAACGTGGAGGGGAAACAGCAGTGTCAGAGCAGGCAATCTACGACGTCTTCGTCATCGGCGGCGGCATCAACGGATGCGGCATCGCGCGCGACGCGGTCGGCCGCGGATATTCGGTCGCCTTGGCCGAAATGAACGATTTCGCTTCCGGCACCTCTTCCGGCTCCACCAAGCTCATTCACGGCGGCCTGCGCTATCTCGAACATTACGAGTTCCGGCTGGTGCGCGAAGCGCTGATGGAACGCGAAGTGCTCTGGGCGATGGCGCCGCATGTCATCTGGCCGATGCGCTTCGTGCTGCCCTATCACAAGGGTGGCCTGCGACCGGCCTGGCTCATCCGCCTTGGCCTCTTCCTTTACGATCATATCGGCGGCCGAAAGCTGCTGCCGGCGACGGCGACGCTGGACATGAACCGCGACCCAGCCGGCCAGCCGCTGAAGCCCCTGTTCAACAAGGCATTCGAATACTCCGACGGCTGGGTCAATGATGCCCGCCTCGTGGTTTTGAACGCCCGCGACGCAGCAGACCGCGGCGCCGTCATCATGGCGCGCACCCGTGTCGTCTCCGCGCGCCGCGACGGCGCGCTCTGGACGATCGAAACCGAAAACCAGGCGACGGGCGAACGCAAGACCCTGAAGGCCCGCATGCTCATCAATGCCGCCGGCCCCTGGGTCGATGCGGTGCTTTCCGGCGCGCTCGGCAAGAACGATGTCCACAATGTCCGCCTCGTGCAGGGCAGCCACATCGTGGTGAAGAAGAAGTTCGACGATCCGCGCGCCTATTTCTTCCAGAACCCGGATGGCCGCATCATGTTCGCCATCCCTTACGAAGAAGATTTCACGCTGATCGGCACAACCGATCGCGATTACGCGGGCAATCCCTCGGACGTCCGCATCAGCGACGCCGAGATCGACTATCTCTGCGGCGCGGCGAGCGAGTATTTCCTGGAACCGGTCAGGAAGGACGACATCGTCTGGACCTATTCGGCCGTGCGCCCGCTTTATGACGACGGCGCCAGCAAGGCACAGGAAGCAACGCGCGACTACGTGCTGCGCGTCGAGGGCGACAAGGGCACAGCACCCCTGCTCAATGTCTTCGGCGGCAAGCTCACGACCTACCGCCGCCTCGGCGAATCCGCGCTGGACAAGATCGGTGAATCGATCGGCGTCAAAGGGGCGAAATGGACGGCCGGATCGAAGCTTCCGGGCGGTGATTTTCCGGCTCAAGGCTATGCCGATGAGGTGGCAAGGCTGCGGAAACAATACTCTTTCCTTGCCCCCGCACATGCCCGCCGCCTCGTGCGCCTTTACGGCACACGCGCCGCGGCGCTTCTGGGTTCGGCTTCGAACGAGGCCGGCCTCGGCCACCGCTTCGGCGCCGATCTCTACGAGGTCGAGGTCCAGTGGTTGATGACGCAGGAATGGGCACGGCACGCCGAGGACGTGCTGTGGCGCCGGACCAAGTTGGGACTGAAGCTGACGCCCGGCGAGGCGGCAGCGCTGGAGGAATACATGCGGGGCKCGGCTAACGCAGCCGCCTGAGGACGCTCGCATTCAGAAGCATTTCCAGCGAAATCGCGCAGCGGTTTCTGCGTCCGGAGATGGGAAATACGACGACATGGAGCGTTTCCGCACGGCGTGGAAACGCTCTGGACTGCCGACAGGCTGGGTGGAGAATTCAATGCTTGAAATGAAGAAGATATCCAAGGTCGTGGGCGGGGAGACGCATATCTACCCGACCGACCTGGTGCTGGAGAGGGGGTCGCTGAACGTGCTGCTCGGCCCGACCCTTTCCGGCAAGACGTCGCTGATGCGGCTGATGGCCGGTCTCGACAAGCCCGCTTCCGGTTCGCTGACTTTCGATGGTGCCGACGTCACCGGCTTGCCGGTACAAAAGCGTTCGGTCGCCATGGTCTACCAGCAGTTCATCAACTATCCGGCGATGACGGTCTATGAGAACATCGCCTCGCCGATGCGCATCAGCGGCGCGGATGCTGCTACCATCGACCGCGAAGTGCGCAAGGCTGCCGATCTCCTGAAGCTGACACCTTATCTCGATCGCACACCGCTCAATCTCTCGGGTGGCCAGCAGCAGCGCACGGCACTCGCCCGCGCCATCGTCAAGAACGCCGATCTCGTGCTGCTCGACGAACCGCTCGCCAACCTCGACTATAAGCTGCGCGAGGAACTGCGCGAGGAGCTGCCGAAGATCTTCGCCGCGTCCGGCGCCATCTTCGTCTATGCGACGACCGAACCTTCGGAGGCATTGCTGCTCGGCGGCAATACGGCGGCCCTCAGCCAGGGCCGCATCACCCAGTTCGGCAAGACGATCGACGTCTATCGCCGCCCGGTCGACCTCATCACCGCCCGCACCTTCGCCGACCCGCCGCTGAACTGCATCGAACTGGTCAAATCAGGCTCCGCCTTCACGCTCGACAGCAAGTCCGTGCTCGCCGTTCCGGCGCATCTGGCTGGCATCGCCGACGGTCGTTGCACCGTCGCCTTCCAGCCGCATCACATCTCCTTCGACCGCCCCCAGGGCGGCGGCGATGCGCTCACCGTCAAGACGGCGATCTCCGAAATCGCCGGCTCGGAAAGCTTCATTCACGTCGGCTTTGCCAATGCGCGCTGGGTCATGCTGGCGCCGGGCATTCACGACATCGAACCCGACGCGACCCTCGAGGTCTTCGTCGATACCCGCCATCTCATGGCTTTCGGGCCGGATGGTCGCGCCATCGGCGGCACGGCCTAAAGGAGGCGCTGGGAGGAAAACATGGCACGCATCGACCTTGAACATATCCGCCACGCCTATGGCGCCAAGCCGAAGTCGGAAAACGACTACGCGCTGAAGGAAGTGCATCACGAATGGAACGACGGCGGCGCCTACGCGCTGCTCGGTCCGTCCGGCTGCGGCAAGACCACGCTGCTCAACATCATCTCGGGCCTGATCAACCCGTCGGAAGGACGCATCCTCTTCGACGGCAAGGACGTGACGCATCTCTCCACGCAGGAACGCAACATCGCCCAGGTGTTCCAGTTCCCGGTCATTTACGACACGATGACGGTCTACGACAATCTGGCCTTCCCCTTGCGCAACCGGCATGTGCCGGAAGCCGAGGTCGATCGCCGGGTCAAGGAGACGATCGAGATGATCGGCCTTGGCGGCTGGGCGAAGAAGACCGCCCGGGGCCTTACCGCCGACCAGAAGCAGAAGATCTCGCTTGGCCGCGGCCTGGTGCGCAACGACGTCAGCGCCATCCTGTTTGACGAGCCGCTGACCGTCATCGATCCGGAAATGAAGTGGGTGCTGCGCTCGCAGATCAAGCGGCTGCACAAGCAGTTCGGCTTCACCATGGTCTACGTCACCCACGACCAGACCGAAGCGCTCACCTTCGCCGACAAGGTCGTCGTCATGTATGACGGCCAGATCGTGCAGATCGGCACGCCGGCGGAACTCTTCGAGCGCCCGCGGCATACCTTCGTCGGCTACTTCATCGGCTCGCCGGGCATGAACGTGCTGCCGGTCAAGCTCGACGGCAGCACCGCGACGGTTGGCGGCGAGCAGGTGGGTCTCACCTTCCAGCCCAAGGTCAGGGCCGGCGCCAAGACCGAGCTCGGCATCCGCCCGGAATTTGTTTCGCTTAGCCGCGAAGGCATGCCGGTCGCGATCACCAAGGTCGAGGATATCGGTCGCCACAAGATCGTGCGCGCCCGTTTCGCCGATCAGCCGATCTCGATCATCGTCGATGAAGACGGCGAAATCCCTGCCGAGCCGCGCGTCACCTTCGATCCGAAAGCCATCAACATCTACGCCGATTCCTGGCGCGTCGGCGAGGAGGCCTGACCATGGAGAAAACCTGGAACAACAAGGCCTGGTTCATGGTGCTGCCGGTCCTCGTGCTGGTCGCCTTCTCGGCCGTCATCCCGCTGATGACCGTCGTCAACTATTCGATCCAGGACACCTTCGGCAACAACCAGTTCTTCTGGGCCGGCACCGACTGGTATGTCCAGGTGCTGACGTCGGACCGCTTCTGGGACGCGCTCACCCGCAACCTGATCTTCTCGGCGATCATCCTCGCCATTGAAATTCCGCTCGGCATCGTCATCGCGCTCAACATGCCGAAGAAGGGTCTCGGCGTGCCGGTCTGCCTCGTCCTGATGGCGCTGCCGCTCCTGATCCCGTGGAACGTCGTCGGCACCATCTGGCAGGTCTTCGGCCGCGTCGACATCGGCCTGCTCGGCCGCACGCTCGAGGCGATCGGCATCAACTACAACTACGTACAGAACCCGGTCGCCGCCTGGGTGACGCTGATCGTCATGGACGTCTGGCACTGGACGAGCCTCGTCGTGCTGCTGTGCTATGCCGGCCTCGTCTCGATCCCGGACGCCTATTACCAGGCGGCCAAGATCGACGGCGCCTCGCGCTGGTCGGTGTTCCGCTACATCCAACTGCCGAAGATGAAGCGCGTGCTTTTGATCGCCTTCCTGCTGCGCTTCATGGACTCTTTCATGATCTACACCGAGCCCTTCGTCGTCACCGGCGGCGGCCCCGGCAACTCGACCACCTTCCTGTCGATCGACCTCGTCAAGACGGCCATCGGCCAGTTCGACCTCGGTCCGGCGGCAGCGCTATCGATCATCTACTTCCTCATCATCCTGCTGCTCTCGTGGATCTTCTACACCGTGATGACCACGAGCGACGCGCAGGGCTGATAAAGGCGGGAGGAGAAACAAAATGCAGACAAAACCGCTTACCGAACGCCTCTCCTGGCTGGTGCCGACGATCTACATCGTCTTCCTGCTCCTGCCGATCTACTGGCTCGTCAACATGAGCTTCAAGGAAACGAGCGAGATCCTGAGCACCTTCTCGCTCTGGCCGGTCAACCCGACGCTCCGGAACTACCAGGTGATCTTCACCGATCCCTCCTGGTACAACGGCTACATCAACTCGATCATCTACGTGGTCATGAACACGGTGATCTCGGTGACGGCGGCGCTGCCGGCCGCCTATGCCTTCTCGCGCTACCGCTTCCTCGGCGACAAGCACCTGTTCTTCTGGCTGCTCACCAACCGCATGGCGCCGCCGGCAGTCTTCGCGCTGCCCTTCTTCCAGCTCTATTCGGCCTTCGGCCTGATCGACACGCACATCGCCGTGGCACTCGCCCACTGCCTGTTCAACGTGCCGCTCGCCGTCTGGATCCTGGAAGGCTTCATGTCCGGTGTGCCGAAGGAAATCGACGAAACCGCCTATATCGACGGTTACTCGTTCCCGCGCTTCTTCGTGAAGATCTTCATGCCGCTGATCGCCTCGGGCATCGGTGTCGCTGCGTTCTTCTGCTTCATGTTCTCCTGGGTCGAACTGCTGCTTGCCCGCACGCTGACGACCACGGACGCCAAACCGATCGCCGCCACCATGACCCGTACGATCTCCGCCTCCGGTCTCGACTGGGGCGTGCTGGCGGCTGCCGGCGTGCTCACCATCATTCCGGGCGCGCTCGTGATCTATTTCGTTCGCAACTACATCGCCAAGGGCTTTGCCCTGGGGAGGGTATGATGACCGCTCAACCCATTCGCAAGGCGCGCTGGCAACTGCCGTTTGCCGCCGTTCTCGTCGTCTACGCCGCCGTGGCGGGGCTGCTGTTCAGCATGCTGCCGATCAAGGACGGCGCGCGCGACTGGTTCGCGCCGCTGGTCGCCGGCGGCTGGATGGCCTGGTCGTTTCCATCGGCCATGTTCTTCCTCACCATCTTCGCACTGCTGTCGATGATGGCGGTCTGGGAATATGCCTCGCCGGGCGGCAATCCGCGCGTCGGCATCCTGCGCTTCGAGACGACACGGGGCGATCGGCTCTTCGTGTCGCTGCTCGGCAGCGCCTTCATTCACCTCGCATGGCTCGGCTTCGTCGGCGGGCAGAACCTGTGGTGGGCGCTCGCGCTCTCCCTAGTCTATGCCGTCGGCGTCTTCCGCTACGTCTGAGGCGAACCGATTTGAGGGGCCGCCGGAAAGCGGCCCTTCGAAAGCTAAAGAACCGCACTCGCAAACCTAAAGGGAGGGAATTATGCGACGGCATCTTTTGACTACGACGGCGGCTATGCTGCTGGCCTTTACCGGTTCGGCATTCGCCGGCATGGACGAGGCGAAGAAGTTCCTCGACAGCGAGATCGGCGACATGTCCTCGCTCGACCGCGCGGCCCAGGAAGCCGAAATGCAGTGGTTCGTTGATGCGGCGAAGCCCTTTGCCGGCATGGAAATCAAGGTCGTCTCCGAAACGATCACCACCCATGAATACGAATCGAAGGTGCTCGCCAAGGCCTTCTCCGACATCACCGGCATCAAGATCACCCACGACCTGATCGGCGAAGGCGACGTCGTCGAAAAGCTGCAGACGCAGATGCAGTCGGGCGAAAACGTCTATGACGCCTACATCAACGACTCGGATCTGATCGGCACCCATTGGCGCTACCAGCAGGCCCGCAGCCTGACCGACTTCATGGCCAATGAAGGCAAGGACGTCACCAACCCGAACCTCGACATCGACGACTTCATCGGCAAGTCCTTCACGACCGCGCCAGATGGCAAGCTCTACCAGCTGCCCGACCAGCAGTTCGCGAACCTCTACTGGTTCCGCTACGACTGGTTCAACGACGAGAAGAACAAGGCAGACTTCAAGGCGAAGTATGGCTACGACCTCGGCGTTCCGGTCAACTGGTCGGCCTATGAGGACATTGCCGAGTTCTTCACCGGTCGCGAAGTCGACGGCAAGAAGGTCTATGGACACATGGACTACGGCAAGAAGGACCCGTCGCTCGGCTGGCGCTTCACCGACGCCTGGCTGTCGATGGCCGGCAACGGCGACAAGGGCATCCCGAACGGCAAGCCGGTCGACGAGTGGGGCATCAAGGTCGACGAGAACTCGCGCCCGGTCGGCTCCTGCGTTGCCCGCGGTGGCGACACCAACGGCCCGGCCGCCGTCTACTCCATCCAGAAGTACCTGGACTGGATGAAGGCCTATGCACCGGCTGCTGCCCAGGGCATGACCTTCTCGGAATCTGGCCCGGTTCCGTCGCAGGGCGAAGTCGCCCAGCAGATGTTCACCTACACGGCGTTTACGGCCGACTTCGTCAAGCCGGGCCTGCCGGTTGTCAACGAGGACGGCACGCCGAAGTGGCGCTTCGCTCCGAGCCCGCACGGCGTCTACTGGAAGGACGGCATGAAGCTCGGTTACCAGGACGCCGGTTCCTGGACGCTTCTGAAGTCCACGCCTGACGACCGCGCCAAGGCCGCCTGGCTCTATGCGCAGTTCGTGACCTCGAAGACCGTCGACGTGAAGAAGAGCCATGTCGGTCTCACCTTCATCCGCCAGTCGACGCTGGACCACAAGAGCTTCACGGACCGCGCTCCGAAGCTCGGCGGTCTGATCGAGTTCTACCGTTCGCCGGCCCGCCTGCAGTGGTCGCCGACCGGCACGAACGTTCCGGACTATCCGAAGCTGGCTCAGCTGTGGTGGCAGGCGATCGGCGATGCATCCTCGGGCGCCAAGACCGCGCAGGAAGCCATGGACTCGCTCTGCGCCGAGCAGGAGAAGGTTCTCTCCCGTCTCGAGCGCTCGGGCGTTCAGGGCGACATCGGTCCGAAGCTGGCCGAAGAGCACGATCTCGAATTCTGGAACAAGGACGCCGTATCCAAGGGCAACCTCGCTCCGCAGCTGAAGATCGAGAACGAGAAGGAAAAGCCGCAGACCGTCAACTACGACGATCTGGTCAAGAGCTGGCAGAAGTAAGAAACCAACGGCCGCCTGCAAAACGGGCGGCCCTCATCTCCTCGGGAGATGCGGCACCGGGGTCGGCAACGGCCCCGGTTTTTCGTTGCAAGGGCCTATCGGAGGCGTGCAGGAAATCCGTGGCGGCCGGCCCAAGCCACGATCAATGCCGGCAGAAGGCACGCAAGCAACGCGGCTGGGAAGATCGTCGCGCCGACGCCGGCAAGAAGCAGGCCGCCAAACAGTCCGCCTCCGGCCATTGCGGCATTCCAGGCCGTGACGATCATCGCTTGGGCGGTGTCCGCATGCGCCCCTGCAGCCTTTGCCGAGGCGGTCTGAAACAGCGTCGGCGCGCCGCCGAAAGCCAATCCCCAGACGACGACACCGAGGTAGATCGCAACCGGCCGGTCCCCGAAAATGAGAAACAGAAGGGAAGCCGCTGCGAAAAGCGCGATACTCGCGAGGGTCGCCACCCGCAAATGACGATCGACGATCGCACCGATGACCGGGATGACGACCAGCGATGCGACTCCGAAAACAAGCAGGACCTTGTCTGCCCGTCCACTCAGCCCCGCAGGCTTAAGAAAGGGCACGATGTAGGTGTAGAGGATGTTGTGGGCGAAGACGACGGCGAAGGTAACGAAGAGCGCCGGCCGAACGCCCGGCAATCGCCACACGGACGACAGCCTGTTTGCCGTTTCTGCTCGTTCTCCCTGGAAGTCGGGCAGGGCTCGCAACGCCCAGCCAATGACCAGCACGGTGATGATGCTCAGGAATGCGAAAGCCCATCGCCAGCCGGTCAAATCCCCAAGGAACGTTCCGCCGGGGATGCCGATCGAGAGAGCCACGGGTGCGCCGAGCATTGCGATGGCTATCGCCCGACCCTGCCGATGCGGCTGCACCATCCGGCTCGCATAGCCTGCAGCCAAAGCCCACAACAGGCCGGCAAAAACGCCTGCGAAGAAACGGGCAGCCATCGTGACCGCATAATTCGGCGAAAGCGCCGTCACGGTATTTACGATCGCAAATCCTGAAATGGCCGCGATCAGCAGGGGTCGCCGTCGCCATGTCTTGGTCAGCTCGACGAGCGGAATGGCAGCGACCAGCGAACCGATGGCATAGATGGTCACCATCTGCCCGGCCATTGCCTGTGAGATACGCAGGTCGGCCGCGATTTGCGGGAGCAGGCCAGCCGGCAATGCCTCGGTCAGGATCGTGATGAACCCGGCGGTTGCCAGCGCGAGCAGCCCGGAGAGTGGAAGCCGCGCGCTGGTCGCAGCAGTTTGTGCCCGCATCGCGTCCGATCGGGATCGCGTCAAGCAGTCGGTCGATGGCATGGAATCTGTCTTTCGAAAGGCCGGCGACGCGGCTCCCTAGATCGCGGAGGCGCCACCAGGCTGGTGTCTCATCGGTGGCTAAGGCAGCACCGCGCTACTTCGAATCGGCGCTGCCGACGGCACGCCGGGGAAGCACGAGATCATCCACACGGTAGGTGTGGAACTCGCTGGACGAGACCGCATCGAGAGCGCGAAATTTCGCCAGGAAGACCGGGTCGGAAAAGAACTCCCCGACATTCCCTTCGTCGGCGATCGCTTCGACATTGACGACCGTCTTGCCATCCGTGCTCTTGGAAAGGTTGCTCCAGAGGAAGCCTTCCTTCCGCGCGGCCACGTAGTGCACCACATCCTGGATCAGCCGAAAGGCCTCCTCCTGTTTGCCCGGATGCGGGTGGATGACGTTGACGATGAACACGGTGGGCTGAGGACCGGCACTGAAGCCGGCAATAGGTGGCTGCTGCATGTTTTCTCCTTCGTCGCCGCAGACCTTCCGCGTAGCGAACGCGGATTGGCGGCGCGAAGGACTATGCCCGGCTCCCAATCGGAGAAAAATGCGCTACAACTCCGATGATACCGGACAGAAATATCCATAATGCCGGCGCCCGTAAGGAACCTGAATTGGACAGTCTTGGAGCCCTCAATGCCTTCGTCCGTGCTGCCGAGGCGCGGAGTTTCACCGAGGCTGCCGCGCAACTCGGCGTCTCGCCTTCGGCCGTTGGCAAGGCAATTGCCCGCCTCGAGAACCGATTGAACGTCAGGCTTTTTCATCGCAGCACGCGCAGCGTCACGCTCACGCCGGAAGGCTCGCTTTTCCTTGAGCGATGCCGGCGTATTTTCTGCGAGGTGGAAGCAGCAGAAACAGAACTGATGCAGACCCAGGAAGCGCCGCGAGGAAAGCTGCGCGTCAGCCTGCCAATGGCCGGCATGTTGCTGATGCCGACATTGACGGCCTTCATGCGCGCCTATCCCGACGTCGAGATCGACCTCGACTTCTCCGATCGCCTCGTCGACATCATCGATGAAGGATTTGATGCCGTGGTGCGAACCGGCGAAATCGGCGATTCCAGACTGATGACCCGCCTGATCGGGACCTACCACCCCGTTCTGGTGGGCTCACCCGCCTACTTTGAGACCCATCGCACACCTCGGACGCCGCAAGAACTCTCACATCACCTCTGCCTGCACCATCGGTTTCCCTCAACCGGCAAGCTCGAGCCATGGCCGCTCGCGCATGACGGTTCTCCGCTCGACATCGATCTGCCGAAGACGGCCGTGTCCAATGCGTTGGAGCCCTTGATCCATATGGCCGAGCAGGGACTTGGCATTGCCTGCCTTCCGGATTTCACGGTGAGAGAGCAGCTTGCTGCCGGCGCGCTCGTGGCGGTGCTGGAAGGGCATCTGATCCAGTGCGGCAGCTATCGCGTTCTTTGGCCGTCAAGCCGGCACCTGTCGCCGAAGTTGCGCGTCTTCGTCGACTTCATGGCCGCAAACCTCTTCGCCCCGGTTCGGCCATCGGCTCAATAGGAACAACACCAACCTGTCGATGTGACCCGACACATGCCGTTTTCAAGCGCAATCAAAAGAACCGGAAAGGCGCTCCGAAATCGAAGCGCGCCTCCGAATGCATGACATGCTAGGAATGGATCACCGGAAAACGCGAAGTTTTCGCCGACCTGCGCTTGTCGAAGATCGCCCTGACCGCGCGTGTCGAGCCGTCTTCCATCTTCACGGTCATGTCCATGTAAAGGTGCCTGTCGACAAGCGCGATGCGGATATCGAAGGGTTGACCGCGGTAGTGGCTGTCGCCGCCCTCGCTCCAGCGGCCGATCCCTTCGGCGCTAAAGCCGCCTCCGGCACGACCGAGATGCATCACCGCGAACCATCCGTCCTTGCCCGTCACCTTGAGGACCGGACCGTTTCGGCTGATTTCGACCCAGCAGGTCTCGCAGCCGTCGGTGCCTGAGGCAACCTGCTGCCATTGTCCCGGGAAGCTGGCGCTGCTGGCGTTGACGATTGCCGGACAGAGAACGACCGCCAGCATGAGCATCAGACCGGGCAGGTAGAAGGTCAATCTCCAAGAAATCATCGAACAGGATCCCAAACGAACGGCACCGGATTTCGCTCCGGCGCATTGGACCATTACTGTTTCGCATTGCGGCAACGTTGCATGATCGCTAACATCATTCCGCCCCCGACAGCGGGTTTGCGGGCAGTGCCCGCTATGCCTGGCCGCGATAGCCGCTCCATGACCGATCTCGGGCGTTTTCCCGCTTGAGTTGTCCCTCGACAATTTCCCTCGGATTCCGGAAAGTGTTTTCGCTCCGGCGACACTTGCGACATTCTGTCTCGACAACCGAAGATGGCGGTTCCCCTGTTGGAGGACGGGGGAGCCGGACTGGTCGATGTAATGGGAGGAGGAACCATGAGCGACGTTTCCAGCATACACCCGGTGGACGAGAAGCTGCCAGTAGGCAGACTTGCCACCCTTGGGATCCAGCATGTGCTTGTCATGTATGGCGGCGCCGTCGCGGTACCGCTGATCGTCGGCCGCGCGCTGCAGCTCAGCCCCCAGGACGTCGCTTTCCTGATCTCCGCCGACCTTTTCGTCTGCGGTCTCGTCACCATCATCCAGTCGCTCGGCATCGGCCGCAGCATCGGCATCCGCCTTCCCGTCATGATGGGCGTCACCTTCGCTTCCGTCGGCCCGATGGTCTCGATGGCGGCGATGACACCCGGGCAGGAGGGGGCACGCATGATTTTTGGCGCGATCATTGGCGCCGGTCTCGTGGCGCTGCTGCTCGCGCCGCTGATGGGCAGGCTACTTAAGTTCTTTCCGCCGATCGTCACCGGCACCATCATCCTCGTCATCGGCGTTTCGCTGATGCGGGTGGGCGTGAACTGGATTTTCGGCAACCCTTTCGGCCCGACGGCGCCGAAGCTTGTCGACCCAACCCACGCAGAGTGGCTGGCTGAATTGAAGAAAGTGGCGGCGACCGGTGGTCCGGCGGTGCCGGATGGCCTGGTGCTGGGCGCCACGGTGCCGAACCCGCTCTATGCGGAGCCAAGCCATATCGCGCTGGCTGCCTTCGTGCTTGTCTCCATTCTCGTGATCGCGCGCTTCGGCCGCGGGCTGATCAGCAACATCGCAGTGCTGACCGGCGTCGTCGTCGGCTGTGTCGTCGCCGCAGCACTTGGCATGATGCATTTCGACCGAGTGGCCGATGCCGGCTGGTTCGCCGTGGTCACGCCGCTGCGCTTCGGCATGCCGATCTTCGATCCGGTGCTGATCGCCACCATGTCGCTCGTCATGATCGTGGTCATGATCGAATCAACAGGCATGTTCCTGGCGCTGGGTGAAATGACCAACCGCGAGGTGTCGCAACAGCAATTGACGGCGGGTCTCAGGGTCGATGGCCTTGGCACCATGATCGGCGGCCTGTTCAACACCTTTCCCTATACGAGCTTCTCGCAGAATGTCGGCCTCGTCGGCGTCACCGGCGTGAAGAGCCGCTATGTCTGCGTGATGGGCGGCGTGATCATGATCGTGCTCGGTCTGATCCCGAAGATGGGAGCGCTGGTCGAGGCGGTCCCCACCTTCGTTCTCGGCGGCGCCGGTCTGGTGATGTTCGGCATGGTGGCGGCCACCGGCGTACGGATCCTGTCGACCGTCGACTTCAAGTCGTCGCGCAACAACCTCTTCGTCGTCGCCGTCTCCGTCGGCTTCGGCCTGATCCCGCTGATCGCGCCGAACTACCTGATGTGGCTGCCACATGCGATCCACCCGATCATCGAGTCCGGCATCGTGCTTGCCTCGATCTCCGCGGTGGTGCTCAACGCCTTCTTCAACGGACTGCGCATCGAAAACTCTGCCTGCGTCGACGCCGCGAAGCTCGCCGACAGCCATTGATCTGACCAGAAAACCGAAGCCCCGGCCTTCCGAAAGGAGAGCCGGGCTTTGCCGTTTCAGCCACCTCGAGGAAGCTCGACACTTCGACCGCCGCCGAAGCATTCGCTGTCACCATCGTCCTAAAAGGATGGCAACGACGACGACACGAAGGTTTCGATCCATGGCCAAGACCAACAACCTCACCCTCGAGCTCTCTCTTCTGCTGGCGCTCGCCACACTGTGGGGCGCCTCCTATACCTTCATCAAGATCGGCATCGGCACCATTCCGCCGGTCACGCTGATCGCCGCGCGCACGCTGATTGCCGGCATGCTTCTTCTTGCCGTTCTGCGCTGGCGCGGCCTCAAGCTGCCGCGCGACGCCGCAACCTGGCGGCGCTTCCTGTTCCAGGCCTGCCTCAACAGCGTCGTGCCCTTCACGCTGATCGCCTGGGCTGAACAGACAATCGATGCCGGCATTGCCTCCATCCTCAATGCAACGACCCCCATCTTCGCCTTCCTGATGACGGCACTGGTCACCCGCCATGAACAGGTGACGGTGCGCAAACTCGTCGGCGTCGTCGCCGGCATGACCGGCATCAGCCTCATCATCGGCATGGAGGCCTTTGGCGGTCTCGGCGAGCAATTGCTGCCACAGTTGGCCGTGGTACTGGCCACCGTCTGCTACGCGGGCGCGGCTATCTTCGGGCGCAGTTTCAAGGGGCTCGACCCGATGATGCCCGCTGCCGGCTCGCTGGTATCGGGCGCTGTGCTGCTGATCCCGACGAGCCTTATTGTCGACCGGCCCTGGACGCTTGCGCCGTCGGTGGAGTCGCTGCTGGCACTCCTCGGCCTCGCCGTCTTCTCGACGGCCCTCGCCTTTGCCATCTATTTCCGGCTGATCCAGACATTGGGCTCGGTCGGCGCCACGGCCCAGGCCTATCTGCGCGTGCCTGTCGGGGTTGCCATCGGCACAGTGTTCCTCGGCGAGAAGCTGTCCGACACGGCCTGGGTCGGCCTCGCCTGCGTCATCGTCGGCGTTGCCGCCATGACTATGCCGGCGCGCCATCGCCCGTCCGCCATTGCGGATCGCGGCTGACACGCTTCCCTCATGAAGTAAACAAGGACCGTTGCCATTGCGTAACGGTCCTGACGGACCCGGCTCAGTCCTTGCGCTTGCGGCAGTAGAGTTCAAGACGGTGGCGCACCAGATCATAGCCAAGCTCGGCGGCAATCTCCGCCTGCAGCTGCTCGATTTTGTCGGAGCGGAACTCGATCACCGCGCCGGTGTCGATATCGATCAGGTGGTCATGATGTGGCGCGTCGGCGGTCTCGAAACGAGCGGTCGCGCTCTCAAAGGCATGGCGCTGCACCACGCCCTGTTGCTCAAGCGCTGACAACGTCCGGTAGACCGTCGATAGCGAGACGGTGGCGTCGATTTCCTTCGCCCGGCGATGCAATTCGTTTGCATCCGGATGGTCTTCAGCGGTGGCGAGGATCTTCAGAATTGCGGCACGCTGGCGCGTCACGCGCACGCCGCCATCCCTCAAAACGCCTTCCAGTTCTTCGACACGATTCTTGTTCTGTTTCATGGTCGTACACTAGCCAAGGGCACGGCCTTTGAAAATAGCCAGTTGCGAATGCTTCTCATTTGCATTGACTTATGCAAATCATTCCCCTACTCCTGTTGATGTCAACATCTGGGAGTAGCGAATGATCGATCAGACGAAGCGCGCGATCCTGGCAGCGGCCGCTGCCGTGGCAACCATCGCGCTCGTTCCCGGCGCCGGCTGGGCGCAGGAGAAGTTCAAGGCAGTGACGACCTTCACGGTCATTGCCGACATGGCCAAGAACGTCGCGGGTGACGCCGCAATTGTCGAATCGATCACCAAGCCGGGCGCCGAGATCCACAACTACCAGCCGACCCCGCGCGATATCCTGAAGGCGCACGATGCAAAGCTGATCCTGTGGAACGGCCTGAACCTGGAGCGCTGGTTCGAGAAGTTCTTCCAGAACTTCGATGATGTACCGGGTGTCGTCGTCTCGACAGGCATCGAGCCGATGGGCATCGCCGATGGCCCCTACAGCGGCAAGCCCAATCCGCATGCCTGGATGTCGCCATCGGCCGCGTTGATTTATGTCGACAACATTCGCGATGCCTTCGTGAAATATGACCCCGCCAATGCCGAGGCCTACAAGGCCAATGCCGAGGCCTACAAACAGAAGATCGAGGCCGCCATCGCGCCGATCCGCACCGAGATCGCCAAGATCCCCGAAGACAAGCGCTGGCTGGTGTCGAGCGAAGGCGCCTTCAGCTACCTGATCCGCGATTTCGGCATGAAGGAGCTCTACCTCTGGCCGATCAATGCCGACCAGCAGGGCACCCCGCAGCAGGTGCGCAAGGTGATCGACGCCGTCCGAGCAAACCACATCCCGGTGGTCTTCTCCGAAAGCACGATCTCGCCGGACCCGGCCGAGCAGGTAGCGCGCGAGACCGGTGCAAAATACGGCGGTGTGCTCTACGTTGATTCCTTGAGCGAAGCGGACGGACCGGTTCCGACCTATATCGATCTGCTGCGAGTGACATCCGAAACCATCGCCAAGGGCCTTTCGCAATGAACCTCCAGGTCAAAGCCCGTCCCGGCCAGACAGCGGCATCCGGCGAGCAAGGCACCGGCATCCGTGTGACCGGAGCAACCGTCACCTATCGCAACGGGCTGCGCGCCCTGCGCGACGCGACCTTCGAAATACCGACGGGCACCATCACGGCGCTTGTCGGTGTCAACGGCAGCGGCAAGTCGACGCTCTTCAAGGCGATCATGGGCTTTGCCCGCCTGTCGCGCGGCGAGATCGCGATCCTCGGCCTGTCGGTACCGGAAGCCCTCAAGAAAAACCTCGTCGCCTATGTGCCGCAGGCCGAAGAGGTCGACTGGAACTTCCCCGTCCTGGTCGAGGACGTTGTGATGATGGGCCGCTACGGCCACATGAACATGCTGCGCATCCCCAAAAAAGCGGATCACGAAGCGGTCGAAGCAGCCCTCGCCCGCGTCGGCATGAGCGACTACCGCAAGCGCCAGATCGGCGAACTCTCCGGCGGCCAGAAGAAGCGCGTCTTCCTCGCACGCGCCCTTGCCCAGGACGGCAAGGTCATCCTGCTCGACGAGCCCTTCACCGGCGTCGACGTCAAGACCGAGGACGCGATCATTCGCCTGCTGATCGGGCTTCGCGACGAGGGCCGGGTAATGCTGGTCTCGACCCACAATCTCGGTAGCGTCCCGGAGTTCTGCGACCGCACCGTGCTCCTGAAAAACACGGTCCTCGCCTACGGCCCGACCGAAACCACCTTCACCCGCGAAAACCTGGAGCTCGCCTTCGGCGGCGTGCTCAGACACTTCGTGCTCGGCGGCGAAAACCTGCACGATGATGCCGACCCGCGGCAACTCGCCGTCATCACCGACGACGAGCGTCCGCTGGTCATGTATGGCGACAAGGACCGCATGGTGGCGCAGCCGGCGAAGCCCGAAACGACTTCGGAGACGAAGGGCAAATGATCGCCACGCTCTCCGAACCCTTCACCTATGGCTACATGCTCAACGCCATGTGGGTGAGCGCACTGGTCGGCGCCGTCTGCGCCTTCCTCTCCTCCTACCTGATGCTGAAGGGCTGGTCACTGATCGGTGACGCGCTCTCGCACTCGATCGTCCCGGGTGTCGCGGGCGCCTATATGCTCGGCCTGCCCTTTTCGCTCGGCGCCTTCTTCTCCGGCGCGCTTGCCGCCGGTGCCATGCTGTTTCTCAACCAGCGCACCAGGCTCAAGGAAGATACGATCATCGGCCTGATCTTCACCTCCTTCTTCGGCCTCGGGCTATTCATGGTCTCGCTGTCGCCGACGTCGGTGAACATCCAGACCATCGTGCTCGGCAATATCCTGGCGATCACGCCCGCCGACACGCTGCAGCTGGCCATCATCGGCATCGTCTCGCTGCTCATCCTGACGGCCAAGTGGAAGGACCTGATGGTCACCTTCTTCGACGAGAGCCATGCGCGCTCGATCGGCATTCCCACCACCTTCCTCAAGGTGCTGTTCTTCACGCTGCTCTCTGCCTGTACGGTCGCAGCGCTGCAGACTGTCGGCGCCTTCCTCGTCATCGCCATGGTGGTGACACCAGGGGCCACCGCCTATCTGCTGACGGACCGTTTCCCGCGGCTGATCCTGATCAGCGTCGCCATCGGCACGCTGACGAGCTTCTTCGGCGCCTATTTCAGCTATTTCCTCGATGGCGCTACCGGCGGCATCATCATCGTACTGCAGACGCTGATCTTCCTGACGGCCTTTGTCTTTGCCCCGAAACACGGGCTTCTTGCCGCGCGCCGGCGTAGCGCCGAACCGGCGGAGGCTGGCCGATGATCTCGCTCGACATGATGCTTGCCGTCTTCGAATTCGAGTTCATGCGCAATGCGCTTCTGATCTCGGTGCTGGTGGCGATCCCAACCGCGATGCTTTCCTGCTTCCTGGTGCTGAAGGGCTGGTCGCTGATGGGCGACGCGATCTCGCACGCGGTCTTCCCCGGCGTGGTCATCTCCTACATCGTCGGCCTGCCGCTCGCCGTCGGCGCCTTTGCCGCCGGCATGTCCTGCGCGCTTCTGACCGGCTATCTCAAGGAGAACAGCCGCATCAAGCAGGACACGGTCATGGGCGTAGTCTTCTCCGGCATGTTCGGTTTCGGCCTCGTGCTCTACACCAAGATCCAGAGCGACGTGCACCTCGACCATATCCTCTTCGGCGACATGCTCGGCATAGGCTGGCCCGACATCATCGAGACCGGCGTGATCGCGCTGGTCGCCACCGGCATTCTGGCCGTCAAATGGCGCGATTTCCTGCTGCACGCCTTCGATCCCGCCCAGGCCAAGGCCGTCGGCCTGCCGGTCAACTGGCTGCACTATGGCCTGCTGGCCATCCTGTCGTTGACGATCGTCGGCGCGCTCAAGGCAGTGGGGCTGATCCTTGCCATCGCCATGCTGATTGCGCCGGGCGCCATCGCCTTCCTGATCACCCGTACCATGGGGGCGATGCTCATCGTGGCCGTACTGATCGCGATGACGGCCTCCTTCTGTGGCGTATATCTCTCCTTCTTCATCGACAGCGCACCGGCGCCGACCATCGTGCTCTTGATGACCGCGATGTTCCTCATCGCCTTCGCCTGGTCGTCCTGGCGGACCTATCGCAACGAAGCCCGGCGCGTGGCGGCCGAATGAAAAAGAGGCTCCCCTCGCGGGGAGCCTCTTGACCTGTTCTCAGTGGCTCGGATGGAGCGCGTCGTTGAGATACATGCAGGTCAGCATGGTGAAGATGTAAGCCTGGATCAGTGCCATCAGCAGTTCCAGCCCCGTCAGCGCCACCGTCATCAGCAACGGCATGATCGCCGCCAGGATCCCCAGCGCCCCGAAGCCACTAAGGCCCACCACGAAGCCGGCGAATACCTTGAGCGTGATGTGGCCGGCCAGCATGACCGCAAACAGACGCACCGAGTGGCTTACGGGACGCGAGAGGTAGGAGACCACCTCGATCGGGATGATGATCGGCGCCAGGATCAGCGGCACGCCCGACGGCATGAACAGCCGCAGAAAGCCGAGGCCGTGCCGGTGGATGCCATAGAGCGTAACCGTCAGGAACACGAGCATCGCCAGGGCGAAGGTCACGGCGATGTGGCTCGTCACCGTGAAGGCATAGGGGAACATGCCGATGAGGTTGGCAGTGAGGATGAACATGAACAGCGAAAAGACCAGCGGAAAGAAACGCATGCCCTTCTCGCCTGCATTGTCGCGCAGCGTCTTTGCCGCAAACTCATAGAGGATTTCGGCCGCCGACTGCGCCCGGTTCGGCACCAGGCCCCGTCTTCGCGTCGACAGGATCAAGAAGAGACTCGCGATCGCAATCGTCAGCACCATATAGGCGGCCGAGTTGGTAAAGCTGATCTGGTGGCCGCCGACCTCGGCGATCGGAAGGAGCGACTTGATCTCAAATTGTTCGATGGGTCCGGCCATCATCAACCTCGTGCGTTGGTGACGAAACATCGGCGGCACGCGTCGGTGGCCGCCGACGCGTCAATGTGTGGGATARGCGATCGGCGGCCGAGATCGTTCCACGAAGCGCGCGCTTGCAATGGATTGATCAGGCTGTTTCGGGAAAGGAAAGCTCGCGCGGACGTGTCCCGCGCTTTGGGACTGCATGATGCGATAGACTCCAAGTATCTCGATCGAGATACTGGGGCCGTCCCCATGCGTAGCACCGACGCGGGTCGTCCCGCGTGCGCCTGACCTAGAGGCAATTTGCAGTCGGGTCAAGTCGACGCTTGCCGGCCCATGCGGACGCAGGCTAGCCGAAACGGCGATGATCGGCGAGCACGTCTTCGATCACCGCAGCTTGCTTCGCCTTCTCGTTGTCGGCCGCCCCGGTCATGCCGGCCAGCACGATCAGCGCCTTCCAGAGCGTCCAGCCACGGCCGCGGGCCCAGGCGCCGCGATCGAGCGCCATGCCATCGCGGAAGACTTCACGGCTTTCGCCATGGAAGAACGTCCAGGCGATCGCGAGGTCGCAGGCGGGGTCGCCGACGCCAGAAGTGCCAAAATCGATGACGGCACTTAAACGGCCATTCTCGACCAGAAGATTGCCCCAGGCGATGTCACCGTGAAACCAGACTGGCGCGCCCTCAAACGGTTGGGCGAGTGCTGCGTCCCACACCTCGCCTGCCGCCGCCGTATCGACCTGCCCGTCGAGCAGCGTGAGCGCCTGGCGCGTCTGCTCATGATAGAAGGCCGGCGGACCGCCGCGGTGGAAATTGTGGTCGCCGGGCAAGGGTCCGCCGGCGGCATCCGCCTGCCGCAACGCACGCAGAAACCGCGTGAGATCCTTTGCCCCCTCGCGAAGATCTGCAACCCGGTGCTTCGCCAATGTTTCCCCCGGAAGCCAGCGACAGACGGACCAGGCCCACGGAAACCCTTCGCCCGGCACACCCTTGGCCAGAGGCACCGGTATGGGCAACGGCAATTGCGGCGCCAGCCGCGGCAGCCAGCGGTGCTCCTTCTCCACCTGCAGCACGTAGTGTTCGGCGCTCGGCAGGCGCACGGTCATCTCTTCGCCGAGCATGAACGTCCTGTTGTCCCAGCCGCCGGGCTCGATCGGGCGCACCTCAAGATCTGACCACTGCGGAAGCTGTGTCGCGATCAGCCGCCGTACCAGCGACGCATCGATCACGAGTTCGGCCGGATTTTCTGCCATGGTATGTCCCATCTGCTGTGTCGGGCCTCGAAACTATGTGATTGCTCCTGGATTTCAACTTCCTGGTTCAGCGAAACTCTCCTTCAGCGGCGCGTTGTGCCAGGATGCAACAGCCACTCGCCGATATCGACGGTTGCATATTGCCGCCGCTGCGGATTTCGGGGATGAAGAGGGTCCAGACCCGTTGATAACCGAGATCATGGAAGCCCGGCCGACCGATCACCTTTTGCTGGAGGTCTCGCGCCTCGTCGCGCCCCGTCGGGCAGGCGGGGCAGCATGAGCGCGACCCGTTGCAAGACGCCGGCTCCAAAACGTGCTGGGCGAACGGGACTTCGGTTCTTTCTCATCGCCCTCATCCTGATCGTCACCGCCATTCTCGCGACGGCCCTGCTCGCCAACGAACAGCGCAACCTCAGGAAAGTGCTCGTGGTGCTGGGCCTGCCGACGACCTTCCTTGACAAGAGCAAGCCCGCCGAACCGCTGGCCGGCAAGCCGGCACGGCGTGAACAACCGCGCATCGCACTGCCCACCTGGACCTTCCAGGATCTGCAGACGCCGGAGCAGCAGTTCCTGCGCGTCATCCGCAGCGACCCGAAGGCGCTCTGCGACGAGTTGCGTGACGCCGGCTTCCGTGACCTCGAATGGAAGGCGGGTGCCGGCGAACGTGCCCAATGGGAATGTTCGTCGCTTGTCTCCTTCCCGCGCCCAGGCGAGGGCAAGCCGTCATCGATCTTCATCTTCGTCAAGGGCAGCGGCGAGGAGGAAATCTCTTCGTTCCGCGTCAAGCTCAACATCGAACGACCGGAGGACCGCCAGGCCGTGACCATGGCCGCGGCGCGCGCGGCGTCCGTATTCCTCGACCACGTGCGCTGGGCCGATGCTGCAAGCGTCACTCTGCAGATCCAGGCGCTGAAGGAATTCGACCTCAAGCGCTTCGGCAGCCGCATCCAGTTCAAGCGTGAATCCGACGAAGCGACGCCGCGTTTCAACTTTCTTGCCAATCAGCCGCCGCGGGCGCGACCGAAGAGCATTGCCGAGCTCTATTTCGACCGGAGCAAATGGCTCGCCTATGGCGATGCCGAACTGCGCAGCTTTATCAAGGGCCCGACGGACTGGAACGTGCCGGCGAAAGTACCGGATGGGAAGGAACCCGCCACGGCACCATGACGATCTTCCGTCCGCGGGCCAACGGAAGCACCGTCTACCGGTCGATTCGGGTCGAGAGGATGATCGACGACAGCGTCCGGTCGACGCCGTCGATTTCACCGATGCGGTCGATCAGCAGATCGAGTTCGCTGATCGATGTCGCCGCGACCACGGCGATGAGATCGAAGCTGCCGCTGACCGAATGCAACGTCTGGATTTCGCGGATGGCGCTCAGCTCCGGGGTCACGCGAGAGAGCGCCCGCGGCGCGATGGTGATCAGCACATGCGCCTTGACCAGCCCCTTCTCATAGCTCTCCGACAGCCGCACGCCATAGCCGGCGATGATGCCCTCGCGCTCCAGGCGTTCTATTCGCGCCTGCACGGTCGTGCGCGACAGGCCAAGCCGCCGGGCAATCGTCGCGGTCGGCATCCGGGCATTTTCGCTGAGGATGGCCAAGAGCTCCCGATCCTTGTCGGTGATTTGCATATCGTCCGTCCGTTTAGGCAATCTGCCGAATAACACTAGTCGATTTAGTCATTTCGGCGCTTCAAATCAACAGCCACCGAGTGGACAATAGGCACAGATACAGTTCTCATACCCCGGGGGAAAGAATGAAGAATATCGTCGTCATCGGAGCAGGCAAGATCGGCTCCACCATCGCTCGCATGCTCGCCCACACCGGCGACTACAGCGTCTGCGTCGCCGACCGCAGCGCCGAGCAGCTGGAGCAGATCGAGAAGCACGCCGCGATCACGACGGCAACCGTCGACATCGGTGACAAGAAGGCGCTCGTCGCCCTTCTCTCCGGCAAGTTCGCCGTGCTCAGCGCCGCTCCGTTCCACCTGACGGTCGCAATCGCCGAAGCGGCCGCAGAAGCCGGCATCCACTATCTCGACCTCACCGAAGACGTCGAATCCACCCGCCAGGTCAAGGCGATCGCCGCCAAGGCAAACACCGCCTTCATTCCGCAGTGCGGCCTGGCACCGGGCTTCATCTCGATCGTCGCCAACGATCTCGCCAGCCGCTTCGAGACGCTGGAAAGCGTGCGCATGCGTGTCGGCGCCCTGCCGCAGTACCCGTCCAACGCTCTGAACTACAACCTGACCTGGAGCACCGACGGCGTMATCAACGAATACATCGAGCCCTGCGAAGCGATCGTTGAAAGCAACCTCATCGAAGTGCCAGCCATGGAAGAGCGCGAAGAATTCTCGCTCGACGGCGTCACCTACGAAGCCTTCAACACCTCCGGCGGCCTCGGCACCCTCTGCGAATCGCTGAAGGGCAAGGTTCGGACGCTCAACTACAAGACCATCCGTTACCCGGGCCACGCCGCCATCATGAAGGCGCTGCTCAACGACCTCGGCCTGCGTCACCGCCGCGAAGTCCTCAAGGACATCTTCGAGAACGCACTGCCGACCACCACCCAGGACGTCGTCGTGATCTTCGTAACGGTTTCGGGCTTCCGCGACGGTCGCCTGATCCAGGAAACCTACGCCAACAAGGTCTATAGCGGCGTCGTTGCTGGCCGCATGCAGAGCGGTATCCAGATCACCACGGCAGGCAGCATCTGCGCCGTGCTCGACCTGCTCGCCGACGGCAAGATCGCCTCGAAGGGCTTCGTCCGCCAGGAAGACATCGGCCTCGACACCTTCCTCGCTAACCGCTTCGGCCATTACTACGCTCAGAAGGGCGAAACCGCGCGCGTCGCCGGCTGATCCGTCAGCTGAAACGTGCCGGAATTTGGAGCGGGATAGACATCCCGTTCTCACCTAAGCAAAGCCCGGGTCTTGGCCCGGGCTTTTTTCTTTCCGTCAGGTGCTTGGCTATCGGAACAGCCTTTAGCTTCGTCCGAATTCGTCCTCTATGCGGATGATATCGTCTTCGCCGAGATAGGAGCCGGTGCGCACCTCGATCAGTTCCAGCGGGATCTTGCCGGGGTTATGAAGCCGGTGAACGATCCCCGGCGGAATGTAGACTGACTCGTTTTCGTGCAGCATTCGGGTTTCCCCGGACATCGTGATCTCCGCCGTGCCGCGTACCACGATCCAATGCTCTGCCCGATGATGATGCTTCTGCAGCGAGATCTTCTTGCCGGGGTTCACGCGCAGCCGCTTGACCGCGAAGCGTTCTCCGTCCGAAATCGCGGCAACCGCGCCCCAGGGGCGATAGGACGTCGGGTGGATTTCCGTCAGGGCCGTCGTCTGCGGCGATTTCGCCAGCGTCTTGACGATCGCGCCGACGCTCTGGCTATCGGCCAGCCGGCCGACATAGACGGCATCCTCACCGGCAATGACGGCAACATCATCGAGCCCCTGAACAGCCAGGTGGATATCGCGCGACAGAACCAGAGAATTGCGCGTGTTCGACACCGTCGCCTTGTCGGTGACGACGTTGCCGTCGCCGTCCTTCTCACCCGTCTTCCAGACGGCGTCCCAGCTGCCGAGATCCGACCAGAGGAAGGACGACGGCACCACGGCGGCCCGTTCGGTCTTTTCAAAGACCGCATAATCCACCGAGATATCGGGTGCAGCGGCAAAGCTCGCTGCATCCAGCCGCGTGAAGTCGAGGTCCTTCTGCGCCCTGTCGAGTGAGAGCTTCGTGGCTTCCCAGACCTGTGGCGCGTGACGCTTCATCTCGTCAAGGAAAGGTTTTACCGGCAGCATGAACATGCCGGAGTTCCAGAGATAGCGTCCGGTTTCGAGCATCGTTTCGGCTTTGGCGCGGTCGGGCTTCTCGACGAAACGGGCCACGCGGTTCGTGCCCGCCGTCAATTCCTCGCCACGCTCGATGTAGCCGTAGCCGGTGGCGGGCTCGGTCGGCGTGATGCCGAAGGTCACCAGCTCTCCGTGTCGGGCGGCCTGGTGCGCCCTGAGGATACAATCGCTATAGACATCGCCGGCATCGATCTCGTGATCCGAAGCAAGCACCTGCATGACGGCATTCTTGCCGAAGCGGGCGAGAATCTGGAAGGCCGCGGCAGCAAGCGCAGGAGCAGTGTTGCGCGCTACCGGCTCCAGCAGGACGTCACCAAGGTGAACGTCGATCGCCCGGGCCTGCTCGGCGACGATGAAGCGAAAGTCGCTGTTTGTGACGATGATGGCCGGCTCGAACTGGCCGGCGTCGCGCACGCGCTCCAGCGTTTTCTGAAACAACGAACGATCGGAAAGGATCTGCAGGAATTGCTTCGGTGCGGCGGCGCGGGAAAGCGGCCAGAGGCGGGTACCCCGTCCGCCTGCCATGATCACCGGAACAATCTTCGACGTCATGCCGGCGCCTCTTGTCTTTGAGTTGATTCTTCGGAGAACACTAAAGGGCTTCTCGTGAAGAATAGCTAAAGCGCCGATCCGGGCAAGCAGTTTGCCAAAACGAAAGATGGGGCAGCATCAGGAAAGGCGGACGCGGCTTTCCGCTCGTATCCCATTGCAGCACCCTGATCTCAAGCGTCGCAAGGACCTTGCGGCCAACAAAAAACCCCGCTCGAAGGCGGGGCTTTCTCATTCGCGTCACCCTTCCGGGTGTCGCTTTCAGGCCGGGTTCACGACTTCGCCAAGCTTGGTCAGTTCGGCGATGAACTGCTCCAGGCGAGTCTTCTTCTCGTCGCCGGCGCCATCCAGCTCGGCACGAACCGCGTCGATGCGGTTTTCGAGGATCGAGCGGTCCAGTTCGTCGACATGAACGGCGGATTCGGCAAGCAGCGTGCAGCCGGTCGGCAGGATATCGGCAAAACCGCCGAACACTGCAAAGCGCTCGATCTTGCCGTCGGCCGTCTTCACCGTGACCACGCCGGGCTTGACCGTCGTCATCGTCGGAGCGTGATTGGCCATCACGGTCATCTCGCCCTCGGTCGCCGGGATGACGACTTCCGTCGCCTTTTCGGAAACGAGCAGGCGCTCGGGGGAAACAAGCTCAAAGTTGAAATCGGCCATGACCATTCACTTCTTCGTGGGCGCGCCACCCGAAGGCGGCTGTGCATGTCTTCCCTGCCTTTAGCAGAAGGCAGGATGAAAGCCTCGGCGCGCGGTCGCGCCGAGGCTTAACAGTGCTATCAAGCGGCTTCTGCAGCCAGCTTCTTGGCCTTTTCGATCGCTTCTTCGATCGAGCCGACCATGTAGAAGGCAGCTTCCGGCAGGTGGTCGTACTCGCCGTTGACCAGGCCCTTGAAGCCCTTGATCGTATCTTCGAGAGCGACGAGCTTGCCCGGCGAACCGGTGAAGACTTCGGCGACGAAGAACGGCTGCGACAGGAAGCGTTCGATCTTACGAGCGCGGGCAACGGCCAGCTTGTCTTCTTCAGACAGTTCGTCCATGCCCAGGATGGCGATGATGTCCTGGAGAGCCTTGTAGCGCTGCAGGGTCGTCTGGACCTTACGCGACACTTCGTAGTGCTCTTCGCCAACGATCATCGGGTCGAGCATGCGCGACGTGGAGTCGAGCGGGTCAACGGCCGGGTAGATGCCCTTTTCAGCGATCGAGCGCGACAGAACGGTCGTTGCGTCCAGGTGGGCGAACGAGGTTGCCGGTGCCGGGTCGGTCAAGTCGTCGGCCGGAACGTAGATGGCCTGAACCGAGGTGATCGAGCCCTTGGTCGTGGTGGTAATGCGTTCCTGCATCTGACCCATGTCGGTCGCCAGCGTCGGCTGGTAGCCCACGGCCGAAGGAATACGGCCGAGCAGAGCCGACACTTCGGAACCTGCCTGGGTGAAGCGGAAGATGTTGTCGACGAAGAACAGAACGTCCTGGCCCTTGTCGCGGAAGTCTTCAGCGATCGTCAGACCGGTGAGAGCAACGCGAGCGCGTGCGCCCGGCGGTTCGTTCATCTGGCCGTAAACCAGCGCAGCCTTGGAGCCTGCGCCGCCGCCGTGCTTGTTAACGCCGGACTCGATCATTTCGTGGTAAAGATCGTTGCCTTCGCGGGTACGCTCACCCACGCCGGCGAATACTGAGTAACCACCGTGCGCCTTGGCGACGTTGTTGATCAGTTCCATGATGAGAACGGTCTTGCCGACGCCTGCACCGCCGAAGAGGCCGATCTTACCGCCCTTTGCATAAGGGGCGAGAAGGTCGACGACCTTGATGCCGGTGACGAGGATCTGCGCTTCCGTCGACTGTTCGACGTAGGACGGCGCTTCCTGGTGGATGGCGCGCTTGCCGGAGGTGACGAGCGGACCCGCTTCGTCGACCGGCTCGCCGATGACGTTCATGATACGGCCGAGCGTTTCGTCGCCGACCGGAACCGTGATCGGCGCACCGGTGTCGGTGACCGACTGGCCGCGAACCAGACCTTCGGTCGAGTCCATGGCGATCGTGCGAACGGAGTTTTCGCCGAGGTGCTGTGCAACTTCGAGAACGAGGCGGTTACCGTTGTTGTCGGTTTCCAGTGCGTTCAGGATCTGCGGAAGCTGGCCTTCGTCAAACGCGACGTCGACGACGGCGCCGATGACCTGCGTTACGCGACCGACAGCGCCGGTTGCGGCAACTGCTGCGGTCTTGGCGGAAGCTGCCTTCCTCGGTGCAGCGGGCTTCTTTTCCGCTACGGTTTCTTTCGGGGTAGCTGCCTTAGCCATAATCCTTACCCTCTTCTCGTAACCTTAGAGCGCTTCCGCGCCCGAGATGATTTCAATGAGTTCCTTGGTGATCTGAGCCTGGCGCTGACGGTTGTAGTTAAGCGTCAGCTTGTTGATCATCTCACCAGCATTGCGCGTCGCGTTATCCATCGCGCTCATCTTCGCGCCCATTTCGCCGGCGACGTTCTCGAGCAGGGCCCGGAAGATCTGCACCGAAATGTTACGCGGAATGAGGTCGCTCAGGATCGCGCCCGCGTCCGGCTCATATTCGTAGACGGCCGAAGCATCCGATGCTTCCGCTGCGACCGGGCCGGCCGAGGCGGGGATCAACTGCTGTGCCGTCGGAATCTGGGCGATAACGGACTTGAACTCGGAGTAGAACAGCGTGCAGACATCGAACTCGCCCTTGTCGAAGAGCGCGATGATCTTGTGGCCAATCTGGTCGGCGTTTTCAAAGCCGATCTTCTTGACTTCACGCAGGTCGACACGATCGACGATCAGCGACGCGAATTCGCGACGCAGAATATCGAAGCCCTTCTTGCCGACGCAGATGATCTTGACCGTCTTGCCGGCTGCGACCAGCTTGCGAACGTGGTCGCGGGCATGCCGGGCGATCTGCGAGTTGAAGCCGCCGCAAAGACCGCGTTCAGCCGTGCAGACGACCAGAAGGTGCGTGTCATCCTTGCCGGTTCCCGTCATCAGACGCGGCGCGCCGTCGTCCGCGCCAACCGCCTGGGCGATGTTGGCGAGAACGGCAGCCATGCGCTGCGAATAAGGCCGGGCGGCCTCGGCCGCCTCCTGCGCACGCCGAAGCTTCGCCGCGGCGACCATTTTCATCGCCTTGGTGATCTTCTGCGTCGCCTTGACGGAGGCGATCCGGTTCTTCAGATCCTTAAGTGAAGGCATCCGTTATCCGTCCTAAATGAAATCCGCTCAGGCGAAAGACTTGGCGAAGCTGTCGATTGCAGCCTTCAGCTTGCCCTTGACGTCGTCGGAGATCGCCTTGTCCTTGCGGATGGTTTCCAGGATGTCCTTGCCTTCCGAACGCATGTAGGAAAGCAGGCCCTGCTCGAACTTGCCGACCTGGTTGACCGGAAGCTTGTCGAGGTAGCCGTTGACGCCAGCGAAGATCACAGCGACCTGCTCTTCCGTCTTCAGCGGCGAGAACTGCGGCTGCTTCAGGAGTTCGGTCAGGCGGGCACCACGGTTCAGGAGGCGCTGCGTAGCGGCATCGAGGTCCGAGCCGAACTGCGCGAAGGCGGCCATTTCGCGATACTGGGCGAGTTCGCCCTTGATCGAGCCGGCAACCTGCTTCATCGCCTTGATCTGAGCGGCCGAGCCAACGCGCGAAACCGACAGACCGACGTTAACGGCCGGACGGATGCCCTGGTAGAACAGGTCGGTTTCAAGGAAGATCTGGCCGTCGGTGATCGAGATCACGTTGGTCGGGATGAACGCCGAAACGTCGTTGCCCTGCGTTTCGATGACCGGCAGAGCCGTCAGCGAACCGGCGCCATTGTCGTCCGAGAGCTTTGCAGCGCGCTCGAGCAGGCGGGAGTGCAGGTAGAAAACGTCGCCCGGGTAAGCTTCGCGGCCCGGCGGACGGCGCAGCAGGAGCGACATCTGACGGTAGGAAACGGCCTGCTTGGACAGGTCGTCGTAGCCGATCAGGGCATGCTTGCCGTTGTCACGGAAGTATTCACCCATCGCGCAACCGGCGAACGGCGCGAGGTACTGCATCGGAGCCGGATCGGACGCCGTCGCAGCAACGATGATCGAGTACTGCAGAGCGCCGCGCTCTTCCAGAACCTTCACGAACTGGGCAACCGTCGAACGCTTCTGGCCAATTGCGACGTAGACGCAATACAGCTTGTCACCTTCCGGACCATTGTCGTGAATGGCCTTCTGGTTGAGGATCGTGTCGAGGATGATGGCGGTCTTGCCGGTCTGGCGGTCGCCGATGACAAGCTCGCGCTGGCCACGGCCAACCGGGATGAGGGCGTCGATAGCCTTGAGGCCGGTCGACATCGGCTCATGCACCGACTTGCGCGGAATGATGCCCGGAGCCTTGACGTCAACGCGCGAGCGCTGCTTGGCGTTGATCGGACCCTTGCCGTCGATCGGGTTGCCGAGCGCGTCAACGACGCGGCCGAGCAGCTCCGGACCAACCGGTACGTCCACGATGGCGCCAGTCCGCTTTACGGTGTCGCCTTCCTTGATGTCACGGTCCGAACCGAAAATAACGACACCGACGTTGTCGGCTTCGAGGTTCAGCGCCATGCCGCGAATTCCACCCGGGAATTCGACCATCTCGCCTGCCTGGACATTGTCGAGGCCGTAGACGCGGGCAATACCGTCACCGACGGAAAGCACCTGACCGACTTCGGAGACTTCTGCTTCCTGGCCGAAATTTTTGATCTGATCTTTGAGAATTGCGGAAATTTCCGCGGCGCGGATATCCATCAGCCGACCTCTTTCAGTGCAAGCTTAAGGGTAGAGAGTTTGGTGCGAAGGGAAGTGTCAATCTGGCGGGACCCGACCTTGACGATCAGACCTCCAAGAATAGACGGGTCGACGGTGACGTTGACCGCCACGTCTTTGCCGGTGACGCTCTTCAGCGTCGCCTTCAATTCGTTTTGCTGCGCTGCGGTGAGCGCATGCGCCGACGTTACGTCGGCGGAGATTTCGCCACGATGGCGCGCGGCGATCAGGCGGAACGCCTTGATCATGCCCGGCAGCGCGAAGAGGCGGCGGTTACGGGCAACGACCTTGAGGAAGTTGCCGACGAGCCCGGAGATACCGGCCTTTTCGGCAACTGCCGAAATGGCCTTGAACTGGTCGTCTGCAGAAAAGACCGGGCTTACGATCAGCCGCTTCAGGTCGTCGCTGCCATCGATCAGGGCCTGGACGCGGGTAAGATCCGCACCGACTGCCTCGATGGAACCGGCGCTCAGCGCAAGTTCAAAAAGCGAGGACGCATATCTTTCTGCAACACCGGAAATAAGCTGGGATGTGTCTGCCACGGGCACAAGCTTCTCTCAATTTCATTCAAGAACCGAGCTGGCGGTGGGCCGTCAACTTAACATCTTGAATTTGCTGCAATAACTTGCAGGATATCGAGGCCTGGCGACCCACTTCCCCCGCAATTCGCGGTTCGTCTAGCATAGGATGTTTGGACTCGCAACACGCGAACGGCAGGAATGCGGCATAAGTCGGCCACCTTTGGCCGAATTTTGCCGTAAATTCGTTTCCTGCGTTGTGAATCGCGAAACGACCCGCGCGCGATCAGATCATGCCGAAGACGTAGGCGAGCGGAAGGATGGCGAGTGCCGCCTGGATGAAGAGCGCCAGCCAGTTGTAGACCGTGCCGCCATTGTCACTCATCATCGAGAGAATTCGGCCGAAAGCGGCAAGGGCGAAAGCTGCCCCCATGGCAAGGTAGACCATCGGCTGCGCCAGCAGGATCGCAGCAAGGCCCAACCCGACATGCATGCCGCCCATGGTGGAGCGCGCTTCGGCGTAGCCGCCGCGCCGTCCCTCGGCAAGGCCGATGCCGGCCGCGCGAAAGGCGAGCCGCGGCGCAAACAGCATGACGACGCCGATCAGCGCCGCAGCCGCGGCGGCGCAGAAGGCGAGGAATTCGCCGGTTTCCGTCGGAATGTAGAATTCCATGTCCGTTCCCGCTGATGAGCCCGTTATCATGCCGCCCCATCCTGTTGCCGAGACGAAGCGTGCCTGACCTCTAGCGCATGTCGCGGCGGTTGTGAATCGCCCGCGGCCTCATCAATGCGACGATCACAGGAAACTTGAGCCTAAAGGAAGCTCTGGGGATCGATGTCGAGCTGGACGCTGATCGAGCCGCGCTCTTTGGGGCCGGCGGCGATCATCGCCTTGACGAAGGCCTGCATGTCGCTGTTGCGCCGACCATGCACCAGCAGGCGGAAGCGGTGCCGCCCGCGGATCAGCGCCAGCGGCGCTTCCGCGGGGCCGAGAATGGTGATGCCATCGGTCCGGGGCGCTGCCATGCGCAGGCCGCGCGCGTGGCCTTCGGCATCCTGGCGCGTGTCGCCCGAGACGATCAGCGAGGCGAGCCGGCCGAAGGGCGGCAGCAATGCCTTCTCGCGCTCGGCGATCTCGCGGTCGTAGAAAGCGTCGGCATCGCCGGAGACGATCGCCTGCATCACCGGGTGCTGCGGCTGGTAGGTCTGCAGCAACCCCAGGCTCTTGAGGCCGGTTCGCCCGGCGCGGCCGGTGACCTGCGAGAGCAGCTGGAAGGTCCGTTCCGCCGCACGCGGATCGCCGTTCGCCAGACCGAGGTCGGCATCGACAATGCCGACCAGTGTCATCAGGGGGAAGTTATGCCCCTTGGCAACGAGCTGGGTGCCGATGACGATATCGGCTTCACCACGCGTGATGGCCTCAAGCTCCAGCCTCAGCCGTTTGACGCCCATCAGGTCGGAAGAAAGCACGATGGTGCGCGCCTCGGGGAAATGCCGCTCCACCTCTTCGGCAATCCGCTCGACACCCGGGCCGCAGGCGACCAGATGATCGAGCGTGCCGCATTCCGGGCAGGCTTCCGGCGTGCGTTCGGAATAGCCGCACTGGTGGCACTGGATCTGCCCGCGGAAGCGGTGTTCGACCAGCCAGCTTGAGCAATCCGGGCACTGGAAGCGATGGCCGCAGACGCGGCAGAGCGTCAGCGGTGCGTAGCCACGCCGATTGAGGAAGAGCAGCGCCTGTTCGCCACGCTCGACCGCCTTGCCGATCTGGTTGATGAGAACCGGCGAAAGGAAGCCACCGCGCGCCGGTGGATGCTGGCGCATATCGACCACGCCGAGCCGCGGCAGCGCCGCATCGCCGAAGCGGGTCGGCAGGTGGATCGGCTTGTAGCGTCCGACCTCGCCATTGACCCGGCTTTCGAGCGACGGCGTCGCCGAGACGAGCACGACGGGAAAGCCGGTGATGCGACCACGAACAACCGCCATGTCGCGCGCATTGTAGAAGACGCGATCTTCCTGCTTGTAGGCAGGGTCGTGCTCTTCGTCGACAATGATGAGACCCAGCTCCTCGAAGGGCAGGAACAGCGCCGAGCGGGCGCCTGCAACGACGCGGACCGTGCCGGTCGTCACCTGGCGCCAGACTTTTTCGCGGGTGCGCGGCGCGAGGTCCGAATGCCACTCGGCTGGCTTGGCGCCGAAACGATCCTGGAAGCGTTCGAGAAAGCTCGACGTCAGCGCGATCTCGGGCAACAGGATCAGCACCTGCTTGCCCGCCCGAAGGGTCGCGGCGATTGCCTCGAAATACACCTCGGTTTTGCCGGACCCGGTGATGCCGTCGATTAGCGACACCGAGAAACCGCCCTCCTCTACCGCTGCCAGCAGATCGGCCGCCGCATCCTTCTGCGGGCCTTCGAGCCGGGGCGCGACGAAATCGGGATCGGGCAAGGCGACGACGGGCGGCGGCGCCATGAAGACGGTCTCGAAGACCCCTTGCTGGGTCAGCCCTTCGATCACACTCGACGACGTGCCGGCGGCATGCGCCAGCCCTGAGCGCGTCCAGGAAAAACCGTCGCTGGCGGCAGCGATCACGCGCTCGCGCGCCGCCGTCATGCGCTCCGGCCGCATCTCCGTCAACCGCAGGGCTTCCACCATCGGTTCCGGATCGAAGGCCGCCGGTGCGCGGAGCGCCATCCGCGCAACCAGCCCAGGCGGCGTGACGGTATAGGCGGCAACCCAATCGAGAAAGGTCCGCATGTCGCGCGTCAGCGGCGGGCAGTCGAAAGCCTTCTCGATCGTCTTGAGTTTCTTGGCATCGACGCTCCCGTCATCGTCGCCATCCCAGACCACGCCGACGACGAGGCGCGGCCCGAGCGGCACCTGCACGATCGAGCCCGGCTCGACCGCCATGGTGTCGGGAACCGCATAGGAATAGGCTTTCGGCGCCGGCATGGGCACCAGGACCGGCACGACGCGACGGGCCGAAACGGGCCCGAGCAAATCGCCGAATAAATCGGTTGAATCGCGAGTCATTTTGCCGTGACCTTGCCACGTGTTTCGGTTAAAGAAAACTGCGCTGCGAACCGCAGCCTTGCAGGCCGCAGGGTTTGTCACGGTTCCACCAGAGTTTCAACGCGCGCGATCTCTGCCAACGGAATTCCTCCCCGGTAGATATGCGCCCGAACGGCAATCGTGCCCCAAGGGAGTGACCCCATGAAATTTTTCGTTGATACCGCCGACGTCAAGGAAATCCGCGAGCTGAACGATCTCGGCCTTCTCGATGGCGTCACCACCAATCCGTCGCTGATTCTGAAGTCGGGCCGCGACATCACGGAAGTCACCAAGGAAATCTGCTCGATCGTCGACGGCCCGGTTTCGGCTGAAGTAACCGCCACCGAATACGCCGAGATGATGAAGGAAGCGGCCGTTCTCGCGAAGATCGCCGACAACATCTGCATCAAGCTGCCGTTGACGCTCGACGGCCTCAAGGCCTGCAAGGCGCTGACCTCGGACGGCCACGAGACCAACGTGACCCTGTGCTTCTCGGCCAACCAGGCGCTGCTTGCCGCCAAGGCCGGCGCCACCTTCATCTCGCCCTTCGTCGGCCGTCTCGACGACATCGCCTTCGACGGCATGGACCTGATCCGCGAGATCCGCCACATCTACGACAACTACGGCTACGAGACCGAGATCCTTGCTGCCTCGATCCGCACCGTGAACCACGTCAAGGAAGCCGCCCTCATCGGCGCCGACGTCGTCACCGCGCCGCCGGCCACGCTGAAGGCTCTGGTCAAGCACCCGCTGACCGACAAGGGCCTCGAAACCTTCCTGGCCGACTGGGCCAAGACCGGTCAGAAGATCGCCTGATTGTTTCGGGAATGAACAAGAAGACCCCGCAGCGATGCGGGGTTTTTTGTTGCCTACTCGTCGTCGTCCATCAGCCCAGTCAGCCGCATGCCGTCGATCCAGGTGGCACTGTCCTTGCGGATCACCCGGCGCGGACGGATGCCTGAGCGCTGGCGCACTTCCTCCGCCAGCCTTTCCGAATGGGTGACGATCCAGATCTGGCTTTCGCGTGAGGCGCTGGCGATCATGTCGGCAAGCGCCGGCAGCATGTCCGGATGCAGGCTGGTCTCCGGCTCGTTCAGCGCAATGAAGCGGGGCCGGCGATAGGACAGCAAGGCGGCCGCCAGCGCCAGGAAGCGCATCTGCCCATCGGAAAGCTCGCGCGGCGAAAACGGCCGGTTGGGAAAATCCGGAAAGACCAGCGAGAATTCGGCGAACTGACCGGGCTCGGGAACATCGAGATAGGCGCCACCGAAGGCATCGGCGATAGCACGGTCGAGGTCGACCGTATCCTGACGTGTGTGCCTGAGCGTCGCAAAGACCGCGGCCATGTTAACGCCGGTCTCGTCGAGCATCGGCGCCGTCACGGCGAGACAGGGCAGCCGAAGCGGCGAATCGCGATCCGTGCGGAAGCCGTGGAAGAACCGCCATTGGTCGACCGCGCGGCGAAAGGTTCCGACCTCCGGATAGTGACCGGCGTCGCCGAGCAGCGAAATCGCCGTCTCCGAGGTCAGCGCCGTTTCCGGATAGTCCTCCATCCGTCCGCGCTCGCCGCGCACGAAAATGCCTGGCCCGGATCGTTTCATCATCGTCACCGGCCGCCTGCCGGTTTCGACCGTCAGTTCCTCTTCCTTGACCTGAGGCTCATAGGCAAAGCCGGCGGCAGCCAATGGCGGACGAAGCCCTGCCTCGATGCGGTAGCGAAAGGTGATCGCCCGTTCCTCGTCCAAGAGTTCGGTTTCCAATCGGATGCGCGCCGGCTTGTCGCCGCGACGGCGGCCACTCCAGAGCGCCGACGACATGCCGCCCTCTTCGGCGATCTCGCGCGCCAAGGTCCCGCGCGTGGCGGATTGCACGAGCTGAAGCGCCCGATAGAGATTGGATTTGCCGACGCCGTTCTCGCCGATGAACAGGTTGACCCCGGTCAGATCCATGCGGATCGACTTCAACGAACGGTAGTTTTCGGCAAACATGGATTGAAGCTGCATGGCTCAAGACCTAGCCGATCCGCCGCCCGGCGTGAAGCCGGCAGACATGGCGGGCCGGTCGTCAGAGCGCGGCCGCCCCCTGCAACCGGGGCTGGAACGATGCGTCCGCATCCATGGCCAGATCGAAGACCGTGTGCCGTTCGAGTGCCTTCGTCACCTCGCCGGGCTCGCCTTCCAGCGCATCCGGCGAGATCAGGTTGCCGATGCGGAAGTCGAAGTGGTCGCCCTTCTTGTTGAGCAACTCATGAAACACGGTCATGTCGCGCAGTTCCGTCGACCACTTGGCGAACCAGTAGAACAGGCCGGAATTGCGGGCGCTCAAATGCACAGGCAGGATCGGCAGACCGTACTTGCGTGCAAACCCCACCGCGGACGTCTTCCATGGTCGCTCGTTGAGGCAGCCGTCCGCCCAGAAGGCGATGCGCCCGGACGGAAAGAGCACCGTCGCCTTGCCTTCGCCGATCGCCCGGTTGGTCACCTGCAGCGTCTCGCGCGCCTTCAGCTTGCTCTTGTGCTCTTCGCGCCATTCGACCGGGATGACCATTTCGACGAAACGCGGATTGACGCGGATGGCGTCGCGATTGGCGAAGAACATCATGTCCGGCCGTCGTGTTTTCAGCAGGTCGAAGACGGCGATCCCGTCGGCAATTCCGGTCGGATGGTTGCTGACCAGCAGGAAGCCGCCCTTGGTCGGAATCCGCTCGGCCCGGTCGACCCGCACATCCAGCGACAGAAGCGAACTCAGATGTTCGAAGGCCTGAAAGCCGGGCATGTTGGCGACCGCATCGGCAAACTCGTGTGCCTTGCGATAGTTCAGCAATGCATAGAGGAAGGGTCGCACCAGCGGCCACATGGGGCTCTTGACGATGCGCTGCCCGCGCTCGGCAATCAGGGTATCGACGATGTGACCAGGCTGCCCCTGCGAGACCAGGGCGATTACTTCAGCAAAATGTGCGAATCCGTTCACCGAATCCCGTCCCGCCATAGTCCGATCCGATTCTTTCCGGCTGAACATCGCAATTCTATATGATCGAAGAATGACAGATTCCAAGGACGCATTAGCAAAAACATAAGATGCGTCAGAGCATTGTCGCGAATGAAGCATCTTGGAAAATGACAATGAACGAGCTCCTCGTCATCGGCCATCCGGAACTCCTCGCCGAGCGTCAGCGCTGGCTCGACGGGCTGATGCGGGAACGTCGCCTCTCGGATAACACTGTCGAGGCCTATGAGCGTGACACGCGCCAGTTCCTGACATTCCTGACCGGGCATTTGGCTGGACCGCCGCGACTTTCCGATATCCGCACGCTGCGGCCAGCGGATCTGCGTGGCTTCCTCGCCCAGCGCCGCAAAGGGGGCGCCGGCGCTCGCACGCTCGGTCGCGGGCTCGCCGGGCTGCGCTCGTTCCTTCGCTTCCTCGAGCGCAACGGTCTCGCCAATGCCGCCGGCGCCACTGCGGTGCGCTCGCCGAAGCAACCGAAATCCCTGCCGAAACCGCTGACCGATCGCGATGCACTCAACGTCGTGACCGCAGAGGCACAGCTTGCCGAGGAGCCCTGGATCGCCGCCCGCAATGCCGCGGTACTGACCCTGCTTTACGGATGCGGCCTGCGCATTTCCGAGGCGCTCGGCCTGACACCGGGCGAATTTGCCGGTACGCCCTCGTCGCTGCGCATCGTCGGCAAGGGCGGCAAGACCCGCCTCGTGCCGCTGATCGAAGCGGCGCGCCAAGCCGTTGCCACCTATATCAAGCTCTGCCCCTATCAGATCGCGGCCGATGAGCCGCTGTTTCGCGGCGCCCGCGGCGCCAAGCTGCAGCCCGCGATCATCCAACGCGAAATGCAGAAGCTGCGCGGTGCCCTCGGCCTGCCGGACACGGCAACGCCGCATGCGCTGCGCCACTCCTTCGCCACCCATCTGCTTGCCGGCGGCGGCGATCTCAGAACCATTCAGGAGCTTCTTGGCCATGCCAGCCTGTCCACGACGCAGGTCTATACCGGCGTCGATTCCGCACGGCTTCTGGAAATCTATGACCGCGCCCATCCGCGCGCCTGATTTTCGGCGAAACCATGGATTAACCATGCCCCTTAAGGAAGCCGTGACCGGCCCGGGCCTAGGGTTCTGCAACGACCGTCCGACCGTCGGGGAACAATGATGACCGCCTTTGCGAGACCTGATCGAAACCTGCCACGCAACCTGCTCGCATGGGTCACGGACGGTACACTCTGGCTGATTGCCCTGCTGCACCTCGTCCTGGCCGCCAGCCTCGTCGTGACCCTCTTCTTTGTCGCGGAAGCCGATGCGAAGGAAGCCGAATGCGGCGGCTCGAATGTCCTGACGGCCCTTGCCAAGTCGGACCCGACAAGATTCGCAGCACTCGAATCGGAGGCCGCAGCCGTTCCGAACGGCAAGGGCATCTTCTGGAAGATCGAGAAGGACGGCATCGCACCTTCCTGGCTGCTCGGCACCATGCACGTCACCGATCCGCGTGTGCTGGCGCTCCCGACCGAGGCGCCGGCCGCCTTCGAGGCAGCGTCCACCGTCATCGTCGAATCGGACGAAATCATCGACGAGAAGAAGTCGGCCGCCGCGATCCTGATGCGGCCCGACCTCACCATGTTTCCGGACAACAAGACGATCGCCGACTTCCTGAAGCCCGGCGATCGTGAAAAGCTTGAAGCGGGCCTCAAGGCGCGCGGCATTCCGCTGACGCTGGTGGCGCGCATGAAGCCGTGGATGATCGCGAGCTTCGTCGCCTTGCCTGCCTGCGAGATCACCCGCAAGGCGACGGGCGCCTCCTTCCTCGACAAGAAGATTGCCGAAGATGCGGTCAGCCAGGGCAAAGCGCTCAAGGGCCTGGAGTCGCTGATCGAACAGCTCGCGGCGATGGACTCTCTTCCGACCGAACTGCACCTGCGCGCCCTCATCGAGACGCTGGCGCTCGGCAAGACGATCGACGACGTCTTCGCGACAATGACCGACCTCTACCTTGCCGGCGACACCGGCATGATCATGCCGATGATGAGGGCCGTCGACACGACGTCGAGCGACGATTTCGGCTATGCCGATTTCGAGCAGCGCATCATCGTCGACCGCAACAGGACGATGGCAACGCGCGCCGAACCAATCCTGAAGAACGGCGCGGCCTTCATGGCCGTTGGCGCGCTGCACCTGCCGGGCAAGGAAGGCCTGGTCGAACTGCTGCGCGCCCAGGGCTTCACAGTCACGCGCGCCAACTGACAGCGCCGGCCGGCGGAGGATGTCGGCCGGAACTACGCTTAGCCCTGCACGCTCGCACGCGAAACGACTTCGGAAGTGGGCGCCATAGCGCCGTCACCCTCGATCCTGCCCAGGCGGCGATAACCCCAAAACGCGGCGCCAACGATCAAGACACCGGCGGCGAGCGCGATGGTGAAGCCGGCCTGCACACCGAAGCGCGCGACCACCGCCCCTGACACCGCCGCCCCCGCCGCAACGCCGACCCCGAGACCGGTGGTCAACCAGGTCAGCCCCTCCGTCAGCTTCGACGGCGGCACGGCGATTTCGCCAATGCTCAGGGCGACGATCATCGTCGGTGCGAAGAACACGCCCGAAACGAACATCATCGTTGCAAGGCTGCCGATCCCGCCGACGAACAGGAGCGGCAACGTGCTGGCGGCCGTCATGCCCGCACCGATCAGGAACAGCTTCGGCAGCGGCAGGCCTAGCCTGACTGCGCCAAACGCCAGACCGGCGATGCAGGAACCAAGCGCATAAAGCGAAAGCACGAGGCTCGCGGCGGCCGGTCGTCCCTCGGCCTCGGCAAAGGCCAGGCTGACCACATCGATCGTGCCGACGATCACACCCATGCCGGCAAGCGCCGCGATAAGTACACGCAGCGCCGGGTAACGAAGAACCGAACCCGGCGCCATCGTCTCGGCCGGTTTGACGGGTGGCTCGGTTCCCTTCTGCAACACGAAGGCGGTAACGCCCACGACAAGGAATACCGCGGCTGCCAGCGGTCCGGCCTCGGGAAACAACCCGACACTCAGGCCGACCGCAATGGGAGGCCCGACGATAAAGCAGATCTCGTCGAAAACGGATTCGAGCGAAAAGGCGGTCTTCAACTCGGGGCGACCGCGATAGAGTTGGGTCCACCGCGCTCGGGTCATCGCCGACATGCTGGGCGTGCATCCCGCGAGGATCGCAAAGACGAAGAGCGTCCAGTCAGGGGCCTGCCAATGGGTTGAAGCCAGCAGGGCCGACGTGCCGAGAATACTGAGCACCGTGGCAAGCGGCAGGATGCGGCCCTGACCGAACCGATCGACGAGCCGCGAAACCTGCGGCGCCAGCAGTGCCGAGGCCAGAGTGAACGCCGCGGCCACGCTGCCGGCAAGCCCATAACTGCCGCGAGCCTGCGCCAGCATGGTGATGATGCCGATCCCCATCATCGACAGCGGCAGGCGCGACACCAATCCCGCCAGGGTGAAGCCCACCGTGCCTTTGGCGGCAAAGATCCGTGCGTAGGGATTGGCCATGGAACCTCCTGCAAAACCTGTTTTAGCGCCGCGTCACTAGCATACGCAATGTATGTCAGTGATATTGACATACGCACCGCATGTCAATTAACGTACGCTACGTATGCAAAAGGAAGGGAAAATGCCAAGGCGCGCGCGTAGCGACATGATCGCGGAGACGAGGGGAAAGCTGATCGCCGCCGCGCGGGATGCCTTCAGCCGGCTCGGCTACGCCGAGACCTCCATGGACGACTTCACCGCTTCGGCCGGCCTCACTCGCGGCGCGCTCTATCACCATTTCGGCGACAAGAGAGGCCTGCTACGTGCTGTCGTGGAGACCCTGGACGCCGAGATGGATGTGCGGCTCGATGCCGCCTCCGGGGCCGCGGATCTATGGGAAGGGTTCGTGCGCCGTTGTAAACTCTATCTGGAGATGGCGCTCGAACCGGAGATCCGACAAATCGTGTTGACGGACGCACCGGCAGTTCTCGGCGCAAGCGTGCTGGAGCCGAGCCGGCGGCAATGCCTCGCTTCGCTCGCCGCCCGGCTTTCGGCCATGATGGCCGAGGGCGTCGTGCGTCAGGGGGATGCGGAGACATTGGCACGGCTGATCAATGGCGCCCTCGCCGATGCGGCGCTCTGGATTGCAGAGGCGAATGATCCGGTTACGCGCTTGGCCAGCGCGAGCGACAACTTGGACGTGCTGCTCTCTGGGCTGAAGAACGAGATCTCAGCTTAGCCGCCCGGACCCGCCACCCGCGCCAAAAGGGTCGGCACGATCATCTTGTGAAACGGCGTGACTGCCGCAAGGTAAACCCGCCCGAACGCATTGTGCCGCCGGACGAGCGTGGTGACGCCGACGATCTGGTTGACGGCGGACCCCGCCCTGACGTCCACGACGATGCGAAAATCGAGATGTTTGTCGTCGAAGCCGAGCACCACTTCGTCATCGCTTTTCGACAGCACCGGGAACGCCCCGACCAAGCCGAAACGACCCGGCTTCGGCGCGGCCGACTTCAGGCCGACGACAGAGACTACGCCGTTGCGAAGCCGCAGAAGCTCGCGGATCCATCGCGGCGAGCGGCCAAGCGAACGCTCGGCTGCTTCCGCAGCGGTCACGCCCTTGCCGTCAAGGGCAAGCTCGAATCGGTCGGCCCAATCTGCTTCCGGTAGATGCCGGTTCGGCAGAGAGATGGCCACGGCTCTCGGTTTCATGTTTCCTCCTGATGCCTCGGCATCGATTGCGATGTGAAACATGATTGCGCCGCTGACCGGCACGGGACAGGAGGCCGCTTGTCGCAGCCCTCGGGCCAATCGTCACATCCCGCCTTGCGCAACGGACCATTGTTCCCCAAGCACCAGGCCCTTCCCTTCCATCGGCCAAGCTGCATAACTCAAGCGGAACGTTGCAAATTCTGGAGACGAACAATGGAAACCAGCTATGACACGCGCGAACTCGAAATGGTCGTGCTGATGACGCCTGACATGGCGAACTTCAGCGGCAAGGTCCACGGCGGCGCGCTGCTCAATCTCCTGGACCGCGTGGCCTTCTCCTGCGCTTCGCGCTTTTCGCAGCAATATGCGGTGACGCTTTCGGTCGACCAGGTGATCTTTCGCCAGCCGATCCATGTCGGCGAACTCGTCACCTTCCGCGCTGCGGTCAACAATGCCGGTCGCACCTCCATGGAAATCGGCATCCGGGTCGAGGCCGAAAACATCCGCAGCGGCGAACGCCGCCATACCAATTCCTGTTATTTCACCATGGTCGCGGTCGACGCCGACGGAAGCCCGACACCTGTTCCTGCCCTTGTCACCGATACCGCCGACCGCAGGCAGCGGCAGCGCGCGGCAGAGGCACGGCGCACCCTCAGGCGCGAGTTCGAAGAGCGTTTCCACGCGATCAGGTCTGCTTCTGAGGAGTGAGGCTGTCGCCGGGACCAGAAAGGCCGATGGCAATAATGTCAGCAAGCGCTGACGTTGCGCAGGCGAACAGCAGCCGGCACGCCTGAAACGCGCGGCTGGAAACAGGGGGCCGCGTTGGCGCAACCCCCTGCATGATCCTTACATGTGGATCGGCTTGAAGAAGGTCGAAAGTGCGGCTTCCTTGACCGCTTCCGACATGGTCGGATGCGCATGGCAGGTGCGGCCGAGGTCTTCCGACGAACCGCCAAATTCCATCAGCACGGCGATCTCGTGGATCATCTCGCCGGCGCCGAAGCCGACGATATGGCCGCCGAGAACGCGGTCGGTTTCCTTGTCCGCAAGGATCTTCACGAAGCCGTCGGTGGCGAGCATTGCGCGCGCGCGGCCGTTGGCGGTGAATGGGAACTTGCCGACCTTGTAGGCGACGCCTGCAGCCTTCAGTTCTTCCTCGGTCTTGCCGACGGAAGCGACTTCCGGCTGGGTGTAGACGACACCCGGGATCACGTCATAGTTCACGTGACCGGCCTGACCGGCGAGGATTTCCGCAACGGCGACACCCTCATCCTCGGCCTTGTGGGCGAGCATCGGGCCGCGCACGACATCGCCGATCGCGTAGATGCCGGCAACGCTCGTCTGATAGTGATGGTCGATCTCGACGCGGCCACGCTGGTCCATGACGACGCCGGCCTTGTCGAGGCCGAGGCCGTCCGTGTAGGGCTTGCGACCGGTGGCGATCAGAACGACGTCGGCATCGAGCGTCACGGCGTCACCGCCCTTGACCGGCTCGAAGGTCACCTTGGCGCCCTTGCCGTCCTTGACGACGCCGGTCACCTTGGCGCCGAGCTTGAAGTCCATGCCCTGCTTGGCGAGCATGCGCTGGAACTGCTTGGCAACCTCGCCATCCATGCCGCCGAGGATCGAATCGAGATACTCGACGACGGTCACCTTGGCGCCGAGGCGCGCCCAGACCGAGCCGAGTTCGAGGCCGATGACACCGCCGCCGACGACGATCATGTTGGCCGGGACCTTTTCGAGCGCAATGCCGCCCGTCGACGAGATGATAACCTTCTCGTCGATGTCGACCTTGACCCCCGGAATGCCCGCGACGTCGGAGCCGGTGGCTATCACGATGTTCTTGGTTTCGAGGATCTGCTCCTCGCCCTTGTCGTTGGTGACCGAGACCTTGCCCTGGCCGAGCACCTTGCCGGTGCCCTGGATGCCGTCGATCTTGTTCTTCTTGAACAGGAACGAAACGCCCTCGACGTTGGCCTTAACGGTCGCGTCCTTGTGCGCCATCATCTTTTCGAGGTTCAGCTTCGGCGCGGCGACTTCGACGCCCAGCGCGTCGACGCCGTGGGCAACCTGGTGGAACATCTCGGAGGCATGCAGCAGCGCCTTCGACGGGATGCAGCCGATGTTGAGGCAGGTGCCGCCATAGGTGGCGCGCTTCTCGACGACGGCAACCTTCAGGCCGAGCTGTGCCGCCTTGATGGCGCAGACATAGCCGCCGGGGCCGCTGCCGATAACGATGAGATCATAAGCCATTTGCATATCCTTCCTTCAGGACGGTTACCGCCCGCCGCTGACATTGAGAATTGACCCCGTCACATAAGTCGCCTTGTCTGACAGGAGGTAGAGAACCGCGTCAGCCACTTCCTCGGCCGTGCCGGGTCGCTGAACGGGAATGGTGGAGGCGAGATCGCGCGCCCGGTCCGGCAGGCCGCCGGACGCGTGAATCTCGGTATCGATGATGCCGGGGCGGATCGCGTTGACGCGAATGCCTTCGGTCGCGACCTCGCGTGCGAGGCCGATGGTAAGAGTGTCGATCGCGCCCTTCGAGGCGGCGTAGTCGACATACTGGCCCGGAGAGCCGAGCACGGCAGCGACCGAGGAGATATTGACGATGACGCCGCCCTCGTGCCCGTAGCGTGTCGACATGCGGCGGACCGCCTCCGCCGCGCAGCGGATGGAGCCGGTGACGTTGATGCGGAACATGCGCTCCAGCCGCTCGGGAGACATCTCGTCCACCCGCTCTGTCGGCCCGACAATGCCGGCATTGTTGACGAGACCGTCCAGCCGGCCGAAGGCCGTATCGACGGCGGCAAAAATCGCCTGGATATCCGCCTCCGAGCCGACATCGCCCTGAACGGCGATCGCCGTGCCCCCGGACCGCACGATCGCGCCGACAACCGCATCCGCCGCATCGCGGTTCGACGCATAGTTGACGGCGACGCGCCAGCCGGCTTTCGCTGCGCCGAGGCAGATTGCTGCGCCGATGCCGCGGCTGCCGCCGGTCACCAGGAGAACGGGGCCGGCACTCATGCGGCGCATCCCTTCAGCGTGAAGGCGTCCCAGCTGTCGGCTTCCGCCCTGCCCTTACCCCAAGCGGTCGAAGCCCTGAGCGATGGCCCGAAATCAGGGAGCAGCAGTTGCTCGGCCGCCGGTTCGGTCTCGGCGGGGATCTCGCTGATCGCGCCGACCTTGTCGAGTGCATAAACGACGCCCTGCCATACCGTGCAGGCGCGCAGTTCCTCGCCGGTCGCATCCCCCTCGGGGCAATTGTGCATGATCAGCCCAGTCGCGCGCTCCGGCTCGCCCGCCGGCATCACCACGCCGTCGAGCAGCAGGCCCGGCTTCAGGACCGCCACCTTGAAATGATTGCTGGTCGCCGCACTTTCCGAGCCGACCGGCTCGAAGCGCAGCTCATAGCCACCATCGCGGTCGCCGTAGATCGCGTGCGACTGCTTGCAGTCGGCGGCAATCGCCGGTGCGGCGAGGGCAATGCCGAAAAGCGCGGAAATGAGGCGACGAAGAACCATGATCAGGCGGCCTTCTCCGTCGCGAGCTTGACGCCGAGGGCGATGAAGACCACGCCGCTGGCACGATCGATCCACTTGCTGGCGCGAGTGAAGGCGGCACGCATGCGCGGCGTCGTCATGAACAGGCTGACGCCGACGAACCAGAGGATCAGGCACGAGGCCATGACAAGGCCATAGCTGAACTTGACGAGGATCGGCGTATGGGCGCTGACGACCGTGGAGAAGATCGACAGGAAGAAGAACACCGGCTTGGGGTTGAGCGCATTGGCAGCAAATCCAAGACCGAATGCCCTGGCAGCCGACTGGCTCTTGGCCGGATCAGCGCTTTCGGTGCGGTCGACCTTGATCTCCGTCTGGCCGGCACGCAGCGCCTTGACCCCGATATAGATCAGGTAGGCAACGCCGCACCATTTGACGATGTTGAAGAGGTAGATCGACTGCGAAATGATCAGTCCGAGGCCAAGGATCGTATAAGTCACATGGAACATCAGCGACGTGCCGATGCCGAAGGACGTGATGATCGCCGGGCGGCGGCCATGCACGATCGACTGGCGCATGACCATTGCAAGGTCCGCTCCCGGAGAGACGATGGCGAAGGCAAAGATCGCCATCAGCGATGCGAGTTCGAGAAGGTACTGGCTCATGATTTTGCGACCGGTGCGTTGAAGGCCCAGACGTGGCCGAAGGGATCCTGAATACGCGCGTAGCGTGCGTGCCAGAAGGTATCCTGCGGCTCCAGCACTGTCGATGCCCCGGCGGCAACCGCCCTGTCATAGGCTGCATCGACGTCGGTTGACGCAGGAAGGTTGAGGCTGATCGCCACTCCGGTGCCGCCGATCGTTTTCGGCGACAACACGCTTCCGCCGAATTCGGGAAACTCGTCGTGCAGCATGACCTCGCCGCCATAGATCGCGAGATTGGCGTGCATCACCCGCTTGCCGTCCTCGGCCATCGCATGGAAGCTGTTCACCGCGCCCAGGGCCTTCTCGTAGAAAGCAATGGCAGCAAGCCCGTCCTTGACGCAGATATGCGCCTGGATCGGCGGAACGTTGGGTCCGAATGCCATGCCAATCTCCTCTTGCCTTGCCGCAGAGATGCTATGCCATGAGCCGGGCGACCATCAGCAACAGTGCGATGATCGACACGAACCAGACGATGGAGCGCAACACAGGAATGCCGGCGACATAGAGGCCGGTATAGACCACCCGTGCCAGAATCCACGTCACCGCACCGATCGCACCAAGACCGCCGGTCTTGCCGGTCACCGCCAATGCAAGCGCAAGGGCGACGAAGGCAGGGTAGGTTTCCAGCATGTTGCGAAGCGACCGCAGCAGACGTCCTGCCACGATGCTCTTCGAAACGCGCTGCTCATCCCGGGGGCCAAGCAGGTATTTGACACCGAGGTCTCCGGCGAGGTCAAGCGACAGCGCCTGCACCAGGATGTGAGCGACCAGCAACACGACGCTCCAGCCGAGCACCCAGACTTCAGTCGACGCGGCTGCGGCTTCCATCACCCCTCGCACTCTCAGGATCAATCCAGATCAGTATCACGTTCCCGGCGCGGCAAACCGTCTCGGCAAGGGTGGCGGGTGAACGCTGAACCACTGTCTCCGACAGGCATGACGATCGACGGGGGCGCGCAGAGGCGCCCCCGTTTGTTCAGAGATTAGAGATCGAGAACCAGACGTTCCGGATCTTCCAGGCTTTCCTTGACGCGGACGAGGAAGGTCACGGCTTCCTTGCCGTCGACGATGCGGTGATCGTAGGAGAGCGCGAGGTACATCATCGGACGGATGACGACCTGGCCGCCGATGGCGACCGGGCGATCCTGGATCTTGTGCATGCCGAGGATACCCGACTGCGGCGCGTTGAGGATCGGCGAGGACATCAGCGAGCCGTAGACACCGCCGTTGGAGATGGTGAAGGTACCACCCTGCATGTCGGCCATCGAAAGCGCACCGTCACGGGCGGCCTTGCCGAGGCGGCCAATGTCCTTCTCGACTTCGGCGATCGACATCTGGTCGGCATCGCGAACGATCGGAACGACAAGACCCTTGTCCGTGCCGACGGCGACGCCGATGTGGCAGTAGTTCTTGTAGATGATGTCGGTGCCGTCGATCTCGGCGTTGACGGCCGGGATTTCCTTCAGCGCGTGGGTGACGGCCTTGGTGAAGAAGCCCATGAAGCCGAGCTTCACGCCATGCTTCTTCTCGAAGATGTCCTTGTACTTGTTGCGCAGCGCCATGACGGCGCTCATGTCCACCTCGTTGTAGGTGGTGAGCATGGCCGCGGTGTTCTGTGCGTCCTTGAGGCGGCGTGCAATCGTCTGGCGCAGGCGGGTCATCTTGACGCGCTCTTCGCGAACGACGTCTTCCGCCGTCGACGGAGCACGGGCCTGAACCTTGGCCGGCTCGGAAGCGGCCGGCGCAGAGATGCCCTTGGCGACGGCAGCGAGCACATCACCCTTCAGCACCTGGCCACGCTTGCCGGAGCCATCGAGCTGGTCAGCCGAGAGGTTGCTCTCAGCGAGCAGCTTGGCAGCAGCCGGTGCCGGCGGCATCGACGAGGCGGCCGGAGCAGCAGCAGCAGCCGGAGCGGCAGCAGCAGGCTCGGCCTTCTTTTCAGCAGCGGCAGCCGGAGCGGCTGCAGCGGCGCCGGCGGCACCTGCAGCGATCTGGCCGAGCAGCGCGCCAAGACCGACGGTCTCGCCGGCCTGGGCGACGATTTCGGAGAGCGTGCCTGCGGCCGGTGCTGGAACTTCGATCGTCACCTTGTCGGTTTCGAGTTCGAGCAGGGGTTCATCGGCCTTGATGGCGTCGCCGACCTTCTTGAACCAGGTGCCGACGGTCGCTTCGCTGACGGATTCGCCAAGGGTGGGAACGCGGATTTCTGTTGCCATGATTTTTGTTCCGTTGATCAGATATCTGTTTCTATTGGCTCAGAGCGAGGGGAGCATCAGCCCCCCAGCGCGTCCTCGAGGAAGGCGGCAAGCTGCGCCAAGTGCTTCGACATCAGGCCCGTCGCCGGCGAGGCGGCGGCCGGACGGCCGGTGTAGCGCACGCGCTGATACTTGGCGTCGATATGGGCGAGAACCCATTCGAGGTACGGGTCGATGAACGACCAGGCGCCCATGTTCTTCGGCTCTTCCTGGCACCAGACCATCTCCGCGTTGCGGAAGCGGCTGAGCTCGTTGATGAGCGCCTTGGCCGGGAACGGATAGAGCTGTTCGACGCGCAGCAGGTAGATGTCGTCGATGCCGCGCTTTTCGCGTTCTTCGAGCAGGTCATAATAAACCTTGCCCGAGCAGAGCACGACGCGACGGATCTTGGAATCCTTCTGCAGCTTGATCGGGCCGTCCTTGATGACCTCGGCGTCATCCCACAGCAGGCGGTGGAACGAGCTTTCGCCGGCCATTTCCGACAGGCTGGAGATCGCACGCTTGTGGCGCAACAACGACTTCGGCGTCATCAGGATCAGCGGCTTGCGGAAGTCGCGCTTCACCTGGCGGCGCAGGATGTGGAAGTAGTTCGCCGGCGTCGTGACGTTGGCGACCTGCATGTTGTCTTCGGCGCAGAGCTGCAGGAAGCGTTCGAGGCGGGCGGAGGAATGCTCCGGACCCTGGCCCTCATAGCCGTGCGGCAGCAGGCAGACGAGACCCGACATGCGCAACCACTTGCGCTCGCCCGAAGAGACGAACTGGTCGAAGACGACCTGCGCACCGTTGGCGAAATCGCCGAACTGGGCTTCCCAGAGGGTCAGCGCGTTGGGGCGGGCAAGCGAGTAGCCGTATTCGAAGCCAAGAACCGCCTCTTCCGAAAGCATCGAGTTGATGACTTCGTAGCGGGCCTGGGTCGGCGCGAGGTTCGCGAGCGGAATGTAGCGCTCTTCGGTCTGCTGATCGTAGAGAACCGAGTGGCGCTGCGAGAAGGTGCCGCGTTCGCAGTCCTGGCCCGACAGGCGGATCTTGGTGCCCTCGATGCAAAGCGTGCCGAAAGCAAGCGCTTCGGCCATGGCCCAGTCGACGCCTTCGCCGGTCTGGATCATGTTGGCGCGGTTTTCCATGAAGCGCTGGATCGTGCGGTGCGCATTGAAGCCTGCCGGGATCTCCGAGATCTTGCGGCCGACTTCCTTGAGCTGCTTCATCGGCACCGAGGTCTTGCCGCGGCGCTGTTCATCCTGGTTGTCGGCCGAGCGCAGGCCCGACCAGGCACCATCGAGCCAATCGGCCTTGTTCGGCTTGTAGGACTGGCCGGCCTCGAACTCCTGCTCGAGGTGAGCACGCCAGTCGGCCTTCATCTTCTCGACTTCGCCTTCGGTGATCAGGCCTTCGGCAATCAGTCGGTCGGAGTAGAGCTGGACGACGGTCTTGTGGGCGCGGATGACCTTGTACATCTTCGGCTGGGTGAACGCCGGCTCATCGCCTTCGTTATGGCCGAAGCGGCGGTAGCAGAACATGTCGATGACGACAGGCTTGTGGAACTTCATCCGGAATTCGGTGGCGATCTTGGCCGCGTAGACAACCGCTTCCGGATCGTCGCCGTTGACGTGGAAGATCGGCGCTTCGATCATCTTGGCGACGTCGGACGGATAGGGCGACGAACGCGAGAAGGCCGGATTGGTGGTGAAGCCGATCTGGTTGTTGATGATGAAATGCACGGTGCCGGCGACGCGGTGGCCGCGCAGACCCGAAAGGCCGAGGATTTCGGCAATCACGCCCTGGCCTGCGAAGGCAGCATCACCGTGCAGCAGCAGCGGCATGACCTTGGAACGTTCGCGCAGCGGGATGATGTCGCCTTCAAAGACGGTCGCCATCTGGTCCTGTTTCGCACGGGCCTTGCCCATGACCACAGGGTTGACGATTTCGAGGTGCGAGGGGTTCGCCGTCAGCGACAGGTGAACCTTGTTGCCGTCGAACTCGCGGTCGGAGGAAGCACCGAGGTGGTACTTCACGTCGCCCGAACCTTCGACGTCGTCAGGCGCGTAGGACCCGCCCTTGAACTCGTGGAAGATGGCGCGGTGGGGCTTGGCCATGACCTGCGAAAGCACGTTCAGACGGCCGCGGTGGGCCATGCCGAGCACGATTTCCTTCAGGCCTTCCTGGCCGCCGCGCTTGATGATCTGCTCGAGCGCGGGGATGAGCGATTCCCCGCCGTCGAGACCGAAGCGCTTGGTGCCCTTGTACTTGACGTCGATGAACTGCTCGAAGCCTTCCGACTCGATCAGCTTCTGCAGAATCGCCTTCTTGCCTTCAGGCGTGAACTCGACGCCCTTGTCCGGACCTTCGATACGTTCCTGGATCCAGCCCTTCTCTTCCGGGTTGGACATGTGCATGAACTCGACGCCGATCGTCGAGCAGTAGGTGCGCTCGAGGATCTCGACCATCTCGCGAACGGTCGCGTATTCGAGGCCCAGCACGTTATCGATGAAGATCTTACGATCGAGATCCTTGTCCTCGAACCCGTAGTTCGAGGGGGAAAGCTCGTTGTAGTCTTCGACCGGGGCAGCAAGGCCGAGCGGATCGAGCTTGGCATGCAGGTGGCCGCGGGCGCGGTAGGCACGGATCATCATGATGGCGCGGACGGAATCGCGCGTCGCCTGGTGGATGTCGGCGGCGCTGGCAACGGTACCGGTGGCGGCAGCCGTTTCCTCAACCTTCGCCTTGACCTTCTTCTCGATGACCTTCTCGACCGTGCCCCAGTCGCCATCGAGCGCCGAGACCAGTTCACCATTGGCCGGGATCGGCCAGTTGTTCTTTTTCCAGGAGGCGCCCTTGGCTGCCTTCACCACATCTTCCGGCCGGTCGGCGAGCGCCTTGAAGAAGGCCTGCCATTCGGCCGACACGGACGCCGGGTCCGCCTCGTAGCGTGCATGGAGCTGCTCGATATAGGCGGCGTTGGCGCCGTCCAGAAACGAAGTGAGCTGGAATTGCTCGTTGGCCTCTTGCCTTGTCATGGTCTCACGCGGACTGTTCTGTCCGCCTCCTGACTGAAGTTGGGTTGCCGGGTATCCCGGTCGTTCATGTTCGTTCGGCGCGTCCGGGCGCCGGGCCTTTTTCCTACGATGCCGCGCATCCTTGAGGACGCGCCGGGTCACCGTGGCACTTCATTGCCGCGTATCCTGATCTTGCATCAGCCAAGGAAACACGCGGACTGCAGATTGCCCGGGCCGGATCGGTCCGGCCCGGGCAGAAGTCTTGCGATCAGCCCTTGAGGACTTCGACCAGCGTCTTGCCGAGACGGGCCGGCGAAGGCGACACGCGGATGCCTGCCTGTTCCATCGCGGCGATCTTGGATTCCGCATCGCCCTTGCCGCCGGAAACGACAGCGCCGGCGTGACCCATGGTGCGGCCCTTCGGCGCGGTACGGCCGGCGATGAAGCCGGCCATCGGCTTCTTGCGGCCCTTCTTGGCTTCGTCGATGAGGAACTGCGCCGCATCCTCTTCGGCCGAGCCGCCGATTTCGCCGATCATGATGATCGAGGTCGTGGCTTCGTCGGCCAGGAACATCTCGAGCACGTCGATGAACTCGGTACCCTTGACCGGGTCGCCGCCGATGCCGACAGCCGTCGTCTGGCCGAGGCCTTCGTTGGAGGTCTGGAACACGGCTTCATAGGTGAGCGTACCCGAGCGCGAAACGATACCGACCGAACCCTTGCGGAAGATCGAGCCCGGCATGATGCCGATCTTGCATTCTTCCGGCGTCAGGATACCGGGGCAGTTCGGGCCGAGCAGGCGCGACTTGGAGCGGTCGAGACGGGCCTTGACGCGCACCATGTCGGCAACCGGGATGCCTTCGGTGATGCAGGTGATGAACGGGATTTCCGCATCGATCGCCTCGATGATCGCGTCCGCAGCGCCTGCCGGCGGAACGTAGATCACGGATGCGTCCGCACCGGTCTTTTCACGGCCTTCGGCAACCGAAGCGAAGATCGGCAGGGTTTCGCCCTTGGAGCCGGTCCAGGTTTCGCCGCCCTTCTTCGGGTGAATGCCGCCGACCATCTGCGTGCCGTAATAGGCAAGCGCCTGTTCGGTATGGAAGGTGCCGGTCTTGCCGGTCAGGCCCTGAACGAGGACCTTGGTGTTCTTGTTAACGAGAATCGACATTAGGTCTGGTCCTTCAGTTAGCCGTTGATCGCGGCGACGATCTTCTTGGCAGCGTCATCCAGATCGTCGGCGGCGGTGATCGCCAGGCCGGATTCGTTCAGGATCTTCTTGCCAAGCTCGACATTCGTGCCTTCGAGACGAACGACCAGCGGAACCTTGAGGCCGACTTCCTGTACGGCCGCGACGACGCCTTCAGCGATAACATCGCACTTCATGATGCCGCCGAAGATGTTGACGAGGATGCCCTCGACCTTCGGGTCGGCCGTGATGATCTTGAAGGCTGCCGCGACCTTCTCCTTGCCGGCGCCGCCGCCGACGTCGCAGAAGTTCGCCGGCTCCTTGCCGTAGAGCTTGATGATGTCCATCGTCGCCATGGCAAGGCCTGCGCCATTGACCATGCAGCCGATGTTGCCGTCGAGCGCCACATAGGCGAGGTCCCACTTGGAGGCCTCGATTTCCTTGGCGTCTTCTTCGGTTTCGTCGCGCAGTGCCTTGATATCGTCGTGGCGGAAGAGCGCGTTGCCGTCGAACGAAACCTTGGCGTCGAGAACGCGCATGCGGCCGTTCTTCATGACGATCAGCGGGTTGATCTCGAGCAGGCTCATGTCCTTTTCGACAAAGGCCTTGTAGAGGATCGGGAAGAGCTTTTCGGCGTCAGCCTTGGCTTCGCCGTCGAGCTTCAGGGCCGCGGTGAGCTTGGCAAGATCAGCGGCGGTGACGCCGGCTTCCGGGTTGATCGCGACGTTGACGATCTTTTCCGGCGTGTCGTGCGCAACGGCCTCGATGTCCATGCCGCCTTCCGTCGAAACGACGAAGGCAACCTGGCCGACCGAACGGTCGACGAGCAGCGACAGGTACAGTTCGCGATCGATGTCGGCGCCGTCCTCGATGTAGAGGCGGTTCACCTGCTTGCCGGCCGGGCCGGTCTGCGCGGTGACGAGCGTGTTGCCGAGCATTTCCTTGGCATGAGCCTTGGCTTCGTCGATCGAGAAGGCAAGACGAACGCCGCCCTTGGCGTCGGCGGAAAGTTCCTTGAACTTGCCCTTGCCGCGGCCGCCGGCATGGATCTGGCTCTTGACCACGTAGAGCGGGCCCGGGAGCGACTTGGCAGCTGCCTCGGCTTCATCGGCGGAGAAGATCGCAACACCTTCCGCGACCGGTGCGCCATAGCTCTTCAGGAGAGCCTTGGCCTGATATTCATGAATGTTCATGGTGGTTTTCCTGTCTGGAGCATTATGCGGGCAGGTGAGGCACCTACCCGCACCAATGCGGCAAAAACAAAGAGGCTGAGCGGATACGGGGACGCCCGCTCAGCGGGACGCGATTACTGCTTCAGGCTCGGCGCAATGCCGATGCAGGCTTCGCAAAGACCGGCGACCGAAGCGACCGACTTGTCGAACGCTTCCTTCTCGGCCTTGTTGAGATCGATCTCGATGATGCGCTCGACGCCGCCGGCGCCGATAACGGTCGGCACGCCGACATACATGTCCTTGACGCCGTACTGGCCCGTCAGATGCGCAGCGCAGGGCAGGACGCGCTTCTTGTCCTTGAGGTAGGCTTCGGCCATTTCGATCGCCGAGGCGGCCGGTGCGTAATAAGCCGAACCGGTCTTGAGCAGGCCGACGATTTCGGCGCCGCCGTCACGGGTGCGCTGGATGATTTCTTCGAGGCGTTCCTTGGTGACCCAGCCCATCTGCACGAGGTCGGTCAGCGGGATGCCGGCAACGGTCGAGTAGCGGGCGAGCGGCACCATGGTGTCGCCGTGGCCGCCGAGAACGAAGGCGGTGACGTCCTGGACGGAAACGTTGAATTCCTGGGAAAGGAACAGGCGGAAGCGCGAACTATCGAGGACGCCGGCCATGCCGACGACCTTGTTCTTCGGCAGACCAGAGAACTTCTGCAGTGCCCAGACCATGGCGTCGAGCGGGTTGGTGATGCAGATGACGAAGGCGTTCGGAGCATACTTCTTGATACCTGCGCCAACCTGTTCCATGACCTTGAGGTTGATGCCKAGCAGGTCGTCGCGGCTCATGCCAGGCTTGCGCGGCACGCCGGCGGTGACGATGCAGACGTCGGCACCTTCGATGGCGGAGTAGTCGCTGGCGCCGGTGAGGTTCGCGTCGAAGCCTTCGACCGGGGAGGACTGGGCGATGTCGAGGCCCTTGCCCTGCGGGATGCCGTCAGCGATGTCGAAGAGGACGATGTCGCCCAGTTCCTTCAGGCCGGCGAGATGGGCCAGCGTACCACCAATCATCCCTGAACCGATAAGTGCGATCTTGTTGCGCGCCATGAAAGTGCTTCCTTTGTGATCCCAATATGATCGAGGCCTGAAACGCGGCAAACGCCAAACCTTCGCCGAAAGCCATTAAACGGCAAATGGTAAAATATCAAACGATACTTTTTGGTGAAGTAATTTCAATCGGTTAGATCATAAAATTCTTACGTAAACGTAAGAATTTCCGTCACGACTACGTCACGAGACGGCCCAATTGGCGGGGTGCTCGGCGGCATATTCCTCACTTTGCATCTCGATCAGGCGCGAAACCGTGCGGTCGAACTCGAAGCCTTCCGTACCCTTCTTCTGGGTCAGCAGATCCTGCGGCTCGGCCGCGGCCGAAGCGAACAATCGCGCGCCGTTGTCGTAGAGCGTGTCGACCAGCAGGATGAAGCGCTTGGTCTCGTTGCGCATGTGGGGACCCAGATGTGGCACGTGATCGACGAAGATCGTCGAATAACGTTCGAGGATGGCGAGATAGTCGGCCGCCCCCAGCGGCTGCTGGCAGAGATCGGCAAATGCAAAGCGCGCGCTTTGCCCGGCGGCGGCCGGCACATGGATCTTGCGGCCCTTGCGTGGCACTTCCGCCGGGGCAACGACCTCGTGGCGGGTTTCCTGGGCCCAGGCGCGCGCCATCGCCGCATCCGCCTCCGGGCCGAGCGGCGAAAGCCATACCGGGCTGCCGTCGGTCTTCGTCAGGCGGTAGTCGGTATCCGTGTCCAGAGAGATGACCTCGGCATTCGCCTTGAGGAGATCGATGAAGGGCAGGAACAGGCCACGGTTGAGGCCGTCGCGATAGAGATCGTCAGGCGCAACGTTCGACGTCGCGACCAGCACGCAGCCCTTGGAAAAAAGCTCGCCAAAGAGCCTGCCGAGGATCATGGCATCGGCAATGTCGGTTACCGAAAACTCGTCGAAGCAGAGCAGGCGCGCCTCGCCGAAGAGCTCCGAGGCAACGGGCGGGATCGGATCCGCCTGCTTGGTCTCGCCGTTCTTCAACTTCTGGCGGTGCTTGTAGATGCGCTCGTGCACATCGGCCATGAATTCATGGAAATGCGCCCGGCGCTTGCGCTGGATCGGCACCGTATCGAAGAACAGATCCATCAGCATGGTCTTGCCGCGTCCGACGCCACCATGGATGTAGAGACCCTTGACCGGCGGTTGGTCCTTCTTGCGCGAAGCAAACAGCCAGCCGAGCGCATTGGTCTTGCGCGACGGGCGGCTGGCCAGCAGCTCAGCGGAAAGGTGATCGAAGCGCCGCGCAATCGTAAACTGTGCGGGGTCGCGCTTACGCTCGCCGCTCGCGACGAGCGCTTCGAGCTTGCGGTAGATACTGTCGTCAGGATTGAGCACGTCTCACCCGAGATGGGACGGAAAAACAAAAGCCCGGCGCGAGACCGGGCTCTATGGCGTCAGCGGCTGAGGCTGACCGGCTGGCCGCCGTTGGTCGAGCCGTCGAAACGGGCATCAGCCGTCTTGTAGAGACGGGCGATGGCGTTGCCGCTGCGATCCTTGAGAACCACCTGCTTGCCGGCGACTTCCCAGGAACCCATCGTCGTCAGCTCGCCGGCGCAGCCACGGGTGCCGCCGCGCGAGCCGGAGCCGAGATTGGTGAGCGTCAGGAACATGTCGCAGGAGCTGCCGGCGCTCGATACACGCCAGTTGCCGACCATCGATTCCTTGGTAACGTCAAGACCGCCGCCCGCAGCCGCAGCGACCTGCGTGCCGGGCTGCTGAACCGTGCCGGGCGTCATCGTCCCGTTCGTCGGTGCAGCCGGGAATTGCGACGTGTTTCCGGTCGGGGCCGGAAGCTGGTTCGACGAAACCGAGGGAACCGGTGCGGCCTGGATGGGAGCGGGTGAAGCGTCCTGGGAACTGAAACCGCCCATTGATGTCCGCTGGCATCCGGTCAGCGCAAGCACAACTGCCAGCCCCGCCGCCGCATGAATAACCCGCATATCCCTACTCCTGTTCGTGTCCGCGAACCATGATGCAACGCGATAATATAGGCCGAAATACAGCAAATCCACCTGACAAATCAAGGGACGACGATTCCTGGCGACCTGTTGCAGGATTGAAACGTCTGAGCCGCGGGCAAGCCACCGTCGGCAACACGCACGACAACTCGTCGCCGCAAACAACGTCCGGCAATCACACGCCCCACAATCAAGGATTGCCAGGCCGAAGCCACCTGCCGGCATATCAAAACAGAAGCGGCGGGCCAGGGACCCGCCGCTTTCACATTCGAATTCTACCCGTCGATCAGACGCGGCGCTCGACCAGCATCTTCTTGATTTCGCCGATCGCCTTGGCCGGGTTCAGCCCCTTCGGGCAGGCCTGGGCGCAGTTCATGATCGTGTGGCAGCGATAGAGGCGGAAGGGGTCTTCGAGATTATCGAGACGCTCACCGGTTGCCTCGTCGCGGCTGTCGATCAGCCAGCGATAGGCCTGCAGCAACACGGCCGGACCGAGGTAGCGGTCACCGTTCCACCAGTAGCTCGGACAGGAGGTCGAGCAACAGGCGCACAGAATGCACTCGTAGAGGCCGTCAAGCTTGAGGCGATCCTCGTGGCTCTGCTTCCATTCCTTGGCCGGCGTCGGCGAAACCGTCTTCAGCCAGGGCTCGATCGAGCGGTGCTGGGCGTAAAAGTTGGTGAGGTCGGGTACCAGGTCCTTCACGACCGGCATGTGCGGCAGCGGATAGACCTTCACCGCACCCTTCACCTCGTCCATGCCCTTGGTGCAGGCGAGCGTGTTGGTGCCGTCGATGTTCATCGCGCAGGAGCCGCAGATGCCTTCACGGCAGGAGCGGCGCAGCGTCAGCGTCGGGTCGATCTTGTTCTTGATGTAGAGCAGACCGTCGAGCACCATCGGGCCGCAATCGTCGATATCGATGTAGAAGGTATCGATACGCGGATTGGCGCCATCATCGGGGTTCCAACGGTAGATGCGGTATTCGCGAACGTTGGTCGCGCCCTGCGGCTTCGGCCAGACCTTGCCTTCCGTCATCTGCGAGTTCTTGGGGAGAGCGAGTTCAACCATGTGCCTTGTTCCTCAAGATCAGTAGACGCGGGCCTTGGGCTCGATCTTCTTGGGATCGATGCCGTCGGCGATCAGGTCGGTATGAACGGGGCGATAGTCGAGCTTGACGTCGCCGGCTTCGTTGACCCAGGCAAGCGTGTGCTTGCGCCAGTTGACGTCGTCGCGGCCGCCGAGCGCACCCTCGGTGAAGTCCTCGCGGGCGTGCGAACCACGGCTCTCCTTGCGCGCTTCGGCGCCGTAGATCGTCGTGATGGCGTTGGCCATGAGGTTTTCGAGTTCCAGCGTCTCGACGAGGTCCGAGTTCCAGATCATCGAACGGTCGGTGACCTTGATGTCGGGCATCTCTTTCCAGATCGCCGAGATGCGCTTGCAGCCCGATTCCAGCGATTCCTGGGTACGGAACACGGCGGCGTCTTCCTGCATGGCGCGCTGCATCTTTTCGCGCAGCACCGCCGTCGGCGTGCTGCCGTTGGCGTTACGCAGGCGGTCGAAGCGGTCCATGATCCGGTCGCAGGCGGCCTTGTTGAGTTCCGGGATCGCCTCGTCGCGGTCGATCACCTGACCGGCGCGGATGGCGGCGGCACGGCCGAAGACCACGAGGTCGATCAGCGAGTTGGAGCCGAGGCGGTTGGCGCCGTGCACCGAGGCGCACCCGGCTTCGCCGACTGCCATCAGGCCGGGCGCGACGCGCTCCGGGTTCTGGCTGTCGGCATTCAGCACTTCGCCCCAATAGTTGGTCGGCACGCCGCCCATGTTGTAGTGCACCGTCGGCAGAACCGGGATCGGCTCGCGCGTCACGTCGACGCCGGCAAAAATCTTCGCCGATTCCGAGATGCCCGGCAGGCGCTCATGCAGGACGGCCGGATCCAGGTGGTCGAGGTGCAGGAAGATGTGGTCCTTGTTCTTGCCGACGCCGCGGCCTTCGCGGATTTCCATCGTCATGCAGCGCGAGACGACGTCACGCGACGCAAGGTCCTTGGCGGACGGCGCATAGCGCTCCATGAAGCGCTCGCCTTCGGAGTTGACGAGGTAGCCGCCTTCGCCGCGTGCGCCTTCGGTGATGAGGCAGCCCGCGCCGTAGATGCCGGTCGGGTGGAACTGGACGAACTCCATGTCCTGCAACGGCAGGCCGGCGCGCGCAATCATGCCGCCGCCGTCGCCGGTGCAGGTGTGCGCCGAGGTCGCCGAGAAATAGGCGCGGCCGTAACCGCCGGTCGCCAGCACCACCATCTTGGCGGAGAAGCGATGGATCGTGCCGTCGTCGAGGTTCCAGGCGACGACGCCGGTGCAGCGGCCGTCATCCGACATGATCAGGTCGAGCGCGAAATACTCGATGAAGAACTCGGCGTTGTTGCGCAGCGACTGGCCATAGAGCGTGTGCAGGATCGCGTGGCCGGTGCGGTCGGCCGCCGCACAGGTGCGCTGCACCGGCGGACCTTCGCCGTAGTTCTGCATGTGGCCGCCAAAGGGCCGCTGGTAGATCTTGCCTTCCGCGTTGCGCGAGAACGGCACGCCGTAATGCTCGAGCTCATAGACCGCCTTCGGCGCTTCCATGGCGAGATACTGCATGGCGTCGACGTCGCCGAGCCAGTCGGAACCCTTGACGGTGTCGTAAAGGTGCCACTGCCAGCTGTCCGGCGTCATGTTCTGCAGCGAAGCGGCGATGCCGCCCTGGGCGGCAACCGTGTGCGAGCGGGTCGGGAAGACCTTGGTGATGCAGGCGGTCTTCAGCCCCTGCTCTGCCATGCCGAGCGTGGCGCGCAGGCCCGCGCCGCCGGCGCCGACGACGACGACGTCGAAGGCGTGATCGACATATTGATAGGCCTTGCCGTTTGCAGCGGGTGAACTGTTCGATGCCATGGCGAAATTACCCTGCAAAAGCGATCTTCAGGATGGCGAAGAGACAGAGCCCGCCAACCGCGATCGTGAAAAATGTATTGAGCATGAGAAGGCCGATCTTCATGCCTTCGCCATGCACGTAGTCCTCGATGATCACCTGCATGCCGAGACGCATGTGGATCAAGCCCGAGAGCACGACGAGGGCCATGACGACCGCGACGAAGGGGTTCGCGAGCGCGGCAACGACATCCGCGTGGGGGGCGCCTGCATAGCGAACGAGGAAGATGACGAAGAAGATCAGCAGCGGAACGTTGGCGACCGCCGTCAGGCGCTGGCGCCAGAAGTGATCCGTGCCTTCCTTGGCGGAACCGAGACCGCGGACCTTGCCGAGAGGTGTGCGCATATCCATGGGTGTCTTCCTCTCAGTTAGCGGACGAGATATCCGACCACCCAGATCAGCAGCGTCAGCGCCACCGAACAGATGATCGTCGCCTTGGCCATCTTGGTGGCGAAGTGCTTCTCGTAGCCATAGCCGAGATCCCAGGCAAAGTGGCGCAAGCCGCCAAGCATGTGGTGCACCAGCGCCCAGGTGTAACCGAAGAGCACCAGCTTGCCGATCAGCGTGCCGAACAGCCAGCTGACCCAGTCGTAGTAGGCCGCGCCCGAGGCGGCGGCGATCAGCCACCAGGCAACGAGAATGGTGCCGAAGTAGAGTGCGCCGCCGGTGATGCGGTGCACAATGGACATCACCATCGTCGGGATCGGTTTATAGATTTGAAGATGCGGCGAGAGTGGCCGGCTTCTTGTGACATCCGTCATCGGAACCTCACGGAAATGCCCGGGTTTACGCCCATAAAACTGGACGATTTTAGTCCGGTATCGCACCTGATTGTGCGCAATTCAGTCCTTCGGACCTTTAATCACCATAATGCTTAACGACAAGTGTGTTTGCGGTGCAAAATCAATTTAATCGATTAGACGATTTGCGCCATTTTCCAGCCCGCCGAAGACATGGGCGTCCGTTAACGATAGCAGCAAAAAGCCAAGCAATTCCGTGACTTTCCGACGGAAGTGGCCCAGAGTGACTTTAACGAATTGTTAAGCGTCATCCGGAGGGCGAACAGAATGAGTCTGTTCAGGGCAATCCATGCGACCAAAGTGCTAGCACTCGCCGGCCTGGTCATCGCCACGACCTGCATCCCCTTGGAGGCCCGTGACGGCGGTGGAGCACGCGGCTTCCAGATGCGCACCAACCATATGCGCATGTCTTCGGATCGCTCGTTCCCGGGCTACCAGGTCGACCGCTCGGGCTACCGCAACGGCTGGAACCGCAACCGCATGCCCCGTCGCGACTGGATGGCCAACAATGGTCTGCCGGAGGTCGAGACACGCACCCGGCACGTGCGCCTTCCGCAATATAGGCCCTACCCCGGCTACGGCGGGGGCTGGGAGCATCGCGGCGGATGGGCCCGCGACCGGGCGGGCAACGACGTCTGGACGTCCGGCGGCCGCCGCCATGATGGGCGCCGGGGTATCGACAATGGACTGCCGGAGGTCGAAACGCGCACAAGGCATGTTCGCCTCCCGCAGTATCGCCCCTATCCCGGCCCCTATGCCGATCGCTGGGGCAACGGCGGCGGATGGGTTCGTGACCGCGCCGGCCGTGAGATCTGGACATCCGGTGGCCAGCGCCGCGACTATCGCCCGAACTACTATGGCAGCTATGGCAACGACGAATATCCGGACAGCGTTCCAGGCATCGGCACCTATGTCGGCGGCATTTCCGCCTACGTCGATGTCGGCAACGGCATCTACTTCAACCAGGAAGGCGACTACGGTTATAGCGATGATGGTGCGTACGCGCCGCCGCCACAGACAAGACGCGGCAAGATCATCAACGTTACGCCGCAAACGATGAACAGCTCCTGCACCTATGAACACGGCGTCTGCGTGATCCGGAGATAGATTCGACGGGACTTCAGAAGGTTCACAGAACCATGACGACGACGTCGATCGGCGGCGCGTGTCGTCGGCTATCGCGACGCCCGGAGGTTTTCAACCGGCCGCCTTTTAAGCAGCACCGAAGCGCCAGACGGTCGTGCGCTTGACCTCGCTGTCTTCCAGCGCCCGTGTCACGGGAACTTCGTAGGTCGCAAGCGCCGTCATCATCTCGCGCGGGCAGTAGGAGCGGCCGGGATCGCCGACGATCACCATCGCCCCCTTGGCGACCAGATCCGAAAACCACGGCTTCAACCGATCGGCAAAGGCCTTGTCGTAGAAGACGTCGCCGGCGAGATAGACATCGGCCTCAAGATCGCGGCCGGTCACGTCCTCGCCCGTATAGGAAAGAGTGACGCCATTGAGTGCGGCATTGAGCTGGACCGCCGTTTCCGCCCAGGGATCGATATCGGCGGCAACAACCGAAGCCGCTCCCGCCTTCATCGCGGCGATCGCCACCAGGCCGGAGCCGGAAGCGAAGTCGACGACGCGACGCCCGCGCACTGCCTCCGGGTGATCGAGGATGTAACGGGCAAGCCCCTGCCCTCCGGCCCAGGCAAAGGCCCAGAACGGCGGCGGCAGGCCGATCTCCTGCAGTTCCTCCTCGGTCTTCAACCAGAGCTCATGCGCCTCGGTCGCCAGATGCAGGCGCACCTCCGGTACATGCGGCGGCGAAAGCACGCTGGTATTGGCGAGAATGAAGCTTTGCGGATCGGTCTTCACGAAACTCTCCGAGCCTGTCCGAAGAACGAAAGCGGTTTCCGGACAGGCGGAAATCAAATTACCGCGGCGGGTTGTCGAGCCCGCCCATGCGGCAGACTTCGATCCATTCGTCTTCGGTCACCGGCTGCACCGAGAGGCGCATGGAGGTCACAAGCGACATCTTGGCGAGCTTCGGATTGTCCTTGATTTCCTTCAGCGTCACCGGCCGGGGCATGTCGGCAACGGCACGGATATCGACGCAGTCCCATCGGGCGTCGCCTTCGGCAGTGGAGTCCGGATGCGAAAGCGCGCAGACCTCCGAGATGCCGACGATCTCCAGACCTTCGTTCGAGTGGTAGAAGAAGCCCTTGTCGCCGATCTGCATCGCCCGCATGTTATTGCGCGCCTGGTAGTTGCGCACGCCGGTCCATTCGGTGCCCTTGGCGCCCGCATCCTTCTGCATCTGCCAGGACCATTTGAAGGGCTCGGATTTGTAAAGCCAATGCGCCATCGTGGTCTCAAGCCTCCGGATTGTTGAAGACCCAGTTGAAGGCCTTGATCTCGACATTGGAGAAAAGCCCCGCTTTGGCATAGGGGTCGGCTTCGGCGAGCGCACGAGCTTCTTCAATCGTCTCGGCCTTAAGGATCACCAGGCTGCCGGTCGGCTTGCCGTCGTCACCGAGGAACGGGCCTGCCATCTTCAGAATGCCCTTGGCATTCAGATCGTTGAGATAGGCAACGTGGTCGGGGCGGGTGTCGAGCCGAAGCTGCAGCGCGCCTGATTTGTCGGTGCATTGAAGTGCGAAGAGCATGCTTCCTCCTTAAGTTATCGTTTGGCGTGGGATGCGGGCGGAAGACCGCTTTACACCCACGCCACCATCATTCCTGAGTGATCGGACGGGACATCAATTGTTCGAGCGCGGTGCTGACGTCGAGCTTGCCGTCGATGATCGCCGCCACCGCTTCGGTGATCGGCATTTCGACGCCGAGATCATGGGCGACGCGCGCAGCAACCGACGCCGCAAACGCCCCCTCGACCAGTTCGCCCTTGCGCCCGCTGGCGCTGCCGTGCTCGCCGAGCGCAATGCCGAAGCGGAGGTTGCGCGACTGGTGGCTGGTCGCCGTCAACACGAGATCGCCGAGACCCGAGAGCCCGCGCACCGTATCGGCCTCGCCACCCTCGGCGGCAATAAACCGCGACATCTCCGCAAGGCCGCGCGAGATCAGCGCGGCGCGGGCGCTGTCACCAAGCCCTGCGCCCTCGACGATGCCACAGGCGATCGCCAGCACGTTCTTGAGCGCGCCGCCGAGCTGCACGCCGATGCGGTCCTCCGACGGGTATAGCCGGAAGGTGGGCCCAGACAGGACCTTGGCAAGCATCGTCGCCGTCTTGTTGTCAGCGGCAGCGATCACCATGGCGGTCGGCAGGCCCTTGGCGATATCGGCGGCGAAACCGGGACCGGAGAGCACGCCGATCGAACGGCCGGGGAGTTCCTCTGCCAGAACATCGGTCAGCAGCCGGCCGGTCGCCTGCTCCATGCCCTTGGCACAGGTGACGATGGTGGCCGCGGCATTGATCTGCGGACCATATTGACGGGCCGCATCACGATGCGCCTGCGACGGCATGGCAAAGAGCACGACCTCGGCATCGGCGAGAATGGAGACGTCGGCCGCATGTTTCAGCGCAGGCGGCAGATCGATACCCGGCAGCGCATCCTCGTTGCGGCCGGTATCGCGGCACGCATCGGCAATCTCCGCACGGCGGGCAAGCAGCGTCACGTCACTGCCTTCAGCCGAGGCAGCGACCGCGGCCAAGGCGGTGCCAAAGGCGCCAGCGCCAACCACGACGATTTTGGGCCCGATCTTGGAGGTGTCGTTCATTCTCTATCCGTATGCCCTGAAATTAGTCATGCGCTTGGCTGAACCCCTCATGCCTTCGCGCCGCGTTTGCCGGAGCCAAGCAGTGTCTGGGCTTGGGCGTCGAGCGGCCAGCGCGAGCGCGGCGCCACGTCGAGACCGTCCGCAGCCATGCCCGCCGCCAGGCGTTCGGCGCCGGCCCAGGCGATCATCGCGGCATTGTCAGTGCACAGAGAAAGCGGCGGAGCGATGAAGTCGAAGCCCGATTGCGCGCAGAGGGTCTGCAGCGTCGAACGCAGCACCTGGTTGGCGGCAACGCCACCGGCAACAACCAGAGCCGGACGCGCCACACCGCTGTGTTCCGCCTTGAAGCGCTTCAGGCCGCGGCCGACGCGATCCTTCAGGGTGCGCGAGATCGCCCGCTGGAAGGAGGCGCAGATGTCGGCGATATCCTGCTCCGTCACCGGCTCCAGCGACTGTGCCGCCTGGCGCACTGCCGTTTTCAGCCCCGAGAAGGAGAAATCGAGCCGGGCATCGCCGACGAGCGGCCGCGGAAAATCGAAACGCTGCGGATCACCGGCAAGCGCCGCACGCTCGACCGCCGGGCCACCCGGATAGGGAAGGCCGAGCAGCTTCGCCGTCTTGTCGAAGGCCTCACCGAGCGCATCGTCGATCGTCGTGCCCCAGCGCTCGTATTCGCCGACGCCTTTGACGAGGATCAGTTGCGTATGGCCGCCGGAAACGAGCAGCATCAGATAGGGGAAGGAGAGCCCGTCGGTCAGCCGCGCCGTCAGCGCGTGGCCCTCGAGATGGTTGACGGCATAGAGTGGCTTGCCCGTTGCCCGCGCGATCGCCTTACCCGTCATCAGCCCGACAATCAGACCGCCGATCAGACCGGGACCACTTGTCGCAGCGATGGCATCAATGTCGGCGAGCGTGACGTTGGCGCGCAGCAGCGCCTCCTCGATCAGCGTATCGAGCGCTTCCACATGGGCGCGCGCAGCGATCTCCGGAACGACGCCGCCATAGGCGCTGTGCTCTTCCAGCTGGCTCAGAACGACGTCACCAAGAATGTGGCCCTTGCCGTCGGAATCGCGCAGAATGACGGAAGCGGCGGTTTCGTCGCAGCTTGTTTCTATGCCGAGGATGCGCAGGGGCGGAGACATCAGGGAATACTCAAAGATTGCGGTCGCACCGAAAGGTGGGTACACGGAACTCCGGTAACAATGGATAGCCTTTGATGCAAACAAAACCTTTCCGGATCGGTACGCGCGGCAGCCCGCTGGCGCTCGCTCAAGCCCATGAAACGCGCGATCGTCTCGTAGCGTCACATGGTCTGGCGCCGGAAATGTTCGAGGTCGTCATCCTCTCGACCAAGGGCGACCGCATCACCGACCGCTCGCTCGCCGAGATCGGCGGCAAGGGCCTGTTCACCGAAGAAATCGAGCAGCAATTGCTGTCGGGCGAACTCGATTTCGCCGTACATTCGTCGAAGGACATGCCGACGAAGCTGCCGGACGGGCTCTGTCTTTCCGCCTTCCTGCCGCGCGAGGATATCCGCGACGCCTTCATCGGCCGCACGGCACCGAAACTGATGGAACTGCCAGAGGGCGTGACCGTCGGTTCGTCGTCGCTGCGCCGACAGGCGCTGATCCGCCGGCTGCGCCCGGATATCAATGTCATCACCTATCGCGGCCAGGTCGAGACGCGACTTCGAAAGCTCGCCGAGGGCCAGGTCGATGCGACGCTGCTTGCCTATGCCGGCCTGAAGCGGCTCGGCATGACCGATGTTCCGACCGAACTGCTCGACCCCGCGGATTTCCCGCCGGCCCCGGCGCAGGGCGCGATCTGCATCGAAAGCCGGATCGGCGACAGCCGCATCAACGATCTGCTTGCCGCGATCGACGATGCGCGCACTCACGAAGCGGTCGCCTGCGAGCGTGGCTTCCTCGCGACGCTCGACGGCTCCTGCCGCACGCCGATCGCCGGCCTCGCCACATCGGACGGCACCCTTCTCAGTTTTTCCGGCATGATCCTCACGCCCGACGGCCAGACGCATCATCGCGTCACCATCGAGGGCAAGGCCACCGACGCCGAAGCGCTTGGCCGCAAAGCCGGCGAAAAGGTCCGCGCCAAGGCCGGCCCCGGCTTCTTTGCAAGCTGGACCTGAGCCGTGCGCGTGCTCGTCACCCGGCCGCTTCCCGCCGCCGAGGCGACCGCACGCCGGCTGGAGGCCGCCGGCCATCGGCCGATCCTCCTGCCACTGATGCAGGCTACGCATCTCACTGCCGTCGCGCGCGCAGCGCTCAAGCAGCCATTTGCCGCGATTGCCCTGACGAGCGCCGAAGCGGTTCGGGTCCTCGCATCTTTGGGCGGCGAACTGGAACAGCACCGGAAAACTCCGTGCTTCTGCGTTGGCGAAGCGACAGCGCGGGCAGCGGCGGAACTCGGCTTCACCGACATTCGCGTCGGTGACGGCACCGGCGAAGCACTGGCCGGACTGATCGTTTCGGCCGCCGGCGACACCTTGCCGAAACAGCCCCTCCTCTACCTGACCGGCTCGCCCCGTTCTGACGGTCTCGAAAGCACGCTCCGGCAGCACGACGTCGCGTATCGGGCGATCGAATGCTATCGCATGGAGCCGACCGTGCACCCATCCGGTGCGCTGCAAGACCTCGCATGCACCGACCGGCCCGACGCCGTTCTGCTCTATTCCCGGGAGACGGCCCGGCGGCTGACGACATTGCTGTTGGAGGCCGGCCTGGACGCTCCGTCCCTTGCTCCGCGCTACCTCTGCCTGAGCGCCGCCGTCGCCGAGGCGCTGCCAGGCAACGCCATGTCGCAGATCGCCACAAGGCCCGACGAGGAAAGCCTTTTTAGATTGCTCTAAATGCAAAACGAGAAACGATGCTGGCGATTTTCCGCCCGCATTCCGCGCTAGTTCAGAGCCGATTCGGCCAAAATCGGAACGCAGGGGCTTTCCCTCACCGGTCCGGCTGACTAGGTTTGAGAGAAGAGCCGACAGGCACCAACGGTAAGAGGTCACCATGGTATCGGAAAACCCGCCGCGCCGCTCGAAGTCCGAGAAGGAACCGCTGACGATCGACCTCGAAGCGGAAAAAACCGTTGCGGAGCCGGCCGGGGCCGAAGCATCCCGCGAGACGGTGACGGACGCGGCCGGCGAAAGCATCGCGAGCGAAGCCAAGGCTGAGGACACGGCAACGGACAGCAGCGATAACAGCGCCGCCGGATCCCGACTGGAGGAAGAGATCGAGGAGCAGCGCGCCGATGCCGCCGCAGCCGTCTTCGCCGAAGAGCCGCCGCACGCCGATGCCGCCCGCGAGCCGGAACCGGCGCCGCGACAGAAACCGGTATCGAACTCCGGCGCGCTTGCCGCCGGTATCCTCGGTGGCCTCGTGACCCTGCTCGGCTTCGGTGGCCTGCAATATGCCGGCATCGTCCCCGGACTTGGCCCTGACCGTGGCGTCGAGCAGAACATCTCCGGCGAGCTGCAGGCACTGCGCGACCAGATCGCAGCACTCCCCACGCCTGCCGCCGTCATCGACGACACAGCGCTCGAAGGCCGTATCGCCGCCCTCGAGCAATCAGCCGCCCAACCGGGCGCAAACGGCGCACCGAGTGCTGAGGTCGAAACGCTGAAGGCGCAAATCGACAACCTCACCAAGGAGCTTGCAGGCCTGAAGACGACGCTTGCCGATGCGCAACAGACGGCAACCGCCGAGAAGGCGGAGCTTACGAGCCGCATCGAATCTGCCGAGCAGAAGCTCAATGAACCGGCCAACGACATTCAAATGGCCAAGGCCGTCGCGGTCACGGCGCTGAAGTCGGCAATCGACCGCGGCGGGCCGTTCCTTGCCGAACTCGACGCGTTGCGCAGCATCGCGCCGGACGAACAGGCCGTCACGGCTCTCGCCCAGGATGCCCAGGTCGGCGTGCCGACCCGCACCGATCTGCGCCGCGAATTCCCGAAAACCGCCGACGCCATGCTCGACGCCGTCAACCAGCCCGATCCGAACGAGGGTATCTTCGACCGGCTGGTGTCGAGCGCCATGTCCGGCATTCGCGTGCGACCCGTCGGTAGCGTCGAGGGTGAGACACCGGAAGCCGTCATCGCCCGCATCGAGGACAAGCTGAACAATGGCGACCTGAAGGGCGCCGCGCTGGAGTGGGACGGGCTGCCGGATGCCGCCAAACCGGTGGGCGACGCCTTCAAGGCCAAGCTCGACCAGCGTTTGCGTGTCGAAGCCGCGATCGATGCCGCCGTCGCTGCGACGATGGCAAAGCCAGGCACAGCGGGCTGAGGGGACCAGATATGATCCGCATTCTGATTTTCATCCTGATCGTGCTTGGTCTCGGCCTCGGTTTCGCGTGGCTCGCGGACCGACCGGGTGAGCTTTCGCTGATCTGGCAGGGCCAGCTCGTCGAGATGAGCCTGATGCGTGCCGCATCGCTGCTGATCTCGTTGATTGCAGCCGTGCTGATCGCCGTGTGGCTGGTGCGCACCATCTGGCTGTCGCCCCATACCGTCACCCGCTATTTCCGCGCCCGCAAGCGCGACCGCGGCTACCAGGCGCTATCGACCGGCCTGATCGCTGCCGGCGCCGGCGACGCCAACCTCGCCCGCAAGATGACCGCCCGCACCCGCGGATTGATCAGCGCCGACCAGGAGCCTCTGATCCACCTGCTCGAAGCGCAGACCGCGCTGATCGAAGGCAAGTACGACGACGCGCGCCGCAAGTTCGAGCTGATGGCCGACGATCCGGAGACCCGCGAGCTCGGCCTTCGCGGCCTCTATCTCGAAGCCAAACGTCTCGGCGCCCACGAGGCCGCCCGGCAATATGCCGAGCGTGCCGCCGAGAAAGCACCGCACCTGCCCTGGGCAGCACTCGCGACGCTCGACAGCCAGAGCCAGGCCGGCCAATGGGACGATGCGCTCCGTCTTCTCGACCAGAGCCGCGCCGCCCATGTGGTCGAGCGCAAGGAGGCCGACCGCAAGAAGGCCGTACTCTTGACCGCCCGGGCGATCACGAAACTCGACGGCGACGCGAAGGCGGCCCGCGACGATGCGCTCGCTGCGCTGAAGCTCGACGAACATTTGGTGCCGGCGGCGATGACGGCCGCCAAGGCACTGTTTCGCGAGGACAACCTGCGCAAGGGCGCCTCGATTCTTGAGAAGAACTGGAAGCAGGAGCCGCATCCGGACGTGGCGAGGCTCTACGTACGCGCCCGTGGCGGCGACACCGCCGTCGACCGGTTGAAGCGGGCGCGCAAGCTCGAAGCCTTGAAGCCCAACAATGCCGTGGCGATGGCAGCCGTCGCGGAAGCGGCGCTCGAGGCGCGCGAACTGCTTCTGGCCCGCACCAAGGCGGAAGCGGCCGCCAGGCTCGATCCGACCGAGAGCATCTTCCTGCTGCTCGCCGATATCGAAGAGGCCGATACCGGTGACGAAGGCCGCATCCGCCACTGGATGGCGCAGGCCCTGCGCAGCCCGCGCGACCCGGCTTGGACTGCTGACGGCGTGACCTCGCCGACCTGGCTGCCGGTCTCGCCGGTCAGCGGACGGCTCGATGCCTTCGAATGGCTGGCGCCACCACATACGCTTTCGACCACTGTCGACCACGACCAGTCGAATGCCGACGAGGCGATCCGCAGTCTGCCCCCGGTGGCGGTGGAGCCACATGCGCACGAACCGACCCCCGTTGCCCGCCGCAGCGAAGCGCCCGTGATCCTCGAGGCCGAGCGTGAGGAGCCGCAACCGCAGCCGATCAAGGTAACGGAACGCAAGCCGTCCGAACCGGTCGCCGACAAGACATCGGTCAAGAAAACGGAGAAGGAAGAGGTTACCAACGGCGAGCACAGGCCTGATCCCTTCTTCGGCCGTCCGCCGGATGATCCCGGCGTGCGCGATCCGGCCACCGGCGAGAAGGTGCCGGAAAAGGCTAGTTTCCGATTGTTCTGAATTCTCAAGGGGCTGTGGCAAAATACATGTTTGAACGCTTACGGACGTTTCTCGACGGCCTGACCGGCCCGGCGACGCGGATAGAGCACGGCGATCCGCGCGTGGCCGTCATCGCCCTCTGTTTCCAGGTGATGGAGGCCGACGGCCGGATTCTTGCGTCGGAACGGCGCAAGATGCGCTCGGTCGTCAAGCAGCACTACAAGCTCGATGACGCCTCCCTTGCCGCGTTGATCGAAGCGGGCGAGACTGCGGAAAGCGAAGCGATCGACTTCTACCAATTCACCGCAGAGCTCAAGCGCCACCTCTCGGAGGAGCAGCGCATCGAACTGGTCGGCATGCTCTGGGATGTCGTCTACGCCGACGGCGAGCGCAGTGAGATGGAAGACCATGTGATCTGGCGCATCGCCGATCTGCTGGGCGTCTCCGGTCGCGACCGGGTGCTGCAGCGACAGGAGGCTGCGGCGAGAAGCGACACCATCGAGGACGCCAAGCCGCAACAGGAAAACTGAAATGCCGATGCCGGACACAAGCGCGCGAAAACCAGTCCTGATCATCCTGCATCAGGAGCGGTCGAGTGCCGGCCGTGTCGGCCAGATTCTGGAGCAGAAGGGGTTTCGGCTCGACATCCGCCGGCCGGCCCTCGGCGACGACCTGCCGCCGACCCTGGAGCACCATAGCGGCACGATCATCTTCGGTGGCCCGATGAGCGCCAATGACGAGGAAGAGTTCGTTCGCCGCGAGATCGACTGGCTTTCAGTCCCGCTCAAGGAGAACAAGCCCTATCTCGGCATCTGCCTCGGCGCGCAGATGCTGGCGCGTAATCTCGGCGGCTCCGTGGCGCCGCATCACGAGGGCATGACCGAGATCGGCTGGTATCCGTTGGTTCCGACCGAGGCCGGCAAGGCGCTGATGGATTGGCCGGCCATGGTCTACCATTTCCACCGGGAAGGCTTCGACCTACCCGCCGGTGCCGAGCTCTTGGCAACCGGCGACACCTACCCCAACCAGGCCTTCCGCTATGGCGACAATGCCTGGGGCATTCAGTTCCACGGCGAGCTCACCCGCGCCATGATGCACCGCTGGGTCGTGCACGGCGCCCACCGCTTCGAGATGCCCGGCGCCCAGGTGGGCAAGGCCCATCTCGACGGCCGCATGCAGCACGACGGACCGCTGCGCACCTGGATGGAAAACTTCCTGGAACTGATCTTCCTGCGCGACGAGCGACCGAAGGCATTTCCGGGAAAACCGTGAAGCGGCTTTCCCTCGGAATGCTTCAGGAGAAATGGCCTGGCGCGCCTCCGTTACTTGTGGTGGTCAGGCACGTCGAGCGTGTCGATCCTGCGCAGTTGCGGGAAGCCGAGCGCCCAAAGGCCTGACACGAGCAGCGTCCCCATGCCGCCAAAGGCAACAGCAAAGACCGCGCCGAAACCCGACGCCATCATGCCGGCGCGGAATTCGCCGAGCTCGTTCGACGCGCCGATGAAGACCATGTTGACCGCATTGACCCGGCCGCGCAGTTCGTCCGGCGTCCAGAGCGTGATCAGGATTTCGCGCACATAGACGGAGATCATGTCGGCGGCGCCCATGACGACGAGCGCGGCAATCGAGATCCACGGCGTCGCCGAAAGACCGAAGATAACCGTGCCGAGCCCGAAGAGCGCGACGCCGGTGAACATGTAGAAGCCGGCCCGGTGCCGGATCGGGTGCGCCGCCAGCCAGACGGCCATGCTGACGGCACCGATGCCCGGAGCAGCGCGCAGGAGGCCGAGCCCCCAGGGACCGAGATCGAGAATGTCGCGGGCAAAGACCGGCATCAGCGCAACCGCACCGCCGAGCAGCACGGCAAAGAGATCGAGCGATATCGCGCCCAGGACCACCTTCTCGGCCTTGATGTAGCGGAAGCCGGCGGTGATCGTCTCCCAGCTCTGGCCAGAGGCCTGCGTGCGTGTCGCCGGCTTCGGGATGGCAAAGACCATCAGCGCGGAGGCAAGGAAGAAGCAGACGCCGACGGCATAGGGCACGACGGCACCGAGCGCATAGATCAGGCCGCCCGCGACCGGGCCGACGATCACCGCTGTCTGCCAGGACGTGGAATTCCAGGCGATCGCATTGGGCAGATCTTCGGGTGGTACGAGATTAGGCGCCAGCGATTGCGACGCCGGTGCGAGAAAGGCGCGCTCGATGCCGAAGACGACCAGGATCGCGTAGACCGGCCAAGGCGAGAACAACCCGGACACCGTCAGCAAGAGCAGCGCTGTGGCGCAGAGGGTGCTGACGACCATGCAGATGCCCATGATCATGCGCCGGTTGTAGCGGTCCGCTGCTGCGCCGGTGACGAGGATCAGCACGAGGGACGGCAGAAACTGGAAGAGACCGATCAGGCCGAGATCGAAGGGATCACGCGTCAGATCGTAGATCTGCCAGCCGACAGCCACCGAAATGATCTGGATCGCGAAGTAAGCCAGGAAGCGCGAGAAGAAGTAGCGGCGATAACCGACATGCCGGAAGGCGGCAAAACGATGCGAGGCATGAACGGCGGACATGCGGAAGAGACTCCTACTCAGGGTCGGATATCACGCGTTCTCACGTTAAACATGATCGCGCCCGTTAATCCGGCGTACTTGCTCGTTTAGGTCTCAATGTCTACATGTCTGTCAATAACGAATTGGAGACCGGCATGCTTGCTGTCATCGGCACCTTGAACTTCATCATCAACATCGCGTGGTTTCTGGTCATCGCGTCGGCCATCTTTTCCTGGCTCTATGCGTTCAACGTCATCAACGTGAACAACCAGGCGATCAACATGATCGGCCGCTCGCTCTACCAGCTGACGGAGCCGCTCTATCGCCCGATCCGTCGCGTGCTGCCCGACATGGGCGGCGTGGACCTGTCGCCTCTGGTCGTGCTGGTGATCCTCTATTTCATCCAGCTCTTCCTGAATACGACGATCGCACAGGCGCTGCTTGGCTGACGATGGCCAATCCGGCCTTCAGCGCGCATGGCGATCACATTCGCCTGACGGTGCGCCTGACGCCAAACGGCGGCCGCGACGCCATTGATGGCCTGGAAGCGGCTGCCGACGGAGAAGAACATCTGAAAGTGCGTGTCAGCGCAGTTCCGGAGAAAGGCAAGGCCAACCAGGCGCTGGTTGCCTTTCTCGCGAAGAAGCTCGGGCTTGCCAAGAGCAGGCTCTCCCTCATCTCAGGCGATACGCAGCGTAAAAAAATCCTCCGGATCGATGGCGATCCGGAGGACTTGATGAGGCGTCTTGCCGAGCTGATCGGCAGGTAAAGCTTACTTAGCGCCCTTGGCGCGCTCGACGGCTTCCTTGATCAGCTGACGGGCGACGGATGCGTCTTTCCAGCCGAAAATCTTCACCCACTTGCCGGGCTCCAGATCCTTGTAGTGCTCGAAGAAGTGCTCAATCTGCTTGAGCGTGATTTCCGGCAGGTCGGTGTATTCATGCACCTTGTCGTAGCGCTGGGTCAGATGACCCGACGGAACGGCGATGATCTTTTCATCCTGGCCGGAGTTGTCTTCCATCATCATCACGCCGATCGGGCGGACGTTGATGACGCAACCCGGAACCAGCGGACGGGTGTTGCAGATCAGAACGTCGATCGGGTCGCCGTCATCCGAGAGCGTGTGCGGGACGAAGCCGTAGTTGCCCGGATAGGTCATCGGCGTGTAGAGGAAGCGGTCGACAACCAGCGTGCCGGCTTCCTTGTCCATCTCGTACTTGATCGGATGGCCGCCGACGGGAACTTCAACGATGACGTTGACATCTTCTGGTGGATTCTTTCCGATGGAAATCGCGTCGATGCGCATAGACTACTCCAGGGTCAGTTGGGAAGTTTGCCCGTCGGATAAAGGGAAACATGCCGCGATGCAACATAACTTTCGTCCGTAGCGCAGATTCAAGCGGTCGTTTCGCGCCGTCGAAGCGACCTCCACAGGCCCCAGTTCTCGTTCGATGGAGTTCACGATGATCGGAAAGGTTGCAGGCCTGGCGCTGCTTTTGCTGTCTGCAGGGCCTGTCTTGGCCAATGAGAGCGTCTACACCGACATCGGCCGCGACAAGTGCAAGACGATAGCGGAAGAGGAAGGGATGTACGCTCTGATGACCTGTGCCGGTCATGCGGACTATCCTGTTCGGTTCAAGGAAGCCGACATTCGCCAGAGCGTCTCGTTCGGTCACCTGAACCAACGCTACAGCGACGACGCATTCGAGAGCTTCATTCCGTTCAACCACGCCGGCACGACCGTGGAGTGGCGGGTAGCAAAGGATGGCAAGGCCGTCGCGACAATCCTGCGCTGGTTCATCGAGAACACAGACGCGTCGGGCGCTTCCGTCCCGGAACTCCAGGGGCAGGTCCTTGTCGTCTCCAAGGTCGCGCAGAAGGATGACGGCAAGGGCTGCGTCGCCGGTTATGTCGATGCGCTAACCAATCCCGATCCGAACACGCTTGCCCGCAAGGTCGCCGACGAGGTGGCGCCGACCTTCCGCTGCGGCGTCGACAATCCTGCCTACCATGGCACGCGCGGTGACAAGGCAGCCGATCCCAACAATGAGCTTCCGGAATAGGCCTGCGATTTCAATGATGTTGCCGCAAAGGGGCAGCGATCAGTTCCAGGCGAAGCCGACCTTCTTCAGGTGCTTGTCGCCGAAATCTTCCATGCCTTCGGCGATATCGCTGCCGCCGGCACCCTGGAAAAACTGGTAGGCGTGCTCGCTGTCTTCGAGGCACCAGACGACGAGGCCACGGCAGCCGAGCGACCTCAGCAGGCTCTTGGCCTCGCCGAAGAGGACGCGCCCGAGACCAATGCCCTGGTACTCTGGCCGGAGATAGATCTCGTAGATCTCGCCCTCCTGCGGCAGGGCCTTGGCGCGGCTGAGGCCGAGCGTTGCATAGCCTGCAATGGTCCCGGCCACATCGACCACGAGCAGCGTCGCAGGACCGCGGGTCGCCTTGCGCCACCACGTCTCGTCACGACGATTGACCATCTGCACAAGGGGACGATGGGGGATGAGACCGCCATAGGCCTGCAGCCACGAAACGCGGTGCACATCGGCAATTGCCGACGCTTCCTGCGGCTCTCCGGGCCGAATCTCTATCGAAACAGTCTTCATGACTCGCGACTCTAAACGCACACAGGACGAACAGGAATCCCGCCCGGTTGCCGGCCAGCGTTAACCCACAGGCAACTTTAACGGCACCCTGTGGAAGGTTAACGCCTTTTTAACTTTATCCGCAAGTCGCCCATCCGTGGCACACACAGCAAAAAACCCCGGAGCGATCCGGGGTTTTTTTAGGCTTGGTAATTTCAGGATGCTCAGGCCGCGCCGGCGGTGCGGGCCTTTTCGAAGCGCTTGCGCTCGTTCGGGTCCAGGTGCAGCTTGCGCAGACGGATCGACTTCGGCGTGACTTCGACCAGCTCGTCGTCCTGGATCCAGGACAGCGCCCGCTCAAGCGTCATACGGATCGGCGGCGTCAGCTTGACGGCTTCGTCCTTGCCCGATGCGCGCATGTTGGTGAGCTTCTTGCCCTTCAACACGTTGACTTCGAGGTCGTTGTCGCGCGTGTGGATGCCGATGATCATACCGGCGTAAACCTTCTCGCCGGCGTCGATGATCATCGGGCCGCGGTCTTCCAGGTTGAACATGGCATAGGCGACGGATTCGCCGGCATCGTTGGAGAGCAGCACGCCGTTGACGCGGCCGCCGATCTCGCCCTTGTACGGCTGGTAGGCGTGGAACAGACGGTTCATGACCGCAGTGCCGCGCGTATCCGTCAACAGTTCCGACTGGTAGCCGATCAGGCCGCGGGTCGGAGCGAAGAACACCAGGCGGACGCGATTGCCGCCGGACGGACGCAGCTCGACCATTTCGGCCTTACGCTCGGACATCTTCTGAACGACGACGCCGGAATGCTCCTCGTCGACGTCGATGACCACTTCTTCGATCGGCTCGAGCAGCTGACCGTTGTCATCCTTGTGCATGACCACGCGCGGACGCGACACGGCAAGTTCGAAGCCTTCGCGGCGCATGGTTTCGATCAGAACGGCAAGCTGCAGTTCGCCGCGGCCGGACACGAAGAACGAATCCTTCTCGGAGGATTCCTCGATCTTGAGCGCGACGTTGCCTTCAGCTTCCTTGAACAGACGGTCGCGGATGACACGACTCGTGACCTTGTCGCCTTCGGTGCCGGCAAGCGGGCTGTCGTTGACGATGAACGACATGGTGACGGTCGGCGGGTCGATCGGCTGTGCCGTCAGTGCTTCGGTGACCGACGGGTCGCAGAAGGTGTCGGCGACGGTGCCCTTGGTCAGGCCGGCGATCGCAACGATGTCACCTGCCTGTGCTTCTTCGATCGGCTGACGCTCGATGCCGCGGAAGGCGAGGATCTTCGAGATACGGCCGGTTTCGAGCAGCTTGCCGTCCTGGCCGAGGACCTTGACCGCCTGGTTCGGCTTGACCGAGCCCGAGTGAACGCGACCGGTGATGATGCGGCCGAGGAAGGGGTTGGCTTCAAGGATCGTGCCGATCATGCGGAACGGGCCTTCGGCAACCGTCGGCTCCGGCACATGCTTGAGCACGAGGTCGAGAAGCGGGGCCATGCCCTGGTCCTTCGGACCTTCCGGCGCAACGTTCATCCAGCCATCGCGGCCCGAACCGTAGAGGATCGGGAAGTCGAGCTGCTCGTCGGAGGCATCGAGGTTGGCGAAGAGGTCGAAAACTTCGTTGATGACTTCCTCGTGGCGGCCATCGGGACGGTCGATCTTGTTGATCGCGACGATCGGCTTCAGGCCGACCTTCAGCGCCTTGCCGACAACGAACTTCGTCTGCGGCATCGGGCCTTCGGAAGCGTCGACGAGAACGATAGCACCGTCCACCATCGACAGGATGCGCTCGACTTCGCCGCCGAAGTCGGCGTGGCCGGGGGTGTCGACGATGTTGATGCGCGTTCCCTTCCATTCGACCGACGTCGCCTTGGCAAGAATGGTGATGCCGCGTTCTTTTTCGATGTCGTTGGAGTCCATGACGCGTTCGGCAACGCGCTGGTTTTCGCGGAACGAGCCCGACTGCTTCAGGAGCTCGTCAACAAGGGTCGTTTTCCCATGGTCAACGTGCGCGATAATCGCGATGTTACGAATGCTCATTTTTCGTCTCGGAGGTTCAGGGCAAGCCCCGATGGGCCACGCCGCTTTTTCAATGGTCGCGCTCATACAGGTTTTTTTGCGATTGCGAAAGGGGGCGCGCGCATGAGCGTCGCGGTCAAATGCCGGTAGGCCATGGGTTTGCACCCACCAGGGGTCTGGAAATCAGGGTTTGGAAAGCTGCCGGCTGTTACCAGATTCGTCATGCAATCGCAGCCGGATCGAGCGTCACGCGCCAGAGTTCCTGGTCCTGTCGGTCCATCAGACGCACGGTCATCTGCTGTGTCTGGCCGTTGATATCGACGATGCCGAAGAACTGCAGGCCGGCCGATGGCGGCAGGTTGCTGTCGATGCCGCCACCCGACGCCTTGATGAAACGAACCTCGGGCCCGAAGGTCATGTCGAGCGCCTTCGGCCCATAGGTACCGGAGTGAAGCGGCCCCGACACGAACTCCCAGAAAGGCGTGAAATCCTTGAAGGCGGCACGCGCGGGGTCGTAGCGGTGCGCGGCAGTATAATGCACGTCCGCCGTCAGCCAGACGAGATTGTCGATGGCATTGTCGCGGATGAAGCGTAGGAGATCGGCAAACTCCAGCTCACGACCGGCAGGCGCGCCATTGTCGCCGTTGGCGATCGCATCCGAGCCGCGCCTGTTGGCGTAATCGTCCCAGACGACGAGACCGATCGGCATGTCGCAGGCGATCACCTTCCAGACCGCGCGCGAGGCTGCAAGTTCGCGCTTCAGCCAATCCGCCTGCCGCCAGCCGAACAGCGCGCCGCCACCGTCCTCGCTTTGGTTGGCGCCGCGATAGGAGCGCAGATCGACGAAGAACACATCGAGCAGCGGGCCGTAGCCGACCTTGCGGAAGATGCGGCCGGGTTGTGTCGCCGGCGTGCGGATCGGCGTCATTTCATGGAAAGCCCGGGCGGCCCGCTCCGCGTAGACAGCAACGTCCTTTTCCGGGTATCGCGCGTCGTCGCGAAGATCGGTCGAGGCCGACCAGTTGTTCAGGACCTCATGATCGTCCCACTGGTAGAAGGTGGGGCAGACGGCATTCAGCTGCCGGACATGATCGTCGAGCAGATTGTATTTCCATTGCCCGCGATATTCTTCCAGTGTGCGCGCCACGTCGCGCTTCTCGTGGGTCACCACCCGGTTCTTCCAGACGCCCCCGTCGCGCAATGCGATTTCATCCGGGATCGGGTTGTCGGCATAGATTGTATCGCCGGAATGAATGAAGAAGTCCGGCTCGTGCAGCCGCATCGTCGAATAGGTCTTCATGCCGACATCGTCGATGCCCCAGCCCTGGCCGGCGGTGTCGCCGGACCAGACGAAACGGACCGAGCGCTTGCGCAAGGGGGCCGTGGGAAACCGGCCGACCACCGGCTCGGAGACGCGGTTGACATCGTAGAGATCGGTGGCGGTGAAGCGGTAGAAGATGTCCTGATCCGGCAGCAGCCCATCGAGCGAGCACTTGACCGCACAATCGGTTTGCGGCGTCGCCGTGAGATCGGCAAGACGAAAGGGATTGGAGAAGCTCTCCGTGGTCGAATACTCGACCGAAACCTTCGACGGCCGATCCACCCGCGTCCAGATCATCCCGGAAGAGGTATCGACATCGCCCGATTGTACGCCGTGAATGAATTCTGGCCGGCCGTAGCCGCGCGCATAGAAGGGGGTCGCAAGGCCCGATGAGGCCACGAAGCCCGCGGCACCGGCGGAAAAGAGGAAAGAACGCCTTGAAAGGGTCTTGAGAATATCGGCCAAACAGACCTCCGATTCGGCAGCGCGACCGCGCGAGCCGGACCTTTGGTCACCCCGATGTCAGCGACGTAACAGGGGCATGAAACTATTTGAACGGTTTGGCGACAGTTCGGTGAAGGTCGGCGCCGGCCGCGGCGACAATGGCACGATGGCAATCGCCACCAATGCTGCTATCAAGGTGACCGTCGTTGACCTCGGTGAACCTAGGCAACGACCCCGCCCCGGCCGCCGATGGCGGCCCCTATTCGACAGGTGATCATCGTGCCCCACGCCGCCAACGTCTCCGTCCGCGACCGCCTGGAACAGATCCTGAGCCGGCTCAACGATCGCCGGCACGAGGAAAAGGCTTTCGTCCGCCTCTATGAAGAGAGCGCGCACCGCGAGGCCGACGCAGCCGACCGTCGCCGGCAGGCGGGGGACAGCCTTGGGCCGCTCGACGGCAAGATCGTTTCGATCAAGGATCTGCTGGATGTCGCCGGCGAACCGACGCTTGCCGGCTCCATCATTCGCCGCGGCGCGCCGCCGGCCCAAGAAGACGCGCTCGTTGTCCAGCGGCTGCGTGCTGCCGGCGCCGTGATCATCGGCAAGACGCATATGACAGAGTTCGCCTTCACGGCGGTCGGCCTCAATCCGCACTACCCCGTGCCCGGCAACGCCGCCGACGAAAGCCTGATCCCCGGTGGCTCGTCCTCTGGCGCCGGTGTCTCGGCGGCCGAAGGCACCTGCGACATCGCCATCGGCTCCGACACCGGCGGCTCCATCCGCATCCCTGCGGCGCTGAACGGCATCGTCGGCTTTAAGCCGACGGCGAACCGCATCCCGCTCGATGGCGCCTTTCCGCTCTCGCCGGTTCTGGATTCGCTCGGACCGCTCGCCCGGACCGTTGCCGACTGCGTTGCAGCTGACGCCGTGATGGCCGGCGAGCAACCAAAACCGCCCGTCGGCCGTTCGATCGCAGGCCTACGGATCGGCATCCCCCGCGGCAGGTTGTTTGAAGACCTCTCCCCCGAAGTCGCCGATGCCTTCGCGGCAAGCCTCGACCGGTTGGAGAAAGCGGGGGCTGAGATCTTCGACTGTACCATCGACGACTTGATCGAAAAACTCGGCGAAGCGACACGCATCGGCTCGATTGCGGGCCTGGAGGCAAGCCGCGTCCACGCGGACTGGCTGGGCGACGAGACCGCCCCCGTCGACGACAGGGTCAAGGTCTCGCTTCGCCGCCGGATCTTGGTGGCCGACGCAGCGATCTCGGCCCTACTGCAAACCCGGCATGCGCTCACCCTCGCCATGGACGAGCGGCTTTCGCCCTATGACCTCATCGCACTGCCGACGACGCCGATTGCCGCCGTGTCGATTGCCAGCGTCGACAACGACGCCAAAGAATACGACCGCGTGGAAAGTCTGCTGCTGCGCAACTGCCAGGTCGCCAACCAGTTCGATCTGACCGCCATTACCCTGCCAATGCCGGGCCTCGTGCGTCCGGCTGGACTGATGCTGGTGGGGAGAAACGGAACCGATGCGACCGTCCTATCCGTCGCTCTTTCGGCCGAAGCGTTGCTGCAGGAAAACTGAGCAGCAGCCGGTGGTCATGCCACCGCCCGTCGGCCTGTAAGCAGGCCGGGGCGGCAGTCGTTACGGACAAGGGTGCCGGAGCGACGATCGGGCCGTCCAATCAGGATCCGCAAAGCCCTGTCCTCTGCCGCCGCGCGCCCGCCTACGGGCGCATAGCGTCAACGCTTCAGGGCGCGAAGGATCAGCCAGACGGGCACACCGATGACCAGCAAAATCACTGCCCAATGCCAGATCGAAATTGTCATCATGCGCCTCGCCCCTTGTGCTGGCGACGCGCATCCCGAACTCTCTCGGAAAGGTCGATGTCGCCGGTTAGAACCGGGCGAAGACAGGATGTTTCCTCGCCGATTCGCCACCGATGGTGGATCAGCCCGGAGGGGTAGCCCGCCGGGGAGACGCGCCCTGCTTCAATGCATCGTTTCGCCGGAGATCTCGTCGCTCAGGATGCGGAAGGCATCTTCAAGGGCAGCGACCAGCACGTCGGTCAGTTCGTCGCCGTCATTGTTCGCGAGATAGCAGGCAACCATCGAATCGGATGGATCGCGGTAATGCTCGATATCGTTTGACATATCATTGTCCTTTATTCGCCGTGTCACATCCCGGCCATTGAGGTGACGATAGGCGAAGGGACTTGCGTAAAGCTGGATGCATGATGTCCGGCAAAGGGCATTCTGCACGCAACGTCGCGTTACTCTCCCTGCGTTCCCTAACGACGTCGGCCGACAAAGGATAGAGGATAGCGACCTATTTCGCTCGCGCCGGGCGGCCGAGCACGCTAGAGCATGTCGCGAATGAACGGCGCGGGAATGAGCATGTCGAAGAAAACCAAGAGCGACGAAACCGCGGACGTGCAGCGCCTGAAGCTCGATTTCCCTGATATCCACGCGGATCTCATCGCCGGGCGCATCCCGTCGCTGCGCAAGGCGCTTATCGTGGCAGGGCTCAAGGACGAGCGCACGCGCCTCGACAAGCTCAAGAATTCCTGGACCAAGGCAAGCCCGGCCGAGCGTGAAACGTTCCTCAATTGGCTGAGCAGCAACGGCGCCGCTGACGGGCTTGCTCCGCGCGCTCAAATCGATCCACCGCTTGCAGCGCCCCCGGCGATTGCCAGCGGTCGCTACCTGCTTCCCGAAACGATCGCCGAAATCCGCACGATCATGAACCGCCGCCGGATGCGGGCGAACGACATCATGGCCGAGATGGGATTTGCCGGCGACGACCTGTCCCTCACCCGCGCCCTGTCGAAGGGCGCGAGCCTGCGGCTCTCGGTGATTGCCGCGCTGGAAACCTGGCTGCGCAACAACGCGGCGGAATAAAACCCACCAGTCAATCGTCCGCTGTCGACGCCCCATTTCTCCGCCGCTGCAACCCGCATTGCCGGCGCCGCGACCGTTGCGCGCGTTCAGCAGAAGAGAATTGCAACTTAAACCTGAGCAGATCCTTGAAAGCACGAAAGCGGTGCTTTATGTAATTGAGCATGGCTCAGAGCAACCACACGTCGATCTTGTGCTACGATCTCGCGCCAGACGAGGAGGCCAGACACGCGCTGGAGGAAACCTTCGTTGCCTACGCCAACATGCTGGCAATGCTCGAAGAACTCGCCGGTGAAAAGGCGGGCGCCAATCTCGTAACGCTGCACGAGCTTGCCTACGAAACAGTCCGGGAGCGAACCGGGCTTCCGGCGCGGATGGTCACGCTGGGGTTGCGCGACTTCGCGGCGAACCGGGGACAGCCGGCCAGCACCGAAAGGCTGCCGCTGGACGACAAGCTTTTTGCAATCAAGGGGCCGTCGGATCTGACCGTCGCCACCGTGCGCGGTCGCGTCGCGATCCCATACGATGTCGCCGGCTATTCGTCCGGCACCTTGAATATCTTCGCCGCCCAGCTCGTTGCACAAAACGGCGGCTATCAGATCCACATCGGCGTCACCACGCATTCCGACCGAACGGAGAAGAAAATGATGACGAATGAAGGCATCCTATCTCGCATGGGCCGCTTGATTGCCGGTCTCGCAAATGCCGCCGTCGACAAGGCGGAAGGCAGCAACAAGATCGTAATCGTCGAACAGGCGCTCCGCGAAATCGACGCGGCCGCGGAAGAGGCCCGGGTCGATATCGGCCAGGCCCGCGCCGAGGAGTATCGCATCCTCAGCCGCCGCGATGAAATCGGCGCCGATCTCGAGAAACTGGACGAAAAAATCCGGACTGCGATCTCCGCTGCCCGGGAAGACCTCGCCAAAGCCGGCGTCGCGCGCCAGATCGATCTGGAATCGCAACTCGCCGCCCTGGACAAGGCGCTCGCCGGCGCCCGCACCGATCTCGAAGAGGGCCAGCAGGCCCTGCAGGCGGTGCTTGCCACCCGCCGCGAGGCCGAAGCGCGGCTTGCAGACCTCAAGCGCAGCATCGCCCAGTTCCCCGAGAGCAAAGCTTCGGGTCTGGCAAAGGCGAGCCCCGTGGACGGTGCTGCCCGCGCCGCCGCCGCCGTCTCCCGCGCCACCGGCGTTCCGGGCGGAGATCATGGCGGCAGCGCCGAACTGGACGAACTGGACCGCCTGCATCGAGACAGGGCAATCGAGGCAAGGCTGGCCGCGCTCAAGGCAAAGCAGCACTAACGCCCATGCTGTCTTTCCTCGCCCCGGAATCTCTGCCATTCGCGATTGCGGCGGTGATGCTGGCCGCCTTTACCGGCATCGAGATCCTCTGCCTGCTGCTCGGCTTTTCGCTGGGCGAGGCGATCGACAAGGCCTGGCTGGACGACCACAACGCGCTGGGCGGGCTGATGTCCTGGTTCAATGTCGGCGGCGTGCCGCTGCTTGTCCTCTTGATGCTCTTCCTCGGCCTCTTCGCCATGACCGGGTTTGTCATCCAGGCGGTGGCCGGGGCCCTGTGGGCGCCGCTGCCGGCGCTTGTCGCGGCCCTGCCGGCGCTCGCTCTCTCGCTACCCGCGGTTCGCGTGTCGAGCCGTTGGGTGGCAAGGATCGTCCCACGTGACGAAAGCTATGTGGTCGATCTCGGCGATTTCGTCGGCCGCAGCGGCGAAGTCACCGTCGGTCCGCTGGACCAGGGCCTGCCGGGACGCATCCGCCTCAAGGACCGCCACGGCAACTGGCATGTGCTGCGCGCACGCGCCGCCCGCAACGAGCAACCGATCGCCATCGGCGCACAGGTGCTCGTCGTGGATCGCGTGTCCAACATTTTCATTGCGATATCCGCGCCGTCAGACCTGCTGACGCCGCCCAATCCTTAATACTCCCACTCCTTAAGTCTCACGGAGCAACCATGTTATACGAACTCTTGGTGCCGGCCGGTATCGGCATCGTCCTGATCCTCGGCATCGGCTTTGTTCTTGCATCGCTCTATACCCGCTCGAGCCGCGACGAAGCCTATGTGCGCACCGGCCTCGGCGGCCAGAAGGTGGTCCTCGACGGAGGCTCCATCGTGCTGCCGATCTTCCACTCGATCGCGCGCGTCAACCTGAAGACGCTTCGCCTCGAAGTCCGCCGCGGCGAAGGCGACGCGCTGATCACCAAGGACCGCATGCGCGTCGATATCGGCGCGGAATTCTATGTGCGCGTGAAGCCCGACGCTTCCTCGATCGCGCTTGCGGCACAGACGCTCGGTGACCGCACCAACGATGCCGAACAGCTGCGCGTGCTGATCGAGGCCAAGTTCGTCGACGGTCTGCGCTCGGTCGCCGCCACCATGAGCCTCGACGCGCTGCAGGAACAGCGCATGGATTTCGTCAAGGCGGTGCAGGAAGCGGTCGGCGCCGACCTGCAGTCGAACGGTCTCGAACTCGAATCCGTTTCGCTGACCCGTCTCGACCAGACGGATATCAAGCACTTCAACGCCAACAACTTCTTCGACGCGCATGGTCTTGCGGCGCTGACCCGCATTACCGAGGGCCGCAAGAAGGAGCGCAACGAGATCGTGCGCGATACCGAAGTCGCGATCGCCCAGAAGGATCTGGAAGCCCGCCAGCAATCGCTGACGATCGAGCGCACCAAGCGCGAGGCGGAGCTGAACCAGGAACGCGACATCGCCAACAAGTCGGCCGCCACCCGCGCCGAAACCGCGCAGCAGGAACAGGCGGCCAAGCGCGCCGAGGAAGAAGCTCGCATCGCCGCCGAGCAGGCGATCGCCGAACGCGAGGCGCTTGCCAAGCAGGCGCGTGAAAGCGCCAACATCGACGCCACCCGCGCCGTGCAGCAGCGCGACACGGAAGCCCGCCGCGACCTGCAGATCGTTTCGCAGGAAAGCGCCATCGCGGTTGCCAACAAGAGCCGGGAAGAGTCCGAGGCGAAGGCCCAGGCTGAAACCGCCCGCGCGCTCGCCATTGCCGCGGAAGAAAAGGTGGAAACCGCAAAGGCCGTGGAAATCGCCGAACGCGAACGCCAGATCGCCGTCATCGACGCCCGCAAGAACGCCGAAACCGAAGCGACCGCCGTGACCGTCGGCGCCGAAGCCGAAAAGCAGGCGGCCCTCGACCAGGCCGATGCGATCAAGACGCTCGCCACCGCCGAGGCCGACGCCGCGATCATCAAGGCGAAGGGCGTGCTCGAAACCGGCAAGGCCGCAGCCGAGAGCGAGGCGCTGCTCAACGAGGCCCGCAACAAGCTGAGCTCCGCCATCATCGAGTTCGAGATCCTGCGCGAACGCATCCGCATCATTCCCGAAGCACTCGCCGAAGCGGTCAAGCCGATCGAGAAGATCTCAGACATCCGCATCTTCGACACCGGCGGCATGCTCGGCCGCAACGGCGGCGGCGACGGTGCTGCAAACGGCATCGGCCTTGGCGACGGGTTGGCGGGCCAGCTCCTGTCCTACCAGGCCAACAAGCCGATCGTCGACCAACTGCTGAAGGAAGCAGGCTTCAACGGCGAAAACGCGATCTCGTCGCTTCTCGGCAACCTGCAGGCGGCACCGCCGCCGGCGGAGAAATCGCCGAAGAAGTAACGCGAAACCGACGGGATCCCTGGCCTCGCGGCCGGGGGTCAGACTATGAGTGCGGGCACCAGGTCAGGCCGGCCCGCGCGTGACCGCAAGCATCCTGCGGCGCTGTCGTCGCGACCCTTAAACCGGCCCTGCGGCCGACGGTCCGCCTTCTTCCCTCCTGCCTCGGCTGCCAGGTCACGGGCCGCTCAACATGCTGGCGCACTAGCGCGCGTGTTCAATGAGCCACGTTCTGCCGTTTCCGCAAGTTGCCGAGAACTGGCCATTTACATCCACAAGTGCTAATATTTTTGGGCCGAAGGTTCCAGAGGAACCCGCCTCGCGGCCGACAATCAGATAAACGCGAATTGCTTGCAGCCAATTGCCGCGCCGTCGGACGACCGCTCCATGAGCGCCGTCGATGCCCGACGACATCAACGTGGAGGAAAAGCCAATGGCCAGCAATCTTGTTTCGTATATCGCGCAGATGCTTACCCCTGACATGATCGCACGCATCGCCTCGGCGCTCGGGCTCGACAGCAGCAAGGTGCAGGGCGCCGTCAGCGCCGCCATTCCCGCGGTGCTGGCGGGACTGACGGGTGTCGCGGCGCAACCGGGCGGGGCGCAGAAGATCGCCGATACCGCCAGTCAACAGGGCGGATCGCTCGACAGTCTCATCGGGATGCTTCAGGGAGGCGATCAGGCGACGCTTAGCCAGAACGGGTCACAGATCATTTCGTCAATCTTCGGGGCGAAGGACGGCAGTGCGCTTGCGAACGCCATCGGCGGGATCTCCGGCATGGACCCGCGGGCGAGCGGTTCGTTGCTGGCGACGCTTGCTCCCCTCGTGCTGGGTGGCCTTGCCCGGCAGAGCGGCGGCGATCTCAGCGCCAATGGCATCGCCGGACTGCTCGCGAGCCAGAAGGACAACATCGCGGCCGCCCTGCCCTCCGGCGCAAGAGAACTGCTTGGCGGAACAGGCTTGCTCGGCGGGCTCGGCGCTTCGGCACAGTCTGCCGCGGCCTCGGCGAGCCAGGTCGCCCGCAGCGCCGCGACAGCGGCTTCGTCCGTCGGTGGAGCCGGTCAGCGCGCAGCCGAGGCGGCGACGCCGTCCGGGTCGCGCAACTGGCTCTACTGGGTGATTGCCGTGCTCGCGCTTGCAGCCGTGCTCTTCTATCTGTTCGGCAGACCGAGCGGAGAGGTCGCGCCACAGGCTGGCACGGCGGGGCAGAGCTTGACGGTCGCCGGGGTCGACATCGGCCGGCAGGTCCAGGACAGCCTGGCGAGCCTGCAGACAACGCTGACCGGTGTCACGGACGCCGCCTCGGCCACGGCCGCCCTGCCGAAACTGGAGGAGATTTCAGCCGGGCTCGACAAAGTCACGGGCGCCACCGGGCAACTGTCTGCCGAACAGAAGGCAGCCCTTTCCGCGCTCGTCGGGCCGATGATGCCAACGCTCAACGGGCTTTTCGACAAGGTGTTGGCGATACCCGGCGCTTCCGACATCGTGAAACCCGCAATCGATGCATTGAAGACCAAGCTCGCCTCACTGGCGACCTGAAGATCCAGCCCAAGCATGAGCTGCCGGCCCTGCATTCCGCACGGACCGTTGGCGATTGTCATCGACGAAACCGGATAGGAAGGAAGACGGCCATGGCCGACAAATCGACATTCACCCCGGAAGAATGGACGCTGCTCCTGGAGAGCGTGATGATGGCCGGCATTGCGGTGACGGCCGCGGAGCCGAGCGGCCTCTGGGGGATGATGAAGGAAGGCATCGCCAACAGCAGCGCACTTCTGCAGGCAAAAGCCGATGCAGCAGCAAGCCCGCTCGTCAAGGCGCTGGTCGCCGACTTCGAAACCTCGGAGGGCCGGACCGCCGCTCGCGATGGGCTGCAGACGAAACTCAAGGGCGCCAAGCCGGAGGACATGAAGGCCAGATGCATTGAAACGCTGAATCAGGCCCGGACACTCGTCGAGACCAAGGCGCAGGGTGATGTCGCAGCCTTCAGCACATGGCTATACCAGATCAGCCAGAAGGTGGCGGAAGCCGCCAAGGAAGGCGGCTTCCTGGGCTTCGGCGGCGTCGCTGTCAGCGATGCGGAGAAGGCCACCTTGTCGGAAATTTCCGCGGCGCTGAAAGTCGCCTAGCGCAGCTGCGTTTCGCCGCGGAAGCACGAACGTGCCGTCAGCCCGGCCGCCGACGCCCTTGCCCGGTTCGCAAGGGCATCGATGGCTATAGTTCGGCAAACCGCAATCGCTGGCGACAACGCCGCGACATCGTTGTCAGATGGGTCACCCTTTGACGCGGCGCACGACCCGCGATCGCCATATCAGGGCGGGCTATCGGAAGCGCCGGATGACCGCTGGCAAGGAGAACGATCGATCGCCCCGCCTCCGACATAACAAGGACGTCCCCGCCCCATCCTGAAACAGATATCGAGCCTGCTGGCGATTTTGTTTCCTGGACGCCGAAGTCGAGTTGATAGAGACGCGCGTTTAAACAACGAACCCCGGAAGCTTCCGTGAACCGGCCTGAAGTCGGGCTGCTTCGCATATCAAATGGTGGTGAGATAGATTATGGCGGAGAGGGTGGGATTCGAACCCACGGTACGGTTGCCCGTACGCCGCATTTCGAGTGCGGTGCTTTCGACCACTCAGCCACCTCTCCGCTTTGCTGGTCGGCGCTTGTTCGGCGCGGTCGGGTTCATAGCGGCAGATTCGGGTGCTGGCAAGGGCCTTGTTTGAAGAATATGTAACGGCCCTGTTGCTTTCGCCTTGACACACCTGTGCAAATCCTTGTAATCCGCGCAATGAAGTGGTGTGGCCTAGCTCACCGCATCGGGTGTGATTTGCGCCCATTCACCGGTGGATATCCGAAAAGGAGATCCACTCAACTGTCGACTGAGAAAAAGACGGCCTTGTCTTCGGGCAGAGAGCCGGATCGAACATGAAAGGATAAAAAATGTTCGCAGTCATCAAGACCGGCGGTAAGCAGTACCGCGTGGCCGCCAACGACGTCCTCACCATCGAAAAGCTGGAAGGCGTTGCAGGCGACAAGATCGAATTCACCGAGATCCTGATGGTCGGCGTTGGCGCCGATGCAACCATCGGTGCTCCGTTTGTCGAAGGCGCCGTTGTCAGCGCTGAAGTTGTTGAGCAGGGTCGCGCCAAGAAGGTCATCGCCTTCAAGAAGCGTCGCCGCCAGAACTCCAAGCGCTCGCGCGGTCACCGCCAGCACCAGACGACCGTCCGCATCCTGGACATCGCTGCTGCCGGTGGCAAGGCAAAGAAGGCTTCGAAGAAGTCTGAAGCTGCCGCCGAAGCCGCTGCAAACTGAGTTCCTGGATCTAAGGTTTAAAGGAGAACACCAATGGCACACAAAAAAGCTGGCGGTTCGTCGCGTAACGGTCGCGATTCTGAGTCCAAGCGCCTTGGCGTGAAGAAGTTCGGCGGCGAGCAGGTCATCGCCGGCAACATTATTCTGCGCCAGCGCGGCACCAAGTGGCATCCGGGCGCCAATGTCGGCCTCGGTAAGGACCACACGATTTTTGCACTTACGGCCGGCAACGTGAACTTCCGTACGAAGGCCAATGGCCGCGTGTACGTGTCTGTAATGCCGAAAGCCGAAGCAGCGGAATAAGCCGGTAGCGCTCTAAAACAGCCGGCGTCTCATCGACCCGGCTGACGCACCTGATGGTTCCAAGCCAGACTTCAAAGGGGAGATGGGGCAATACCCAACTCCCCTTTTTCGTTTCTGGAGGAAACCATGCAAACCGAGTTGTTGAGGGAAGACCAATCCCGGTCTCCCGAGCAGAGGCTGAGGCCCCAACGGTCAAGGACCGATTGCCCGATATTGTTATCACCCCGGCTCGTTCTGCGCGCGCCCCATGAAGACGATATCGACGCCCTTGCCCATCTTGCCAACAATGCCAATGTCGCGACCATGGTTTCGCGCATGCCGCACCCGTATACGACGGCTGATGCCGCCGACTTCGTGCGACGCGCGAAAGCCGGCACGATTGGCAAGTGCGTCTACGCGATTACCAAAGCGGACAATGGCGCATTTCTCGGTTGCTGCGGTATCGAACCGCATCCCGACGGCAAGACGGCGGAGCTGGGCTATTGGCTGGGCGAACCCTATTGGAACCAGGGCTACGCCACCGAGGCCGCCCAAGTCCTGACCGACATGGCCTTCCGCACCCGCGACATTGACCAGATCGATGCGCGCTGCCGGGTCATGAACCTTGCGTCGCGCCGGGTCATTCAGAAGTGCGGCTTCCAGTTTCAGGGAAGCGGCATGGTCGGCAGCCTGGCACTCGGCGGCTCGATCGCCGTCGAATGGTACCGGCTCGACCGCAAGACCTGGGTTTCCTTGAGAAGCTGGGGAGGCATGCGATGAACGCGCTCGTTTCCGAACGCCAACGGGTCATCACCCGCCCTGGTCCCGGCCCCTGCCCGGTCATCGAGACCAAGCGCCTGGTCCTGCGCCCGCACCGGCGCAATGACGCCGAGGCGATCGCCCAGTCGCTCGGCGATTTCCAGGTGGCGCGCATGCTTGCGCGCGTGCCGGCACCCTACGATCAGCAGGACGCGTTCGACTGGCTGACGGCGCGGACCTCGGGGCTGACGCCCGACTGGACGTTCGCCGTCACCACAGGCGACGATGTGCATATCGGCTGCGTCGGCATCGAGCTCCGCCACGGCCAGTGGCATGTCGGCTACTGGCTGAACCGCTTCTACTGGGGCAAGGGCTTTGCTTCCGAGGCGACCTATGCGGCGATCGGGCGCTTCTTCCGCCGGATGCCGGAAACGACGCTGCATTCGGGCGTCTTTGCCGACAACCCGGGCTCGCTGAAGGTGCAGGAAAAGATCGGGTTCCGGATCACCGGCTGCACCCAGGTCTATGCGCTCGCCCGCAACGCCATGGTCGCGCATATCGAAACGCGGCTGACCGCCGCCGATCTGCACCGACCGCACTAAGAAAATCTCCCCGCAAAGCACGTCTTTGCGGGTTTTTTTTCAGGAGAGCGTGAAGCCGACGGGCAGGTGGTCGGAGCCCTTGGCGTCGTAATCGGTCCAGGCATCAGTCAGGCGTGACGCGAGGCCGGCGCTGAGGAAGCAATAGTCGAGATGCATGCGTCTTTCGAGGTTTTCGGGATGAATCCAGCTATAGCTTTCCGGTGTGAGACGACCGAGATGGGCAAGCGCATCCACCGGATTCTCGATCCGCAGCGAACGGCCGTAGTAGGCATCGCGCGAGCCGACCATGGCGTTATATTCGGGCGTTTCCGGTTCCATATTGAAATCGCCCATGACGACGAAATCCTCGGGATGCGGCGGCTCGGCAAGACCGAAGTCCGCCGCACCGGTGATCGCGCCGCCTTCGAGCGGATAGCCGAGCAGCCGATCCTTCAGGTAGCGGATCTGGGCTATGCGTTCGGCGGGGAGCACGTGATCGAGATGCACGGAATAGACCCGGAGCGGACCGCCGGGGGTTACGATCAGCGCTTCGGTCGCGCCGCGCTGCAGGTTCATCGGGCTGATCGTGCGGGTACGCGGCAGGGGGATGAGCCGCGTCGAAAGGATCGGCCAGCGCGACAGGATCATGTTGCCGAACTGGAAACGTCGGCTAACGGCGCGGCCATCTTCGATCGCCGAGCCCACATCGATGTCGCAGGGTGCGTGAAAGGCAGTGAAATGGCCGGGAAACAGTTTGCCGAAGCGGGCGACCAGATCGACATGATCGTTGCGATGGAAGCCGCGCGTCACTTCCTGCAGCGCGATGATGTCGGCGTTGCCGATCGAGGCCGCGATCCTTTCGAGGTCGAAGCGGCCATCGAGACCGACGCCGTATTGGATGTTGTAGCTGACGAACCGCACGATATTCTTTGACCTCCGAATAAACCGCCTATATCGATGGCGGCAAAATACAGCGCCGCGCGTCCTTCAGGACTCGCAAAGGTCGCTGTAACACTTTCTAAGACCGCCCACCTTCACCGAACAGATGGCAGACCAATGAAATTTCTCGACGAAACGAAAGTCTATATCCGCTCAGGCGACGGCGGCGCAGGCGCCGTATCGTTCCGGCGCGAGAAGTTCATCGAGTTCGGTGGCCCGGACGGCGGAGACGGTGGTCGCGGCGGCGACGTCTGGGTGGAAGCGGTCAACGGCCTCAACACCCTGATCGACTTTCGCTACCAGCAGCATTTCAAGGCGAAGACCGGCCAGCACGGCATGGGCCGAAACCGTACCGGCGCCGGCGGCGGCGACGTGACACTGAAGGTGCCGGTCGGCACCCAGATCTTCGAGGAAGACAACGAGACGCTGATCGTCGACATGGTGGCCGAGGGCCAGCGCTACCGGCTTGCCGCCGGCGGCAACGGCGGCTTCGGCAACACGCATTTCAAGTCTTCCACCAATCAGGCGCCGAACTGGGCTAACCCCGGCCTCGAAGGCGAAGAAAAAACACTGTGGCTGCGGCTGAAGCTGATCGCCGATGCCGGTCTCGTCGGCCTGCCGAATGCCGGGAAATCGACGTTCCTTGCCGCCTGCACCCGCGCGCGGCCGAAGATTGCCAACTACCCCTTCACGACGCTGCATCCCAATCTCGGCGTCGCCACGATCGACGGCAACGAGTTCATCATCGCCGACATTCCCGGCCTGATCGAAGGTGCCCATGAAGGCGTCGGCATCGGCGACCGCTTCCTCGGCCATGTCGAGCGCACCCGCGTGCTGCTCCATCTCGTCTCGGCACAGGAAGAAGATGTCGCCAAGGCCTACAAGACGGTGAAATACGAGCTCGAAGCCTATGGCGGTGGGCTCGAGGACAAGCCTCAGATCGTGGCACTGTCGCAGATCGACGTGCTCGACGAGGACGAGTTGAAGGTGAAGGCCAAGGCACTGGCCAAGGCCTGCGGCGAACAACCCCTGCTGCTCTCCGCCGCCGTCGGCAAGGGCATGACCGAGGCGCTGCGGGCGCTGCGCAGCGTTATCGTCGCCGCCAAGGCAGGCGAAGCGAACGCCGGTGAGGAGAACGTCTGAGATGACCAAGACCCGCAAGCCGCTTTTGAAGTATCGCCGGGTCGTCATCAAGATTGGGTCGGCATTGCTGGTCGACCGTGCCACCGGCCTGAAGAAGGCCTGGCTCGACGCCATGTGCGCCGATATCGCCGGCCTTAAGGCCAAGGGTGTCGAAGTGCTGGTCGTCTCGTCGGGCGCGATCGCGCTCGGCCGTACCGTACTCAGCGTGCCCGCAGGCGCGCTGAGGCTGGAGGAGAGCCAGGCCGCGGCCGCCGTCGGCCAGATCGCGCTGGCGCGGGCCTGGTCTGAAAGCCTCTCCACCGATGCCATCGTTGCCGGCCAGGTGCTGCTGACCCTCGGCGATACCGAGGAGCGCCGCCGCTACCTCAACGCCCGCGCTACCATCAACCAGTTGCTGAAGCTCGGCGCCGTGCCGATCATCAACGAGAACGACACGGTGGCGACCACGGAAATCCGCTATGGCGACAACGATCGCCTGGCTGCCCGCGTCGCCACCATGGTCGGCGCCGATCTCCTGGTGCTGCTCTCCGATATCGACGGGCTCTATACCGCCCCGCCGCATCTCGACCCGAACGCACGCTTCCTCGAAACGATCGCCGAGATAACGCCCGAGATCGAGGCCATGGCCGGCGGTGCGGCGTCCGAGCTGTCGCGCGGCGGCATGCGCACCAAGATCGATGCCGGCAAGATCGCAACGACGGCCGGCTGCGCCATGATCATCGCTTCGGGCAAGCCCGACCATCCGCTGGCGGCAATCGAAGAGGGCGCGCGTTCCTCCTGGTTCGCCCCGTCAGGCTCGCCGGTCACGGCGCGCAAGACCTGGATCGCAGGCCAATTGCTGCCGGCTGGAACGCTTGCCGTCGATGCCGGCGCCGAAGAGGCGCTGCGCTCCGGCAAGAGCCTGCTGCCCGCCGGTGTGCGCGACGTCACCGGCAGCTTCAGCCGCGGTGATACCATCGCCATTATCGGCACGTCCGGCCGCGAAATCGCCCGTGGTCTCGCCGGCTACGACGCCGACGAGGCGCGCCAGATCGCCGGCAAGAAATCGGCCGAGATCGCCGCGATCCTCGGTTATGCCGGCCGCGCCGCCATGGTGCACCGTGACGATATGGTGATGACCGGAAAACGTGCTGAGGTAGAGGGCAGCCGGAAGGATGAGGTCCATGCTTGACGAGGTGAAGAACAAGGACGATGTCGAAAGCATCATGCTGGAGATTGGCCGCAGGGCCAAGGCCGCCAGCCGACCGCTCGCCATTGCCAGCGCCGAACGCAAGCACGCCGCCCTGATTGCCATGGCCAACGCAATCGTCGCGCGCAGCCAAGAGATCCTGTCCGCCAACGCGATCGACCTCGAAAACGCCCGCGAGACCGGCGTCGCCAGCGCCTTCATCGACCGCCTGACACTGACCGAAGGCCGCATCCGCGACATGGCGAACGGCATCCGCGCGATTGCGGAGTTCAAGGATCCGGTCGGTGCGATCATTGCCGAATGGGACCGGCCGAACGGCCTGCATATCGAGCGCGTGCGCACGCCGCTCGGCGTCATCGGCGTCATCTATGAGAGCCGTCCCAACGTGACTGCCGACGCCGGCGCGCTCTGCCTCAAGGCCGGCAATGCCGTGATCCTGCGCGGCGGCTCCGACAGCTTCCACTCCTCGGGCGCAATCCACGCCTGCCTGGTCGAAGGGCTGAAGGCGGCCGGCCTGCCCGAACATGCCATTCAGATGGTGCCGGTCGCCGATCGCGCTGCCGTCGGCGCCATGTTGTCGGGTCTTCTCGGCGCCATCGACGTCATCGTGCCGCGCGGCGGCAAGAGCCTGGTCGCCCGCGTCCAGAACGAGGCACGTGTGCCGGTCTTCGCTCACCTCGAAGGTCTCTGCCACATCTATGTCGACGCCTCGGCTGATCTTGCCATGGCGGAAAGGATCGTCGTCAACGCCAAGATGCGCCGCACCGGCATCTGCGGTGCTGCCGAAACGCTGTTGATCGACCGCAACGACGCCGACCGCCTCGCCAAGCCGCTGCTCAAGGCCCTGCTCACGGCTGGTTGCGAAGTGCGCGTGTCCGACGAACTCGCAGGCTCCGTCGATGGACTGAAAGCCGCCACCGACGAGGACTGGGCGACGGAATATCTCGACGCCATCATCTCGGTGAAGCTGGTCGACGGTATTTCCGGCGCGATAGAACACATCGCCACCTGGTCGTCGGCGCATACAGAAGCGGTCATCGCCGAGAATCCGGTCGTGGTCGAGCGCTTCTTTGCGGAAATCGATTCTGCGATCCTGCTGCACAATGCCTCGACGCAGTTTGCAGACGGCGGCGAATTCGGCATGGGCGGCGAGATCGGTATCGCGACGGGGAAGATGCATGCGCGCGGACCGGTCGGCGTCGAACAGCTGACATCCTTCAAATATCGGGTGCGCGGTGCTGGACAGGTCAGGCCCTGAGGTGACGGCGGGCACAGTGAACGCCCGCTACCTGCGCATGCCCCATGTCGAAAGCGGTATGGTGGTCGGCCTGTTCGGCGGATCCTTCAACCCGCCGCACCAGGGTCATGTGCTGGTTGCCGATACGGCGATCCAACGCCTCGGGCTCGACCAGCTCTGGTGGATGGTGACTCCGGGCAACCCGCTCAAGGATCACAACAATCTGGCGCCACTCGCCGACCGCATCGCCATGAGCGAAGCGATCGCGCGTGACCCGCGCATCAAGGTGACGGCCTTCGAAAAGGCGCTCGGGCAGAGCTATACCGCCCGCACTCTGGAGATCGTGCGCGCCCGCAACCGCGACATCCGCTTCGTCTGGATCATGGGCGCCGACAACCTGAGGAGCTTCCACCGCTGGCAGAACTGGCAGAAGATCGCCCGAACCTTCCCGATCGCCGTCATCGATCGGCCGGGTTCGACACTTGCCTATCTCTCCTCGCGCATGGCCAGGACCTTCGATTATGCCCGCATCGACGAGGACCACGCACGGCGTCTCGCTTTTCACGCCGCGCCCGCCTGGACCTTCATCCATGGACCGCGCTCATCGATGAGTTCGACAGCGCTTCGGGCGGCGACGCCGGCCCCCTCCAGGTCGGAATCGATTTAGGGGTGAACACCGGCAGCATTCGGGGTACAGCAACCTTCATCAGGCGCGCGGCGCGGTCGGGTTGTGTGAATTCCCATGATTCAGTTCTGCTGTCTTGAAACCGCTACCGTTTGATGCCTACATTCATGGACGGTTCGATCTTTGTTCGAATCGAAAGTGCCTGTTTTGTTCATGTGGAAAGGAAAGACCCTGACAACAGCACACGCCAAGGGATATGCGGTCTCCGCATTCCCGCGCAGCACGGGATCTAGCGACGAAGCCGCTGTCCGTGCGCTTCAACTGGTCCTCGAAAGCCTAGAGGACTCGAAGGCAGAAGATATCGTCAGCATCAACATTGCCGGAAAATCGGCGCTGGGAGACTTCATGGTCGTTGTCTCCGGGCGATCGACACGGCATGTGATGGCTATTGCCGATCACCTGACGACCGACCTGAAAGATGGGGGCTTTGGCAACGCCCGTGTCGAAGGTCTGGAAGGCGGTGACTGGGTGCTGATCGACACCGGCGATGTGATCGTACACATCTTCCGGCCGGAGATCCGGGAGTTCTACAACATCGAGAAGATGTGGGCGGCTCCTGAGATCGAGGACGGCACCTTGCATTGAGACCGACCGGGTCGCCGCGCAGCCGAATGCCGGACGAGCCGAGATACGGTCATGCGTGAATTTGAAGGGCTGGCGCCGTATTGAGCGGCGTTGTTAGCCGGAAGTTGCTGCGACTGATCGTAACCTTCGGCCCCGTTTCCGGACAAGGCGCGCAACGACGCTGCGAAGTTCCATGGACGCGGCATAAGATTCTCCTTGAATCGATCCGATTTCAGGAACTATGCAGTGCGCGTTGCAGCGCAAGCGAGGACGGATAAGGTCATGCGTATCGGACTTTTCGCAGTCGGCCGCCTCAAGGCGGGGCCGGAAAAGGATCTCGCGGCCCGCTATCTCGATCGCTTTTCCAAGGCCGGTCCGGCGATCGGTCTTGAGCTGTCTCGCGTCGTCGAGGTTAACGAAAGCCGTGCGTCGAATGCCGAGACGCGCAAGCGGGAAGAAGCCTCCCAGCTTGAGAAGGCGCTTGCCGAGGGCAGTCTGCTTGTACTTCTCGACGAACGCGGAAAAGCGCTCGATTCCGAAGGTTTCGCATCGCTTCTCGGCACGTTTCGCGACAGCGGAAAGCGTGACCTGATGGTGGTGATCGGCGGCGCCGATGGCCTCGACCCCAGCCTTCATGCCCGCGCCGATGCGGTGCTCAATCTCGGAAAGATGACCTGGCCACACCAGCTCGTGCGCATCCTGATCGCCGAGCAGCTCTACCGCGCCGTCACCATTCTCTCCGGCCACCCCTATCACCGGGTCTAGGGCAGCAATTTTCCGCCGACATCCCGCTCGCGCCAACACGCACTGATAACGAGAATATGCTTGGTCGTGTGCGCCAAATCAGATTAGGTTTTTTCCTCATATTTTCGAATGGACGCACGCAACGGATGACGCGCCGAGGCAGAGCCAGCGTTTTCAGCATGGGAAGAGACGACGCAGGACGGCTTGGCCGGAAAGCGGCGGCCTTTGCGTTCGCGCTTGCGATCGGCCTGCCCGCGGGCGCCCAGGAAGTTACACCGCCCGGGGCCACGATGGCCGGGCAAGAGCAGGGTCCGCCCGATCCTGCCGCCGACCTCACCCTTCGCCGCAACAGCACGCGCAGCGAGCTCGACGCACTTTCGAAGACCATTACGCTGTCGCAGGAGCGCGCCAATGCGCTGACGGAGACCATCGCCGAGATCGACAAGACCAACGAGACCCTGCGGGCTGCGATCGTTGAGTCTGCCAAGAAGCGCCAGGATCTTGAGCAGCAGATCGTCGACGGCGAAAAGAAATTGAGCGATCTTCGGACCAAGGAAGACGCCGTGCGAAAGTCGCTGCACGCGCGCCGCGGCGTGCTCGCCGAGGTTCTCGCCGCTCTGCAGCGGATGGGGCGCAACCCACCGCCGGCGATTTTGGTGACGCCGGAGGATGCACTGGCATCGGTGCGCAGCGCCATTCTGCTCGGCGCCGTCGTACCGGGTCTTCGCAAGGAGACCGAAAACCTGGTGGCCGACCTGAAGGCGCTCTCGGACATTCGTGCCGGCATCGACAAGCAGCGGGAAGACCTGACCGCGGCAATGACGGCCAATGTCGAAGAAGAACGCCGCATGTCGATGCTGGTCGCCGAAAAGGAGAAGCTGCGCCAGTCGAGCGCCAGCGAGCTCGCCGCCGAACAGCGCAAGGCCCAGGAGCTGGCCAGCCAGGCCACCAATCTCCAGGGACTGATCGGCTCGCTCGAAAGCCAGATTTCCTCTGTTCGCGAGGCCGCCGAAGCGGCGCGCGCCCAGGAGGAGGAGCGCCGACGCATGAGCGATGCCGAGCGCGAGGCGGCACGCGAATTGGCCCGCAATGCGGTGCCCGACAAAAACCGCATTGCCCCCGCATATGTGTTTTCGGAGCTGAGGAACAAGCTTGCCTATCCTGCCGCGGGATCGCTGTTACGCAAGTTCGGCGATGCGGACGGCACGGGGCATTCGCTGCAAGGGATCATGTTGGAAACCAATCCCGGCGCGCTGGTGACTGCGCCGTCAGATGGCTGGATCGTCTATGCAGGCAATTTCCGCAGTTATGGGCAGATGATCATTCTCAACCCGGGTGACGGCTACCACGTCGTACTGGCGGGCATGGAGAAGGTGAGCGTACAGCCCGGACAGTTTGTCGTGGCCGGCGAGCCGCTGGCGACGATGGGGGCGAAAAGAGTGGCGAGCGCTGCGGCCTTGGCGCTGGAAACGGACCGGCCGACGCTTTACATTGAATTCCGGAAAGACGGGAAACCGGTTGATTCCCGACCGTGGTGGACCGCAGCAGAGGTTGGAAAGGCGCGAAATGATACGTAGGGCTTCACTTGTTCTGGTCGGGGCGCTGATGGGCGCGACCGCGATGGGCGTGGTTTATTCGGCTGTCGTTCCGGCCGTCGCTGCCAACACCTCGACCTATCGCGAACTGGCAATTTTTGGCGACGTATTCGAACGCGTACGCGCGCAATACGTGACGCCTCCGCAGGATGACAAGCTGATCGAGAATGCCATCAACGGCATGCTCTCGTCGCTTGATCCGCATTCGAGCTACATGAACTCGGCCGACGCCGAGGACATGCGTACCCAGACCCGCGGTGAATTCGGCGGTCTCGGCATCGAAGTCACGATGGAAGACGATCTCGTCAAGGTCACGAGCCCGATCGACGATACGCCCGCTGCGCGCGCTGGCGTGCTTGCCGGCGATTTCATTTCGAAGATCGACGGTGCAGACGTTCGCGGCCTGAAGCTTGAAGACGCCGTTGAAAAGATGCGTGGCGCTGTCGGCACTCCGATCAAGCTGACGATCCTGCGCAAGGGCGCGGACAAGCCGATCGAACTGACGATCGTTCGCGACGTCATTGCCGTTCGCGCCGTCAAGTTCCGCACCGAAGGCGACGTCGGCTACCTGCGCGTCATCTCCTTCACGGAGAAGACCTACGACGATCTGAAGAAGGGCATCGAGAAGATCAAGGCGGACGTGCCGGCCGACAAGCTCAAGGGCTATGTGCTCGACCTACGCCTCAACCCGGGCGGCCTGCTCGACCAGGCGATCAACGTCTCCGACGCCTTCCTGGAGCGCGGCGAGGTCGTTTCGACCCGTGGCCGCAACCCGGACGAAACCCGCCGCTTCAACGCGACGCCGGGCGACCTGACCGACGGCAAGCCGGTGATCGTGCTCATCAACGGCGGTTCGGCCTCCGCTTCGGAAATCGTCGCGGGCGCCCTGCAGGACCTGAAGCGTGCGACCGTGCTCGGCACGCGCTCCTTCGGCAAGGGTTCGGTCCAGACGATCATCCCGCTCGGCGAAGCCGGTGCGCTGCGTCTGACGACTGCGCTCTATTACACGCCGTCGGGCAAATCGATCCAGGGCACAGGCATCACGCCGGACATCAAGGTCGAACAGCCGCTGCCGCCGGAACTGCTCGGCAAGGTCGAGGCTCAGGGCGAGTCCGATCTGCGTGGCCACATCCAGGGCCAGAGCGAGACCGAAGAAGGTTCGGGCTCGGTCGCCTATGTGCCGCCGGAACCCAAGGACGACCTGCAGCTCAACTACGCGCTCGACCTCTTGCGCGGCAAGAAGTCGGATCCGTCCTTCCCGGCCAGTCCGGAACAGGCGCAGCTGAAGAAGTAAGCCTGAGACGATTTTCAATCGAGAACGCCGCGTGTTCGAAAGACCACGCGGCGTTCTGCATTTTGGGAGGACGCGCCCCGCCAGGGCAGATGCACTGGTCAACGCAGCACAGCTAAATTATAGGGGTACAGGCGCTGCCGCGGCACTGATTCTCAGGCCACCGGTGCGCTGAGGGAGGAACAGGCGAAGCGTCTCAACGCCGCCTCGCTCGAGAGCGCCGTGCGTCCTGTCAGGTACGCAAAGGGCGCTGCAGAATTTTGAATTGCTGCACGTTTTGTCCTTTGATCGACTGTGATCGAAGGCAGGCATGCAGAAGCGGCAACATCGCACAGACCGACCGAGGCTCCGTTTGGGAACTGATCTCAATGCCCCCCTGGGCCAGAACCGGCGGGTAAAGCCAGCGGCGAAGCGCAATCCCCGACGTCTGCTCGGGTTCTCTCTTCTCGGCCTTTGTATAGCGGCAGTGGTCGGACTGTCATTGTGGGGCAGCCTTGCGCCGGACGGGCTGAGGCGCGGCCAGACCGAAACGGCGATGACCGAAAGCGCCAAGGGCACCGGCGAGAAACCGTCGAAGGCGGCAAACAGCCAGTCAGGCGCCGGCGGAACGATGAAGCCGGGAACCGCCTATTCCGGCGCCGACGTCGAGCACACGCTCACCGACGACGGCTCCACCGTTACGACGTTTTCTCCGCGCAGCCGCGACGGCAAGGGCCCTGCTCTCATCAATGTCGGCCCGGTCCGCGGCCAGGATCCGCGTATGGCCGCGATGCCGAATGACGACCTCCTCGAGGACAGTCCAGCCGGGCGTCTGCCGATCATCGGTCCGGACGGGCTGCGCCCGATGGATCAATATGCACGCCCCTGGTCCGGCGCGCGCGGCACGCGCATCGCGCTCATCGTCGGCGGTCTTGGCCTCAGCCAGACCGGAACGCAGAAGGCGATCCGCGACCTGCCAGGCGAAGTGACGCTGGGATTTGCCACAGCCGGAAACAGCCTGCAGCGCTGGATGCAGGAGGCGCGCCGAAGCGGCCACGAGATCCTGCTGCAGCTGCCGATGGAACCGTTCGACTACCCGGCCAACGATCCCGGTCCCAATGCCTTGCGTATCGGCCTCGGTGAGAAGAAGAACCTTGCGGAATTGCATCGCAACCTCGCCGAGATCACCAACTACACCGGCGTCATGAATTATCTCGGCGGCCGTTTCCTGTCCGATGCCGATGCGCTGGAGCCGGTCATGCGCGATCTCGGCAAGCGCGGCCTGCTTTTCCTCGACGACGGCACGTCGGCGCAATCGCTCTCGGGCAAGCTCGCCGATGCCTTCGATGTGCCGCATGGTTTTGCCGACCTGACACTCGACACCGAGCTCAGCCGCGGTGCGATCCTGCGCAAGCTTGATGAGCTAGAACGCATTGCGCGGCGCAACGGCACCGCCATCGGCGTCGCCTCCGCCTTCGACGAAAGCGTCAGCGCGATAGCCTCCTGGATCGGCGAAGCACAGGGACGCGGCATCGAGTTCGTCGGCGTGTCCGCGCTCGTCAAKGATCCGCAACAGAACTAGCGTACACGCAACCCGATCGGAATGCATGGATATGGAAGGAAGAGGCAGCCGATGAGCAAGGACAAGAAATTGAAGGCGGAAGACCTGCCTTACCGCCCCTGCGTCGGCGTCATGGTGCTGAACCGCGCCGGCCTCGTCTGGGCCGGCCACCGGATCGCCGTCGGCAATTCCGAATATGACGGTTCGCCGCAGCAGTGGCAGATGCCGCAGGGTGGCATCGACAAGGGTGAAGACCCGCTGAAGGCGGCCTATCGCGAACTTTACGAGGAGACTGGAATGCGCTCGGTCTCGCTGCTGGCGGAAGCGCCGGGCTGGATCAATTACGACCTGCCGACGCATCTGATCGGCATTGGCCTCAAGGGCAAGTTTCGCGGCCAGACGCAGCGCTGGTATGCCTTCCGCTTCGAGGGCGACGAGAACGAAATCGCCATCAACCCGCCACCCGGCGGCCACGAACCGGAGTTCGACGCCTGGGACTGGAAGCCGATGCGTGATCTGCCGGAGATGATCGTGCCGTTCAAGCGCAAGGTCTACGAGGAAGTCGTCACGGCCTTCGCGCATCTCGCGCCGTAAGCCAGCCCTCGGATGAAGATACAAAAAGGCCGGCGAAGTCGCCGGCCTTTCTTTTTGGCATTTGGGCCGAGCTTAGTCGGCTTCGGCCTCGTTGGCCGGGGCAGCGTTGAGCTGGCCGTATTTCTCTTCACCGATCTTGTCGAGCAGCTCGAGCTGGGTTTCGAGGAAGTCGATATGGCCTTCCTCGTCAGCAAGCAGTTCTTCGAAGAGCTTCATGGAGACATAGTCTCCGGCGGCGTGACAGATGTCGCGCGACTTCTTGTAGGCGGTGCGGGCGTCGTATTCGCCGGCAAGGTCGGCCTTCAGCACTTCCTTGACGTTCTGGCCGATACGCAGCGGCGCGACCGTCTGCAGGTTGGGATGGCCTTCAAGGAAGATGATGCGCGCGACGAGCTTGTCCGCATGCTGCATCTCCTCGATGGATTCCGCGCGCTCCTTCTTGGCGAGAAGCGTGTAACCCCAGTCTTCGAGGAGGCGGTAATGCAACCAGTACTGGTTGACGGCACCGAGTTCGAGATAGAGCGCTTCGTTAAGCTGCTCGATGACCTTTTTGTCGCCTTTCAAGATCCGCCCTCCGGTTGTCTTCGTGGAATTGTCTAAGGCGGGTCATGAAATCAAATATCTCAGCGTCCGTCGAGTCGCGGTGCGCGTGATATTGCTCGGTGGTGCGAATGATGATGTCGACGACATTGGGGAAGCAGCCGCAGCAGCGGCCGCGCTTTTCCATCGCGTGATAGACTTTCGCCGGCACGATCAGCTGCCAACAGTCGTCGTTGAGGAGACCGATGATCGTGTCCTCGATCTCTTGTTCCGTGATGAAATTGCAGCTGCAAACCAGCATGTCGTCTCGCCTGTCGTACGCAACGCCCTGTGTCAGCGCATAAAGCAAAACAGGACATTTAGTGTCAACTAAAAACTCCGCGAGCGGAAGTTGCAGGTTGATTAGAACGACTCTAAACTTGACAAAAAGCTTCGTCTTTTCAGAATTTTAGAGAAATATGAAAGACTATTCTTGCAGACCTAAGGTCGTTCGCGCCGCAGGTCGCCTGCGACATTTTTACACACATCAATGGCTCCCTCCATCAAACACTGCCAGGAAGAGCCCCCAACGGCAGTCTCGCCGAATGGTCCGGAAAACCGTTCCGGGCGTCACGCAAGATGAACGGCTCATTCACCGCGAGGCCCACCGGGCCGCCCTTTGAGGCGGCGCGGGGGGCTCTGCCATCAATGGAAATTGCGTCCCTTCGGCATCACGTCCGCCACCTCGGCCGTCGCCTGCTGTGGCCCCCGGCCACCGGAATCCCCGGTCACCGGCAGGCGCAGATTGCCCTGCGCCTTCTTCTCGCGCGCGTCGCCGGTCGGTCTCAGCGCTTCATCGGCGCGGTCGCTGCCCCCGAACCGCCGGGCTTCCTTGCGCAACAGTCCCAGCATCGGCGTGATGTCCTCGATGTGTTCGGCGACCACATGGATGACGCTGCTTTCGCGCTGCAGCCGGCCGCGGATCTTGACGAGGCGTGCACCCATGACCACCGGGCGATAGGTCGTAAACACTTTTGGCCAAACGATCGCATTGGCGACACCAGTCTCGTCCTCGATCGTCATGAAGATGACGCCCTTGGCCGAGCCCGGACGCTGGCGAACGAGCACCAGCCCGGCGACCGTTATCCGCCGCCCGACCGGAGCAGTCGCAAGCGTGCGGCTGGTGACGATGCCCTGCGCCGCAAGTGTGTCTCTGAGGAAGGAGACCGGATGCGCCTTCAGCGAGAAAGAGAGATAACGATAGTCGTTGATCACCTGCTCGCCCGCCAGCATCTCCGGCAGAACCATCGCCGGCTCCGGCCGCAACTCCTCTCTCGCTGCACCCTCGAAGAGCGGCAGCCGCTCGGCCGCACTCTTTTCATCCAGAGCCTTCACCGCCCAAAGCGCCTTGCGACGATCGAGCCCGATCGAGCGGAAGGCATCGGCATCGGCGAGCCGCTCGAGCGCTGAACGGGAGAGGCCGGAGCGTAACCAGAGATCACGAACCGACCCGTAACCGGCGCCCCTATTGGCGACGAGTTTATCTTCAAKCTCCTTTTGGTTCAGCCCCTTGATCGAATTGAAACCGAGGCGCATCGCCTTCGTCGTCCTGATCACGTCCTCCATCTCGCGGTGGCGCGGCTCGATGGCGTTGCGATCCAGGCCACCCGCTTCGAGATCGGCATCCCAGACCGAGTGGTTGATGTCGACGGGCAGCACCCGGACCCCATGCTCCCGCGCGTCCCGCACCAATTGCCCGGGCGCGTAAAAGCCCATCGGCTGTGAGTTCAGGAGCGCCGCGCAGAAGACATCGGGATAATAGGTTTTCAGCCAGCAGGAGACATAGACGAGCAGCGCGAAGGACGCCGCGTGGCTTTCCGGAAAGCCATATTCGCCAAAACCTTCGATCTGCTTGAAGCAACGCTCGGCGAAATCGCGCGGATAGTTGTTCTTGACCATGCCTTCGATCATCTTCTCGTGGAAGGTATGGATGGTGCCGGTGCGCTTGAAGGTCGCCATCGCCCGCCGCAACTGGTCGGCCTCACTGGGCGAAAAACCGGCGGCAGTGATGGCAATCTGCATCGCCTGCTCCTGAAAGAGCGGCACGCCGAGCGTCCGTTCCAGAACGACCTCTAATTCAGGGCTCGGATATTCGATAGGTATCCCAAGAGCATGCTGCTCCCGCCGTTTCAGATAGGGATGCACCATGTTGCCCTGGATCGGCCCCGGCCGGACGATCGCCACCTCGATGACGAGATCATAGAATTTCCTGGGCTTCAGCCGCGGCAGCATGCTCATCTGCGCCCGGCTCTCGATCTGGAAGACGCCGATCGTATCGGCCCGGCAGATCATGTCGTAGACGGCGTCCTGATGATCCTTGAAGAGCTGGTGCAGGTTTTTCCGCTCATTGTAATGCCGGTCGAGAAGCGCGAAGGCTCGGGCGATGCAGGTCAGCATGCCGAGCGCCAGCACGTCGATCTTCAGGATCTTCAGCGTGTCGAGGTCGTCCTTGTCCCACTCGATCATGAAGCGGTCGGGCATCGCCGTGTTCATGATCGGCACCACCTCGTCGAGCCGGTCGCGGGTCATGACGAAGCCGCCGACATGCTGGGAAAGATGGCGCGGGAAACTCATCAGCTCGCTGGCATAATCGAGCACCTTCACGGTCGTCGGGTCCTTCGTGTCGAGACCGGCGGCCTGCGCCTCGCGTTCCGAGAGATCGGCGACCGACCAGCCCCAGACCGAGCCGGCAAGCGCCGATTGTACATCTTCTGAGAACCCGAAAGCCTTGGCGGTCTCGCGACCGGCGGAACGTGCCCGGTAGCTGATGACGGCGGCAGTCAGCCCCGCATGTTCCTTGCCATAGGTCTCATAAATATGCTGGATGACCCTCTCCCGCTTCTCGTGCTCGAAATCGACGTCGATATCCGGCGGCTCGTCCCGTTCGGTCGAGAGGAAGCGATCGAAAAGCAGGGTGGTCGAAAGCGGGTCGACTTCGGTAATCCTCAGGCAGTAACAGACGGTGGAATTCGCCGCCGAACCGCGGCCCTGGCACAGGATTTCGGCGCCACGCGCAAACTGCATGATGTTGCGCACCGTCAGGAAGTAGGGCTCGTAACGTTTGCCGGCGATCAGCTCGAGCTCATACTCGATCTGCGTCGAAACCTTCTCAGGAATCTCACCGGAATACCGTTCGCGCGCGCCCTCCTTCGTCAGCCGCCGCAGCGTCTGTGTCGGTGTTTCGCCAGGAATGCTCTCATCCGGATATTGATATTCGAGGTCCGACAGCGAGAACTTCAGACGCCCAAAGAAATGCCCGGTATTGGCGATCGCTTCCGGATAATCGCGGAAGATGCGCGCCATTTCGGCGGGCGTCTTCAGATGTCGTTCGGCATTGGCGTGCAACCGATAGCCGGCGGCAGCGATCGTCACATGCTCGCGGATCGCGGTGACGACATCGGCAAGCGGCCGCCGGTCAGCGACATGAAACAACGGGCTGTTGGTGGCGACGAGCCTGACTGACGCATGGCGGGCAATGGTCGCAAGCCCGGCAAAGGCAAACTGGTCGAAGCCGTCATAACGCGGCACCAGCGCCAGATAGAGCCGGTCGGCGAAATGCGGCTTCAACCGCTTGAGGAAATCGGCAAGCAGGGTTGCCTCCGGCGCGCCGATCACCGGGCCGGGCAGCACGGCAAGCAAGAGATCCTCGCCCCATTCGATGAGATCGGTCTCGTAGAGCGTGCAGGTGCCTTTCTTGGCGCGCAGGTTTCCGGCACTCAGCATCCGACAGAGATTGCCCCAGCCGCGGCGATTTAAGGGATAGGCGAGCACGTCAGGCAGGTCTTCGGCAAAGGAGAGCCGCGCGCCTGGCTGGAAGGCATATTTCTCCACCTTGGCCTGCGCATGCGCGCGCACCACGCCGGCGACGGTATTGCGATCGGCAATGCCGAGGCCGCCAATGCCGAGGCGGCTTGCCGCAACAACCATCTCGCCCGGATGGGAAGCGCCTTCGAGGAAGGAAAAGTTCGACCAGGCGCCGATCTCGAAATAGGGCACAGCGTTACTCATGCGAAGACTCCATGCATGAACCAGCGCGGCGGAGCGCTCGCGCCATAATGGCCCTCGCGAAACAGCCAGAACCGCCGACCGCTATCGTCTTCCACCCGGAAATAATCGCGTTCCAGCGCCGGCTCACCATCAAGCCACCATTCGCCGGCAATCCGCTCAGGCCCTTCGGCTCGCGCAATGCGGTGCAGCGTGCGCCGCCAGCGAAAACTTCTCGGCGGCCCCTCCGGCACCTCGGCGACCGCCTCTACCGGCTCGGGGCTTGGAAAGAGCCGTTGCGGCCGGGCCGCCGCGGCAAGCAGGGGCGCCGGGATGTTTGCGGCCGGCTCCCCGGCCTTGCTGATCAGCGCCATGTCCGTAAGCGGGCGGAAGGTCGCTGCCCGCTCCGGAACATGGCTTTCCGAGAGAGCTGGCACCATGAGGCTCTCCGCTCCGAAGCGCGCCATGACCCGATCGGCGAAGGCCGCAAGCGGGCGCTCGCGATCCGGCGTGCCGGAAAAATCTTCCTGCATCACCTCGTATTTTTCGCTCTTCGGCACCGAGAGCCTCAAGATTTCGAAGCCGAAGCCGGCATCGAGATCCTCATGCACCGCCTGCAGGCGCTCGCGGAAAAGACCGGCGACGCGCCGCGGTTCGTTGAGCGGCGAAGATGTGCCGGCGGCGATGCGGAAGACCGCGCCATCGACACGGAAGAGCAGCAGTTCGAACAGGCGCCCGCCCTCCCCGCGCTTTTCCAGTTCCGGCTTCAGCCGCAGCGCCAGTTCTTCCGTCAGGCCCAAAATATCGTCTTCGCCCTGGACCGGTTCGCCGAGCCGCCGCTCTGCCGAAAGGGCCGCGACGGGCAGCCGTGGCGATAGCGGTTCGTCCTCCCGCCCCAGCGCCTGATCGAGGCGCAGAAGCAGGGTTGCACCGAACCGGCGGGCAAGCGGCGCGCGCGGTGCCGCGATGATGTCGCCGATCTGCTTGAGCCCGACCCGGCCAAGCGTTTCGATCGTTTCCTGCGGCAACCGAAGAGCCGCCATCGGCAGTGGTGCCAGCGCCCGCGCCGCCTCGTCCTCGGCAAGGATATCGTCTGAGCCGAAACGCGCCACCGCCCAGGAGAGCCCGGCGGACGAGGAGATCGCCGCCCGGGCCTCGACGCCCAGATGAAAAAGGCGCGCGAGCAGATCGTCGAGCAGCGCCTTTTCCCCGCCGAGAAGATGAGCGCAACCGGTGATGTCGAGAAAGAGGCCACTGTCGCCATCGAGCGCGACGAGCGGCGTATAGCGGCTGCACCAATCCGCAAGGCCTGCAAGCAGCGCCCGGTCGGCGGCGGGATCGGCCGGCAGCACGTCGATCTCGGGACACATGGCCCGAGCTTCGGCAACGCCCTGACCAATGTGAAATCCACGTTTCTCGGCGTAACCCTCAAGCGCGACGAGGCGCATCGCGCTCTTCACCTTGTCGGCGAAGACGACGGGCGGATGTTCAGGACGCCCGCGGGAAAGCCACGAGTTCCCCCAACGCTTGCGCGCGACCCGATCGGCCGGAAGATGCGGAAAGGCGAGCGACAGAATGCGCTGGTTCTGGATCTGCCGCAGCAGCGGCTGGTAGGGGCTCGACGGGGTAAAGGCGGCGGTCATGGGGGTTCCACTCCAGGAAGAAGCCGAGCGGCGCAGGAGCCCTGCTCTTCTCGGCAATGACATGAAAGACGGGATGGCCGATGCTGCCGCGAAGCATCGATCCATCCGGTAGGGCGCGCTCGCGCGCCGGGGCCGGCTCGACGAGGAAGCGGAAGAAGGCGCTGCTGGCCTCCTCGTGTCCGGACTGGCGCAGAAGCAGAAGGGGGATATGGCCCGCTCGTGAGCGGACATGCAGGCGCCGACTTTCGCTAAGCGCCAGGGCTGCAGGATTGCCGCGAATTTCAAGGATCACGGCACAGAAGGTCGGGACGGAAAGCGCGGCTTCAGCGATCCAGAGCGCATCCTTCACCGTACGAGGCAGGCTGAAGACGAGGCCGCGGACATCGAGGCCGAAAGCCTTGAGACCCAGCCCGTAGGGCATGCCCGCTTCGTTGGAAGCCATTGCCTGGCTGATCCAGAGTACGGGCGCCACCGACTCGCCCTTTTCCAGGCGCGCCTGCTGACAGAGCACGCTAAGTGCGGCAGCAAACCCGGCGGCAGCACCGGCATCACGCGTTTCGGCATTGCGGATTTCCGTCATGCCTTCGAGCGGCAGACCGCCTTCGAGAAGCGCGTCTAGATCCCGAACGCCAAGCGCCAGCGCCTTGCGCCCCGGCTCATCTTCCTCACGTTGACGGAAGCCGCCGGGATCGGCCGCCTTGGCGGCGCGCACGACGCCCGGAAGCCGACGGTTTTCGATCCTGGCTATGGTTTCTCGGAGCGAAAGTACCGTCTCCCGCTCCACGGCTTTGTCGGCCATGACGGTCAACTCCCATCAGAATGTTCATGTTATGTTCTATTAGATTCCAGAGCTTCCTAAATGAGTCAACAGCCAATTCTAAGAATTTATTCCTGTCCCTGTGGTCAAGGAATTCAACACTCGAAAAACAAAGGCAAAATCGCTATATGGAGGGCAACAAGGAGTGCCTATGGCCCGCATTGACCAGACCGATGATTGGCGGGAACGCCACGCACCGACGCTCACCACCTTCGAACAGCTCGCGCTGGAAGCCTACGGCCATCTGCCGCAGGAGTTCCGCCAGCTGACGACCGACCTCATCATCGAAGTCGCCGACTTCCCGAGCGACGACGTTTTCGAGGATATGGCGCTTGAAACGCCCTTCGACCTGCTCGGCCTCTTCGAAGGCCGCGGCATCGGCGAACGCTTCACCATGGAAACCGGCCAGTTCCCCAATCGGATCACGCTTTATCGCCGCCCGATCATCGACTATTGGGCCGAGAACGAAGAGACGCTGGGCGATATCATCACCCATGTGCTGATCCACGAGATTGGCCACCATTTCGGCCTTTCCGACGACGACATGGAACGGATCGAGGCCAGCGTCGAGCACGTCGGCGGCTGACACTTCATTGCCTATCATCCGCGCGGTGAGGGCTGCCCCCTCATCCGCCTGCCGGCACCTTCTCCCCGAAGGCGGGGCGAAGGAACCGCGCGGCACCCGCTCGCATTCATACCCAATTCCAGAAACGGGCTTCACGTGCCGACTATTCGCGATGACCAAGCGTCAGTCGCGTCCCCTCGCCCCGCTTGCGGGGAGAGGGCTAGTCCTCGGGTTAAACCCGAGGAGAGGGGCAAATTTGCGCGACAGCAGGCAGGCCTGCTTACTGTTCCGACAGCTTGATATCCGGGGTGTAATCCTTGCCCTCGACATCTTTGACCACCGCCTGGCCGCACTGCATATGCTGCGTATCGGCATTGAAGGCATAGGTGGGCGAGCCGTGCAGGCTCCAGCCCTGGTTCAGCGCCGCCGTCACCTTGTGGCAGAAGGAGGCGTCGTCAGGACCGGTCAGGAAGCGGTAGAGTTTCAAGATCTTCTCTTTCGTTGTTCGATAAGGTCCGCCTTGGCGGCAAGCGTCACGGCCTGGTCGAGGTGCAGCCGCTCGACCATCCGTCCGTTGAGATTGATGACACCCTTGCCAGCGTTTTCCGGAAGCGCAAAGGCGGCGATGATCGCGCGCGCCTCGTCGACGGCAACCTGCTCCACGCCGAAGCGCTCGTTCGCCGGGCCGATCTGGGTGGGATGGATCAGCATCTTGCCGTCATAGCCCATGTCGCGGCCCTGCCGGCATTCCTCGTCGAAGCCCGCCGCATCACGGAAATCGTTGAACACGGCGTCGATGACATCGAGGCCGCCGCCGCGTGCGGCCAACAGGATCTGCATCAGCCAGGAAATCAGATAGGGGCGACCAGGGCGATCCGGCACGCCGGTCTCCTTGCGCAGGTCGTTGAGGCCGACGACGAAACAATCGAGCCTGCCGCTGAAGGTGCGGCCGGCCTCGGCGATTGCCGGCGCGTTGATCACCCCACGCGGCGTTTCGATCATCGCCCAGAGACGCAACGTTTCCGGCGCGTCGTTCTCGTCGAGCCAGTCGGCCGCCGCCTGAATATCCGCCGGGCTTTCGACCTTCGGCAGGAGAATGGCATCAGGATTGGCCGCTAGCGCTGCGGCGAGATCGTGCTGACCGAAATCGGAGCCGATCGCATTGATGCGGATGACGATTTCGCAGTCCGGCCGGCTCGCCGTCAGATACTGCACCAGCGCCTCGCGCGCTTCCACCTTGCGCTCGGGCGCAACCGCATCCTCAAGATCGAAGATCGCGGCATCAGTTGCGAGTTCAGCGACCTTGGCGAGCGCGCGGGCATTGTCGGCCGGCACCGAAAGCGCCGAGCGGCGCAGACGCACGGGGTGATGTTCGATCGATTTGTTCATGTTTCAGTTGTGCCCGCCTTTGCCGCGTTCCGCAAGACGAGGCGAACCGCCGCACCCCTTTCGCAAAGCGCGCCTCTTGCAAGTCCGAAGGCGAGCCCCCACATCGCCCTCAGAAAGGTGACGATTATGCAAAGCATTCGCTCTGTTCTCTTTACGGCCGCAGCCCTGACCATCACGTTCGCGGCCTTTGTGCTCACCGCCTCGCTGGCGCTGGCCCTTGCCGGCATCGCCGCCGTCGTCGTGGTCGGCAGCGCCATTGCCACACGGCTGAATTTCAGGCCAGCCCGCGCCACGGCGCGTCCGGCTGCCGCAGGCCCCGCCCATGGCCACGGCCAGCGCGAGATGCGCATCTGGAATGACGGTCGCGGTACGATCATCGACCTCTGATCCCCAGGCATCGGGATCGATCCCCGGGCGTCGGAATCGATCCCCAGCGGTCATCCGCAATCGGGCCGATCAATGATCGGCTCGAACCCTGTTGGCGCCCTTCAAAAACCGTCATTCAGCAGGCTGCAAATTTTTTTTCGATCCCATGTCGGATCGGACATTCCATCTTCGTCCTTGAGACAGGCCAGCACGGTCCTGGCTCTTCGAAACAGGATGGAGAACGACATGGATACCCAGACGCAGCAAACTGAAACGAAGCAGCCGGCACCGGTCCTGAACGGCCTTCTGCCCTATCTTCAGGTCGATGGCGCCGCCAAGGCGTCGGAATTCTACCAGCGCGCCTTCGGTGGTGAAGAAGTGGGCCGGCACCCGCTCGACGAGCAGGGCCGGACGATGCACATCCATCTCTACATCAATGGCAGTTCGCTGATGCTGGCGGACGCCTATCCGGAATACGGCCACCCGCTGGAAAAACCCCAGGCCTTCACCCTGACGCTGACCGTCGACGACATCGATGCCTGGTGGGACCGCGCTGTTGCCGCCGGCGCAGAGGTCGTGATGCCGATCGAGGTGATGTTCTGGGGCGATCGCTACGGCCAGCTCCGCGATCCCTTCGGCGTCCTCTGGGCCATGAACAGCCCGGTGAAGGCAGGCTAAGTCCCTGCAGACAATCGAAATCCGGACGAAGCTCTCGCCGGGCGGGCATTTTCACCCACCCGGCGACGCCTATTTGAACAGATTTTCCTTCATTTCGGCGCAAAACTCATCTAAACGCTAGCGCAACATTCTTCTGAAATCGAAGGCCTGAAGTTATGGAAAAATTCGTCAAGCTCACCGGTGTCGCCGCCCCCCTCCCCGTCGTCAACATCGACACGGACATGATCATTCCGAAGGATTACCTGAAGACGATCAAGCGCACCGGCCTTGGCAAGGGCCTTTTCGCCGAAGCCCGTTACAACGAGGATGGCTCGGTCAACCCGGACTTCGTGCTCAACAAGCCCGCCTACCAGAACGCCAAGATCCTGGTTGCCGGCGACAATTTCGGCTGCGGCTCCTCGCGCGAGCACGCACCGTGGGCGCTGCTCGACTTCGGTATCCGCTGCGTGATCTCCACGTCGTTCGCCGACATCTTCTACAACAACTGTTTCAAGAACGGCATTCTGCCGATCGTCGTCAGCCAGGCTGACCTCGACAAGTTGATGGATGACGCCTCGCGCGGTTCCAACGCCATCCTCTCGGTCGACCTCGAATCCCAGGAAATCACCGGTCCGGACGGCGGCTCGGTCAAGTTCGAGGTCGATGCCTTCAAGCGTCACTGCCTGCTGAACGGCCTCGATGACATCGGCCTGACGCTGGAAAAGGCGACCGCCATCGACAGCTTCGAGAAGTCGGTCGGCGCCTCGCGCCCCTGGGCCTAAAGCAAGCGGCATGACGCGCAAGCTCATCTCCTCGGGCTCGCCCTTCGAAAAGACGGCAGGCTATTCGCGTGCCGTCGCGATGGGCGACTGGTGCTTCGTCTCCGGCACGACCGGCTACGACTACGCCACCATGACCATGCCCGAGACGGTGGAGGAGCAGGCGCGCAACTGCCTGAAGACGATCGAGGGCGCGCTGAAGGAAGCGGGCTTCTCGATGAAGGACGTGGTGCGCAACCACTACTACGTCACCGATGCCAGCTTCGCCGACCGGGTGTTCCCGGTTTTCGGCGAAATCTTCGGCGAGATCCGCCCGGCCGCAACCATGATCGTCTGCGATCTGATCCGCCCGGAAATGCTGATCGAGATCGAGGTCACCGCCCTTCGCGGCTGAGACAGAACTTTCTGCTCGCACCATCTCTTCTCAAATCGATTCCGATTTCGGCCAAGATGCGGTAGTCCATGGACTTCGCAGACGAGACGCTGAACCCGGAAGACGCCCATGCAATTTCAAGGCACCGCCGACTATATCGCCGACAAGGACCTGATGATCGCCGTCAACGCCGCGATCCGGCTGGAACGGCCGCTGCTGGTCAAGGGCGAGCCCGGCACCGGCAAGACCGAGCTTGCCCGCCAGATCGCCGCAGCCCTTGGCCTCGAGCTGATCGAATGGAGCGTCAAGTCGACCACCAAGGCGCAGCAGGGGCTTTACGAATACGATGCCGTATCGCGCCTGCGCGACAGCCAGCTCGGCGACGAGCGCGTCAACGAGGTCAGGAATTATATCCGCAAGGGCAAGCTCTGGCAGGCCTTCGAGGCCGATCGGCGCGTGGTGCTCCTGATCGATGAGATCGACAAGGCCGATATCGAATTTCCGAACGACCTGTTGCAGGAACTCGACCGCATGGAATTCCATGTCTACGAGACCGGCGAGATGATCGGCGCCCGTCATCGGCCGATCGTCATCATCACCTCCAACAACGAGAAGGAGCTGCCGGACGCCTTTCTGCGTCGCTGCTTCTTCCACTATATCCGCTTCCCCGACGCCGACACGCTCGCCCGCATCGTCGAGGTGCATTACCCCGGCATCCGCAAGACGCTGCTCTCGGCCGCCCTTGCCGCCTTCTACGACATCCGCCAGGTGCCGGGGTTGAAGAAGAAACCGTCCACGTCCGAAGCGCTCGACTGGATCCGTCTGCTCGTCGCCGACGAGGTCGATCCGGCGGATCTGAGAGCCGACGCCAAGACCATGCTGCCGAAGCTGCACGGCGCACTTCTGAAGAACGAGCAAGACGTACACCTCTTCGAGCGCCTCGCCTTCATGGCGCGGCGCGACGGATGACCCCGGACGCCCACAAGGTCCTGATCTACGCCACCTGGCGCGACCGATTGTTGGTCTTCGACGAGCCGGACTTTCCCGAGATCGCGCTGCAGGTGCCTGGCGGCACGATGGAGCCGGACGAGAGCCCAGAGGCCGCGGCAGTGAGAGAATTTATCGAGGAGACGGGGCTGACGCCGTCGGAAACGCTCGCCCATCTCGACACGCAGGACTACCACTACCCGAAGGACGGCAGGACGATCTGCCATCGGCGGCACTACTTTCACGTCGCGCTCGCCGGCGAGCAGCGCCAGACTTGGGTGCATCAGGAAATGACGCCTTATGGCGGCGGTGACCCGATCCGCTTTCGCTTCTTCTGGCTCGGCCTGGATGAGGCTGAGCGCCGGCTAGGTTATGGAATGCGGGATGCTCTAAGCCTGCTGCAGACTAGCCCCTCTCCTCGGGTTAAACCCGAGGACTAACCTTCTCCCCACAAGCGGAAAGAGGGGACGAGGACGACGAGTAAGCCCCCAAGCCGAGACGGGCCGGCAGCGAACCCGGCGATCAAGATAGGCCGAACGGCCGCTAAGCTTGACTGGCGGAGCGATCGGGTGCGGCAAGGCCCCTTCTCCCCGCCCGCGGGGAGAAGGTCGCGGCAGCGGGATGAGGGGCCACGACACCCCGAATCGTTTTTCTTGACCCCCGAGGCCCTGTCGCGCTATCAAATTCCCTGTGGTGATTTGGCCGGYCGGCTTGCAGCCACGTTAAACAAGTCGCTAAAGGGCCGAGGAAAGTTGGATTTCCGAGGACCGGTCGCGATCAATCGCTGCCGGTTTTTTTGTATTGATCGAGTGGAAGCCCATGCCCATCAAGATTCCCGATACGCTGCCCGCTTTCGAAACCCTCGTGCATGAGGGTGTGCGGGTGATGACCGAGACCGTGGCGATCCGTCAGGATATCCGCCCGCTCCAGATCGGGCTCCTGAACCTCATGCCGAACAAGATCAAGACAGAGATTCAGATGGCGCGCCTGATCGGCGCCTCGCCGCTGCAGGTGGAACTGTCGCTGGTGCGCATCGGCGCTCACCGGGCCAAGAACACTTCGGAAGATCACCTGCTCTCCTTCTACGAGACCTGGGAAGAGGTACAGGGCCGCAAGTTCGACGGCTTCATCATCACCGGCGCGCCGGTCGAGACGCTCGAATACGAGGACGTCACCTATTGGGACGAACTGAAGCGCATCCTCGACTGGACCGAGACCAATGTGCACTCGACGCTCAACGTCTGCTGGGGCGCGATGGCGGCGATCTATCATTTCCACCACGTGCCGAAATATGCGCTGAAGGAAAAAGCCTTCGGCGTCTACCGCCACCAGAACCTCAATCGTTCCTCCGTCTATCTCAACGGCTTCTCCGACGATTTCGCGGTTCCGGTCTCGCGCTGGACCGAGGTCCGCCGCGCCGATATCGACAAGGTGCCGAGCCTCGAAATCCTGATGGAATCGAAGGAGATGGGCGTCTGCCTGGTGCACGAGAAGAAGGGCAACCGGCTCTATATGTTCAACCACGTGGAGTATGATTCGACGTCGCTGTCGGACGAATACTTCCGGGACGTGGATGCGGGCGTGCCGATCAAGATGCCGCACGACTATTTCCCGCACAACGATTCGACCCTGCCGCCGCAGAACCGCTGGCGCAGTCATGCGCATCTCTTCTTCGGCAACTGGATCAACGAGATGTACCAGACGACGCCGTATGATGTCGCGGAGATCGGCGCCGGGAAAAGCTGAGGTCAGATGTTCATTCCCTTCTTCCTCGAACTCAAGGCGGCGAAGGTCCCGGTCACGCTCCGGGAATTCCTGTCCTTGATCGAGGGGATGGAGGCGGGCATCGCCACCTTCGACGTCGAGGCCTTCTACTATCTGGCGCGTACGGCACTGGTGAAGGACGAGCGCCATATCGACCGCTTCGACCGGGTGTTCCAGCACTGCTTTTCCGGCCTTGAAGCCGTCAACCCGATGGAGGCGGGCGAAGAGGCTGTCATCCCCGAGGACTGGCTGCGCAAGCTCGCAGAGAAGCATCTGAGCGAGGAAGAAAAACGCCTGATCGAGGCGCTTGGCGGCTTCGACAAGCTGATGGAGACCTTGCGCCAGCGGCTGCAGGAGCAAAAGGGCCGGCACCAGGGCGGCTCGAAATGGATCGGCACCGCCGGCACCTCGCCCTTCGGCGCCTATGGCTACAATCCCGAGGGCGTCAGAATCGGCCAGGACCAGTCGCGCCACCGCCGCGCCGTCAAGGTCTGGGACCGACGTGAATTCAGGGACTACGACGACACGGTCGAACTCGGCACCCGCAACATCAAGGTCGCACTGAAGCGCCTCAGGCGCTGGGTGCGCCAGGGTGCCGCCGACGAGCTCGACCTCAACGGCACGATCCGTTCCACCGCCGAACACGGCTATCTCGACGTCGTGACTCGCCCCGAACGCCGCAATGCCGTGAAGCTCCTGATGTTCTTCGATATCGGCGGCTCGATGGATGATCACATCCGCATCGTCGAGGAACTGTTCTCGGCGGCCCGCGGCGAGTTCCGGCACATGGAGCACTTCTACTTCCACAACTGCGTCTACGAGGGCCTGTGGAAGGACAACCGCCGCCGCCGTATCGACATCACCCGCACCACCGAAGTGCTGCGCACCTATGGCGGCGACTATCGCGCCATCTTCGTCGGCGACGCCTCGATGAGCCCCTATGAGATCAGCCATCCCGGCGGCTCGGTCGAGCACTGGAACGACGAGGCCGGCGCGCTCTGGCTGTCGCGTCTGACGGCACATTTCCCGCGCTCGATCTGGATCAATCCCGTGCCCGAACAGCACTGGGGCTACACCCAGTCGATCGGCATGGTGAAGAGCCTGTTCGAAGGACGAATGTTTCCCTTGACGCTCGCCGGCCTGCAGGACGCCACCAGGCAGCTATCGCGCTGAATTCACCCCGAAAAATCCAAGGCGTCGCGCGTACCTCACGATCCGCCAGCGCGCCGTGGCATTCTGGATGGCTGCAGGTTTTTGCCCTTAAGTCGGTGACGATTTAAGGCCTCATATAGTAAGATTTTTGGTTGCCGCGCCCTTTGAAATGACGCAGGTTGCTGCGATCGCGAAGAGGGGAGTAAGCGGTGAACATGCATCAGAACACGGAAATCTTCGGCCACCTGCCATCCGGCGAGCCGGTCCATCGTGTGGTGCTCTCCGGTGGCGGGCTCACCGCCCATGTGCTCACCTGGGGCTCGGCGATCCAGGATCTCCGCCTGGAAGGCCACGAGCCCCCGCTGGTGCTCGGTTTCACCGATCTCGAAAGCTACCTCGCCCACTCGCCCTATCTCGGCGCCACGCCCGGGCGCTGCGCAAACCGCATCGGAAACGGACGTTTCACGCTCGACGGCGAGACCTACCAGCTCGAACTGAACGAGAAGGGCGTCACGCACCTGCACGGCGGCAGCGACAACATTGGTAAGCGCAACTGGACGATCACCCGCCAGACGCCCGACAGCGTCACGCTCGCCATTACCGACACGGACGGCCGCGCCGGCTATCCCGGCAATTGCAAGGTCACCTGCACCTACGCGCTGAAGCCCGGCGGCGTCTTGAGCGTCGTCTACGAGACCGAGACCGACCGGGCGACGCTCGCCAATGTCTGCCAGCACAGCTACTTCAATCTCGACGGCAGCGCCGACGCGCTCGGCCACGACATCATGATCGCCGCCGATCATTACCTGCCGACCACCGAACGCCAGGTGCCGACGGGCGAGATCCGCGCGGTCGAGGACACCGCCTTCGACCTCAGGGAAATGACGCCGCTTCGCCGCCAGACCGAAGGCGAGCGCATCGCCTACGACCACAATTTCTGCCTTTCGAGCGAACCCATGGCGAAACACTCGGTGGCGTTTGCCCGCAGCATCAATTCCGGCGTGACGCTCGAAGTGCTGACGACGGAACCGGGCGTGCAGCTCTATACTGGCGCCAAGCTCGACATCCCCGTCCCCGGCCTCGAGGGACGCCGTTACGGCCCCTTCGCCGGTTTCTGCCTGGAAACCCAGATCTGGCCGGATGCGGCCAACCACGCCGGCTTCCCGAGCGCAGTGCTGCGCCCCGGCGAGATCCGCCGGCAGGAAACGGACTACGTGTTCATGAAGAGCTGAGCGCGCTCGCGCGCACGTGCTGACAATCTGCAATGAATGAAAGGTGGGGAAGCGGCCGAAAGGACTGCCTCCCCAAATACCGGCGTTGTGTTCGGCAGAGCGCCCGTATTCGCACGGCACAGTGTCCGGTCGCGAAGCGCTGGGCGCCTGACGGCAAATGCCGTTCATTTCGAAAACAACTGTGAAATGAAGTGGTTGGGAGAAATTGGAGCGGGTGAGGCGATTCGAACGCCCGACCCCAACCTTGGCAAGGTTGTGCTCTACCCCTGAGCTACACCCGCTCATCATCCAAGGTCCGGGGGTAGTCGGTGGACCGTGGCGTCGGCGCTGTCTTGCGGCGACGGGCGGTATATGGCCTAAGCGATTTTGGAATGCAACAGGGAAATGACGAGAAATCGAATATTTTTTTGGAGACCCTTCGCAAAGCCCGGAAATGCCGCGTTTTCGGCTTGGCTCGCCGCCTGTGAGATTGCACCGCGACGGGCTTCTCCCCTAAAGCAGATGCGAAACGAGTGCCCAAGGGATGAGAATCATGAGTGAATCACAGCCGAAGACCGCCGAAGACCTCTTCCGTTTTCTCGATCAGCTCGGGATCGACCATAAAACCAAGAACCACGAGCCGGTGTTCACCGTCGCCGAATCGGTGGCGCTTCGTGACGAGATGCCCGGTGGCCATACGAAAAACCTTTTCGTGAAGGACAAGAAGGACAACTACTTCCTGCTGACCGTCGAGGAGCACGCGACGGTGGACCTGAAGACCGTCCACCAGGTGATCGGCGCAGCAAGCAAGGTTTCCTTCGGCAAGCCGGAGAAGCTGATGGAGTATCTGGGCGTCATTCCGGGTGCCGTAACCGCCTTCGGCGCGATCAACGACACTGAAGGCAGCGTCAAGGTGATCCTCGACGAGGACCTGATGAAGTTCGATGTCGTCAACTGCCATCCGCTCTCCAACGACGCGACGACCGCAATCGCAACGAAGGATCTGCTGCGCTTCATGGAAGCGACCGGACACGAACCGCTTGTCTTGAAAGTCACGGCCTGACATACGATCTTTGGCGCGAATGCAGTAAGCTGGCAGACGAGCCGGCGAGGAGAGAAGAATGACGGGCAGCGACAATCCCTATGCAGGGTCTTTCGGCACTCAGATGACGGCCTCGGCCTCCTTCGGCCAGCCGGCGCCGGCGGCCGCGTCGGGCGGCGACCTGATCAAGGAAACCACCACTGCCAACTTCACCAAGGACGTGCTCGAAGCCTCCAGGCAGCAGCCGGTTCTCGTCGATTTCTGGGCGCCCTGGTGCGGCCCCTGCAAGCAGCTGACCCCCGTCATCGAAAAGGTGGTCACGGAAGCCGCAGGCCGCGTCAAGCTCGTCAAGATGAACATCGACGATCATCCCTCGATCGCCGGCCAGCTCGGCATCCAGTCGATCCCTGCCGTCATCGCCTTTGTCGGCGGTCGCCCGGTCGACGGCTTCATGGGCGCGGTACCGGAAAGCCAGATCAAGCAATTCATCGAAAAGATCGCCGGTCCCGCTGTCGACGACAGCAAGGCCGAGATCGAGGCGGTTCTCGCGGATGCCAAGGCGCTCATCGATGCCGGTGACGCCCAGAACGCTGCAGGCCTCTATGGCGCCGTGCTGCAGGCCGATCCCGAAAACGTCGTGGCGATCGCCGGCATGATCGATTGCATGATTACGCTCGGCCAGCTCGCGGAAGCCCGCGAAGCGCTCTCCGGTCTGCCGGAAGACCTTGCCAAGGACGCAGGCATTGCGGCGATCGGCAAGAAGCTCGACCAGATCGAGGAAGCCCGCAAGCTCGGCGATCCCAACGAGTTCGAACGGCGCCTCGCTGCAAATCCCGATGATCACGAGGCGCGCGTGCTGCTCGCCAAGATCCGCAACGTCGAAGGCGACCGGACGGCTGCCGCCGATCACCTGCTGACGATCATGAAGCGTGACCGGGCCTTCGACGACGACGGCGCCCGCCGCGAGCTTCTGTCCTTCTTCGAGGTCTGGGGACCGAAGGATCCGGCAACGATCGCCGCACGGCGCAAGCTCTCGTCGATCCTGTTCTCCTGAACCGCCAGGCATTTTTTTGAAGAGGGGCGCTGTTTGCGCCCCTTTTCGTGCGTGCGGCTGATCACGATCCACATTCACCCATGAAGATCGGCGGACTCGTCCCTTGAGATTTTCACGGAACGCACCATCTTCTGGTCTGGTTGACTACGCTTCCTTGGCGGGGCAAAGCGGACATCTGCAGGGTCTATCGGAAAATGCACGTCGGAAATGCACGCTATCTCGGTCCGAAGGACTTGCCGGAGATCATTCCGGTGTTTCCGCTAACCGGTGCCTTGCTGCTTCCCGGTGCGCAGCTGCCGCTCAATATCTTCGAGCCGCGCTACCTTGCCATGCTCGATGACGCGCTTTCCGGAAACCGCCTGATCGGCATCGTGCAACCATCCTTCTGCGAGGGCCGTAACGAGACCGCCATGGGTCCGATGCAGGCGCTCTGCGAGGTCGGCTGCATCGGCCGCATCACCTCTTTTGCCGAAACCGGTGACGGCCGCTACATCACCTCGCTCACCGGCGTCTGCCGCTACCGGCTGTTTTCGGAGGTCGGCGGCACCCGCGGCTACCGCCGTTTCCGCATCGGCCCCTTCGCCGCCGATCTCGAAAACCGCGACGATGAAACCCTCGTGGACAGGGCAGCGCTTCTCGCCGCCTTCAAGGCCTATCTCGAAGCCAACAAGCTGAAGGCCGATTGGGAGAGCGTGGAGCGGGCGAGCAACCGCACTTTGGTCAATTCCATGGCGATGATGTCGCCCTATGGGCCTGCGGAGAAACAGGCGCTGCTCGAAGCACCCGACCTCAAGACCCGCGCCGAAACCCTGATCGCCATCACCGAGATCGTGCTCGCGCGCGACTTCGGCGATATGGACAGCATCCTGCAGTGAGCGCCGGATAATGGATATCAACGCCAGCAAGGTCGATCCGAAACTTCTCGAGCTGCTCGTCTGCCCGCTGACCAAGGGTCGCCTCAGCTACCACGCCGAAGCCAACGAACTCGTCTCGGAAAAGGCCCGCCTCGCCTATCCGATCCGCGACGGCGTGCCGATCATGCTGGTCTCCGAAGCGCGCAAGATCGAGGATTGAGCGCCGCGGCGGCTCATTGAGCGTAGAATTCGCGACTGCCCCTCATCCGGCCTGCCGGCCACCTTCTCCCAGCAGGCGGGGCGAAGGAAATCCGTGACCCCTCTAGAACTATTATTTCGACCAGCCGCAAGTGTCGGATCGCGTTCAACGCGAGCCCCTCGCCATGAGGCAAACTTTGGCCGTGTCCCTCCCCGCATGCGGGGAGAGGGCTAGGGTGAGGGGCAGCCCCTACCGCAAACGTCTCAGATCGGCTGACCGGACAGCAGCCGCGGATCGGTCTCGCCGGCTACGCCGGCCGCCTGGCGAATGAAAAAGTTCTTCAGCGACGGCAACCGGTCGACGATACCGAGACCGAAATCGCGGGCGATTCGGACCGGGGTGATGTCGTTGGAAAACAGCCGGTTGAGCACGTCGGTCGTCACGCCCATGCGGAACGTGTCGAAACGCCGCCAGCTCTGGTAGCGCTCCAAGACCGCGAGCGAGCCGATGTCGAGCCCGAGACGATCGGCCTCGACGATGGTTTCGGCAAGTGCTGCCACGTCCTTGAAGCCGAGATTGAGCCCCTGCCCCGAGATCGGATGAATGCCGTGGGCCGCATCGCCCGCGAGCGCGAAGCGCGGCTTGACGAAATCGCGGGCAAGCGTGAGGCCGAGCGGGAAGGCCCGCCGTCCGCCGACCACCTTCAAATGGCCGAGCTTGTGGCCGAAGCGGCGCTCCAGCTCTTCCTCGAACAGGAAATCGTCGCCCTTGACCAGCCGCTCGGCGTCCTCCGTGCGCTCGGTCCAGACCAGCGACGAGCGATTGTTCTTGAGCGGCAGGGTCGCGAACGGACCGGCCGGCAGGAAATGCTCCTCCGCCGTGCCCTCATGCGGCCGCTCGTGCTCGACCGTCGTGACGATGCCGGACTGGCCATAGTCGAACTCGACGGTCTTGATGCCCGCAGCATCGCGCAGCTTGGAGCGCACGCCGTCACAGGCGACGAGCAGGCGCGCTTCCAGCTCCTCGCCGCCGGCAAGCGTGACCGCAACGGCGTGGTCGCCGCTCCTGAAGGTTTCGACCATCGTCGACTGGCGATTGGCGACGCCGAGTTCCTCGCAGGCTCCCCGCAGCGCGCCGACCATCGCCGTATTCGGCACCATATGGGCGAAGGGTCGGCCATCGCCACCATCGCCATCAAAGGTGAGGAAAACAGGACGAACCGGATCGGCCGCCTTCGAATCGGTAATCACCATGCGACGGATCGGCTCGGCCTCCGGCGCGATCTGATCCCAGACGCCGAGCACGTCGAGCATGCGTTCGGCAGCCGACGCGACCGCCGAGGCGCGCTGGTCCTTCTTCCAGGCGCCTTCCGGCGCGCCGTCGATCACCATCACGCTGAGATGCGGCGCCGCCTTCTTCAGCGAAACGGCGAGCGAAAGGCCGACATAGCCGCCACCGGCAATCAAGACATCGAGCATCGGCTTTCTCCCGTCGCACTTGAGCATCGTTTTATGTCTATATAGATCAATGCCATCGACGTTCCTACCATCGGAGACTGCCGAAATGTCGCGCCCCACTGAGACCGCCACGCCCATGGATGCGCTGCTTGCCATTCTCGACCTCGAGAAGCTGGAGGAAAACCTGTTCCGCGGCTTGAGCCCACAGGTCGGCTGGCAGCGCGTGTTCGGCGGCCAGGTGATCGGCCAGGCGCTCGTCGCCGCCCAGCGGACCGTCGATGCGGACCGCTTTGTCCACTCGCTGCACGCCTATTTCATGCGGCCGGGCGATCCGTCGGTGCCGATCATCTACGAAGTCGACCGTATCCGTGACGGCTCGAGCTTCGCCACCCGCCGCGTCGTCGCCATCCAGCACGGCAAGGCGATCTTCTCGATGTCCGCCTCGTTCCAGTACGACGAGGACGGTTTCGACCACCAGATCGAGATGCCGAAGCTTCCGCTGCCCGAGACCTTGCCGGGCGAGCAGGAGCTGAAAGAGAAATTCCTCGTGCATGCGCCGGAAGCGATCCGCCGTTACTGGGAGCGGCCGCGTCCGATCGAGATCCGCCCCGCCTCACTGCACCATTATTTCACCCGCGATGACGGCAAACCGATCCAGGATGTCTGGGTCAAGGCGGTCGGCACCGTCCCGCAGGAACGCCACATCCAGGCAGCCATCCTTGCTTACCTGTCCGACATGACCCTGCTCGACACATCGCTCTATGCACACGGCACTTCGGTCTTCGATCGGAACCTGCAGGTCGCGAGCCTCGATCACGCCATGTGGTTCCATCGGCCCTGCAAGATGGACGACTGGTTGCTCTATACCCAGGACAGTCCGAGTGCACACGGTGCCCGCGGGATGACCAGAGGCAGCCTTTTTACGCGTTCCGGCGTACTGATCGCCTCCGTCGCCCAGGAGGGGCTGATCCGGAAAAAGGCATCTGAATAGGAAATAAGCAGAAGCTTCATTCTGCCTATTTTTTAATCTCCTAAAGTGCCGATTTTTTGATGCGCCGCAGCATTCGTGCTGCGGCTTTCTTTTTTTCTGTTTTTTTTCATCAACTTAAGACGATCGCCAGAATCTGGCACGCCCCTTGAATGTCATGGTTCGGTTGCACGGCGCTCCGGCGCTCCGCAGCAAGGAGAGACGGCCTCCGCCGGAGGCGAACAAGGATGAAACCAGATGAAAATTGTGATGGCCATTATCAAGCCGTTCAAGCTCGATGAGGTTCGCGAAGCCCTCACTGCTGTCGGCATCCAGGGCCTGACCGTGACCGAAGTCAAAGGCTACGGCCGCCAGAAGGGACATACTGAAATCTACCGCGGCACCGAATATGCCGTGAGCTTCCTGCCGAAACTGAAGGTCGAGATCGCCGTCCCCTCAGAGCTCGTCGAAAAGGCCGTGGAAGCCATCGCTGCAGCCGCCAAGACCGGCCAGATCGGCGACGGCAAGATCTTCGTCTACGCCATTGACCATGCCGTGCGCATCCGCACCGGCGAAACCGATTCAGAAGCGTTGTAAATCACGCCGTTCAGGGAGCACTACTCGATGTCATCCAGCAAACTTACCACCTCTCTTGGACGCCTCGGCGCGCTCAGCGCCGCCTTGCTTGCGCCGGCCTTAGCCTTCGCACAGGAAGCAGCGCCGGCCGCAGCCGCCGCAGCGCCGGTCCCAGACAAGGCGGATACCGCCTTCATGTTCTTCTCCACGCTTCTCGTCTTCTTCATGCTCATTCCCGGCCTCGCACTCTTCTACGGTGGCCTTGTCCGCGCCAAGAACATGCTCTCGGTGCTGATGCAGTGCACCGTGATCGGCGCGGCGATGATGATCGTCTGGGTCGTCTACGGCTACTCCTTCGCTTTCGGTGGCTCGACCAGCCCCTATTTCGGCGGCTTCGCCAAGATGTTCCTCGCCGGTGTCACCGGTGAAAGCACATCGGCAACGTTCTCGGAAGGCGTCGTCATTCCGGAATACATCTTCATGCTGTTCCAGATGACCTTCGCCGCGCTGACGCCGGCCCTAATCGTCGGCGCCTTCGCCGAGCGCATCAAGTTCTCGGCCGCGGTCCTCTTCGCGATCCTCTGGGCAACCTTCGTCTACTTCCCGATCGCTCACATGGTCTGGGACGGCAACGGCCTGCTCTTCGGCATGGGCGCGCTCGACTTTGCCGGCGGCACTGTCGTTCACATCAATGCCGGCGTCGCGGGCCTCATCGGCGCGATCATGGTCGGCAAGCGCACCGGTTACGGCCGTGACATGATGGCACCGCATTCGATGACGCTGACGCTGGTTGGTGCTGCCATGCTCTGGTTCGGCTGGTTCGGCTTCAATGCCGGCTCGAACCTCGAAGCTTCGGGCGGCGCGGTTCTCGCAACCGTCAACACCTTCCTCGCAACGGCAGCCGCCATTCTCTCCTGGTCGGTCGTCGAAACCATCACGCGTGGCAAGGCTTCGATGCTGGGTGCAGCCTCGGGCATGATCGCTGGCCTCGTCGCCATCACGCCGGCCGCCGGCATTGCCGGCCCGATGGGTGCGATCGTCATGGGCGTGCTCGTCTCGCCGCTCTGCTACTTCTTCGTCTCGGTCGTGAAGAACAAGTTCCACTATGACGACACGGCGGACGTCTTCGGCGTCCACGGCGTCGGCGGCTTCTTCGGCGCGCTTGCCACCGGCATCTTCGCCTCCTCGTCGCTTGGCGGCATCGGCTATGCCGACGGCGTCACCATGGGCGGCCAGTTCGTCACGCAGCTCACCGCCGTTGCCATCACCATCGTCTGGTGCGGCGTCGTCTCGGTGATCCTCTACAAGGTAGTGGACTCGATCGTCGGCCTGCGCGTCTCCGTCGAAGCCGAACGCGAAGGTCTCGACCTCTCGTCCCACGGCGAAGCCGCCTACCACAGCTAAGCGGTTCCCGGCGCCGCAGCTGGCGCCGCTCACAGTCCCGTCGCGATCCGTCTGATGCGGATCGCCTTTGGCCCGGATCGGAAGCTCCGGGCCTTTTTCATGCCGATCTTGCGGACACCCACCGCTATTTTAGCGGCAACTACGCATGGTTAATGTCGCATTAACCGTACTCCGCTTAGGTTGATTCCATGGCGCGCAATGTGCCTTAGAGATCGAGACGGGCAGCAGGCAATATGAGCAGAAGCAATCCGGCAACGCTTGACAGCCGTTCCAACCGGTTCGTGCTAACCACCTTCGTTTGGCGGCAGATCGCGTCGCTGGCGGGCTTTGCGCTGTTTGGCGCATTGGCGCTGGCTGTCGCGGCGCTATCGACATGGAACGTCGCCGACCCGAGCTTCTCCTACGCGACATCGGAAGCGCCGACCAACGTGCTGGGTTACCCGGGCGCGGCCTTTGCCGATATCTTCATGCAATTCTTCGGCCTTGCCAGCGTCGTCGCCCTTTTGCCGGCCGTTGCCTGGGCGCTGGTGCTCATCAGCGGCAAGCGTTTCGACAAGGTCTTCAAGCGCCTTGGCGTCTGGTTCATCGGCTCCGTGCTTGCCGGCGCGGCGCTGAGCTGCGTTCCCGCCCCCATCACCTGGCCGCTGCCCAACGGTCTCGGCGGCGTCTTCGGCGACATGATTCTCCGCTTCCCGGCGCTCTTCACCGGCGCATTCCCGACCGGCACATTCGCCACCGTGCTCGCCTGCATCTTCGCCGCGCCGGCGGCCTGGTGCCTGATCTACAGCGCCGGCCTCATCGGCGTCAGTGACGAAGAGGAAGAGGACGAGGTCGTCGAACCGACACCGAGCAAGGCGCGCACCGTTCGCGACGAACTGGACGAAGACGACAGCGAGGGCCCCTTCACCCTGCTGATGGGCTCCTTCGCCCATATGCGCTACACCATGCACGCACGCGTCCGTCGCATTTTCGGCATGAGCGGCACGCGCAGTGCACCCAAGCGCCAGTATGACGAACCCTACGACTTCAACAATGACGAGTTCGGCACGCTGAACGAGCCGGTCCGGCCGAAGCCGATGGTCGCCGGGGACCGCATCGAACCCTCGCTCGATCGCTCGGAACGCCGCATCGTCACGCCGCCGCCCATCATGGCCGATGACGAAGACGATGACCTGCCCTTCGATATCGACGAACGTCGCCCGGCCGGCATCCTGCCCGACGACGAAGACGACGATCCGGCATCCGACTGGGCGCCGCGCGCAGCACCACCGAAGCAGGGCCTGCCGAAGTCGGGCTCGCGCGTGGCAACGCCTGCTCCCCGCCCGAAGAGCGGCCAGCGGATCGAGCGTGAAGCCCAGCGCTCCTTCGTCGAGGACGACGGCGACTTCACGCTGCCGCCCATGCATTTCCTTGCCGAGCCGAAGAATGTCGGCCGCGACGCCTCGCTTTCGCCCGACGCACTCGAACAGAATGCCCGCATGCTCGAAGGCGTGCTCGAGGATTTCGGCGTCAAGGGCGAGATCATTCACGTGCGCCCCGGCCCGGTCGTCACTCTCTACGAGCTGGAACCGGCGCCCGGCATCAAATCATCCCGCGTCATCGGCCTCGCCGATGACATCGCCCGCTCGATGAGCGCGATCGCCGCCCGCGTCGCCGTCGTTCCCGGCCGCAACGCTATCGGCATCGAACTGCCGAACCAGCGGCGCGAAACCGTCTACTTGCGCGAACTCATCGGCTCGCGTGATTTCGAGACCTCCAAGGCCCGTCTTGCCATGGCGCTTGGCAAGACCATCGGTGGCGAACCCGTCGTCGCCGATCTCGCCAAGATGCCGCACCTGCTCGTCGCCGGCACCACCGGCTCGGGCAAGTCGGTGGCGATCAACACCATGATCCTGTCGCTGCTCTATCGGTTGAGCCCGGATCAGTGCCGCCTGATCATGATCGACCCGAAGATGCTCGAACTCTCCGTCTATGACGGCATCCCGCACCTGCTTTCGCCCGTCGTGACCGACCCCAAGAAGGCAGTCGTGGCGCTCAAATGGACCGTCCGCGAGATGGAAGAGCGCTATAAGAAGATGTCGAAGATCGGTGTGCGCAACATCGACGGCTTCAACAGCCGCGTCGAGCAGGCGCTTGCCAAGGGCGAGCAGATCACCCGCACGGTGCAGACCGGCTTCGACCGCCAGACCGGCGAAGCCATGTACGAGACGGAAGAATTCGATCTGTCGCCGATGCCCTATATCGTCGTCATCATCGACGAAATGGCCGACCTGATGATGGTCGCCGGCAAGGACATCGAAGGCGCCGTGCAGCGCCTCGCGCAGATGGCGCGCGCCGCCGGCATCCACGTCATCATGGCGACGCAGCGCCCTTCGGTCGACGTCATCACCGGCACGATCAAGGCCAACTTCCCGACGCGCATCTCGTTCCAGGTGACCTCCAAGATCGACAGCCGCACGATCCTCGGCGAACAGGGCGCCGAACAGCTGCTCGGCATGGGTGACATGCTCTACATGGCCGGTGGCGGCCGCATCCAGCGCGTCCACGGCCCCTTCGTCTCCGACACCGAGGTCGAGGAAGTCGTCGCCTATCTGAAGACCCAGGGCGTCCCGCAGTATCTCGATGCCATCACCGAGGATGACGACGAGGACGGCGATGGCGGTGGGCCGGCCGGCACGTCGAACCTCTCCGATTCCGACGATCCCTATGATCAGGCGGTCGCAATCGTCCTGCGCGACGGCAAGGCTTCCACTTCCTACGTACAGCGCCGGCTCGGGATAGGCTACAATCGTGCCGCATCGCTGATCGAGCGCATGGAGCAGGAAGGCATTATCGGCCCGGCGAACCATGCCGGAAAACGCGAGATCCTGGTCCCGACCGAAGCGGAAATCACCGGCCGGTAAAGCAGTTCGGCGGCAGAAGTGCCGCGCGGTTCTGCGTCCGCAATCGCGCAGATGAGAGACACGGCCAGCAAGATATGGCCATGCGCCCCGCCGAAGGCGGCCGAACCGGTAACGGTCATGTGAGAGCAAGAGCCAAAAAGCTCGAAAAAGGCGCCTTGAAGGCGCCGCACTTGCGCTCCAGATGATCCGTAAATGAAGGAGACTGAGATGACAGAGACGAAGAACGGCGAGCGCAGCCATCCGGTAGTTTCGCGCCGCCTTTTCATGTGCGGGGTTGCGGCGCTTGCCGGCATCGGCGGCACCGGTCTCGACCTCACCCAGGCCTTCGCGCAGGCGCCGAGCGCGGCCCAGAAGATCGCCGATCACTTCTCCTCGGTGAAGACCATGGCCGGCGAATTCGTACAGTTCGGCCCGCGCGGCGAACAGACCGGCGGCAAGTTCTACATCCGCCGCCCCGGCCGCATCCGCTTCAACTACGAGGCCCCCTCGCCGATGCGCGTGATTGCCGATGGCAAGTCGGTGGTCATCGGCAACATGAAGCTCAAGACCTGGGACATCTATCCGCTGTCGAAGACGCCGCTCAACCTGCTGCTCAGCGAGAAGATCGACCTGACCGGCAAGATGGTGCGCGGCGTCAAGGAAGAGTCCGACCTCATCACCATCGTGCTTGGCGACCGTTCGATCTTCGGCGATTCGACGATCACCATGATGTTCGACCCGAAGACCTACGATCTGCGCCAGTGGACGATCACCGACGCGCAGAAGAAGGATACCTCGGTCATGATCTTCAATGTCCAGACCGGCATGGCGCTGGACGACAAGGTCTTCCAGATCCCCTATGACGAGGTCCGCAACAAGAAGGGCGGTTGAGCGAGTTCTCAGGCTCTGGCATTGTGGACACAAGGCCGCCAATGGCGGCCTTTTTCATGCATTCCTTGTCCCGGTGCCCCGGACCTGCTTAAAGCTCAGGTCAACATTCATCCTCAGCCGGCCTTCCCCTCGCGAGCGTCCGGCCCATCCGATCAGGGAATGACGTATGGCCCTTTCCGTCGCCACTTGGAACATCAACTCCGTTCGCCTGCGCATGCCGCTGGTCGAGCATCTCCTGAAGACCTGGCAGCCCGATATCCTCTGCCTGCAGGAAACCAAGTGCCCGAACGACCAGTTCCCGTCCAAGCCGCTGAAGGCGCTTGGTTACAATCATATCGAGATGCATGGTCAGAAGGGCTATCACGGCGTGGCGACGATCTCGCGCCTGCCGCTGCATGAGCTCAGCGACCGCCGCGACTATTGCGGCGTCGGCGACGCCCGCCACCTCTCCGTCGTCTTCGAAGCCGGTGGCAAGAAGATCCGGCTGCACAATTTCTACGTCCCGGCGGGCGGCGACGAGCCGGACCGCACCATCAACCCGAAGTTCGGCCACAAGCTCGATTTCGTCGAAGAGATGAAGCTGCTGCACGCCGAAGCCGAGGCCGGCATTTCCTCTATCCTCGTCGGCGACCTCAACATCGCGCCGCTGGAGGACGACGTCTGGTCGCACAAGCAACTTCTGAAGATCGTCAGCCATACGCCGATCGAAACAGAGGGGCTGAACACGGTCATGAACGGCGGTGGCTGGGTCGATCTGATGCGCCAGCACACGCCGACCCCGACCAAGCTCTACACCTGGTGGAGCTACCGGGCGAAGGACTGGGAAGCCGTGGACCGTGGCCGCCGCCTCGACCATATCTGGTCCTCCGCCGATCTGGCGCCGGCGCTCACGAATGTCGACATCCTGCGTGAAGCCCGCGGCTGGGAACGCCCCTCCGACCACGTGCCCGTCATCGCGCATTTTGATATCTAACGCTTTTTTCTGAGCGGTGGCACGCGCCTTTAGTGCTCGCCGCTCCATCAAGAAAAACATGACTAAAAGAATCATATTTTTCTTGATGCGCATTTCCAAACGGACTATCCCTCTTGTCAGGCGGCGGGGACACCGCCTCCGGCAGCCGCCGGGCTGCCATTTTCACTGATATTCGGGTGCTCTGCTCTGGCTGTTGCCGGAGGGCTTTCGTGCGCCCGCAAGAGGGCCAGACATGCCAAAAACCCTGCCGATCGACTTCATGCGGACATCGCGCCGCACACTCTCCGCGACCACTGTCCTGGCCGCAAGCGCTGCCGCCGCGTTCCTTTCGCCGAATGCGGCCTACGCGCAATCGGCCGAAAGCCAGAAGACGACGCGGCTGGAAAAGATCGAGGTGACGGCGGGCAAGGCAGCCGCGACGATCGCGGAGGACAACGACACGATCGTGCCGACGCGCAACGTCTCGGCACTCAAAACCGACACACCGCTGATCGAAACGCCCCGCTCCGTATCGGTCGTCACGCGCAAGGAACTCGAAGAGCGCGGCGTGCAGGACATGATCCAGGCGACACGCTATGCCGCCGGCGTCACGACCGGCGCCTTCGGCTTCGATCCGCGCTTCGACCAGATCTACATCCGTGGCTTCGAAACGACGACGACCGGCGACTTCCGTGACGGCCTGCGCCAGCCCTACATGAACTACGGCACCTTCCCGACCGAGGTCTACGGCCTCGAGCGGATAGAGATCCTCAAGGGCCCAGTCTCCGTCATGTATGGTGCTGCCGGCGTTGGCGGCATCGTCAACCGCATCTCCAAGATGCCTGAGGAGGACACACACCGCGAGGTCGAGCTGCAATATGGCACGATCGGCCGCGCTCAGGCCGCCTTCGACATCGGCGGGCCGGCAACGGCCGAGGGCGACGTCCTCTATCGCATCGTCGGACTTCTGCGAAACGGTGAGACCAGTTACGACGTTGCCGACGACCGCTACCTGCTGCAACCCTCCTTCACCTGGAAGCCGGACGAGGGTACGTCGCTGACCGTGTACGGCCTCGGGCAGAAGGGCGAAAGCGACGCCAGCCCACGCGTGCTCGAGCATGACGGCCGGCTGCTGCGCTATAGCGACCCGGACTACGACTACCAGAAGGTTGGGCAGGTTCAGGCCGGTTACAAGTTCGAGCACGAATTCGACAATGGCCTGACTTTCCGCCAGCACGGCCGCGTCAGCGATCTGGATCTGAAGGCCCGTTACCTGCAATTCGGGACCGAGGTCGCACCCGACGTGTTCGACCGCTCGCCCGTTGCCATCAAGGACGACCAGCGCGCCTACCAGATCGACAACCAGCTCCAGGCGCACTTTGACACCGGCGCTGCCTCGCACACGCTGCTGACCGGCTTCGATTACACCTGGATCACCTCCGACTTCGGCCTCGGTTTCGGCGCCGTCGACCCGGCCTATCGCTTCGATCTCAACAACCCAACCTTCGGCGTCGGCGGCTCGACGCCAGCCCTTGCCAGCTTCAGCGGGCGGGACCTGCGACAAACCGGTATCTATGTCCAGGATCAGCTGGAGGTCGGCAACTGGCGCGCCGTCGGCGGCCTCCGCTACGACTGGGTCGACCAGACCAACACCGACAAGAACACCGGTGCCGTCGATCGCAAGGACGATGGCGAACTCACCGGACAGGCGGGTTTGCTCTATCTCTTCGACAACGGCATCGCGCCCTATGCCAGCTACAGCACCTCCTTCGTGCCGCGTACCGAGCTTTCTGCCGATGGCACGGTGCTCGATCCGACGACCGGCGAGCAGATCGAACTGGGCGTGAAGTATCAGCCCGAAGGCGAGGCCTATTCGCTGAGTGCCGCCTATTACCGGATCGTCGAGACCGACGCGCCGCAATATATATCGGACCCGTCTCTTCCCGTCGGCTACTACTACAAGTCGGCCGGCGAAGTGACGACCAACGGTTTCGAGGTGGAAGGGCGCCGGGAATTCGACAACGGGCTCAGCTTCATCGCCGCTTACAACTACAACGACGCCGAAATCACCGGAAACGTCGACCCGTCGCTGATCGGCAACGTGCCGTCAACAAAGCCGCGCCATGTCGCGTCGCTCTGGGTGAACTATCTGCTGCCGGACGACACGCAGCTTGCGGGCTTGAGCCTCGGCGGCGGCGTGCGTCTGGCATCAAGCTCCTACACATCCGATGCCAACACGACAAAGAACGGCGGCGCCGTCTATTTCGACGCCTCGATCGCCTACGACTTCGGCGTCAAGAACCCCGACCTCGACGGCCTGTCGCTCGCCGTCAGCGTCACCAATCTCGGCGACCGCCGCGAAGAGGTCTGCACCGATGGCTATTGCTATTTCGGCCAGGGCCGTACGGTGCTCGGCTCGCTGAAATACCGGTGGTAACGACCAGAAGCCGCTACTCGGCTCAGGCGAAACGGCCGGCGAGCGCGCCGGCCCGGCGGATCATCGCCTGCAGGTTCTCGCGGATGCGCGCTTCGACGAGTTCGGCCACTTCCGGATACTCTTCCAGCATGCGGCGGAAGAGCGGCCGGTTGATGCGAATGACTTCACTGTCTTCCTCGGCGGTCGCGGTGAACTTGCGCTCGACCATCGAGATCAGCGCCAGCTCCGACAGCAGCGCCCCGCGGCCGACCGTCGAGACCGTCGTCTCCGAACCGTCGACGCCGACCTTCGACAGGGACAGGCTGCCGCTTGCGATTGCGAAGGCGCAATCGGCGGGCGCCCCTTCGCGAAACAGCTCCTGACCCTTGAATATGCGCCGCCGCTCCGCGCCGAAGGCGATCAGCCGCAGCTTGTCCTCGCTGATATCGGCAAACAGCGGCACGTTGGAGAGAAGCACGATATCGTCGTTGAGCGCCAAGCGGCTAACCTCCCGAAATCACCACGCTGCCGGCCGGAGGGCCGGTGACAGGAAACGAAGCATAGGCATGGTTTTGCACCATGCACACTCCAGCTACGGAACGATCTTGTAGCCGCCGTTCTCTGTCACCAAAATCTCGGCATTGGAAGGGTCCCTCTCGATTTTCTGGCGGAGGCGATAGACGTGGGTTTCCAGCGTGTGGGTAGTCACGCCGGAATTGTAGCCCCAGACCTCTTCCAGGAGCACGTCGCGCGTCACCACTTTCTGGTCGGCGCGGTAGAGGTAGCGGATGATCGCCGCTTCCTTCTCGGTGAGCCGGATCTTCTGGCCGTTTTCCAGTGTCAGCAGCTTCTGGCTGGGCTTGAACGTATAGGGCCCGACGCTGAAGGTCGCGTCCTCGCTCTGCTCGTGCTGGCGCAACTGTGCGCGGATACGGGCAAGCAGCACGGCGAAGCGGAACGGCTTCGTCACATAGTCGTTGGCGCCGGCCTCGAGGCCGAGGATCGTGTCCGAATCGGTATCGTGGCCCGTCAGCATGATGATCGGCGCCTTGAAGCCGCCCTTGCGCAGGAGCTTCACCGCCTCGCGGCCATCCATGTCGGGTAGGCCGACATCCATGATCAGCAGGTCCACCTGCTGCGCCCGTGCGGTCTGGATACCCTTGCCGGCGGTGGCTTCCTGGATGAGATCGAATTCTTCGTAGAGCGAGAGTTGCTCGACCAGTGTCTCGCGCAGGTCATTGTCGTCATCGACAAGAAGAATGGTGCGGGTCGCCATGGGACAATTCCTGTTTGCTTCCGTTTTCAAACTAGCTCAAATGCCTGTGTTGGCAAGCGAACCAGCATTGGTAAGTCGTTATAGCTGCAACCGTGCTTATGGTGCCCCCCAATTCACGGGCAAAGCAAAAATCCGTGAGAATGATGCGCAAGAAAACGTCGGGAAAAAGACCGGCCAGATCCATCATCACCGTCTGCGCGGCGCGGCGCGATCGAAGGCGGGCGCTGGTCTGCTTCGACGGCCGCGTCGAGCAGGCGGCGATCGGGCGAAGCGGCATCGCCAGCCTGAAGCGTGAGGGCGACGGCGCCACGCCGCGGGCGGCAATGATGCTGATCGGTGGCTATGTCCGGCACGACCGCCTTTCCCTGCCGCCGGCGCCGCTGCCGACGCGGTTAGCCTGCTGGCCATGCGTCGGCTGATGCCGCATATGCGCCGCGGCACCATCGTGCAGTCGGCGGACTGCGGTGCAGCTCAGCGAAGCGAGCGGGGTGTCACGAAGCGCGTGAGTTTCGCCCCACCGGGCATCAGCTCCCGCCATCCCGGGGCTTCGAATTCGAGAACGGCAAGGGCGGCGGTCGGAAACTTGTCCGCCATCCGCATGCGCAAATCCGCATCGCCGGAACCGACCAGCTGCAGCGCCAGATCTTCCATACCCGGATTGTGGCCGACGATGAGCAGGGTCCTGACGGCCGGATCGGTCGCGCGCAGGACGCTGAGGATCTGGGGGGCACCCACCTCGTAGATCGCCCGGGTATTCTCGACCGCGACCTCGGACGGCAGGGTGGCTGCCACCAATTGCCAGGTCTCTTGCGCACGCTTGGCGGTCGAGACGAGTGCGAGATCGGGCACGAGCTTATGGCCGGCCATGTACATTCCCGTCAGCGGCGCAGCCTTGCGGCCGCGTTCTCCGAGCGGGCGATTGATGTCGGTGACGCCGTCCGGCCAGGCGGACTTGGCATGGCGTAACAGCAGCAGGCGATAGCTTTGCACAGGTACGTCGTCGCTCATCCCATCGTCCTCCCAAACATGCATCGGCTGGCACAGCTTAACGCATTTTCAAGCATGCGCGGGCAGCAACCAGGCCAAATAAAAAAGGCCGCCCCGAAGGGCGGCCATTGACGCCGGAAAAGCTCAAATCCGGCTTATTTCCATTCGCGGATGTCGACGAAGTGACCCGCCACCGCCGCGGCTGCCGCCATTGCCGGCGAGACCAGATGCGTACGGCCCTTGAAGCCCTGGCGGCCCTCGAAGTTGCGGTTCGACGTGGACGCGCAACGCTCGCCCGGCTTCAGCCGGTCGTCGTTCATCGCCAGGCACATGGAGCAGCCCGGCTCGCGCCAGTCGAAGCCGGCTTCCCTGAAGATCTTGTCGAGGCCTTCGGCCTCGGCCTGTTCCTTCACGAGGCCCGAGCCCGGAACGATCATGGCCGAAACCGTCGAGGCGACCTTGCGGCCTTCGACGACCTCAGCCACAGCCCGCAGGTCCTCGATGCGGCCGTTGGTGCAGGATCCGATGAAGACGCGGTCGACGGCGATGTCGGTGATCTTCGTGCCCGGCTTCAGGCCCATGTAGTCGAGCGCGCGCCACTTGGAGGCCCGCTTGTTCTCTTCCTGGATCTCATCCGGGTTGGGAACGATGCCCTGCACCGAAATGACGTCTTCCGGAGAGGAACCCCAGGAAACGATCGGCGGCAGGTTGGCAGCGTCGAGCACGACGACGCGATCGTAATGGGCGCCTTCGTCCGTGTGCAGCGTCTTCCAGTAGTCGAGCGCCATGTCCCAGGCCTTGCCCTTCGGAGCGCGCGGCTTGTCCTTGATATAGGCGAACGTCGTCTCGTCCGGCGCGATCAGGCCGGCGCGGGCGCCGCCCTCGATCGTCATGTTGCAGATGGTCATGCGGCCTTCCATCGACAACGAACGGATCGCTTCGCCGGCAAACTCGATGACGTGGCCGGTACCGCCGGCAGTGCCGATCTCTCCGATGATGGCGAGGATGATGTCCTTGGCGGTGACGCCTGATGGTAGCTGGCCGTCGACGCGCACCAGCATGTTCTTCGCCTTCTTCTGGATCAGCGTCTGGGTGGCGAGCACGTGCTCGACCTCGGACGTGCCGATGCCATGCGCCAGCGAACCGAAGGCGCCGTGCGTCGAGGTGTGGCTGTCACCGCAGACGATGGTCATGCCCGGCAGGGTGAAGCCCTGCTCCGGGCCGACGATGTGCACGATGCCCTGACGCTTGTCGTTCTCGGAGTAGTATTCGACGCCGAAGTCGGCGGCGTTCTTGGCGAGCGCCTCGACCTGAATGCGGCTTTCCTCGTTCTTGATGCCGAGGTGACGATCGGCCGAAGTCGGGACGTTGTGGTCGACGACGGCGAGCGTCTTTTCAGGCGCGCGGACCTGGCGGCCAGCCATGCGCAGGCCCTCGAAGGCCTGTGGGCTCGTCACTTCGTGAACGAGGTGACGATCGATGTAGAGAAGACAGGTGCCATCGTCCTGGCTGTTGACCAGATGGTCGTCCCAGATCTTGTCATAGAGAGTACGCGGTGCGCTCATGGCGGTATATCCATCGAGTTTTCAAAAAGGTAGGGAAAGCCGGCGGCAAGGCAACCGGAAATGCTGATCAAGGGATCAGGATAGGCGGCTTGTAAGCGCCCCGTGAACGCGCGCAAAGAAGCGTGCCGGCAGGCGTTTGTGATCCTGCAGCACGACGATTTTCTGTTCGCGACATCCGAATTTGGATTCCATGGGCGCGTTCATATCAATTTTTTGACAGGTCGGCAATTGGCGTGATCGCGCTCAACGCTGCTCCGCACGCCTCAGCCGCCGCTCCAGGCCTCGCAATGCCAGAGACAGGCCGATGGTCAGCACCAGATAGACATAGGCGACGATCGAGTAGGTCTCGAAGAAGCGAAAGGAACCGGAAGCATAGACCTTGCCCATCTGCGTGATGTCGGCGACGCCGAGCACAGAGACAAGCGAAGAGTCCTTGACCATGGCGACGAAGTCGTTGCCGAGCGGCGGCAGGATCACACGGATCGCCTGCGGAAAGATGACGAGACGAAAGCGCTGGTAGCGCGTGAGCCCGAGCGCCTTGGCAGCCTCCACCTGTCCCTTGTCGACCGAGAGAATGCCGGCCCGGAACACCTCGGCGATGAAGGCGGAGTAGCCGATCATCAGAGCGATGATGGCACGCCACATCAGCGAAATGTCGCGCACGACGACAGGCTCCATCCAGCCGGCTGCGATCAGCGGCGCGCAGATGAAATTGGCAGCGACGACGAGCGCCGGCGCACCGACGAAGGCGATATAGAACAGAAGCACGAGGATCGGCACGCCACGGATGATCTCCGTGTAGAAGCGCGCGATCTGCCGGAGCGCCGAATGCTCGGAAAGCGCCATCAGCGCGATGCCGAGGCCGAGCGTTGTTGCCAGTACGAAGCCCATGAGGGTCACGAAGACGGTGACGCCGAGCCCCTTGAAGACGACGGTGAAGACTTCGGAGAAGATGTCGTTGCTGACGATCACGGCGGCGAGGGCCACCGCGATCGCAAGAAGGGCGACCAACCACCAGGGATAGTCGCCCTTACCGGACATATCAGGAGATTGCGGAGCGGCCATAGCCTCGGATCAGCCGCCCATCTTGTATTCGAGGAACCACTTCTTATCGAGGGCGTCGAATGTGCCGTCTGCCTTCAGCGCCTTGATCGCGGCGTTGACCGGAGCGACGAGGTCCGAGCCCTTCGGGAAGATGAAGCCGAAATCCTCGGTACCGAGCGGGCCGCCGACGACCTTGAGCTTGCCCTCGGACGAATCGACATAACCCTTGGCGGCGACACTGTCGGTCAGCACCACGTCGACGTCGCCGGCCTTCAGTGCCTGGACGGTTGCGCCGAAAGTCTCGAACAGCTTGATGCGCGGGTTCTGCTCGTTGCCGTCAAGCATTTCGTAGACGGCGGTGTAGAACGGCGAGGTGCCCGGCTGGGCGCCAACGAGACCGTCGGCAAAGGCGCCGAAGCTCTTTCCGTCGTTGAAGCGGTTTTCCTCGCTACGCACCAGCATGAACTGCTGCGAACGCATGTAGGGGTCGGAGAAGTCGACCTTCTCCTTGCGATCGTCCTTGATGGTGATGCCGGTCATGCCGATCTGGTACTGACCGTCATGCACCGCCTGGATCATCGCGTCCCAGCTGGTGTTCTGATATTCGACCTTGAAATTCAACCGCTTGGCGATCTCGTTCATGGCGTCGTATTCCCAGCCCTTGGCTTCGCCGGACTTCGGATCGACAAACTGCAGCGGCGGGTAGGCGTTCTCCGTGACGACGACAACCGTCTTGCCTCCCAGGTCGGGCAGGTCGCTGGCAAGCGCCGGTGCAGAAAATGCGAAAGGAACGGCAAGTGCAGCTGCGATGCCCGCAAGCACGTGGCGACGGATTGTCATTGGAGGGCTCCCGAAAATTGTGGCAGCGGAAAATGTCACAAATTCCATCGGAAAGACAAGCGGATAGTACCAAAAAAGAAAGGCGGCCGAGGCCGCCTTTCCAACAATCCCAGAGGATTGAAAACTTATTCTGCTGCGGCTTCCGCTGCTGCCTTTGCTTCGGCGGCTTCGGCTGCTGCCTTTTCGGCGGCGAGCGCCTGAGCTGCTGCAACCTTTTCAGCCTCGATGCGTGCCTTTTCCTCGGCAATCGCCTGACGCTCGGCTTCGTTCAGCTTGCGGGCGCGCGTGCCGGTGTTCTCGACGATACGAGCCGACTTGCCGCGACGATCGCGCAGGTAGTAGAGCTTGGCGCGACGGACCTTACCGCGGCGAACCACTTCGACGCTCTCGACGAGCGGAGAGTAAACCGGGAATACGCGCTCGACGCCTTCGCCGTAGGAGATCTTGCGAACGGTGAAGCTTTCGTTGATGCCGCCGCCCGAACGAGCGATGCAGACGCCTTCATAGGCCTGGACGCGGGTACGGTTGCCTTCGACAACGCGGACGTTGACGCGCAGGGTGTCGCCGGCGGAAAATTCCGGGAGCGTGCGCTTGGCGGCGATCTTGGCGGCCTGTTCGGCTTCCAGCTGCTGGATGATGTTCATCGGTCTAACCTTTCAAGTTCTTCTGAAACAGCCAGAGCGCTCACGATGAACCTGTCGGGCTTTGCCTTCAGGTCTTGCTGGAAACCAACAGGAGCGGGTACGCCATTCTTTGTTTTGGTCGACGGGCATAGAACCCGAACCGGGGCGGCACTTACACCAATCTGCCCTGCTTGTCATCCCCGGAAGCCATATTTTCTCGGCGATCCGCATCAGCGGCGGCGATTCCATCAGAAAATCAGCTTAGACGGTCCACTCGATTGTCCGATGGCGCGGACTTGCGGTCGCCACCGCCACCGGCTATCCCGAGCATGGGGTTCCGGGGAATACCATGCATATCTTCGAAGTGCTCATGCTTTTTGCGGCCGGCTTCCTGTCCGGCGTCGTCAATGCCATCGCCGGCGGCGGAACGTTCCTGACGTTCGGGGCGATGACGCTTGGCGGCCTCTCGCCGATCGTTGCCAACGCGACCTCGTCGATCATCCAGTTCCCGGGCTACATCACCTCCGCGCTCGCCTATGCCAAGGAAATCCGGGCCGACAAGCGCTATGCGATCCTGCTCGGCGCGATCTCGGCCCTCGGCGGCCTTGCCGGTGCGCTGCTGCTCGTCTCGCTCTCCAACGCCTCCTTCCGTGCGCTGGTCCCTTGGCTGCTGCTTGCGGCAACGGCGATCTTCGCTGCCGGGCCGTTGCTCAAGCCCAAGGCGCGCGTTGACGAGCATGCGATCAATCCGGCCGGCATCGGCGCCCAGTTCGTCACCTCCATCTATGGCGGTTTCTTCGGCGCCGGCATGGGCATCATGATGCTGGCGGTGCTGGGGCTTGCGACCGGCGGTGGCTATCACCGGCTGAACGCGCTCAAGAACTTCATTTCGATCGTGATTGCCGCGATCGCCATCGTCGTCTTCGCCGCCGGCGGCGTCGTCTCCTGGCTGCATGCGGCCATCATGGTGCCGGGCGCAGCCCTTGGCGGCTACTCCGGGGTCTGGGCGGCCCGGCGCGTGCCGCAGGCGGTCATCCGCGCGCTCGTCGTCGCCGTCGGCTTGCTGCTTGCCGCCTATTATTTCTTCACGGGCTGATCGAGAAGATCGGGCCTGCGCTCGGCGGTGAGGCGCCGCGCCTCCGCTTCGCGCCACTTGGCAATGGCGCCGTGATTGCCCGAGGTCAGCACCGGCGGGATTTCGCGGCCTTCAAACACTTGCGGCCGGGTATAGTGCGGATGCTCGAGCAGGCCGCCCTCGAAGCTCTCATGCACGCCCGAAAGCTCGTTACCCATGACGCCCGGCAGGATACGCACCACGGCATCGAGCAGCGTCAGCGCGGCCGGCTCGCCGCCGGAGAGAATGTAGTCGCCGATGGAAACCTCTTCGAGGCCACGGGCATCGATCACCCGCTGATCGACGCCCTCAAAACGTCCGCAGACGATGACGACGCCGGGTCCGGCAGCAAGTTCGCGCACCCGCTCTTGTGTCAGCGGTCGGCCGCGCGGGCTCATCAGCAGCCGAGGACGATCGTCAGCCGCGGAGACTTGATCGATCGCCCGGGCAAGCACGTCGGGCTTCAGCACCATACCGGCGCCGCCGCCGGCCGGCGTGTCGTCGACGGTGCGGTGCTTGTCTTCGGCGAAATCGCGGATCTGCACCGGCTCGATCGACCATTGGCCACGCTCCAGCGCCTTACCGGAAAGCGAGGCGCCGAGATGACCCGGAAACATTTCGGGATAAAGCGTCAGAACAGTCGCGCGAAAAGTCATTGCCGCACCGCTCACTTACGCTTTGCGGAAAACGGATTGCCCGAATCCTGATCCTTGTCCTCGGAAAGACCTGCCGCCACGGGATCGACCAGCAACCGGCCGGCCTCCAGATCGATCTCCAGCACCGACCATTCGGTAAAGGGGATCAGCACCGGGCGACGGCCCGGACCCTTCAGCTCCAGGAGATCGCCGGCACCGAAGTCGAAAACGCCGCTGACCTTGCCATAGCTGGTGCCATTGCCGTCGATCGCTTCCAGGCCCTCGAGATCGGCATAGAAGAATTCGTCCTCGTCGAGATCCTCGTCTGGCAGGTTGTCCCGCTCGATGAACAGCTCGAGACCATTGAGCGCTTCGGCGGCATTGCGATCGTTGACACCACGGAAGCGCACGACCACGACATTCTTCGCCTCGCGGATTTCGAGCACCTCGAAGACACGGCCGTCATCGCTGTGCAGATTGCCATAGTCGCCGAGCGCCGTCGGATCGTCGGTAAAGGATTTGACCCTGACCTCGCCGCGCAAGCCTTGCGCCGCGCCGATAGTCGCCATCAGAACCGGGTTTTCGAGTTTGCTCATCGTCCGCGTCCGTTTCGGTATATCTCGCTGCACATAACGGAAAACGGGCGGCATGGAAATGCCACCCGTTTCCTTAAGTCACGGCAAGCTGGAACAGGAGTGCTGTCGGAGGACCGCCGATCCCGTTCCAGACCGTTTGCCGGCAATTATTCTGCGGCAGCTTCTGCAGCGGCAGCAGCGGCTTCTTCAGCCTTCTGCTTGGCTTCAGCAGCGCGCTCCTGAGCCTTCTTGCCCGGAACAGCCTTGGTCGGGTTGCTGCGAGCCGGACGCTTTGCGAGGCCAGCCTGGTCGAGGAAGCGCAGAACGCGGTCGGTCGGCTGTGCGCCCTGGGCGATCCAGTGAGCGACGCGCTCGGCGTCGAGCTCGACGCGCTTTTCGTCGTCCTTGCCGAGCATCGGGTTCCAGGAGCCGATCTTCTCGAGGAAGCGGCCGTCACGCGGGCTGCGGGCGTCGGCAACGACGATCTGGTAGTACGGACGCTTCTTGGAACCGCCACGGGCGAGACGAATTTTCAGTGCCATTTGAGTAACTCCTTGCAGGCTTTCTTGACCGCTTCGTTCAAGCGGAATGGTTTGTGCCGGCGCTGCCCGCGGAATGCGAGCGGTCGGCGGCGATGGCTTCATGATGCCGGATGACTTCCTTGATGATGAAGTTCAGGAACTTCTCGGCGAAATCCGGGTCCAGATTGGCATCCTTGGCCAGGCGGCGCAGGCGTTCGATCTGGTATTCTTCGCGCGCCGGGTCGGCCGGCGGCAAGTCGTGCTTGGCCTTGAGAACGCCGACTGCCTGAGTGCAGCGGAAGCGTTCGGCCAGCATGTGGACGAGTGCGGCATCGATGTTGTCGATCGACTGCCGGTAACCCGCCAATTCCTGTTTGATTTCGGGATCAATCATCTCTCACCGATCCTCACTTCTTCTTCGGCAGGCCGGGAAGGCCGGGGAAACCGCCACCGAGGCCGGGAAGCTTAGCGCCACCCAGACCCGGCAGGCCACCGCCGCCGAGACCCGGCATTCCGCCCGGCTTTAGGCCGGCGGCTTCGGCCTGCTTCTGCAACGCTTCGAGCTGCTTCGGGTCGAGCTTCGACAGGTCAGGCATGCCGCCGCCACCGAGGCCACCAAGCCCCATCTTGTTGGCAAGGCCGCCCATCATCTGCTTCATCATGCCGCCTTTGCCCTTGCCACCCATCATCTTCATCATGTCCGCCATCTGGCGGTGCATCTTCAGAAGTTTGTTGATGTCGGCGGCATCGGTGCCGGAACCGGCGGCGATGCGCTTCTTGCGCGAATGCTTCAGCAGGTCGGGGTTGGCGCGCTCGGCCTTGGTCATCGACGAGATGATGGCGAGCTGGCGCTTGAACAGGCTGTCGTCGAGGCCGGCGGCGGCCATCTTGTCCTTCATGCCGGCCATGCCGGGCATCAGGCCCATGATACCGCCCATGCCGCCCATCTTCTGCATTTGGCCAAGCTGGTCGGCGAGATCGTTCAGGTCGAACTTGCCCTTGGCCATCTTGGCGGCCATGGCGGCCGCCTTCTCGGCGTCGATGTTTTCGGCAGCCTTCTCGACCAGCGAAACGATGTCGCCCATTCCGAGAATACGGTCGGCGACGCGGCGGGGATGGAACTCTTCGAGCTCGCCCATCTTTTCGCCGACACCGATGAGCTTGATCGGCTTGCCGGTGACGGCACGCATCGAAAGCGCCGCACCACCACGGCCGTCGCCGTCCATGCGGGTGAGCACCAGGCCGGTGATGCCGACGCGTTCGTCGAAGTTACGGGCAAGGTTGACGGCGTCCTGACCGGTCAGCGCATCGGCGACGAGCAGGATTTCATGCGGATTGGATTTCCGCTTGATCTCCGCCATCTCGATCATCAGCGGCTCATCGATATGGGTACGGCCGGCGGTGTCGAGGATGACGACGTCATGGCCGCCGAGCTTGGCAGCCTGGACGGCGCGCGCAGCAATGTCGGTCGGCGACTGGCCGGCAATGATCGGCAGCGTATCGACACCGGTCTGCACGCCGAGCTGGCGCAGCTGCTCCTGGGCTGCCGGGCGACGCGTGTCGAGCGAAGCCATCAGGACCTTTTTCTTGTCCCGCGACTTCATCCGGTTGGCGATCTTGCCGGTGGTGGTCGTCTTACCCGAGCCCTGCAGACCCACCATCATGATGACGACCGGTGCCGGCGCGTTGAGGTCGATGGTGACGCCCTCGGAGCCGAGCATCTCGATCAGCTCGTCATGGACGATCTTGACGACCATCTGGCCGGGCTTGATCGACTTCAGGATCTCGGCGCCAACGGCCTTTTCGCGAACTTTTTCAGTGAAGGAGCGCACGACGTCGAGCGCGACGTCGGCTTCGAGCAGCGCACGGCGAACCTCGCGAAGCGCAGCGGAAACATCGGCTTCCGACAATGCGCCGCGGCCGGTCAGTCCATTCAATATGGAACCAAGGCGGTCCTGGAGGCTCTCGAACATTCTCACTTCCTTCTAGTTTCCGGTGGCGATCAACTCGCCGGAAACGTGGGTTCCTTCGCGCAGAAAACAAGGCGCAAAGCCAAAAACCACCCGAGGGCGCAACGCGCTGTCGGATGTTGACCTCCGGGTTCTCTTTATACCTTTACGGGACCCGGTCGGTGGCTTCGAAGACTTGAGCTTGCGAAGGAATTGGGGCGGATAAACAGGAAAGCGCGGCAAAAGTCAAGGACGACAGGCCAATGCGGCGTTTTAGGCTTCGAACGTCTCTTCCTCGACAGCCTCATCCAGTTCACCGGCCAGCCGTTCGAAGGCGGTCGCCACCCGCGTCATCACCCGTAGCGCTGCCACCGCTTCCGTCTGGTTGATGTCACCAAGCAGGACGTGCAGCATCTCGATTTCACGGCGATGGATCTCCTCGAACAGATCGCGTCCGGCGGCAGTCGGCGCGCAAAGGTAGGCGCGGCGATGTTCCGGATTCGGCTGCCGTTCCAGCAATTGCTTGTCCATCAGTCCTGTGACGATGCGCAGAACGAACTGCCGCTTCATCGACAGACGCCGCGCCGCCTCCGGTACCGTCAGCGGAATTTCGCAAAAAAGTTCGAGAACTGCGCGCTCCGCCACTGATATGCCCGCACCATCGAGCATATGTTCTGCCGAGCGCTGCATGTTGAGATGGATGGAACGGACCAGCTTCAGGGTCTTGTAGAGGCGTTCATGCGGATCGAATCGAACGAGCATGCGAACACGATAGCAATTCAGTTGCTGTCTTCAAGAACTTCTTAAACCTTGGCCATTCAGCGATGGGTGAACGACTCGGATGAACAAGCGCAATTCGTACTACCAAGGGCCGCCCTCCGACCACTTCGACGGAACGCACTTCTTCAATCCCGGCGGAAAGGAGCCGCGCGGGCTCCCCGACCTGCTGCGCTGGCAGTTCGGGGGCGGCAAGGTCCGCTGGCCGACGCGCAATCCGAGCCCCTACGCACAGGTGAAGCCGGAAGTCAGCGTCGAAGGCGAACATCTGCGCGTCACCATGGTCGGCCACGCGACGCTGCTCGTCCAGGTGCACGGCGTCAACATCCTCACCGATCCCGTCTGGGCACAGCGCGCCAGCCCCGTCGCCTTTGCCGGTCCGCACCGCTACAACGCCCCCGGCATCGAGCTTGACGACCTGCCGCCGATCGACATCGTGCTCGTCACCCACAATCACTACGACCACCTCGACACCGAGACGCTGAGCGCCCTGCAGCAGGAACACGGGCCACGGATCATCACGCCGCTCGGCAACGACACGATCATCCGCCGTGCCGTTCCCGATGCCGAGATCGACGCGGTCGACTGGGGCGACAGGCTCGATTGCGGCGACGATATCGTCATCCATGCGGAGCCTTGCCATCACTGGTCGGCGCGCGGCTCGCGCGATCGGCGCATGGCGCTGTGGGCCGCCTTCGTGCTGGAGACACCGGCGGGCAAGATCTACCATGTCGGCGACACCGGCTTTCACGAGGGCATCAACTACCGCGCCGCCCGGGAAAAACATGGTGCCTTCCGCCTCGCCAACCTGCCCTTCGGCGCCTACGAGCCTCGCTGGTTCATGCAGGACCAGCACCAGAACCCGGAAGAGGCGGTGCGCGGCATGGTCGATTGCGCCGCCGCCCACGTCGCCGGTCATCACTGGGGCACGTTTCGCCTGACCGACGAAGGCGTCGACGAGCCACGGCAGGCGCTGGAACGGGCACTCGACGCGGCCGGCGTCGCCCGTGCCCGCTTCCGTCCGCTTCACCCCGGCGAAGTCTTCAACGTGCCAGCATCGGCACCCGCCGCAGAATGAATGCAGCACTGGTAATTTCCGGGCTTTTCGGCCATATACAGCCCGAATGAAGGATGGCCCGCTTGGCGCGAGCCCGTTTGGACAATCGCGACATGACCGACTACGTGCAATTTGCCAGGATGAACGGGCTTGGAAACAAGATCCTCGTCGTCGACATGCGCGGTCGGAAGGATCGGGTGACGCCGGCGGCGGCCATTGCGCTCAATGCCGACCCGGCAACTGCCTTCGACCAGATCATGGCGATCCACGACCCCAAGGCCGCCGGGACCGATGCCTGGATCGACATCGTCAATTCCGATGGCTCGATGGCCCAGGCCTGCGGCAATGGCACCCGTTGCGTCGTTCAGGCGCTCGCCGCCGAAACCGGCAAGAAGGCCTTCCTCTTCCACACCGTCGCCGGCCTGCTGGAAGCCAAGGAGCATGACGACGGCACGATATCCGTCGACATGGGCAAGCCGCGCTTCGCCTGGAACGAGATCCCGCTCGCCGAAGAGTTCCACGACACCCGCCGCATCGAACTGCAGATCGGCCCGATCGACAATCCCGTGCTGCATTCGCCCTCGGTTGCCTCCATGGGCAATCCGCACGCGATCTTCTGGGTCGAGAACGACGTCTGGTCCTACGACCTCGAACGTTTCGGCCCGTTGCTCGAGAACCATCCGATCTTCCCCGAACGTGCCAACATCTCGATCGCCCGCGTGCTTTCGCGTGGTGAACTGGATCTGAGAACCTGGGAGCGCGGCGCCGGCCTGACATTGGCCTGCGGCTCGGCTGCCTGTGCCGCCGCCGTCAGCGCCGCCCGCACCGAACGCACCGACCGCAATGTCGTCGTCAACGTGCCCGGCGGACCGCTGACGATCGAATGGCGCGGGCGCGACGATCATGTGATCATGACCGGTCCGGCCGAATGGGAATGGTCGGGCACGGTAAACCCCACCACCGGCGCCTGGCAGCGCGATGAAGCCGAGGCCAGCGGGGCGCGGGCGCTTTGAGCGGCGTCGAGGTCATAACTTTCGGCTGCCGTCTCAATACCTACGAATCCGAAGTGATGCGGGCGGAAGCCGAGAAGGCGGGGCTGAACAACGCCATTCTCGTCAACACCTGCGCCGTCACCGGCGAGGCGGTGCGCCAGGCACGTCAGGCGATCCGCCGCGCCCGCCGCGACAACCCGCATGCCCGCATCATCGTCACCGGCTGCGCCGCCCAGACGGAGAAGGAAACCTTTGCCGAGATGGCCGAGGTCGACGCCGTGCTCGGCAACGAGGAAAAGCTGAAAAGCGCTTACTATCGTTCGCTGCCGGATTTCGGCGTCTCGGCGGAAGAGAAGCTTCGCGTCAACGACATCATGAGCGTTCGCGCCACGGCACCGCAGATGGTCAAGCATATCGACGGCCACGTGCGCGCTTTCATCCAGGTGCAAAACGGCTGCGACCATCGCTGCACCTTCTGCATCATCCCCTATGGCCGCGGCAATTCCCGCTCCGTACCGATGGGCGCCGTCGTCGATCAGGCGCGCAGGCTCGTCGAAACCGGCTATTGCGAGATCGTCCTGACCGGTGTCGATGCCACCAGCTACGGCGGCGACCTGCCGGGCACGCCGACCCTCGGCCTGCTGGCGAAGACGCTGTTGAAGCAGGTTCCGGAAATCCGCCGCCTGCGTCTCTCCTCGATCGACGGCATCGAGGCCGACAGGCACCTCTTCGACCTGATCGCCGACGAGACGCGCTTCATGCCGCATCTGCACCTGTCGCTGCAGCATGGCGACGATATGATCCTGAAGCGCATGAAACGCCGCCATTCGAGCGCCGATGCCCGCGCCTTTGCCGATCAGGTCCGCCGCCTTCGCCCGGAGATCAGCCTCGGCGCCGACATGATTGCCGGTTTCCCGACCGAGACCGAGGAAATGTTCGAGAACGCCGCAAAACTCGCCGAGGAATGTGACATTGCGCATCTGCATGTCTTCCCCTACAGCCCGCGCCCCGGCACGCCGGCAGCACGGATGCCGCAACTCGACCGGCCACTCGTCAAGGATCGCGCCGCGCGTCTACGCGCGGTCGGCGCGACGCTCTACGCGCGCCACCTCGAAGGCATGATCGGCAGCAAGCAGACGATCCTGGTCGAGAACAACGGGCTCGCACACACTGAAAACTTCACGCTCGTCGACGCCGCCGGCCTCAAACCGCGTGCGCTTGTCCCGGTCTCAATCACCGGCCACAATGGCAAGCATCTGACGATGCAGGTAAAACAGATGGCTGCGGCCTGATTTATGCGGAATTCCTGAATGGCAATGGGTTTCATCAAGAGGATCTTCACCTTCGGCAAGGGCGCGGAGGAAACGAAGCCGCCGGAAGGCGTGCCTGAGGAGGCGGTTGTCGTCTCGCCCGAAGTTGAGGCGCAACCGGAGCCGAGCGCAGAAGCGGCCGAACCGCCCGCACCCGTCGCCGAGCTAGAGATCGTCGAAGAGCCTCCGGAAGCTGCTTTCGAGCCGCCGGCTGATATCGAGACCTTGCCGCTGTCCGACAACGATCCGGTGCTCGAAGCCGAGATCGAGACCGCTGGCGGACCTGCGTCGGACGACGCCGAAGAACTGGCGCGTGATGAAGCAGAAGCTGTACCAGTCGAGGCTGAGGTCGCGATCCCCCCCTCCGTCCCCTCGGGACAGCTCCTCCACAAGGGGGGAGAGCAGACGGAGGTCGAGGCTCCGGCAGAAGACAAATCCGCAACTTCCGAGACTGCGGAACCAATCGCCAGCCAACACCCGGCGATCGGGAAAGAGACGCTCGAGCCCCCCCACGCCGCAGCCGTCGAAAACCCGGCGGAAACATTGCCAACGGTCGACGGCGACGAAACCGAAGTAGAAGAGACTGCGGCAGCCGAAACACTCGCTTCTGGGCTCGAGAACGAGCCCAGCGCAATCTCCCCCCCTGTGGGAGATATGCCCGCCAGGGCAGAAGGGGGTGAAGCCGCAGCCCTTCGCCAACCCGCCGAGACCACAGAAGCCAACGCAGTAGAAGCAGCGAATGACGTCGCGCCGACAGAAACAGTCGAGCCCCAGCCCGCTGCCGCCCCCGCTTTGCCCAAGGGCTTCTCCGCCACCGAGCGCAAGCCCAAGGAAGAACCCGTCGCCGCGCCGAAGGAAAAGCTCACCTGGTACCAGCGCCTGCGCCGCGGCCTTGCGCGCACCTCGTCGCAGCTGACCGGCCAGATCGCCAGCCTCTTCACCAAGCGCAAGCTCGACGAAGCGACGCTGCAGGATCTCGAAGACCTGTTGATCCAGGCCGACCTTGGCGTCGAGACGGCGATGCGCATCACCGACACGCTCGCCTCCGAGCGCTACGGCAAGGATGTCTCGGGCGAGGACGTCTCGCGCATCATGGCCGGCGAGATCACCAAGGTGCTCTCGCCCGTCGCCAAGCCGCTGGAACTCGACCTCAGCCACAAGCCGCACGTGATCCTGGTGGTCGGCGTCAACGGCACCGGCAAGACCACGACGATCGGAAAGCTCGCCGCCAAGCTTTCGGGCGCGGGCCTCAAGGTCATGCTCGCCGCCGGCGACACCTTCCGTGCCGCGGCGATCGAGCAGCTGAAGATCTGGGCGGAGCGCACCAAGTCCGACATTGTCTCTTCCAAGCTCGGCGCCGATGCCGCCGGCCTTGCCTATGAGGCGTTCCAGCAGGCGCGCGAGAAGAAATCCGACGTGCTGATCATCGACACCGCCGGCCGCCTGCAGAACAAGGCGGAACTGATGGCAGAACTTGAAAAGATCGTGCGCGTGCTCGGCAAGCTCGATCCGGATGCGCCGCACACCGTGCTACAGACGCTCGACGCCACCACCGGCCAGAACGCCCTGCAGCAGGTCGAGATTTTCCGCAACGTCGCCGGCGTCAGCGGCCTGATCATGACCAAGCTCGACGGCACGGCGCGCGGCGGCATTCTCGTTGCCATCTCGGCCAAGCACAAGCTGCCGGTCTATTTCATCGGCGTCGGTGAAGGCATCGACGATCTGGAGCCGTTCGAAGCCAAGGATTTTGCCGAGGCGATCGCCGGCGTTGCCGCCTGACGAGGCCATCGGGCACGCGCGCATTTGCGCCGGCCCGTTGCCTTGATATGGTTTTGCCGCAAAGCTGGTGTTATGAGCAGCAGGCACATGCGAAAACAGGACCCCCAGATGTCGTCGATCGAGGCTACCAAGCCGCAGAAGGAAGTCAGCCCCTTGCTCAAGATGGTGCTGGAGCTAGGACCGTTGATGGTCTTCTTCTTCGCCAATTCGCGCGGCGAATGGCTGGCCGGGCATTTTCCGGCACTCGCCGAACTCGGCGGGCCGATCTTCATCGCCACCGGCCTGTTCATGGCCGCAACCGCGATCGCGCTCGCCGTTTCCTGGATGCTGACCCGCACCCTGCCGATGATGCCGCTGATATCAGGCATCGTCGTCTTCGTGTTCGGCGCGCTGACGCTCTGGCTGCAGAACGACACCTTCATCAAGATGAAGCCGACGATCGTCAACACGCTGTTCGGCGCGATCCTGCTCGGTGGTCTGCTGTTCGGCAAGTCGCTGCTCGGCTACGTCTTCCACTCCGCGTTCAAGCTCGACGAAGCCGGCTGGCGCAAGCTGACGCTGCGCTGGGGCGTGTTCTTCCTGTTCCTCGCCGTCCTCAACGAAGTGGTCTGGCGGTCGTTCACCACCGATTTCTGGGTCGCCTTCAAGGTCTGGGGCACGATGCCGATCACCATCCTGTTCACGCTCGCCCAGATGCCCCTGATCATGAAGCACTCGCTTGACCAGGAGAACGCCGAGTGAGCACGATGCTCGAGGAGAATGACAGCCGCAACCGGCATGCACTCCTCTGGCTCGCGGCCTGTTTCGCGGTTCTCATCATCCAGATCGTCACCCAGCATCTGATGGGTCGCCTCTGGATCTGCGAATGCGGCTACGTCAAACTTTTCGAGCCGGTCGTCAAATCCAGCGGCAACTCGCAGCACATCGCCGACTGGTACACGCCCTCCCACGTCATCCACGGTTTCCTGTTCTACGGCCTTGGCCATCTGCTCCTGCGCGGCAAGCCGCTGACGGCCAAGCTCTTCCTCGGGACGGTGATCGAATCCGCCTGGGAGATCGCTGAAAACACGCCCATGGTGATCAACCGCTACCGCTCGGCGACGATCTCGCTCGACTATTTCGGCGACAGCATCCTGAATTCGACGATGGACACCCTGGCCATGGCCGCCGGCTTCCTGTTTGCCGCCCGCATGCCCATCTGGCTGACCGTGACGGTCGCCATCGTCTTCGAGATCTTCACCGGCTGGCTGATCCGCGACAATCTCACGCTCAACGTGCTGATGCTGGCCTGGCCGCTGGATGCAGTCCGGGACTGGCAGGCGGGCATTTAGTCAGGCTTCGCCGTCGCAGCCCCTCATCCGAATGAAAAGCTAATGCCGAGAGCAGTTACGAGCCTGCAGTCGCCTTCTCGATCGCCGGCAGCAGGCCGGTCTTCACGCTGTTTTCGTCGAAGGGTCCGACCCGTTTGTAGAGGATCGTACCGTCAGGACCGACGAGATAGGATTCCGGGATTCCGTAGACGCCCCAGTCGATCGCTGCCTTGCCGCGCGGGTCTGTGCCGATCGCCGAGAACGGATTGCCGAGCTCGCCGAGGAAGCGCAGAGCGTTTTCGTTCTGGTCCTTGTAATTGATGCCGACGACGGTGAGCCGCGGGTCCTTAGACAGTTCCAGGATGAAGGGATGCTCCTGACGGCAGGGCACGCACCAGGAGGCCCAGACGTTGACGAGCGTCAGCTTGCCCTTAATCGCTGCATCCGTCAGTGCCGGCATCGGCTGGCCGTCGCGGGTCGCACCCTCGAGCGCCGGTAGATCGAGCTTCGGCGCCTTGGTGCCGATCAGCGCCGACGGGATTTCGCTCACATCCTTGCCGGAATTGAGCTGGCTCCAGAAGATCGCCGCGAGCCCGGCGAAAATGATGAGCGGCAGCGCCGCCAAGACGAACCGCAAGGGGCCTGGCTTGCGCTCTTCGCTGCCCGGCGCAGGAGTGCTGGTCATCGTGTCTCTCCTGCCGCAGTTTCGGCCGAGCGCCTGCGAATGCCCGAGGCTTCGAGTTCGGCAAGTTCCCGCCGGCGGGCGCGCCCATCCAGGACGACCCAGCCGATCAGGCCGAGGACCGTCAGCGTTGCTATTCCATAGCTCGTGAAAACATAGGCGGCGTGGCTCATCATTTCGTGCGGGCTCCCCGGCCGGCGCTACGTGCCGCCAGTCGGCGCAGCGCAGTGACGCGCCGGCGCAGGATTTCGTTGCGCATGGCGGCGATGTGCAGCGTGAAGAACAGCAGCGTGAAGGCGATCGCCATCACGATCAGCGGCCACAGGAACTCCGGATCGATCGTCGGCCCGTCGAGCCGCATGACGCTCGCCGGTTGATGCAGCGTGTTCCACCATTCGACCGAGAACTTGATGATCGGGATATTGACGAAACCGACCAGCACGAGCACCGCGGAAACCTTGGAGGACCGTGCCGGGTCGTCGATCGCGCGGTTGAGCGCCATCAGCCCCAGATACATGAGGAAGAGCACGAAGACCGAAGTGAGCCGCGCGTCCCAGACCCACCAGGTGCCCCACATCGGCTTGCCCCAGAGTGAGCCGGTGACGAGCGCCAGGAAGGTGAAACAGGCGCCAATCGGCGCTGCGGCGCGCGAGGAGACGTCAGCCAGCGGATGGCGCCAGACGAGCGTGCCGAGGGCGGCCAATGCCATCACCGAGTAACACATCATCGACAGCCAGGCGGCCGGCACGTGCACATACATGATGCGCACCGTCTCGCCTTGCTGGTAGTCGCCTTCCGTCGTGAAGGAGAGCCACAGGCCGGCAACGAAGAACAGCGCGGTCAGGCCTGCGAGCCACGGCAGCAGACGGTCGGCCAGCGCCAGGAACCGTGTCGGATTGGCGAGGTCGCTGAATTTGCGGATGGCCAGGCTGTTTTCGCTCATGATGGCTCTTTAGCGCTTAAGTCCCCCTGCTGCAATTGATCCCCGTCAATCGACCGATCACGATCAGTTTGGTCCGCTCGTCGTAAACGTCATCGATCTGAAGGACTTAGCGCCGGCTGCGGCGGAAAACCGCAAACAGTTTCAGCCGCTGCGACCCGATTGCGTCAATCGGACGCGTGCCGAAGCGCTGCGGCGGCGGCAACCGGACCGATGACGGCAAAGAACAGGGTGATCGCGGTAAGGATCATCAGGGGCGGCAGGAACGGCGCCGGATCCTCGATCGCCGCATAAACCGCGCTGACACCGAAGATCAGCACCGGGATTGCAAGCGGCAGCACGAGGATCGAAACCAGCAGCCCGCCGCGCGGCAGCGACACGGCGACGGCAGCGCCCACCGCACCGATGAAGGTGATCGCCGGCGTGCCGATCAGAAGCGTGAGCATCGTGGCGCCGATCGCAATCTCGCTCATGTTCATGAAGAGGCCGAGCAGCGGCGAAGCAATCACCAGCGGCAGGCCGGTCGCCGCCCAATGGGCCGCACATTTGATGAAGACGGTGACAAGAAGCGGCGTCTCCTGCATCAGCATCAGGTCGAGCGAGCCGTCGTCCCGCTCCGCCTGGAACAGGCGATCGAGACCAAGCAGCGAGGCGAGCAGAGCGCCGATCCACAGGATCGCCGGGCCGATGCGTGAAAGCAGGTTCAGATCCGGGCCGACGCCGAAGGGTATGACCGCGACCACCGTCATGAAGAAGAGCACGCCGATCATCGCGCCGCCGCCGGCGCGGATCGACAGTTTCAAATCGCGGAAGAAGAGTGCGATCATGCCGGCATTCTCCCGCCCGCGACCACGGGCAGGCTTCTGCGCATCGTGCCCTTACGCATCATGCCAGAACCCTTCCGCCAAATGCTCGAAGCCCTTCATGTGCAATTCCTTCGTCTGATCGAGCCCGAGCGGCTGGTGCGTCGCTGCGATCACGATGCCGCCCTTGCCGAGATGTGCCTTGACCAGATCCGCAAACAGCCGGTCGGCGCTGACATCGAGCGCCGCTGTCGGCTCGTCGAGAATCCAGATCGGGCGATAGGCGACGAGCAGTTTCGCCATCGCCATGCGGCGCTGCTGGCCGGCGGAGAGATAGCCGAAGGGCAGATGTGCGATATCAGGCAGGCCGACGGCCTCCACGGCGTCATCGAGTGCGGCACCGTGGCCACCGGGCGAATCGCCCATGAAACGCTGCCAGAAGGAAAGATTTTCCGCGACGGTCAGTTCGCGCTTCATCGCGTTGCGGTGGCCGAGATAGTGGCTGACCTCTGCTGGACGGGCTATTTCCGGGGGGCCATTCTCAAGTTTCAGCTGCCCGCTTTCGGGGGCCAGCAACCCGGCCAGAACCCGCAGCAAGGTGGACTTGCCGGAACCGTTCGGACCCGTCACCACAAGGGCTTCGCCGGTATCAAGAGCAAAGGAAATATCGTTAAAAATCAGATCCTCGCCGCGCTTCGCACTCAAACCTTCAGCCAGCAGGCGCATGAATATTAGACTTCCCTTCGCGTGTCTTCCGCAGAGCAAAAAAAGTTCCGATTGGACCTTCGTTGCTCTGGCACGTTTTGGAGAAATTATCTATAAGGCGGCCAACACGCCAGCGGTCGGCGTGAATTTCATCCTAGCGCCGAACATGGAATGAATTTCCACGTACGGACAGCGGAAATGGCCGCACCCGCATCCCAATTCGCGCTTCACAGGCGCTCGGGCGTTCGTACGTCAGTTTTTGGCGATCAGACGGAACGGGGTATTATCCAGTGTCCAAGTCCCTAGACAGCTTCAATTGTCGCTCCACGCTCACCGTCAACGGTGTGGACTACGTCTATTACAGCCTACCCAAGGCCGAGGCGAACGGTCTCGCCGGCGTATCCAAGCTTCCCTACTCGATGAAGGTTCTGCTCGAGAACCTGCTGCGCAACGAAGATGGCCGTTCTGTCACCAAGAAGGACATCGAGAACATTGCCGCCTGGCTCAACGACAAGGGCACGGCTGAAAACGAAATCGCCTACCGTCCCGCCCGTGTGCTGATGCAGGACTTCACCGGCGTTCCCGCCGTCGTCGACCTCGCCGCGATGCGTGATGCCATGGTCGCGCTCGGCGGCGACCCGGAGAAGATCAACCCGCTGGTTCCCGTCGACCTCGTCATCGACCACTCGGTCATCGTCGACGAATTCGGCACGCCGAACGCCTTTGCCCGCAACGTCGAACTGGAATACCAGCGCAACGGCGAGCGCTACCGCTTCCTGAAGTGGGGTCAGCAGGCATTCAAGAACTTCCGCGTCGTTCCCCCCGGCACCGGCATCTGTCACCAGGTCAATCTGGAATATCTGGGCCAGACGGTCTGGACCCGTGAAGAAGACGGCGAAATCACCGCCTACCCGGACACCTGTGTCGGCACCGACAGCCACACCACCATGATCAACGGTCTCGGCGTTCTCGGCTGGGGCGTTGGCGGTATCGAGGCGGAAGCCGCGATGCTCGGCCAGCCGGTCTCGATGCTTCTGCCCGAAGTCATCGGCTTCAAGCTCACCGGCAAGCTCAAGGAAGGCGTCACCGCGACCGACCTCGTGCTGATGGTCGTGCAGATGCTGCGCAAGAAGGGCGTTGTCTCGAAGTTCGTCGAATTCTTCGGCCCGGGCCTCGACAACATGACGCTCGCCGACCGCGCCACCATCGGCAACATGGGCCCGGAATACGGCGCGACCTGCGGCTTCTTCCCGGTCGACAGCGAAACCATCAACTACCTCACCATGTCCGGCCGTGAAGAGCAACGCATCGCACTCGTCGAAGCCTACTCCAAGGCGCAGGGCATGTGGCGCGACGGCGACGGCTCCGAGCTCGTCTTCACCGACACGCTCGAACTCGACCTCGGCGACGTCGTTCCGGCCATGGCCGGTCCGAAGCGTCCGGAAGGCCGCATCGCGCTCGAAAACATCGCGTCCGGTTTCGCCACCGCACTCGAAAACGACTACAAGAAGCCCGGCCAGCTTTCGAACCGCTATGCCGTCGAAGGCACGGATTTCGACCTCGGCCATGGCGACGTCGCCATCGCTGCGATCACCTCCTGCACCAACACCTCCAACCCGTCGGTGCTGATCGCTGCCGGCCTGCTCGCCCGCAACGCGGTCGCCAAGGGCCTGAAGTCCAAGCCGTGGGTCAAGACCTCGCTTGCACCGGGATCGCAGGTCGTCGGCGAATACCTCGCCAAGTCCGGCCTGCAGAAGGACCTCGACGCGCTCGGCTTCAACCTTGTCGGCTTCGGCTGCACGACCTGCATTGGCAACTCCGGCCCGCTGCCGGGCCCGATCTCGAAGACGATCAACGACAAGGGCCTGATCGCCGCCGGCGTTCTTTCGGGCAACCGCAACTTCGAAGGCCGCATCTCGCCGGACGTCCAGGCGAACTACCTCGCTTCGCCGCCGCTCGTCGTCGCCTACGCGCTTGCAGGTTCCGTCCAGAAGGACCTGACCAAGGAGCCGATCGGCGAGGACAAGGACGGCAAGCCCGTCTTCCTCAAGGACATCTGGCCGACCTCGAAGGAAATCCAGGAGTTCATCTTCAAGTACGTCACCCGCGAGCTCTATGCGACCAAGTACGCGGACGTCTTCAAGGGCGACGAAAACTGGCAGGCCGTTCAGGTTCCTCCGGGCCAGACCTATGCCTGGGACGATGCGTCGACCTACGTTCAGAACCCGCCCTACTTCGTCGGCATGGGCAAGTCCGGCTCTGGCATCTCCGACATCAAGGGCGCCCGCGTCCTCGGTCTCTTCGGTGACAAGATCACGACCGACCACATCTCGCCGGCGGGTTCGATCAAGGCGGCTTCGCCGGCTGGTGCCTACCTTATCGGTCATGGCGTCGGCGTTGCCGACTTCAACCAGTACGGCACGCGCCGTGGCAACCATGAAGTGATGATGCGCGGCACGTTTGCCAACATCCGCATCCGCAACCACATGCTCGGCCCGAACGGCAAGGAAGGTGGCTACACCATCCACTATCCGTCGAAGGAAGAGATGTCGATCTACGACGCCGCCATGCAGTACAAGGAAGAGGGCGTTCCGCTCGTCATCTTCGCCGGTGTCGAATACGGCAACGGTTCGTCGCGCGACTGGGCTGCGAAGGGCACCAACCTGCTGGGCGTCAAGGCTGTCGTCGCACAGTCCTTCGAGCGTATCCACCGCTCGAACCTCGTCGGCATGGGCGTCATCCCCTTCGTCTTCGAAGAGGGCACGACCTGGGAATCGCTGGGCCTCAAGGGCGATGAAGTCGTCACCATCGACAACCTCGCCAATGTCCAGCCGCGCGAAAAGCGCGTCGCCAAGGTCACCTACGGCGACGGCAGCGTGAAGGAAATTCCGCTGATCTGCCGTATCGATACGCTGGACGAAGTGACCTACGTCAACAACGGCGGCATCCTGCAGACCGTTCTGCGGGACCTCGCCGCCTGATCGGCCGGGGTCGTCTACGCGCCGCGCAACGCCTTTAGTCGGCTATGATTGAAGGAAGCATGCGGTAAGACATTGGAGCCGGGACGCCGAAAGGCGCCCCGGCTCTTTCTTTGGGCGCCCAATGCCGGCGCGTCCAACACAAGGTCGTGCTCACCCGCCACCTCACTCCAACGTGACTTCCCGTTGATGCGTGGCCGGCGTATGTAAAGAACTCCCCCATAAGGAGTAGGCCGACGGCCCCAACGAAGTGACGCCATGACATCCGCAGACCGTTCTTTCATTCGTCCTCTTGCACTGGCTTTCGGGCTGTTCGCAGCCACCGGTGCACCGGCCGGGGCGCAGGACGGACAGGTGATCAAGGGCGTCGTGGAATTGTTCACCAGCCAGGGCTGTTCCTCCTGCCCGCCAGCCGACGCCGCGCTGAAGGCACTGGTCGATGACGGCGATGTCGTGGCGCTCGCCTATCACGTCGACTACTGGAATTATCTCGGCTGGGCCGACACGCTCGCCTCCAAGGAAAATACCGAGCGGCAATACGCCTATGCCCGGATGCTTGGCCGCAACGGCGTCTATACGCCCCAGGCGATCCTCAACGGCCGTGATCATCTCAACGGCGGCAACCTCGAGGCGATCAAGACCCGACTGGAAACCATGAAGGCGGAAGGCAAGGGACTTGCCGTTCCCGTCGAGGCAAAGATCCAGGGCGAGGAGATCCAGATCAACATTGGCAGCGGCATCGGCAAGGCAAACGTCGTCGTCGTCTATTTCGACCGTGCGAAAATCGTCAAGATGGAGAAGGGCGAGAACAGCGGCAAGGAAGTCCCCTATTGGCATGCCGTGCGTGACATCCAGACGATCGGCATGTGGGACGGAACGCCGGCAAGCTTCACGCTCCCCGCGACAGTCCTGACCGAACGGTCCGGCAACAGCGGCTGTGCCGTTCTCCTGCAGACGATGAAGGACAAGGAAACGCCGGGCGCGATCGTCGGCGCAACGGCCGTGCTCGCCGGCCCGCAGGGCAAGTTATAGCCCGGCGAGGCGCGCAAGGGGTGGTTCGGCCCGGCAGCATCGAGGGGCTGGGGCTGAGGGTTCGAAGTTACCGGACCGAACCGGCCATGGCTGCGTTCGGTGAACTCCCGCAGCATGACGACCTGACCGGACATACGGTGGCAACGACTCTGTCCGTCAGCGCCCGCGAGTTTTGCGGTGAATTGGGGCGGCGATTTGACTGAATTGGGGCAGACGTAAGAAATGCCCTCATCGTCCAACGGCTTCCGGCTTGCTTTTCGGCTCATGTCAGGCACACTGTTATCGTTCTGTCACAACAGAAGGCCGGATTGCCGATGACCGATGAGCCGGATTTGCCGCAAGGCGAGGCGCGCCATCAGCGCGAGACCACTTCCGAAGTGGTCGTCGATCTTCACGAATACAAGAACGCCAAGAACCCTCCCCCCATCACTTTCCATCGTCGCGAATTGGACCAGATCCTCTGGGTCTACGGTCGCATGGTCGGCGAAGGCGAATGGCGGGACTACGCCATCGATCACCTGAGGGACCGGGCGGTTTTCTCGGTGTTCAAGCGTTCGGGCGAAATGCCGCTCTACCGGATCGAGAAGAACCCGAAACTGGCGGCGAAGCAGGGTGCTTACAGCGTGCTGAACATTCACGGCACGATCCTGAAGCGCGGGCACGAGCTCGCCCAGGTGCTCAAAGTGTTCGACAAGGTTCTGAAGCTGGTGGAAACCTGAGGCCTGTTTCACACCGACGTTGCGGTGAGATGCGCGGCGATGTCTCCGGCGCAGCGGGTTGATCTGTCCCGGGACGGCTGACCACAAGCGGCGCATGTCGAGCGTCCGCCGAACGTTCGACGATCACTGATAGAGCGTGTCCGGATAGACGTCTTCCGGCGGATCGCTCGTCTGCCCCTCTCCGAGTGCAAGCTGCATGATCGCCGTATCGAGCCAGCGGCCATGCTTGAAACCGGTCGCATTCATCGTGCCCTGATATTCGAAGCCGAGGGAGCGGTGCACCGCGATCGAAGCCGGATGGGCGCCGCCGATCACCGCCACCATCTGCCGAAAGCCAAGCTCCGTGCAACGCCGGATCAGTTCGGCGAGCAACGCCTTGCCGGCTCCCTTGCCGCGCGCTTCCGGCGCCAGATAGATGGAATCCTCGACCAGGAAGCGATAGGCCGTGCGCGTGCGAAAACCGGAAGCATAGGCATAGCCGACGATCGTTCCGCCATCGTCGACGGCAACCATGTAGGGATATCCATTGCCGATGATCGTCTCGAACCGCGCCCGCATCTCCGTTTCGGAAGGCGGGTTGATCTCGTAGGTCGCGACGCCATTCAACACGGATTCGCGATAGATCGCGGTGATGACGGGAAGGTCGGCCAAGGTGGCGTCACGCAGGCTCAGGGACATAGCGGTAGACTGTAGCTCGAGGTTTCGGTGTCCTTCACTCCCACGGAGCCCGGACGCGATCAACATTTCTCCGGCAACAAAAAAGGCGGCCGAGGCCGCCTTTTCCGTCATTCGTTCCAACCTTAGTTGTTCCGGTTGCCCATGAACTGGAGCAGGAACATGAACAGGTTGATGAAGTCGAGGTAGAGCGTCAGCGCGCCCATGATCGCCTTGCGGCCGGCAACGGTGCTGTCATCGGCTTCGTAGTACATTTCCTTGATCTTCTGCGTGTCGTAGGCGGTGAGGCCAGCGAAGACCAGAACACCGATCACGGAGATCGCAAAGCCGAGGGCCGACGAAGCAAGGAAGATGTTGACGATCGACGCGATGATCAGGCCGAAGAGGCCCATGATCAGGAACGTGCCGAAGCCGGACAGGTCCTTCTTGGTCGTGTAGCCGTAAAGCGACAGAGCGCCGAACGAAGCGGCCGTTACGAAGAACGTCTGCACGATGCTCTGGCCGGTGAAGACCAGGAAGATCGACGACAGGGACAGGCCCATCAAGGCCGCGTAGATCCAGAACGTCGTCTGCGCTGCGGAGACGCTCATCGAGTTAATGCGGAAGCTCATGAAGAAGACCATCGCCAGCGGCGCCAGCATCACGACCCACTTCAGGGGCGAAGCGTAGATGAGCTGGGCGAATGCCGGATTGGAGGCGGCAAGCGCATAGGTTCCGTAAGCTGCCACGCCAGTGATCGCGAGGCCAAAAGCCATCAGGTTGTAGACCTTCAGCATATACGCGCGAAGGCCCTCATCGATCACGGCACCCGCCTGAGCGCCGGCGGGCGACATTCGGGTTTGGTAGTTTCTCAGATCAGCCATTGTTTCCTCATTTAAGCTCCGGTGGAAGTTACGGTGTCGGGCGGCGAACGGTCTCGCTTTGGAAGGCAAGCTTCCACGCCCAGGCGCCGCTGCGGAGCTCCAGCATGCCTGTGGATAAATATGATGCCGAAACCTTTTCCGTACAAGACCCGCACCCCCTGGATTCGAACGCATCCGGCCGTTTCCGGCAAGGGCGACAGGGATTTACGGTTAACTTGACCGCCTCAGAGCTCCCGCAGCACCGGCGCCGCCTTCTGTCCGAGAATACGCCACGTGCCGGCAAGACCGATGCCGACGGTCATCACCAGTGCCCCGACGACCGTCAGGATGGCGACGTCCGGCAGGAAACTTGACGGCAGCTTCATGATACGGCTGACCACGAACCAGGCGGCAACGCCACCGGCGAACAGCGCGAAAACCGCGGTTGCGAGGCCGAGAATGGCATATTCGTAGCTGAACGCCCGAATGAGCGTCGCGCGCGTCGCACCCAGCGTTTTGAGCACGACGGCGTCGTGAACACGGGCCCGGTTGCCGGCGGCAAGCGCACCGGCAAGCACCAGGACGGACGCAACGAGCGCCACCGCGGCCGCAGCCCGGATGGCGGTTGCCAACTGCCCAAGCAGGCCGTTCACGATGTCGAGAGCATCCTTCACACGCACACTGGTGATCGTCGGATAGGCATTGGTGACGGCTTTCAGCACCGCCGCCTCTTCTTCCGGCGTCGCTGCCGGATCGATGACCGTCGCCAGCCACGCATGCGGCGCACCGGCAAAGGTGTTCGGCGAAAACACCATGACGAAGTTGATCGAAAGCGATTCCCACTCGACGTTGCGGAAATTGGCGATCTTGGCGGTGATGTTTCGGCCAAGCACGTTGACGGTCACGGTGTCGCCGATCTTCAGGCCGAGCTCACCCGCCTCTTCTGCCGAGAACGAGACGAGCGGCTCGCCACTATAGTCGGCCGGCCACCACGTGCCTTCGGAAAGCGTCGAGTTCTCCGGCTTGTTCTTGGCATAGGTGATGCCGCGGTCACCGCGCAGCACCCATTGGCCGCCAGGCGGCACGTTGCGACTGTTCACGTCCTCGCCGTTGAAGGCGACGATCCGGCCGCGCAGCATCGGTACCTCGATGACCTTGCCCTTCGGGATCGCCTGGTTCAGCACCGAGCGGAAACCTTCGATCTCGCTACCCTGGATATCGACGAAGAAGAAGTTCGGCGCTCGCTCGGCCATGCTTCCGGTGAGTTCGCGGCGCAGATTGCCGTCGATCAGCGCCAGCGTCACGAGCAGGGCGAGCCCCAGGCCGAGCGACAGCACGACCGAGGACGTCAGCGCACCGGGACGATGGATGTTGCCGATCGCCAGCCTGAGAGCCGGCGAGCTGACCCGCGGGCTGCGGCGCGCAAGCCAGGCTATCGCGAGCGCGACGACACGCAGGACAATGAAGGCAAAGGCGATCGCCCCCAGGAACACAAGCGAAATATAGCGGTCATAGGCCGCCCAGATCGCCAGCCCCGCCAGTGCGGCAAGGCAGGCAACGGCACCGAGCAGATAGGGCCATGCCGGAAAGCCGGCGGGATCGAAGCCCTGTTGGCGGAAGAGTGCGGTTGCCGGAATGGCCCGCGCCCGGCCGAGCGGCAGGATGGCGAAGGTCAGCGCCGTCAGCACGCCGAAGAGCGCTGCGAGGCCGAGCGCGCCCGGATAGACATGGAATTCGGTCGAGATTGGCAGCAGGTCGGCGAGGAACTGCGCCGCGATGAAGGGGATCAGCATGCCGAGGGTCAGGCCGATGACGATACCGATGAGGGCGATCATCAGGATCTGTGCCAGATAGATCATCGCGACCAGCGACGCCGGCGCCCCCAGGCATTTAAAGGTCGCAATCACGCTGCGCTTCTGATCGAGATAGGAGCGCACCGCGTTGGCGACACCGACACCGCCGACGATCAGCGCCGTCAGGCCGACAAGCGTCAGGAATTGCGAGAAGCGGGTGATGTTGGCCGTCAGCGACGGCGCGGCGTTGGCGCTGGTGCGGATCGACCAGCCGGCCGACGGAAAGCGCTTCTCGGCATCGGTGCTAATGGTCGCAAGCTGCGCCGGGTCGGCGACCTTAACCTTGTAACTATGCTCGACCAGGCTTCCGGTCTGCACCAGGCCACTGGCGGCCAGCGCCTCGGCCGAAACCATCAGGCGCGGTGCGAAGCCGAAGCCGTCGGACAAGGCGTCCGGCTCGCGTACGATCGTGCCCGCGATCCGGATCCTGGCGTTACCGAGCAGAACTTCAGCGCCGATCTGCACGCCCAGGCGGTCGAGCAGCAGCGGCGCCACGACGGCGCCGAAGGTCTCGCCATCGCGCGCCAGCAACTCATGCAGCGGGCGGTTCGGTTCGCTTTCGAGTGCACCATAAAGCGGGTAGGCGGCATCGACCGCCTTCAGCTCCACCAGCGCCTGGTTGGAACCGTCGGGCAGCCGCGCCATCGAGCGCAGGCCGGCGGACTCTGCAACGGTCCCGAGACTGTCGAGATAGGCTCGCTCCTCGGTCGTCGCCACGCGATTGTTGAGCTCGAAGCGGATATCGCCGGCGAGCAGTTCCTGCCCCTGCGTGGCGATCGTCACAGTGATCGATTGCGACAGCGAATTGACGCCGGCAATCGCTGCCGTACCGAGCGCGATACAGGCGAGAAAAATATAGAAGCCCCTGAGCCCGCCGCGCATTTCGCGCAGCGCCAGGCGAAGGGCAAGCAGCGGCCGCAGCCGAACCGATGAAGCGCCGCTCATGCCGAGGCCGCCTCCTGGCGTGGCGCCACCGCAACCGGCCCCGCCTCGCCACCCGCGACGATCTCGCCGGAGCGCACCCGCACTTGCCGCACGCAACGTGCGGCAAGGGCAGAATCATGCGTCACGAGAACGAGTGTCATGCCGCGGTCACGCTGTTCGGCGAAAAGCAGATCGGCGATCTGGCGTCCGGTTTCGGCGTCGAGGTTGCCGGTCGGCTCGTCGGCGATCAGCAGTTTCGGCGAAGGCGCCAAGGCGCGAGCGATCGCCACGCGCTGCTGCTCGCCACCGGAGAGCTGGCCGGGATAGTGGCTGAGCCGCTCGCCGAGACCGACGGCGACGAGTTCCTTGCGCGCAATTTCGAAGGCGCCCGAGACATTGGCGAGTTCGAGCGGCACGGCGACGTTCTCGAGCGCGGTCATGTTGGGGATGAGGTGGAAGGACTGGAAGACGATGCCGATGTTGCGCCCGCGAAAGTCCGCCACCCGGTCCTCGTTCAACCGATGCAACGGCGTGCCGTCGATGACGATCTCGCCGCTATCCAGCCGCTCGAGCCCGGCAAGCACCATCAGCAAGGTCGACTTGCCCGAACCCGACGGACCGACGATGCCCACGGACTGGCCGGCATCGATCGTCAGGTTCATGCCCTTCAGCACATGCACCGAGGCCGCCGCCTCCCCAAGGGTCAGATCCGCGTTTTTGAGTTCGATGATGGTGCTGGCCAAGCGAAACAACCCTATATGAACGAAGTGGGGAACAGAAACGGCATTCGGGATTTAGGAACAGGCCCATGGCATTAAAAGGATTTCAACGGGTTTTCTTGGCACTCATGATGACATTTGCGTTATCATCGACAGCTCGCGCCGAGACGATCAGCCTCGTGGGGTTCGGCGACAGCCTGATGGCGGGCTACCAGCTCCCGCCGGAGGACGCTTTCCCCGCTCGGCTCGAAAAGGCGCTGAAGGAAAAGGGCCTGGACGTGACGATCACGAACGCCGGCGTTTCCGGCGACACTTCATCCGGCGGCCTTGCCCGCATCGATTGGTCCGTGCCTGACGGCACGAAGGGCGTGATCCTTGAACTCGGCGCCAATGACGCGCTGCGCGGTATCCCGCCGGAAGAGACCCGCAAGAACATCGAGGCGATGATCACCCGCCTCAAGGACCGCGGCATCGCGGTGCTGCTGGCCGGCATGATGGCGCCGCCGAACATGGGCGCCGACTATGCCGCCCGCTTCAACCCGATCTACCCCGAACTCGCTCAGAAATATGGGCTGGAGCTCTATCCGTTCTTCCTCGACGGCGTAGTGACCGAGACCAAGCTCAAGCTTGAGGACGGCATGCATCCCAATGGCGATGGCGTCGGTGTCATGGTCGAGAAGGCAGTGCCTGTCGTCGAGCGCTTCCTGGCAACACTGAATAAGACGGAGTGATGACACCATCCACAGTTAAGAGAACGTTAATATTCATAAGCGTCAAATAGTAGTTGCCTGCAGACTCGATGCGTGATTCGCTGAGACATCTGCAAGAGATTCGGGGAGCTCGCCATGCCGAGACTATTCACCGCCCTCGAAATTCCGCGCAATGCAGCAATGAGTCTTTCGTTGCTGCGCGGAGGACTTCCCGGAGCTCGCTGGATAGATGTGGAGAACTACCATATCACCTTGCGCTTCATCGGTGACGTCGACTGGCGCACCGCCGACGAGATCATCGACAAGCTCGATCGGATCGAAAGACCGGAATTTCCGCTTCAATTGACCGGCACCGGCGCCTTCGGCTCCAAGAAACCGCATTCGGTCTGGGCCGGCGTCACCAACCAGCCGGAAATGTATGCGCTGCAGGCCGAGATCGAGCGCATCTGCCAGCGGCTCGGATTGCAGCCGGATCCACGCAAGTTCACCCCGCATGTAACGCTCGCCCGGCTGCGTTCCAGCCGCGTCGAGGATGTCGTCGAATACCTTTCCGGGCGCGGAAACTTCATGACCTCGCCCTTCAACGTCTCCCGTTTCGTGCTTCTGTCATCGCGCGATTCGGTCGGCGGTGGACCTTACCTGACGGAAGAAGTCTTCCCGCTTCACGAGGCGCGTTCGCCGAACCTTACGAGCAACGACGAGCATCCGGCGTCGAGCATCTGGTAGAGCGCCTCGAAGGCTTCCGGCCCTTCGTAATAGGGATCCGGCACGTCCTCGCTGCGGCCTGAGGCATAGTCTAGGAAGAGACGCACCTTTTCTGCCGCACCTTCGGGCGCCAGCCGCTTGAGCGTGCGCACATTGTTCTCGTCCATGCCGAGGATCAGATCGAAATTCCGGAAATCTTCCGGGCGAACCTGACGCCCGCGAAGCTCCGAGATATCGATGCCGTGCCGTCGCGCAGCTTCTATCGAGCGGCGGTCTGGCGGATCGCCGATATGCCAGGCACCGGTTCCTGCCGAATCCACCTCTAGTGCCGGTGCCAGCCCCTTTTTCTCCGCCAAGGCGCGCAACACACCCTCGGCGAGCGGCGACCGGCAGATGTTGCCGAGACAAACGAAAAGAACTCTGACCGGTTTCATGCTATTCAGTAGTCCAAGGTATTGCGGCGACCATCGCGTGTATTGAAAGACGCGCGGCGCTGTGGAGATGAGGCACGTTTATACGCGGCAGTTCGGCCTTCGAACAGGCTGATACGAGGGAGAGAAACGATGACAGCGGAGAAACTCGACGAGGCGACGATTGCCGAAAACCTGCACAAGATGGAAGGCTGGGTGCGGGCCGAAGACGGCAACTCGATCTGGAAGGCGTTCCGCTTCAAGAACTTCGTCGAGGCCTTCGGTTTCATGACCGAGTGCGCGATCGTCGCGGAGAAGCTCAACCATCACCCCGAATGGTTCAACGTCTACAATCGTGTCGACGTGACGCTGACCACCCACGACGCCAGCGGGCTCACGGAGCTCGACTTCAAGCTGGCAGCCCGCATGGACAAGGCAGCAGCCGGCCGCATGCCCGATCATTTGAAATAGAGGGGCCGATCACCATATCAAAGCATGTCGCGCAAAAGTGCGTAGCGGTTTTGCGGTAACGATATGCGAAAAATCAAATGCTTAAAGCGCAAGGAGCGAATCTGAAAGATCTCGGCGCTTTAGGAACGCTGTAACAGCGAAAGCGGGACGATGGACGACATCAAGATTGGCGAAATTCTCTTGCCTGGCGAAGAATCCGAGCAGGAGCGCAGGGAAAAGCGCGTAAAGCGCCGCTTCTGGCCGACCTTCCGCCGTGCCGCACGCCAGATCCCCTTCAGCCGCGATCTCGTCGCCGCCTATTATTGCGCCATCGACCCGCAAACGCCGACGCGCACCCGCGGCATCCTGCTCGCCGCGCTCGCCTATTTCGTGCTGCCGATCGACATCATCCCTGACATGCTGGCCGTGGTCGGCTTTTCCGACGACGTCGCGGTGCTGACTGCGGCCTTCGCCGCCATCAGCGGCCAGATCAAGGAAACCCATTACACCAAGGCCGACGAGACCCTTGCCGACGCTCCGCAAGACTGAACAGAGACCGGCCTTCCGGGTTGTGGCGCCCCATTCCCGCCCGAAAGTCAAACTCTTGCCCGATTCTTTGTGGCATAGACATGCGAATGACGGCGTTCGCGCGCTTTGGTGAGTCCGACGTCATTCAATGGCTTGGGGCAGGAATCCTTCTGGAGCAGCATTCCGAAGCGCGGCGCATCCGGCATCGGCCTCGGTTCGACGATAGTGCGAATCACCGGTCGAAAGGCGCCGGGCAATGGAGCGAACCGCTCCGTTTCGGGGCTAAACCGGCGGTTTTCGGCCATCGTTGACGGTTTGGTAACCTGAATTAAGTCAAAACAAATTCAAATGATGACTACGCGTCGCCCGTCTGACCTGTTCGGGTGATCGAAGAGCAAAAAAAGCGGCAGGACCTCATGTTTGTAAGAAAGATCGCAACCGCAATCGCACTCGTTCTGGCGACCGCCAGCATGGCTGCCGCCCAGTCTCCGACGCGCATCCAGCAGTTCAACGCCTGGGGCGCCTATTCCTACAACGCCGGCGGCGGCAAGGTCTGCTACGTGCTCTCGGTTCCCAAGGACAAGAGCCCGGCCGGCGTCGACCACGGCGACATCTTCTTCCTGGTTTCCCAGCGCCCTGGCCAGAACATCAGCTATGAGCCGCAGGCCATGATGGGCTATCCCCTCCAGGAGAACTCCAAGGTCAACGTCGTCATCGACGGCCGCACCTTCGTGATGTTCACCAAGGGCAATTCCGCCTGGGTCGAGAACGCCGCCGAAGAGCCGGCGCTCGTTGCCGCGATGAAGAACGGCAAGGCCATGTCGGTCAACGCCAAGTCGCGCAAGGGCACGGCGACCTCCTACTCCTACTCGCTCTCGGGCATCTCCGCTGCACTGAAGCAGATCGAGGCCTGCAAGTAATCACGAGACGACACGTCACGTGCAAAGGGCCGGCTGCAAAGCCGGCCTTTTGCGTTCAGGAAGCCTGCCTCGTGACTCCCGGCCAAAACAATGCTAAAGCGCGGCCAACTTGAGAGCCTCCGCGCCACGATTGGCCGCTTTCGATGGCTCGACCGATTTCAATTCGCGCATCAGGACGATTTCCGGACCCGCTCTCCGGACGGCCTCTAGCCGTATGACAGGACATCATGAGCATGGCAGCCACTGAAATTCTGAACCGCGTGGAAATCGCCAAGGCGCCGCAGGTGCGCACGGCCGCGCAGACGGAGAAGCCGTCGCTGATCGGACTGCTGCGCGAGGACATGGCCAAGGCCCTTGTCGAAAAGGGCGTGCCGGAGCGTCAGGTCAAGATGCGCGTCAGCCAACTCTGGCATTGGCTCTATGTGCGCGGCGTCTCCGACTTCGACCATATGACGAACGTGTCGAAGGACATGCGCGAGATGCTGAAGCAGCATTTCACGATCGCCCGTCCTGAAATCGTCGAGGAACAGATCTCCGGCGACGGCACCCGCAAATGGCTGCTGCGTTTCCCGGCACGCGGCGCCGGCCGCCCGGTCGAAATCGAGACCGTCTACATCCCCGAGGAAGGCCGCGGCACGCTCTGCATTTCGAGCCAGGTCGGCTGTACGCTCACCTGCTCCTTCTGTCACACCGGCACCCAGAAGCTGGTGCGCAACCTGACGGCCGAGGAAATCCTGGCGCAGCTGCTTCTCGCCCGCGACCGCCTGGGCGATTTCCCCGAGCGCGACACCCCGCAGGGCGCGATCGTGCCGGCCGAGGGCCGCAAGATCACCAACGTCGTCATGATGGGCATGGGCGAGCCGCTCTACAATTTCGAGCAGGTTAAGACCGCGCTCCTGATCGCGTCCGATGGCGAGGGCCTGTCGCTCTCCAAGCGCCGCATCACGCTGTCGACCTCAGGCATCGTGCCCGAGATTTATCGCACCGGCGAGGAAATCGGCGTCATGCTGGCGATCTCGCTGCATGCGGTGCGCGACGACCTGCGCGACCTGCTCGTGCCGATCAACAAGAAGTATCCGCTGAAGGAACTGATGGACGCCTGCCGTGCCTATCCGGGTCTTTCCAACGCCCGCCGCATCACCTTCGAGTATGTGATGCTGAAGGACGTCAACGACAGCCTGGAAGACGCCAAGGAACTGGTGAAGCTGCTCAAGGGCGTGCCGGCGAAGATCAACCTCATCCCCTTCAACCCCTGGCCGGGCACCAACTACCAGTGTTCCGACTGGGAGCAGATCGAGAAGTTCGCCGACTTCATCAATCAGGCCGGCTATGCTTCGCCGATCCGCACGCCCCGCGGCCGCGACATCCTCGCCGCCTGCGGCCAGCTGAAATCGGAATCCGAGCGCATGCGCAAGGTCGACCGTCTCGCCTTCGAAGCGATGATGATCGCCAATCACGGCGAGGACTGAGACGGAGCGCCAGTCTGAAATCCACGGGCTCCTCGGTCCGCCGCCGCGTGATCAATGAAGAACTTTGATGGATGATGCAGATCCTATCGATTGATTTCATGTGACCGGTTTCCTAAGAAGGCGGAAATCAATTCAGGAGGACAACCCATGCGCTCACTTCTCATCGCCCTTGCCGCCACGGTGGCATTCACCCTGCCCGCCCGTGCCGATGAGGTGACCGTTGCCGTGACCGCGATCGTCGAGCATCCGGCGCTCGATGCCGCTCGCGATGGCGTGAAGGATGCGCTGGCCGCCGCCGGTTACAAGGAAGGCGAAAACCTCAAATTCCTCTACGAATCGGCCCAGGGCAACCCGGCAACCGCAGCCCAGATCGCCCGCCAGTTCGCCGGCGAAGCCCCGAACGTGATCGTTCCGATCTCGACGCCGTCGGCCCAGGCGGTCGTTTCCTCGACCCGCGATATCCCGGTTGTCTTCACCGCCGTCTCCGATCCGGTCGGCGCCCAGCTCGTCGAGGACATGGACAAGCCCGGCGGCAATGTCACCGGCCTCTCGGACATGTCGCCGGTTGCCGAGCACGTCGCCCTGATCAAGGAAATCCTGCCGAACGCCAAGTCGATCGGCTACCTCTACAACTCCGGTGAAGCCAACTCCGTTTCGCTGCTCGCGGTGCTGAAGACCGAAGCCGAAAAGGCTGGCCTGACCGTCGTCGAGTCGGCCGCAACCAAGTCGGCTGAAGTCCAGGGTGCGGCCCGCGCGCTCGTCGGCCGCGCCGATGCGATCTACGTCCCGACCGACAACACGATCATCTCCGCGCTCGAAGGTGCCGTCGCCGTCGCCGAGGAAGCCAAGCTGCCGCTCTTCACTGCCGACACGGACTCGGTTGCTCGCGGCTCGCTCGCAGCCCTCGGCTTCAACTACTACGACGTCGGCAAGCAGACCGGCGAAATCGTCGTTCGCATCCTCAAGGGCGAAAACCCGGGTGACATCGCCGTGAAGGTCGCCGCCGGTTCCGACCTGGTGATCAACAAGAAGGCCGCCGAAAAGATGGGCGTCACCCTTCCTGAAAGTGTCGTAAAGCGCGCAACCCGCGTCGTTGAATAACGCTTTCGACCTTTTCAGGTTCAAGTTTGTTGCGTTTTGCCCGCCTCCGTTCCATACGGGGGCGGTTCGCTATGAGGGGCCCGCATCCTTGATTGCCAGGGCCGCTCCAAAGTTCAGAGCCGCACATGCGCCGGCCATCGCGCCCCATGTGCCAAGCGGGAGCGTCGCGCACATAACGACAACCACGCGCGACGGGTAGAAAAGAGGGTCTGGGGTTGAGTCTAATCGCTTTCTGGGGAGCCGTGGAACTGGGGCTGGTCTACGCCTTCGTCGCCCTTGGCGTCTTTCTCGCATTCCGGGTGCTCGATTTCCCCGACCTGACCGTCGACGGATCCTTTCCGCTGGGGGCTGCCGTCACCGCCGTTCTGATCATCGCCGGCGTCAACCCTTGGCTTGCTGCCTGCGTCGCCATGGTGGCGGGTGCCGCAGCCGGTATCGTCACGGCGATGCTCAACGTGCGCTTCAAGATCCTCAATCTGCTCGCTTCGATCCTGACGATGATCGCGCTGTTCTCGGTGAACCTGCGCGTCATGGGCAAGCCGAATGTCGCGCTGATCAATGCCGACACGATGCTGTCGCCCTTCTACGGCCTGGGCCTACGCGATTTCTACGTCCGGCCGCTGTTCATCGGCGTGCTCGTGATCGTCGCCGTCATCGTCGTCTGGCGCTTCCTTGAGAGCGATGCCGGCCTTGCGATGCGCGCCACCGGCGCCAATGCCCGCATGGCCCGCGCCCAAGGCGTCGACACCAACCGCCAGATCTATCTCGGCATGGCGATCTCCAACGCGCTCGTCGCCTTCGGTGGCGCGCTCTTCGCCCAGACCAACGGCTTCGCCGACGTCACCTCGGGCGTCGGCACCATCGTCGTCGGCCTCGCGGCCGTCATCATCGGCGAGACGCTGCTCGGTGCTCGCGGCATCCTGATCGCGCTGATCGGCTGCGTGCTCGGTTCGATCCTCTACCGCATCGCCATCCAGCTGGCGCTGTCGACGGACATGCTGGGGCTGCAGGCTTCCGACCTCAATTTCGTCACCGCGGCGCTCGTCACCTTCGCCCTGGTCCTTCCCCGCCTGCGTCGTGGAGGTGCGGCATGATCAGCGTCAACAACATCCAGGTCATCTTCGGCAAGGGCACCCCGCTGCAGAAGCAGGCGCTGAACGGCGTCAGCCTGACGATCGAACAGGGTTCCTTCGTCACCGTCATCGGCTCCAACGGTGCCGGCAAGTCGACGCTTCTCGGCGTGCTCGCCGGCGACGTGCTTCCGAGCGCCGGCCAGGTGATGATCGGCAAGACCGACGTCAGCCGCAAAGGCACCGCCGCCCGCGCTGGCCTCGTCGCGCGCGTCTTCCAGGATCCGCTGACCGGGAGCTGCGGCGCACTCTCGATCGAGGAAAACCTGGCGCTCGCCGCCAAGCGTGGCGAGGCACGCGGCCTCGCCGCCGCCCTCGGGCCGAAGCGTCGCGAGCATTTCCGCGAGCGCATCGCCGAGCTCAATCTCGGCCTCGAAAACCGCATGGGCGACCGCATGGATCTGCTGTCGGGCGGCCAGCGCCAAGCGGTTTCGCTGGTCATGGCGACGCTCGCAGGCTCCGAAGTGCTGCTGCTCGACGAGCATACGGCCGCGCTCGATCCGGGCATGGCCGAGTTCGTGATGAACCTCACGCAGAAGATCGTCTCCGAGCGCAAGCTGACGACGATGATGGTCACCCATTCGATGCGCCAGGCGCTCGACTACGGCCACCGCACCGTCATGCTCCACGGCGGCGAGATCGTGCTCGATGTTGCCGGCGACAGCCGCAAGGAACTGCAGGTCGAGGACCTCATCGCCATGTTCCGCCGCATCCGCGGCCAGACGCTCGACGACGACGCGCTGCTGATCGGCTGAGTACAGATGGCCACTTCAAAACAAGGCCCGGACATCCACGATGTCCGGGCTTTTTTGTCTATCGAGCCGTCGTCATGAAGATCTTCACCGCGAACACCGAGAAGACGCCGGCGAAGCTGAAGTCGAGCGCCCGCATCGCACCCTTGTTGCGCTGCAGCCAGGAGGCGAGCCAGTCGGCGGTGAAGACGACCAGCATGTTCACCGGCATTCCGATGGTGATGAAGAACAGGCCGAGGAACAGAAGCTTGCCGGTGACCGATGGATCGTCGGCGCTGACGAACTGCGGCAGAAAGGTCATGAAGAAGATGATGACCTTGGGGTTCAAGAGGTTCACCCAGAAGCCCGCCGAGATGTTGGCAAGAGCCTTGCCTTCCGTCACTTCTACCTTCTGCACCGAGATGCTGGAGCCGAAGCGGATCGCCTGGATCGCAAGCCACAGCAGATAGGCGGCGCCGCCGGTCTTGAGGATGGTAAAGGCGGTCGGCGAAGCGGTGATCAGCGCCGAGATGCCGAAGGCGACGAGAAGCGTGTGCACGACGATGCCGAAGCTGGTGCCGAGCACGACGAAGAGCGCTGCCCTCTTGCCCTGGGCAAGCGCGCGGCTGATCGAAAGCGTCATGTCCGGGCCGGGTGTGGCCGCCAGAAGCAGCGTTGCGGCCGCGAAGGTCATGAGGGTCGGCAGGCTGGGAATGAAGTCCATCATCGTTTCCTCGGCGCGGGGGTCGCCTCCAGTAATCCCGCGCCTGCGCTTTTGCCAGCGGATTCGCTCCGTCGGGCGTTCTAGCGCTTGTATCGCCGCAGGTTCTGGCTAAAGTGCCGCAGATTTGCACGCGGCATCGCCGCCCTCCCCAAGACCAGACGGACGGAAACCATGGCATCGCATAAAGACGTGAAAAAGGTCGTTCTCGCCTATTCGGGCGGTCTCGACACCTCGATCATCCTGAAGTGGCTGCAGACCGAACTCGGCGCGGAAGTCGTCACCTTCACCGCCGACCTCGGCCAGGGCGAAGAGCTCGAGCCGGCCCGCAAGAAGGCCGAGATGCTCGGCATCAAGGAGATCTATATCGAGGACGTCCGCGAGGAGTTCGTCAAGGATTTCGTCTTCCCGATGTTTCGCGCCAACGCCGTCTATGAAGGCGTCTACCTGCTCGGCACCTCGATCGCCCGCCCGCTGATTTCCAAGCACCTGATCGACATCGCCAAGAAGACCGGCGCCGACGCGATCGCCCATGGCGCCACAGGCAAGGGCAACGACCAGGTCCGCTTCGAGCTTTCGGCCTATGCTCTGAACCCCGACATCAAGATCATCGCCCCCTGGCGCGACTGGTCGTTCAAGAGCCGCACCGACCTGCTCGAATTCGCCGAGAAGCACCAGATTCCTGTTGCCAAGGACAAGAAGGGCGAAGCGCCGTTCTCCGTCGACGCCAACCTGCTGCACTCCTCGTCCGAGGGCAAGGTTCTCGAAGATCCGGCCCAGGAAGCACCGGAATACGTGCACATGCGCACGATTTCGCCGGAAGCCGCTCCCGACAAGGCAACCGTCATCAAGATCGGTTTCGAGCGTGGTGACGCCGTTTCGATCAACGGCGTGCGCCTGTCGCCGGCAAGCCTTCTTGCCAAGCTCAACGAATACGGCCGCGACAACGGCATCGGCCGCCTCGACCTCGTCGAGAACCGCTTCGTCGGCATGAAGTCGCGCGGCGTCTACGAGACCCCCGGCGGCACCATCCTGCTTTCCGCTCACCGCGCGATCGAGAGCATCACGCTCGACCGCGGCGCTGCTCACCTCAAGGACGAGCTGATGCCGCGCTACGCCGAGCTGATCTACTACGGCTTCTGGTTCTCGCCGGAGCGCGAGATGCTGCAGGCAGCAATTGACAAGAGCCAGGAACATGTCGAAGGCGAAGTGACGCTGAAGCTCTACAAGGGCAACGTCATGGTCACCGGCCGTGAGAGCGACAAGTCGCTCTACTCCGACAAGCTGGTCACCTTCGAAGACGACCAGGGCGCCTACGACCAGAAGGACGCCGCCGGCTTCATCAAGCTCAACGCGCTGCGCCTGCGCACGCTCGCTGCGCGCAACCGCTAAGCCGATACCCATTGAAAAAAGAAGCCTCCGCGACCCCGTCGCGGAGGCTTTTTCGTGTCCTTACTCCGCCGCTTGGCGCAACGGTTCCTCGCGCTCGACCGGCGCGACCAGCGGCCGTAACCGAACCGTGCGGCGATACCAGACATAGCTGAGAATGCAGACGAGGCCGAAGCTGGGAATGATCGTACCGAGCGCCAGCGCCGGAACACCGACCGCGGCAGCCAGCGCGCCGCCGAGAAGCCCCGATCCCATCTGGATGAAGCCCATCATCGCCGAGGCCGTGCCGGCGATATGCGGAAAGGGCGCCATCGCCGCGGTCATCATATAGGGCATCACGAAGGCAATGCCGAAGGCATAGATACCGATCGGCAACATGACCGAAAGGAAGCTCGGCGAGAGCATGTGCATGGTGTAGGCGAGGATCAGGCTCGCCGCACCGATGAAGACGAGACCGGCCGGCACCAGCGCCTGCGGCGTGAAAACGCGCATCAGCAGGCGCACCACCACCGTACCTGAAAAGAACAGGCCCGACTGCATCAACATGCCGACGCCAAACTCGGTTGGTGTCAGGCCCACCTCGTTGATCAGCACGAAGGGAAGCATCGTCGCCCAGGCATAGAGCGCACCGACCGCGCCGCCGATGACGAGCGTCGAGGACATGAAGCGGCTGTCGCTGACCAATGTGCGATAGGCCGCGACGATCGGCTTCAAGTGCCCCTTGCTCGGGTCCGGCGTTACCGTCTCCGCCATGAAGAATTGCACCGTGATGCAGGCCATGGCAGCGAAGCCGACCATCAGGAAGAAGATCGACTGCCAGCCGAAGAGGCCGAGCGCCAGGCCGCCGAGCGTCGGTGAGACCGCAGGACCGAGTGCCAGCATCATGCCGATCATGTTCATGATGCGCGCCGCTTCGGTCCCGGTGAACTGGTCGCGCACGATCGCACGCGCCACCGTCATGCCGACGGAAGCGCCGATGCCCTGCACCAGGCGCCCGGCCAGAAGCACTACGATCGAGGGCGCCAAGGCCGCCATCAGGCTGCCGACCAGATAGATTGCCATGAAGATCAACGTGGCACGGCGCCGACCGATGACATCGGAAAGCGTGCCCGACACAAGCTGGGCGAAGGCGAATCCAGCAAAGTAAAGCGACAGCGTCATCTTGATCGCCGCCTCGCTGGACGAGAAGGCGCGCACCAGTTCCGGCATGGCCGGGGTGTAGAGCGCCATGGAAACGGGCCCGAGCGCGACCAGGAAGGCGCCGATGATGCTCGTGCGCCGTTCGCTCATGCGACGCGTCATCGCAAGGCTCCGGCCCGGTCTTCGGATTTTTCCACCATCTCCTTGCCTGCAAGGCAGGGATCGAGCTGGCGCAGGTTGTCGCGCAGGATACGCAGGTTGGAACAGAGAAACGCGCGCGTTTCCTCGTCGAGTCCCGCCGTATAGGCGTTCATCATCTCCCGCAGCCCCGTCATCAGCTCGGAAAGCAGCGGGCCGGCCTTTTCGGTGATGACGACGTTCTTGGCGCGGCGGTCCGCAGGATCCGGAACACGCGCGACAAGCCCGGTCGCCTCCAGTCGGTCGAGATAGGCCGACAGCGTCATCGGCTCGATGCCCATGCGTGTGGCGATCTCGGCCTGCTTGATGCCTTCGGTGAGCGCCACCTGGATCAGCGTGCGCGCCTCGCCGGGCGTGATGCCCAGATCCATGGCATTGACCTTGCGGTCGAACGCCCCGCGCAACAGGCGCGAGACATCCGTCAGAAGCATTCCAATGGTTTCGGATTCGAGTTTGAATGGCATCAGCATCGTTCACAAATGATATAATAAGCTTTACTTACCATATCATTCGACGCCATTCAACGCACCAGTGGCTGTGGCTTAGCCCTCGAGCTCCTCGCGCAGCATTTCGAGTTCCAGCCATTCCTCTTCCATGCGGGCAAGATCCGCACGAAGTTTCTCCAGTTCCTGCGCGAGCTTCGCAAAAGCATTTGGATCTTTTGTGAAAAGATTGGGATCGGCCATCTTTTCTTCGCGCTTGGCGGCCTCGGCCTCCGCCTTGGCAATTTCCTTCGGCAGATTTTCAAGCACGAATTTCTGCTTGTAGGAAAGCTTGCCCTTGGCCGCCTTCGGCGCTTCGGCGGCAGGCGCAGCTGCATCGGCCTTGGCCTTTTCCACCTTTTCGGCCCTGCGCTTCTCCTCGATCGCACCCTTGCGCTGCGTCATCATGTCGGAGTAGCCGCCGGCATATTCGATCCAGCGTCCGTCTGGTGCATCCGGGTTCGCCGGCGCGATCGTCGAGGTGACGGTGCGGTCGAGAAAGTCACGGTCGTGGCTGACGAGGATGACCGTTCCGGCAAAACCGGCGACAATCTCCTGCAGGAGGTCGAGCGTTTCGATATCGAGGTCGTTGGTCGGTTCGTCGAGGATCAGAAGGTTGGTCGCCCGCGCCAGGATACGCGCCAGCATCAGCCTTGCCCGCTCGCCGCCCGAGAGTTCGCGGATCGGCGTGCGCGCCTGCTCCGGCTGGAACAGGAAATCCTTCATGTAGCCGGTGACGTGGCGCTGTTCGCCATTGACCAGCAGGCTCTCGCCGCGCCCGTCCGTCAGGTAATGCGCCAGCGTGTCGTCCAGATTGAGATCTTCGCGCTTCTGGTCGAGTGTCGCCATTTCGAGATTGGTGCCGAGCTTGACCGTGCCCGTATCCGGCTCGATCTGACCGGTCAGCATTTTCAGGAGCGTCGTCTTGCCGGCACCGTTCGGGCCGACGAGACCGATGCGGTCGCCGCGATGCACGCGGATCGAAAAGGGCGCAACGATGGTGCGGTCCCCATAGGCCTTGCTGATCTTCTCGGCCTCGATCACCAGCTTACCCGATTCCTTGGCATCGGCGGCCGTCGCCTGCACCGTCCCTTGCGGCCCCTTGTGGCCGCGATAGACGGCCCGCATGTTCTGCAGCTCGCCGAGGCGGCGCATGTTGCGCTTGCGCCGGGCCGTCACGCCGTAGCGTAGCCAGTGCTCCTCACGCTCGATCGCCTTGCCGAGCTTGTGCTGTTCCAGCTCTTCGGCCTCAAGCACCTCGTCGCGCCACGCCTCGAAATGGCCAAAACCGCGATCGAGCCGGCGCGACTGGCCGCGATCGAGCCACACGGTGGCGGTCGACACCTTCTCGAGGAAGCGCCGGTCGTGCGAGATCAAGACGAGCGCCGACCGGCTGCGGGTCAGTTCGTCTTCCAGCCATTCGATCGTCGGCAGATCGAGATGGTTGGTCGGCTCGTCGAGCAGCAGGATATCCGGCTCCGGCGCCATGACGCGAGCGAGCGCTGCCCTGCGCGCCTCGCCGCCCGAGAGCTGCTTCGGATCCTCGTCGCCTGTCAGCCCCAGGTGCTGCAGCAGATAGGCGACGCGATACGGGTCGTCGCTCGGCCCCAGGCCCGCCTCGGCATAGGCCTGCACCGTGTCGTAGCCGTCGAAATCCGGCGCCTGGTGCAGATAGCGGATGGTCGCCGACGGATGACGGAACACCTCGCCCGACTGCGCCTCTGCAAGCCCGGCGGCGATCTTCATCAGCGTCGACTTGCCCGAGCCGTTGCGCCCGACCAGGCAGATGCGGTCACCCGGCTCCACTTGCAGGTTCGCGCCGGCCAGAAGCGGCGTGCCGCCAAAGGTAAGGAAGATATCGTCGAGTTTCAGAATGGGAGGCGCCAAGGCTCAGGCTCCGGAAAGATCATAGGGGCGGGCAAGCACGATGGCGCGACCGCTCTTGAGAGTGAAGCGAAGGGGACCCTCCGCAACGTTGGAAACGGTTCGGGATGAGCCGAACGGCAGGGTGAAATCGTCGAGCGGATAGCGCGCATTGACGATCGAAAGGCCGGTAAGTTCGGTCAGACCTAGCACCGAGAAGAGGCAACCCTTCGGCAGGTCGAGCTCGAGCGGACCGGCAAGCAGCGGATAGGCCTCTTCCTCGCCCGAGGTCATCAGCACCGGAAGCCCACGCTCGGCAAGGGCGACAGCATGCAGCAGATGCATGAAGGCGTGGTCGCTGCGGGTGCCGCCGAGCGCGCCCGCGAAAATCAGCCGATCGGCGCCGCGCGATAGCGCTGCCTCAACCGCGATCTCGCCATCCGTCGCCGCCTTTGCCGCCGGATAGGGCTCGCGTGGAACGGAGGCGAACTCGGAAAGCAACGCGTCTTCGGTCGAATCGAAATCGCCGACCCAGACATCGGGTACGACGCCGAGCAAACGGGCATGGCGCATGCCGCCGTCAGCTGCAACGAAGCGGCTTCCGCTCAGCTGTCGTGTCAGCCGGTCGGTCAGCGAAAGGGCGCCGCCAAGCAGAATGGTGAAGGTCGATCGAGCCATGGCAAAGCCCATAGCGCAAAGGACCGCGGAAGGAAAACGAAGAAAACCGTTGGACGACCGGTTCTCGAAATTTTGCTGAAGCCGTCAGTGCCCTTCCGGCACCGGATCTGGAAACAGCATGCCGGCATAGATGCCCGGGGTCGAATCCGGAATCTCGAACGCACCGGCTACCCGCTCGTAGAACTTCGCCGGTCCGACGCCGCCGATGACTGCATAGCCATAGCCGGCCTCGCGCATCGCCGTCAGGCTGGCGATCAGCAGCGCCTCGCCAATCCCCTGGCCGCGCATGCCTTCATCGACGCCCGTCGGACCGAAGAAGCCGAGCGCGGTCACATCGTGGCAGGCAAAGCCGACGATCTTTTCCTCGTGCACCGCGACATGCATGCGCGTCGGGGTGGAAGAGAAGGCCGCTTCCGCCTCGCCCGCCCAGCCGGCACCAAAGGTCTTCTCGATCCAGGAGACGACCAGGCGGCGCTCCGGCGCCATGGCACGGCGAATGCTGATACCCGCTCCAAGCCTCGACTGAGGCTGAGACGGCAGGGCGTAAAGTCGAACGAGCATATCTGGCATGGCGTTTCCTCCTCGCTGCAGTGGTGTAGCGCAGTTGGCGGCTTACGCAAATACGAGCCAATGCCCCGCTCCAAGGCGCCACTTTCGGCTTCCCCCAAACATCGCTTGCCATGGAACCAGCGTGGCGGTAAATCTTTTGCCGCTCTAACGGGGTGCCTCCCGACCGCATAGCGGCCGGAGGCTGAGAGGCGTGCAACGCCAACCCGCGGAACCTGATCCGGCTCATACCGGCGGAGGGATTAGACGCGATCGGATCGATACGCCCTTTTCCCATGCAACAACGAACTTTGGGAGAGGTGCCTGCCATGTCCAATTCATCGCAACACAAACTGTTTAGCCGGCTAGCTCTGGCTGCTACCGCAAGTCTCGTCTTCGCCCACCATGCAACGGCAGCCGACAAAACGCTGACGGTCTATACCTATGAGAGCTTCATCACCGAATGGGGCCCGGGCGCCAAGGTGGCGGAAGCCTTCGAAAAGACCTGCGAGTGCAAGGTCAATTATGTCGGCGTCGCCGATGGTGTCGAATTGCTCACCCGCCTGAAGCTCGAAGGCGACGCCTCGAAGGCCGACATCGTGCTCGGCCTCGATACCAACCTCGTGGCGGAAGCCAAGGCGACCGGCTTCTTCGCGCCGCACGGCGTCGATGCCAAGGAGCTGAAGGTTCCGGGCGGCTTCTCCGACGATACCTTCCTTCCCTATGATTACGGCCACTTCGCCGTCGTCTACGATACCGAAACGTTGAAGACGCCACCGAAGAGTCTGAAGGAGCTCGTCGAAGGCGACCCGTCACAGAAGATCGTCATCGAGGACCCGCGCACCTCGACGCCGGGCCTCGGCCTGCTGCTCTGGGTCAAGGCCGTCTATGGCGACGAGGCCGGCGCTGCCTGGGCTAAGCTCAAGGACCGCGTTCTGACCGTCACTCCCGGCTGGTCGGAAGCGTACGGCCTCTTCACCAAGGGCGAAGCACCGATGGTGCTCTCCTACACCACCTCGCCGGCCTATCACATGGTCGCGGAAAACACCGAGCGCTACCAGGCGGCGGCCTTCTCCGAAGGCCACTACATCCAGATCGAAGTCGCCGGCATGACCAAGCATGCCATGGAGCCGGACCTGGCAAAACAGTTCCTAAGCTTCATGACCGGACCGGAGTTCCAGTCGATCATCCCGACGACCAACTGGATGATGCCGGTCGGCGTCACCAGCGAGCCGCTGCCGGATGCCTTCAACAAGCTGGTCAATCCGGAGAAGACCTTCCTGCTGCCGTCGGAAGAAGTCGCGAAGAACCGCAAGGCCTGGATCGACGAATGGCTTGCCGCCATGAGCAAGAACTGAGGCCGGATTGTTCGCACTGCGCGAAAACCGCATGACTGTTGTCGCCGGGGCGCTCTGCCTCGGCGCCTTCCTGCTCTTCGTCGGCCTGGCGATAGCAGCCTTGCTCGCCCAGACCGCCGGCACGAACGAAGGCAACCTGTTCGACGCCTATATCTGGCGCGTCACCCGCTTCACGCTGCTGCAGGCAACCCTCTCGACGCTGCTGTCGGTGCTGTTCGCCATTCCCGTGGCGCGGGCACTGGCGCGGCGGCCTCGGTTCTTCGGTCGCATCTGGCTGTTGCGGCTGATGGCGCTGCCGCTCGGCCTGCCCGTTCTCGTCGGCGCGCTCGGTCTGATCGAGATCTGGGGACGCCAGGGCTTCCTCAACTCCGGCCTGCGCTGGCTCGGCCTCGAGCAGCCGATCAGCATCTATGGCCTGTTCGGCATCCTGCTCGCGCATGTCTTCTTCAACATGCCGCTGGCAGCACGCCTGTTGCTGGCCGGGCTTGAACGCATTCCCGCCGAATACTGGCGTAGCGCCGCCAATCTCGGCATGCCGTCCCGCGCGCTTTTCCGGTTCATCGAATGGCCTGTCCTGCGTGGCTTGCTGCCGGGCGCGGCCGGCCTCGTCTTCATGCTCTGCGCCACCAGCTTCACGCTCGTGCTGACGCTTGGCGGCGGTCCCGCGGCCAGCACCATCGAGGTCGCGATCTATCAGGCCCTGCGCTTCGATTTCGACCCGCCGCGCGCGATCGCGCTATCCGGCCTGCAGATCGCCATGACCGGCGCCCTGCTGCTCATTCTTCGACGTCTGGCAACAGAGCCGGAAGAGGGCATGACCGGCGGTCGCACGGTTCGCCGCTTCGATGGCGCAAGGCCCGTCGCACGGCTTAACGATAGCGCCTGTATCATTCTCGCATTGCTCTTCCTCATTGCCCCGCTGATCGCGGTCGTCGTCTCGGGCCTGCAGGCCGATATCCTGAAGCTTGCGCGCGATCCGAACGTGCATCGGGCACTGGTGACGAGCGCTTCGATCGCGCTTGCCTCGGCGCTCGCCTCCGTCGCCATGGCAGCCGTGATGATCCGTGCTGCGGCCACGGTTACCGCCCCACGCCATACAGGCGCGTTGGCACGCGGCTTTGCCGGTACGATCGGCGCCAGCACCTCGCTGATCCTGCTGGTGCCGCCAGTTGTGCTCGGCGCCGGCTGGTTCCTGCTCCTCCGCCCCTTCGGCGATGTCGCGCGCTTTGCGCCTGTCATCGTCGTGGCGATCAATGCCCTGATGGCCCTTCCCTTCGTCCACCGGATTCTCGCGCCGGCCATGGCCACGCACGCGGCGCGCTCCGAACGGCTGACCGCAAGCCTTGGCATCCGCGGCTTTCATCGCCTGCGATGGATCGATCTTCCCGTCCTTCGCAAACCATTGCTGATGGCGCTCTCCTTTGCCATGGCGCTATCGCTCGGCGATCTCGGCGCGGTGGCCCTCTTCGGCTCCCAGGACATGGTGACGCTTCCCTGGCTGCTCTATAGCCGCATGGGCAGCTACCGCACCGCCGATGCGGCCGGCCTCGCCCTCTTCCTCGGGCTTCTCTGCCTGATCTTCACCATTCTCGGTACGGCAAATGACAGCCGGCGGGAAGGACGTACAGCATGACCGAACCCACCGCCGCCATAGAACTGCGCAATGTCGAGGTTCGTTTCGAAACGGCCGCGCTGCACTTCGATTGCACCATCGCCACCGGCGGCATCGTCGCCGTCGCCGGCGCCTCCGGTTCCGGCAAGTCGACGCTCTTCCACCTGATCGCAGGCTTTGAAGACCCTGACCGCGGCGAGATCCGCATCCTGGGCGAAGAGGCTGCCAGCAAGCCGCCCTCGGAACGGCCGATCTCGATGATCTTCCAGGACAACAATCTCTTCGCCCATCTCGATATCGCGACCAATGTCGGTCTGGGCATCAACCCGGCGCTTGCCCTGACGGACGAAGATCGAACGACGATTGAGGACGCACTTCGGCGCGTTGGGCTTGAAGGCTTCACACGCCGGCTGCCGCCCACGCTTTCCGGCGGCGAGCGCCAGCGTGTCGCACTCGCCCGCGCGCTCGTGCGGCATCGCCCTCTGCTGCTGCTGGACGAACCTTTCGCCGCACTCGACCCCGGCATGCGCGCCGGCATGCGCACGCTGCTCAGCGAGTTGCATGCGGAAGAAGGCAACACCATCCTGATGATCACACACCATCCCGAAGACGTGAAGGCGCTGGCCGATAGCGTGCTTTTTCTCGACCAGGGGCGTATCATTGCACACGATACACTCGACCGCTTCCTGGAGCGGCGTGACAATGCGGCGATCGACCGCTTTCTTGGCAACGCCTGAAGGGGGGCCTGGTTTCTCGTCGGCCCCAGCCGATTGCCACAATTTGACCGCGGCGCCATGCGACGCGCGAATTATCCGGCGAAGGCGTGAATATTCGCGCATCCGTTGCCGTGATACCACGGGGCAACTATTTCTACCGAGACAAACTAGGCAGGTGGCGCTGAAATCAGATACAGCAAGACCAGGGCTGAACAGTCGCGGCGAAGCAACGCTGCCGGACTGAAAAAGTAGGACTTTCAACGCTGTCGCTCCATCGGCCCGCCGTATGCGGGCGGAGCGGCAGACGGGAAACGGGCTGAGGCATGGAGAGGCATACAGTCACACACGACCGGTTCCCGCCGAAGCGCGGACGGCTGCGTGCACGCGTCGTGGTTGCATTGCTTGCGACCACGCTTCTCTCCGCATGCCAGTCTGTGATCGAGCAATCCTACGAGCCGACGGTTTCGCCCTCGTCCAATCCGCAGATTGTCGACGAGGTCCAGAAGAACGATCCCCGCGCCAAGATGGGCGCACGTGAACATCCGCGCATCGTTGCAAGCTATGGCGGCGAATACAAGGATGCAAAGACGGAACGGCTGGTCGCCCGCATCGCCGGCGCGCTGACGGCCGTCTCGGAAAACCCGCAGCAGTCCTATCGCATCACCATCTTGAATTCGCCGGCAATCAACGCCTTTGCGCTGCCGGGTGGATATCTCTACGTGACCCGCGGCCTGCTCGCGCTTGCCAACGATGCCTCCGAGGTCGCCGCCGTCCTTTCGCACGAGATGGCGCACGTCACCGCCAACCATGGCATCGAGCGCCAGCAGCGCGAAGAAGCGGAAGTCATCGCCAGCCGCGTGGTCTCCGAAGTGCTGTCGTCCGATCTCGCCGGCAAGCAGGCGCTCGCCCGCGGCAAGCTGAGGCTCGCAGCCTTCTCGCGCAACCAGGAGCTCCAGGCTGACGTCATCGGCGTACGCATGCTCGGCGAAGCCGGCTACGATCCCTACGCGGCCGCACGCTTCCTGGATTCGATGGCCGCCTATAGCCGCTTTACGGCCGTCGACCCGGAATCCGACCAGAGCCTCGACTTCCTGTCGAGCCATCCGAACGCGCCGCAGCGCGTCGATCTCGCACGCCGCCACGCCCGTGCCTTCGGCCCGGAAGGCACCAGCGGCGATCGCGGTCGCGACTATTACCTCGCCGGCATCGACGGCCTGCTCTACGGCGACAGCCCGCAGGAAGGCTATGTCCGCGGCCAGACCTTCCTGCATGGCCAGCTCGGCATCCGCTTCGACGTCCCGACCGGCTTCCAGATCGACAACAAGGCGGAAGCGGTTCTGGCGACCGGACCCGGCGATATCGCCGTGCGTTTCGACGGCGTGGCGGACACCGGAGGGCGCAGCCTGACGGACTACATCGCCAGCGGCTGGGTCACCGGCCTGCAGCCAGACACGATCAGACCGATCAGCGTCAACGGTCTCGAAGCCGCGACCGCACGCGCGTCCGCAGATCGCTGGGACTTCGACGTCACGGTCATCCGGATCGATAGCCGCATCTACCGCTTCCTGACCGCGGTTCCCAAGGGTTCGAATGCGCTGGAGCCGACCGCGAACCAGCTGCGCAGCTCGTTCCGTCGCATGACGCAGGGAGAGGCCCAGTCCTTGAAGCCACTGCGCATCCGCGTCGTGACGGTAAGACCTGGCGAAACGATCGCGACGCTTTCCGCCCGCATGATGGGCACGGATCGCAAGCTCGACCTGTTCCGGGTGATCAACGCGATGCAGGTCACCTTGACGGTGAAGCCGGGCGACAAGGTCAAGATCGTTTCTGAATAAGCAAGTGGTCGTGAGAGTAGGCCAGGCGGCCTCACAACAGGCCACCGCGTGCGCCGAGTTTGTGCAGGGCCGCGCCCCGCGAACGCATCACAGGCCGATTTGCGGCGAGGCAGGACGCTACCACTCATGCAGCGCAGGAATGCGGGCGGCTCGCGTTGCGACACGTGAGCAATCAAATAGGAAAAGCGCGGGTTGCGACAAAAGATCGCGACGCGCTTTAGTGGATGCCAGCGGTCAGGGCAGGCGCCTTGGTCGCAAGTGCTGCCCTCAGCTTTTCGAGTGCCCGGGTTTCGATCTGCCGCACCCGTTCCTTGGAAATGCCAAGATCGAGGCCGAGCTCTTCGAGCGTCGCACCATCCTCTGACAGTCGCCGTGCGCGGATGATCCGCATTTCCCTTTCGGTCAAGGCACCCAACGCATCGCGCAGCCACACGCGGGCACGCTCTCCGTCGATCATGTCGCTGACCTGTTCATCCGGCAGCGGCGCATCGCTGGCGAGGAAATCCAGCCGCTCGCCGCCGTCGGAATCGGCGCCGCCGACGGGCGCTTGCAACGAGGTGTCGCTACCGGAAAGCCGGGCATCCATAGTCTGCACATCGGCGATGCTCACACCCAGGGCCGCCGCGATCTCTTCATGCATCGCCTGCGATGTAAGCTGCCGGTCGCCCTGGGCCAGACGCGCGCGCAAGCGCCGCAGATTGAAGAACAGGGCCTTCTGGGCCGAACTCGTTCCGCCCCGCACGATCGACCAATTGCGCAGGACATAGTCCTGCATCGATGCCCGGATCCACCAGGTCGCGTAGGTCGAGAAACGCACTTCGCGGCTCGGCTCGAAGCGGGCGGCCGCTTCCAGCAAGCCGATATGACCTTCCTGGACCAGGTCGCCCATCGGCAGGCCGAAGTTGCGGAATTTCGCGGCCATCGAAATCACCAGCCGCATGTGCGACATGGCGATCTTGTTGCGGGCTTCCTGATCATGGTCGTTTCGCCACGCCTGTGCCAGCGCGTGCTCCTCGTCGCGCTCAAGATAGGGCGCTTCCATTGCGATCTTGATCATCCGCCGGTCTGCAGTGAGAGTCTTCATCGATCACTCCGTGACTGGCGCCGGGCGCCATTGCGCGTGAAGTCCAAAAGGCCAGACGGATGAGGCGTCCGGCAGCAGGGGCGTCTCGCGCCGCGACGTCGAAACTTGAAGAAACGACGCGGCGCCCTAACTTCCAAGTCACGAACCTGAACGGTGATGGATCACAGAACCAAGATCGCCCGGCGCGAAAGCGGCGCATTTCTGCCGGCTAATATAAATGCGCGTTGGCGCGAAAGGTTCCATTCGGTCAAAGAAAAAGCCCGGCACGACGGCCGGGCTTTTTGCAGGTACTGATTTCGGGCGAAACGCGCTTAAGCGGCTTCGTCCTGGGCGTCGTCTTCTTCGATCGACTTGCCACGCTTCGGACCCTTGCTGAGGTTAGCCTCGACGAGGCGAACGGCTTCGGTCTCCGACATCTTGTTGACGGCAGCGATTTCGCGCGCCATGCGGTCGAGGGCAGCTTCATAGAGCTGGCGTTCGGAATAGGACTGTTCCGGCTGGTTTTCGGCGCGATAGAGATCGCGGACGACCTCAGCGATGGAAATCAGGTCGCCGGAATTGATCTTGGCATCGTATTCCTGGGCGCGGCGCGACCACATGGTGCGCTTCACGCGAGCCTTGCCCTGCACAACCTTCAACGCGCGATCGACGAAATCGGTTTCGGACAGCTTACGCATGCCAATGCTGACAGCCTTGGCTACCGGCACCTTCAGACGCATCTTGTCCTTCTCGAAATCGATGACAAAAAGCTCAAGCTTCATGCCGGCGACTTCCTGCTCTTCGATCGCGACGATCTGGCCAACACCGTGGGCCGGATAGACGATCGATTCACCGGTCTTGAAGCCCTGGCGTGTCGAAGATTTTTTCTGCTGGGTCGTCATTCGTTTCAAAAACTCCCTGTTTCGCACCCGGCCATTCTGGCCGGGGCCGGGTCAGTGAGGCCCGGGATAGACGGGGATACCGCCGGGTGGGTACATCCTGGTCCGTCCAAGGAACGCAAACAGCCTCATGAAATGCGGTCACAACAGAGCAAAGCCATGTTGCGTAAAAAGGGAGACCGCGTTTTGGAGATCGTTTGCTTTCGTGATGGTTTTCGGGCGCGCAAAAACACCCTCTGTGGATCAGTAGAAGGAACCTATCACAAAAAAGTGCCGAAATCAATAATTTGCTGCATGGCAGCCATCAAGCCACCATTCTCGCAACTGCGAGCGCAGTGCGTGTTTTCCCCAGGTTTGGCGCGCGGGGCCGCTCTCGCTTTGTCAGCCTCGACGAACGATGGAAATCGTCCGTCTCAGTCGCCCTGACCCGGCTCGGCCGAGAAGAACTTGTCGTATTTGCCTTCGACGCCGTCCATCTCCTTGGCTTCCGGCATCGGGTCGCGCTTGACCGTGATGTTCGGCCACTTGCTGGCAAAATCAGCGTTCAATTTCAACCACATATCAAGGCCCGGCTCGGTGTCCGGCTTGATCGCCTCGGCAGGACATTCCGGCTCGCAAACGCCACAGTCGATGCACTCGTCGGGATGAATGACGAGGAAATTCTCGCCCTCATAGAAGCAATCCACGGGGCAGACTTCGACACAGTCGGTATACTTGCAGCGAATGCAATTGTCGGTCACGACATACGTCATGAGGTACTCCAGCCAATGCTCACGTTTGATGGCAGACGGCAATCAATGGTGATGCTCGTCGTCCGCGCATGCTAGGAATGTCCGGCGCGCATAGCTGCCGAAGCAAACCCGATGCACCCTACGTGGGTCTGTCAGGTAAAGGCTTTATGGGCCCTTTGCAAGAATATTCAATGCGCGAAACGCCGCGTCAAAGGCAGAGTTTTCTAAAGCATGTCGCGCAAAAGTGCGCCGTGGTTTTTGCGGTGCGATCTGCGAAAAATCAGAACGTGAAGCGCAGGGAGCGGGTCTGAAAGATCGCGACGGACGTCAATCGTCGCGTGGATCGAAATCGAGTTTCAGCCGATCGGTTTCCCGCCGCTCCTTCTTCGTCGGACGCCCCGCCCCTCGGTCGCGCGTAGCGAGATCGAAAGCCGAGAGCTTCTCCTTCGGCTGCTCGGGCGTGAGATCGTCGTAAAGAAGCCGCGCTTCCTCGTAAGGGCCGCGCCGTTCCCCCGGCGCAAGAACGCGCACGATCAGATTGCGCCGGTCGAGAGCGAGCTCGAGCATGTCGTCCGCCTTGACCTGAAACGACGACTGCGTCACGCGTTGGTCGTTGACGGCCACGCGGCCATCCTCGATCGCCTTTTGCGCAAGCGATCGAGATTTGATCAGCCGCGTAAAAAACAGCCACTTGTCGAGACGCTGGCGCGATGCCGGGTTGGACGCGGGCTGTTTTTCCATGACCTGCCTTACTTCTTCATCTGCTCCTTGAGCGCAGCGAGCTTGGCGAAGGGCGAATCCGGATCCACCGGCTTCTCGCGACGCGGCGGACGCGCCTCGAACTTGCCCTGGCCCGGCTTGCCACCGCGGTCGTGGCGATCATGACGGTCGCCGCGGTCCTGGCGTGGTCCGCCTTCCGACTTGCCGCCTTCATGACGCTTGCCGCGCGCCGGCTGGCCGCCCTTGCGCCCGCCTTCACGTCCTTCGCCCTGACCCTGGCCGTGCCCGTGGCGCTGACCGCCGCGACGCTGGTCGCCCTGGTGGCGGCCGCCGCCCTGGCGCTGGTTGTCCTGGCGGGTGCCCGGACGCCAGAGCAGAACCGGCTTGGCTTCAACCGGTTCCCCGGTCTCGGTGAGTTGACCTTCGGCAGGCTGCGCCTCGCTCGTAGCGACTTCGCCTTCAGCCGTTTCAGCCTCGGCGGCAGGTGCCTCTACGGCAGCAGCCTCGACTTCAACCGCGCTGTCACCAGCGTCAGCATCATCGACGACGGCGACCGGCTCGGAAGCGGCAGCCGTTGCAGCCGGTGCACCGTCATGGCTGGCGAGGAAGGCCGCAGCCTCCTCGGCCTTGACGCTGTCGGCGCGATAGCCGAGGCCCTTCAGAATCTCTTCCATATCGTCGGGCGTCGCGCCGAGGATCGAGAGCATCGACGTGGTCGCAGTGAAGCGGCGGCCGTCATAGGCACCTTCCGGACGCGGCTGCGCGCCGGGCTTCCACTGCAGCAACGGCCGGATGAGATCGGCCAGGCGCTCAAGGATGTCGATGCGGACGGCGCGCTTTCCGAGGAAACGGAAACCGGCGAGCTTGTAGAAGGTCCGCTCGAAGGACGGATCGGTGACGACGGACGTGCGACCCGCGGCGAGCATCGGGATGAGGTCGCCGTAGCCCGGCTTGTCGAGGCCGTCGTTCTTCAGTGCCCAGAGCAGCGTGATGAGCTCGGCCGGAGCCGGCTTGAGGAGCGCCGGAAGGAAGATGTGGTAGGCGCCGAAGCGAACGCCGTACTTGCGGATCGAAGCGCGACCGTCCTGGTCCAGCGACTTGACGTCATCGGCGACATCGCGGCGGAAGAGCACGCCGAGGTTTTCGACGAGCTGGAACGCGAGGCCCTTAGCCAGGCCCTCGAGATCCTCTGCACGCGAGATATCGTCGAGCGGCTTCAGCACCGTACCGATGTGATGGTTCACGAAACGCTCGATGCGCGCCAGGACGTGCTCGCGGGCATTCGCCTGGAGCTGATCGTCGGCAAGCAGGATGACGCGCGGGCGCATGACGTGGTCGCTCGCCGCGAGACGGGCGACGGGGTCGCCGAGCCAGCGCACCAGGCCCTCCGACGAAAGCGCCAGGTCGTTGTTGCCCGAGGCGTGCAGACGCGCAGCCCGCGCCTCGAACTCGAGTGCCAGCGCCTTCTGGGCAGCCCCCTGCACGGCCTTGGCATCCGGGCCGTCTCCGCCGGTCGCCAGCGTAAACCGGAAACCGGTTAGTTGTCCTACGTGGTGTCCTTCGACGAAGACATCACCATTCACACTGATTTCAGCTTCCAGCATAGCATTCTCTCTCAGGCGCTTCATGAGCACAGATGTCCTGCGATCAACAAAGCGTTTCGTCAACCGTTCATGTAGTGCGTCGGATAATCGATCTTCAATTTCCCGCGTCTTTTCTTGCCAGTGTGTCGGATCGGCCAGCCATCCCGGTCGGTTCGACACATAGGTCCAGGTTCTGATCTGCGCGATTCGCGCCGAAAGTGTGTCGATCTCGCCGTCGGTATGATCGGCACGCCTGACCTGTTCGGCAATGAAATCTTCGTTCACCGCACCCCGGCGAACGAGATCTGCGTAGATCGTCGAGATCAGATCGGCGTGCTGCGCGGGCGTGATGCGCCGATAGTCCGGCAGCGCGCAGGCTTCCCATAGTTTTTCCACGCGCTCGGCATTGGTCGTGATATCGACGACCTCCGGGTAGCGGGTCAAATGTTCGAACGCTTGCTGGTCTACCGCAGGTAGCGCCCGGGCAAGGCCAGGAACCGTCGGCGCTGCTTCGAGGCTCTTCTTCAGGGCGGGAAGCGACGAATAGTCGAACGCCTTCGAGCGCCACTGCAGCACCTTCACCGGATCGAACTCGTGCGCTTCGATGCGATGGACCAGTTCGTTGTCGAAAGGATCGACGCGACCCGTCACTCCGAACGTGCCATCGCGCAAGTGCCGACCGGCGCGGCCGGCGATCTGCGCAAGCTCGGCCGGATTCAAATTGCGGAACTGGTATCCGTCGAATTTGCGGTCCTGTGCGAAGGCGACGTGATCGACGTCGAGGTTGAGCCCCATGCCGATCGCGTCGGTCGCGACCAGGTATTCGACATCGCCTTCCTGATAGAGCGCCACCTGGGCATTGCGGGTGCGCGGCGATAGCGCGCCGAGAACCACCGCGGCACCGCCGCGCTGACGGCGGATCAGCTCGGCGATCGCATAGACCTCGTCGGCCGAGAAGGCGACGATCGCCGAGCGATGCGGCAGGCGGGTGATTTTCTTCGAGCCGGCATAGAGAAGCTGCGACATGCGCGGCCGCTCGACGACAGTGATGCCGGGCAGCAGCTGCTCGAGGATCGGCCGCATCGTTCCGGCGCCCAGGAGCAGCGTCTCGCCGCGTCCTCGCAGATGCAGGATCCGATCGGTGAAGATGTGGCCGCGCTCGAGGTCGCCAGCAAGCTGCACCTCGTCGATTGCGACGAAGGACGCCGTGGTCTCGCGCGGCATCGCTTCGACGGTGCAGACCGAAAAGCGGGCGCGATGTGGCGTGACCTTTTCCTCGCCCGTGATCAGCGCGACATTGTGGTGGCCGACCCTCTCGACAAGGCGCGTATAGACCTCGCGCGCCAAGAGGCGCAGCGGCAGGCCTATGACGCCGCTCTCATGCGCGATCATGCGCTCGATCGCGTAGTGCGTCTTGCCGGTATTGGTTGGCCCGAGCACCGCGGTTACGCCGCGGCCGCTCAGGATCATGGGGTGAACGGACACGTCATCGATCCCGGGCATTCAGAAATTACGGCAGCGCCTTTTCACGCTGGCGGCAAACACATGCCCACGCACCGAGCCAAACGCAAGGGGCGCCGACAACTAAAACCATCGTTCTATGCTCTCAGCCCATTGCACCACCTGTTGTGGTTGGCGCAATCGAGAATCGGAACAGCCATGGAACGAATCGGCGACGAATCGAAGACTCATCGCGATTCACTGTATGTTCACGACTACATATAGATTTCAACACCCAACGTTGCACCACATGCTGAATCTGGTGCTGATTCCACGCCATGAGGCTCACGACTCGCCTCAATCCGGGCTGTGCCATTGCCAGACAGGTCCAAGGATTCCGAATCCAAGACTCTGGAAAGCCTGGAAAATTTTTCACGAAATTCGTCTGAGATTCACCTGATGAGGGGAATGAGAATCGCACTCCGCATCCTCGACCAATGCGAGCGTATCTGATGGCGACTCGTGATCCGCGCATCATTCCGCTTTTGTTCTCCACAAGATATAGTGTCTGCGCCGTGCGCCGGCAACACGATCGGGGCGCAACTTCGCGATTCAAGCCCTCAGGTGAACAGGCGCCTGCTTCCTCCACCCCGCGTAAGAACGGCGCCCCGAAGGGCGCCGCTTGAAAACGCTAGAGAGATGGGAAGATCAGACGACAAACTGTCCGCCATTCGCCGAAATCGTCGAGCCGGTGATGAAGCCGGCATCGTCGGAGGCCAGGAACACCACGCAGCGGGCGATTTCTTCCGGTTCGCCGAGGCGACCGACGGGGATCTGCGGAATGATCCGCTCGTTCAGCACCTTCTCCGGCACCGCCCGCACCATTTCCGTGCCGATATAGCCCGGGCAGATGGCGTTGACGGTGATGCCCTTGGCGGCCCCTTCCTGGGCGAGCGACTTCGTGAAGCCGAGATCGCCAGCCTTGGCGGCCGAATAGTTGGCCTGGCCCATCTGGCCCTTCTGGCCGTTGATCGACGAGATGTTGATGACGCGGCCGAAACCGCGGTCGCGCATGGCGGACCAGAGCGGGTGCGTCATGTTGAAGAGACCGGTAAGGTTGGTGCCGATCACCTCGCCCCATTGCTCGGGCGTCATCTTGTGGAACATCGCGTCGCGGGTGATGCCCGCATTGTTGACCAGCACCTCGACCGGGCCGAGATCGGCCTCGACCTTGGCGATCCCCTCGGCGCAGGCCTGATAACTGGAAACGTCCCACTTGTAGACCGGGATGCCGGTTTCTTGCTTGAAGGCCTGGGCCTTCTCTTCATTGCCGGCATAGTTGGCAGCCACCTTGTAGCCGGCATTCTTGAGTGCGATGGAAATTGCAGCACCAATGCCGCGCGACCCACCCGTGACCAATGCTACCCTGCTCATGCACGCCTCCCACTTGATCAGTTCAGTTTCTCAAAGGCCTTCTTCATCAGCTTTTCGCCGATCTGTTGCCCGTAGAGCCCGGCGGCCGCCTGAAACTGCGGCGTCGCGAGCATAGGCATTCCCACCTCGCACTTGGTGAGCGCGAGTTCCATCATCAGTGTACTGAGTTGTTCCAGCGACGCCTTCAGCGCACCACTGTCATCGTTCAAGGCGGCAACCATCACGTCCTTGAACACGCCCTCCTCGTCAGAAGTCGTATGTTCCAGCATGCACTGAACCAACCGCGCCTCGTCGAGAGGCGCGGGATTGGCATGTGCAGAAACGATCGGCGAACCGGCCAGCAAGAGGGAAAACGGAACCCACCTGGCGCTGTTCATGCCGCCAAACCGACTAGAGCCRTTCGACGCACATGGCGACGCCCATGCCGCCGCCGATGCAGAGCGTTGCAAGCCCCTTGGAAACGCCACGGCGCTTCATTTCGAAGAGCAGCGTGTTGAGCACGCGCGCACCGGACGCACCGATCGGATGGCCGATGGCGATCGCGCCGCCGTTGACGTTGACGATCGACGGATCCCAGCCGAGGTCCTTGTTGACCGCGCAGGCCTGGGCGGCGAAGGCCTCGTTGGCCTCGACCAGCTCGACATCGCCGATCGCCCAGCCGGCTTTAGCCAGCGCTTTGCGCGAAGCCGGGATCGGGCCGGTGCCCATGACCTGCGGATCGACGCCGGCCGTTGCCCAGGAAACGATGCGGGCAAGCGGCTGGATGCCGCGCTTGGAAGCCTGCGCTTCGGTCATCAGAAGCGTGGCAGCGGCGCCGTCATTGAGGCCGGAGGCGTTGCCCGCGGTGACCGTGCCTTCCTTGTCGAACGCCGGACGAAGCTTCGTCATCTGGTCGAGCGTTGCACCGTGGCGGATGTATTCGTCCTGGTCGACGGTGACGTCGCCCTTGCGGCCCTTGACGATGAACGGAATGATCTCGTCGGCAAAGCGCCCGGCCTTCTGGGCGGCTTCTGCCTTGTTCTGTGAAGCGAGCGCAAAGGTGTCCTGCTCTTCACGGCTGAGCTGCCACTGGCGGGCGACGTTCTCGGCGGTGATACCCATGTGATAGCCGTAGAAGGCGTCGGTCAGGCCGTCCTTGATCATCGTGTCGATCATCTTGAAGTCGCCCATCTTCACGCCGCCGCGAAGATGCGAGCAATGCGGCGCCATCGACATCGACTCCATGCCGCCTGCGACGATGATATCCGCATCACCGGTTGCAATCTGCTGCATGCCGAGTGCGACGGCACGAAGGCCGGAACCGCAGAGCTGGTTCATGCCCCAGGCGGTCTTTTCCTGTGGGACACCCGCCTTCATCGCTGCCTGGCGCGCCGGGTTCTGGCCCTCGCCGGCCTGCAGAACCTGGCCGAGGATCACTTCGTCGACTTCGCCCGCTTCGACACCTGCGCGCTCGAGCACGCCCTTGATGACGGCGGCGCCAAGCTCATGTGCCGGGGTGTTGCCGAACGCTCCGTTGAAGGATCCGACCGCGGTGCGGCCGGCGCTGGCGATCACGATGGAGGGATTGCTCATGGGACGTTTCCTCAGATCTTTCTTGCCTAATGAAAGCAGACTGGCAAAGCGCGCGACGCAAGTCAAACGCCTTGATGCAGTGCCACAAAACCGCCACTCAAGACGCAGCCGCAAGATTTCGCACTTGCGTCGTCGCAACGCACAAAGACATTGTCAGCGGCGCTCTTTTGCGGATACTCTGAAAAACGCAATAAAGACGGGATGATGGGTGAGAGGAGACCCTGATGGCGAAGCACGAAGGCCAGATCGTTATAAAAAAATATGCGAACCGGCGGCTCTACAACACCGGGACCAGCACCTATGTCACGCTCGACGACCTGGCTGTCATGGTGAAGAAGGGCGAAGATTTCATCGTCCAGGACGCGAAGTCCGGAGAGGACATCACCCATTCCGTGCTGACGCAGATCATCTTCGAGCAGGAATCCAAGACCGGCAATACGCTTTTGCCGATCTCGTTCCTGCGCCAGTTGATCTCGTTCTACGGCGACCAGATGCAGATGGTGGTACCGAGCTATCTCGAGCACTCGATGCAGGCTTTCACCGAACAGCAGTCGCAGATGCGCGAGCAGATCAACAAGGCCTTCGGCGACACGCCGCTCGGAAAGAACCTGCAGGCTCCGCTGCAACTTGTCGAAGAGCAGGTCCGCCGCAATACCGAGATGTTTCATCAGGCGATGCAGATGTTCTCGCCCTTCATCACCGCCCCGCCGGTGAAGGAAACCAAGAAGGCCGAGGCCAAGGATATCGACGAGCTCAAGGAGCAGCTTCGCGCGCTCCAGACCAAGCTCGACAATCTCGGCTAGCACGCCCTTTTCGCAAAGGCGGGTGAACCACCCGCCTCATTCCCTTGCGCTCGTACGTCCTCTGGACTGGGTTATACCCAGGATAAGGCCGGCTCCTAAAGGCCGATCGACACGTCGCGGCCGGCCGAACGCATCGAGACGGCAAAACCGGCGATGACATCGATGAAGCTTATCGTCATCAGGATGAAGAAGAGCTGGGTGGCCGCCGGCGCCAGCAACAGGAATTCGATCAAAAAGACGATGAACAGGATCATCGACAACAGGTGATCCATCAGCGCACGCGTGCTCGTGCGGGTCGCCTTCAGCAATTCGACGAAGAGCAACAGCAGTGCAACGACGATCAGGAGGTCGCCGAAGCGCATCGTCCAGGTCGCGCCCGACAGCATGGACAGCGACAGCATCTCGGCATTCAGCCCGGCAATACCGCCGAACATTCCGATCATCGCGAGATTGTAGATAACGAAAGGCAGGATCAGCAGCGGCACGGCAGCGAGCATCGGGCACGAACTCCTTTGCCGCGTCTTGCGGCGTCTTCAGGCCTAGGGCGCTGTGCGGTCGTATGAACGCACCAGGGACGCTCTAGCACTTAGGGTGTAGAGCACCTCTCCGCTTCCAGTGACTTCACTTGCAGCGTGATGCTCCAGCTCCTGCGGATAGCACAGGGTCCAAGCGAGAAAATGTCAGACGCAAAACAAAAGGGCCGGCAGAGCCAGCCCTTTGAACCATTCCACGAACGGAAACGCTTATGCGCTTTCCTTCGGGGTCAGAACCTGACGGCCACGGTACATGCCGGTCTTCAGGTCGATGTGGTGCGGACGGCGCAGTTCGCCCGAGTTCTTGTCTTCGACGTAGGTCGGAGCCTTGAGGGCGTCAGCGGAACGGCGCATGCCACGCTTGGACGGGCTCGTTTTTCTTTTAGGTACAGCCATTTCATTCTCCACTTATCGGGCAAACACTGTTCAGCAGCCGAAATGGCCGTGTTAAACAGATGTCAATCACGGAAATTTGGCGCGCTTATACATGGCCAACTCCCGCTTGACCAGTCCCCAGCCGCAATTTTTCGACTCAAGATCTGGCGGAACCGATTCAGACCTCGTCTTCGGGAACGACCCACGGCTCGGCGCGGGCCGCCTCTTCCCACTTTCGGTAGGCGGGATGCGCCTTCATCCGTTGCATGTATCCGAGCGATTCCTGATCCGCAACGAGATCATAGACGTCGAAACGGCTAACCACAGGAGCGTACATCGCGTCTGCTGCACCGAAGGCGCCGAAGAGGAACGGGCCGCCGGATCGGGCAAGCGCTTGCTTCCAGATTTGCTCGATGCGGGCGACATCGGCGCGAACGTCGGCATCCACCTCGAGAGCCTGCTTCTCCCGGCGGACATTCATCGGGCAGGCACCGCGCAACGCCCGGAAACCGGAGAGCATCTCCATGGAATAGCTGCGCGCCCGGGCGCGGGCCTCGCGATCCGCGGGCCAGAGCCCGGCATTGGGAAAGAGCTCGGCGACGTATTCGATGATCGCCAGCGATTCCCAGACGAGCAGTTCGCCATGCCGTAGCAACGGCACACGCCCCGTCGGCGAGACCGCACGGATTTCGGGATTGCCCGCCGCAAAGTCGAAGGGAATGACCACGTCCTCGAAATCGATGCCCGCGGCGCTCATCGCCATCCAGGGCCGCATCGACCAGGATGAATAGTTCTTGTTGCCGACGTAAAGGATAAGTCCGGTCATTTCTGTTCCTTGGCTAAGGTCTGTCCGAGAAAACGATCAGTTCCTCGAAATGGTTCATGTCCTCGAAGGAGCAGAAAGCCGGCGGATCGAGCTCGATCACCGGCACCCGTTCCCTGAGATAGGCAAGCTGGTCGCTCAACATCTCCTGCCAGCGCGGCAGTGCCGCGTCATCGAGCCAGTCGATGACATAGGCGAAGGTGATGTGAAACGCGTAGTCGTCATGATCCGGATGCCGATAGCCGAAGACTGCGGCGAAAGCATCGCGCCAAGCCTTGAGGCAAGCGCGATCGGCAGCGCTGTCTCCCTCGAGCGCGAGACCGGTCGGCGTCACATCCGTCACCCGCGCCCGGAAGGGCTGCTGCGGCGCAAAATTCTTGAGCCGTGCGCAGTAGTGCTCCGTCATCGCATCGATCGACGTGTCGAAGAGCATGTCAACGGGCCAATAGGGCAGCCTGCGGCGATATTCGATGATGCCCTGGAAGATCGTCATATGCAGGCTCGACGGATGGGTGAAGGCGAACTGCTTCGCCTCGGGCATCGCCAACAGACGATCGCGCACTGCGAGCACGGCAAGCTCTGACGGCGATCCGGCGGTGACGTGGGAGACAACCGTGTTGCCCGGCTCGCGCAGGAAACAGCCGTCGGTGCCGTAGCGGGTTCCAAGATGTTTCGGCGGAGCATCATTGGCGCTGCGGCCGAAGGCGAGAAGCGAAGGAGAGATCGAAATCATGGGAGAAACGAGGCCTTTCAAACGGAGAGAGGCCCAGATGGCAGAACTCTACTACGCGAGGATGACATCGGCCGGCGACGGCATCCAATGAAAAGGTCTGATCCTAATCATAAAGGCAGGTGATGTAGCCGCCGGAGCGGCTGGCGCGGCGCTCGATCAGGTTCGCCAGACGCTTGAGCCCGCGGCCCGGCTTGCCGGCGTTGCGCTCCTTCGGGTTGGGCAGCGAAACCGCGAGCAGCGCTGCCTGCCGGCGCGAAAGCTTCGACGCGGAAACCCCGAAATGGTGGCGAGCCGCAGCCTCGATACCGTAGATCCCGTCGCCCCATTCGGCGATGTTCAGGTAGATCTCCATCATCCGCCGCTTGCTCCAGACGAAATCGGCGGCGACAGCCAGCGGCAATTCCATGCCTTTGCGCAGGAAGGAGCGACCGTTCCAGAGGTAGAGGTTCTTGACCGTCTGCATCGGGATGGTGCTGGCGCCGCGGGTCGATTCCCCTTCGAGCGCATCTTGGACCACGCCGCGCATCTGGCCCCAGTCGACGCCGTCATGGGCGCAGAACTGGCCGTCCTCCGACATCATCACCGATTGCACCAACACCGGGGCGATGTTGTCGAATTCGACCCATTGACGATCGTAGCCGCGAAGCAGGACGAGATCGCGCAGCATCAGCGTCGAAACCGGGTGGATGAACTCGACAAGGTAGAGAATGATCAGCACATAGGGCAAGGCGACAAAGCCAAGGACGGCCAGGATGATCTGGCGGCGTCTCGTGCGTAACGTGCGGCGAAGCGAAGACCAGCGACTGGAAGGCACTTCGCCCTCCTCGCGCGCTTCCGGAACGACGTTCACGGCCTGACTGTTCACCTCGCTGTCCATCCGCTTCTCTTAGTGCATGCGCCGGCAGAGTTGAACGGGCTTTATGGCAAAAGGCAAGGCGCCCACACAACTGTCCCAGGGAAAGCGCGCGGCTGCGACACGAATCCCCGTTGAAAGCCCTCTTCGCCCGTGCCAAAGAGCGCGCATGAGCCAGGAAACATCGCCTTTCATCCTCCGTCTCGCCGGCAATGCCCGCGCTGTCGAAGCTCTGCTCGAGCGCCTGCTCGGCCCGACGACGGAGGCGGACGAGATCACGCGACCGGCCAACCTGCTCGCCGCCATGCGCCACGGGGTGCTGAACGGCGGAAAGCGGCTTCGCCCCTTCCTGGTGATCGAATGCGCCGATCTCCTGGGTGGCAATGCCGATGTGTCCGTGCGCGTCGGTGCAGCACTCGAATGTGTGCACTGCTATTCCCTCGTCCATGACGACCTGCCGGCGATGGACGACGACGACATGCGCCGCGGTCAGCCGACCGTGCACAAGGCCTACGACGAGGCGACGGCGATCCTTGCCGGCGACAGCCTGCTGACTTTCGCCTTCGACATCATCGCAGCACCCGAGACATCGCTTTCGGATGCGCAGAAGGTGGAACTGGTTCTGGCGCTCGGACGCGCCGCCGGACACGGCGGCATGGCTGGCGGACAGGCGCTCGACCTGGCCGCGGAAAAGTCGCCGCCTGACGAGGCCGGCATCGTCACGCTGCAGGCAATGAAGACGGGCGCCCTCATCCGCTTTGCCTGCGAGGCCGGCGCCATCGTCGCCGGAGCGTCGAAAAACGACCGCGCCCAGCTCCGTGCCTTCGGCGAAAAGATCGGCCTTGCTTTCCAGCTTGCCGACGACCTGCTCGACCTTACCGCCGATGCAGAGACTATGGGCAAGGCAACCGGCAAGGATGCTGCCCGTGGCAAGGGCACGCTGGTTGCGCTGCACGGCCAGGCCTGGGCGGAAGACCGGCTGGAGCAACTGGTCACAGAGGCCGAAGCCCTGCTTGAGCCCTATGGCGAGCGCTCGGCCATTCTCGTCGAAACCGCCCGCTTCATCGCCAACCGCAGGAGCTAGCTCCATGAGCAAGTACTGGTCGCCGATCGTCTCCAAGCTGAAGCCCTATGTGCCTGGCGAACAGCCGCGCATCGCCAATCTGGTGAAGCTCAACACCAACGAATGCCCCTATGGCCCCTCTGGGAAGGTGCTCGACGCGATCGGCGCTGCAGCGAGCAGCGACCTCCGCCTTTATCCCGACCCGCTGGCGCTGAAGCTGCGCCAGGCGATTGCCACGCGCTATGGCGTGACGGCGGACGAAGTCTTTGTCGGCAACGGCTCGGACGAGGTATTGGCGCACATTTTCGCCGGCCTGCTCAAGCATGACGCACCGCTGCTCTACCCGGATATTTCCTACAGCTTCTATTCGACCTATGCGCGGCTCTTCGAGATCGACGCGGTCGAGATCCCGCTCAGTGATCGCTTCGCGATCGATATTGCCGACTATGACCGGCCCTGCGGCGCGATCATCCTGCCGAACCCCAATGCGCCGACCGGCATTGCCCTGCCGCTCGCCGAGATCGAGCGGCTCGTCGCGGCGCACCCGGATCAGCCCGTCGTCATCGACGAAGCCTATGTCGACTTCGGCGGAGAGACCGCCGCAACGCTGGTTTCGAAATACAAGAATCTGCTGGTCGTTCAGACCTTCTCCAAGTCGCGTGCGCTTGCGGGCCTGCGCGTCGGCTTCGCCATCGGTCAGCGCCCGCTGATCGAGGCGTTGGAGCGGGTGAAGGACAGCTTCAATTCCTATCCGCTCGGCCGTCCGGCCCAGGCCGGAGCCGTCGCCGCGATCGAGGACGACGCCTGGTTCGAGGAAACCCGCGCCAAGATCATCGCGTCGCGCGAGCGCCTTGCGGCCGATCTGACGACGCGCGGCTTCGAGGTTCTGCCCTCGTCGGCAAACTTCGTTTTCGCCCGCCATCCCGACCATAGCGGTGAACCGCTGATGAAGGCGCTGCGCGAGCGTGCCGTGCTGGTGCGCCATTTCGCCAAGCCGCGCATCGGCGATTTCCTGCGCATCACCATCGGCACCGATCAGGAATGCGCCCGTCTGATCGAGGCGCTCGACGAGATCGTCTGACATCTTGTCTCGGTGACATTTCGCTGTTTCAAACCGGTGATGAACTGATCTAGCCTCCGGCAACCGAGCCGGAGCTTGTCACATGTTCGACCCGACGCCCTATCTGCCACAGCTTCTCATCGCCTGGACTGCGTATCTGATCGCGACCGCTTCGCCGGGGCCCGCGATCCTCGCGATCATCACCACGTCGGTCAGCCAGGGACGGAAAGCGGGCCTGGCGCTTGCCCTCGGCGTACTCACCGGAAGCTACACCTGGGCGATGCTCACGGCGTCAGGCCTCTCGGCTCTCATCCGCGCCTATGGCCATGCGATCGTCGTGCTCAAGATCGCCGGCGCCTGTTATCTCTTCTGGCTTGCCTATAACGCGCTGCGCGCCGCCATGCGCACCGACAGAAGCACGATCGTGCCGGTGGCGAAGGCGCAGACATCGCTGAAGCGGCTCTATCTCAAGGGGCTCGGCATCCACCTCACGAACCCCAAGGCGATCTTCTCCTGGATCATGCTGGTTTCGCTCGGCATGCCCGAAGGTGCGCCCGTCGGCGTCACTGCCACCTTCATCGGCGGCTGTATGGTTCTGGGCTTGATGACCTTCTGCGGCTTTGCGATCGTCTTCTCGCTGTCACCGGTCCACCGTGCCTATCTCAGGTCCAAGCGGGTGATCGAGAGCCTGATGGCCGGCTTCTTCGCCTTTGCGGGGCTGAAGTTGCTGACGTCGCGGCTTTAGGTCTGAGGCCGTCCAGTCTCGGACTGCACCCGTTTACTCAGCAGCCGCCTGGCCACGGCCGTAGCGCTTCTCGATATAGTCGGACACGAGCGTCTCGAAGTCACCGGCGATGTTGGGACCACGAAGCGTCATCGCCTTCTCGCCGTCGATGAAGACCGGAGCTGCCGGCATTTCGCCGGTTCCGGGCAGCGAGATGCCGATATCGGCATGCTTGCTTTCACCCGGGCCGTTGACGATGCAGCCCATGACCGCGACCTTCAGCCCCTCGACGCCGGGATACTTCTCGCGCCAGACCGGCATGTTGCGGCGGATGTCGTCCTGGATCTTCTGGGCAAGCTCCTGAAACACCGTGGACGTGGTGCGGCCGCAACCGGGACAGGCGGCAACGACGGGAATGAACTGGCGGAAGCCCATGACCTGCAGCAGTTCCTGCGCCACCTGCACCTCGCGGGTGCGGTCGCCGCCGGGCTCCGGCGTCAGAGAGATGCGGATCGTGTCACCGATGCCCTGCTGCATCAGGATGCCGAGCGAGGCCGACGAAGCGACGATGCCCTTGGTGCCCATACCGGCTTCGGTAAGCCCGAGATGCAGCGCATGGTCTGAACGGGCCGACAGCATGGCGTAGACGGCGATCAGGTCCTGAACGCCCGAGACCTTGGCCGAGAGGATGATGCGGTTGCGCGGCAAGCCGATCTCTTCGGCAAGTTCCGCCGACAGCAACGCCGATTGCACGATCGTTTCGCGCGTCACTTCTTGGGCGGTCAGCGGAAAGCCGTTGGCCTTGTTCTCGTCCATCAGCCGCGTCAGCAGCTCCTGATCGAGCGAACCCCAATTGACGCCGATGCGCACCGGCTTGTCGTAGCGGATCGCCATCTCGACGATCTCGGCGAACTGCTTGTCCTTCTTGTCCTTGAAGCCGACATTGCCCGGATTGATGCGGTATTTCGCCAGCGCCTCGGCGCAGGCCGGATGGTCGGAAAGCAGCTTGTGGCCGATATAGTGGAAATCGCCGACGAGCGGGACATCCAGGCCGAGGCGCTCGAGCCGCTCGCGGATCTTCGGCACGGCGGCAGCGCTTTCGTCACGGTCGACGGTGATGCGCACCAGTTCCGAGCCGGCCTTGTGGAGCGCGGCCACCTGGGCCACGGTCGCATCGATATCGGCCGTGTCGGTGTTGGTCATCGACTGGACCACGACCGGCGCCCCGCCCCCGACGATGACACCACCGACGTCGACGGCAACGGAGGCGCGGCGGGGCTGCGGGTCGTAATCGAAGGCGGAAGACATGAAGGCCTCTTCGTAGGTCACTAAGCCGGGCGCGGATGCGGGTACAACCCACATGGACTTTCCTCAACCCGCCCTGGCTATTTGCCTTTCAGGTGGATGAGGAAAGCCTGATTGTCAACGGCGACATCATGCCCTGACGGCGATTTGATGGCGGCCTTGCGCTGGAGGCGCGCTTGCGACCCGCGCAGAACAAGCACGTCCGCGGCCCAATAGATCATTCGTGCCCCTTGGCGTGATCGGCATGCACCGCATGGTGCGACAGCAAAAGCACCACGATGAAGAGCAGCGGCACCGATGCGAAGATGATGGCAAAGCCCGTATGCTCGGCGACGAAGCCGATCAGCGACGGCGCGAACAGCATGCCGGAATAACCCATGAAGGTCGCGACCGAGAGGCCGATGCCCGGCTGCAGACCCGGCATGTTGCCGGCGGCCGAGAACGCGATCGGCACCATGTTGGAAATGCCGATGCCGGCGATGGCAAAGCCGAGGATGGCGACATAGGCATTGGGTGCGGTGCCCGCGATGACCATGCCGACGAGGGCCGTCACCGTGCAGATGCGCAAGGTGCGCTTGGCGCCGAAGCGGTCCCGGACGAAATCGCCGGCAAAACGCATGGTCGCCATGGTGGCGGAGAAGGCGGCAAAGCCGAAGCCGGAAAGCTCCACCGAAGCGCCAAGTTCGTTGCGCAGGTAAAGCGCACCCCAATCGAGCACCGTGCCCTCCGGTACCATCGAGAACAGCGCCATGATGCCGATCAGCCAGGGAAGCGGCGTCATTGGCAGGCGCAGTTTTTCCTTGGCAGCACCCGGATGCGGCTTGTCGGCCAGGATCATCGGCCAGGCGGCGACGATCAGTGCCAGGCAGATCGCAGTGACGACGAGGACATGCGGCAGCACGCCGAAGCGGGCCATGAGGAAGCCGCCGATACCGGCACCGATCAGACCGCCGAGGCTCCAATAGGCATGACAGGACGACATGATCGCCCGGCGCATGGATTTTTCGACCTCGACCGCATTGGCATTCATCGCGACGTCCATGGCGCCAGCAAAGCCACCAAGCAGGAACATGGCGACGGCGGCCGTCCAGACATCGGGGACTAGAGTCAAGAGCAGAAGCAACGGCGACAGGATGATGGCGGTGACCTTGACCACCTTCTGAGACCCCACACGGGCGATGTAGCCGCCGGCAATCGGCATCAGCACCAGCGAGCCGATACCGAACATCAGGATCAACAGGCCGAGCACGCTTTCGCTGATGCCGAGCCGGTCCTTGAATTCAGGGATCTTCGGCGCCCAACTGCCGATGACGAAGCCGTTCAATAGGAAGAGCAATGAGACGGCCAGCCGGTTGCGGGTCATGTAGCCCTGGCGGATGGGCGCGGTGGGAGAACGTTGGTCCATGGTCTTGCCTCTGTGCCGGATCGTCCGGCTCAAACTGTGATTTCGATCAGATTTCCGTCGGGGTCGCGCAGGACCGCCTCATAGAAGCCGTCACCGGTAAAGCGCGGCTTCGCAACCAGTATGCCCTCGGCCTCGGCACGCGCCGCCATCGCGTCAACCGCCTGCTCGCTGCCGAGCGACAGTGCCACATGGGCAAGGCCGGTACGCTCCTGCGCGGGATCGCCCGGCGTAACCCAAGGGCCTTCCATGATCTCGACTGCGGGCCCATCGGCGAGCCTCAGGAAACGCGAACGGAAGCCCGGACGGCGCCGGCTCTCGTAGATTTCGCCGACGGAGGCGCCGAAGAAGGACGACCAGAAACCGGCAATGCCCTCGAGGTCGCGGGTCCACAGCGCCACATGGGTAATCGTCATTGCTCAGGCCCTCCCGCCATCAGAATATCTGCGCCCGTCGCCTTGAACGCCGCACAATGCTCAGCCGGAGCATCCTCTTCCAGCACCAACGTCGCCCTCTCGTCGATGCTGGCGATGGTGTGGGGGGCTGCGGTCCCGAGTTTGTCGCTGGTGATGGCGACGACGAGACGCCGGCTGCGCTGGGCGACGAGCCGCTTGAACTCCGCATCCTCGAAATAGATTGCCGTCAGGCCGGCGACAGCGTCGGCGCCGCAGGTGCCGAGATAGCAGAGGTCGGGCCGGAGCAATTCCGCATCGCGTTGCGCCCGCGCACTGATCGCCGCCCCAACTGCCCGGTTGAGCGGTCCACCGAGCAGGATGAGATCCACCCCTGGCTTTTCCATGAGGGCCGCGGCAATCAGCGGCGTATTGGTAACGACGGTCACCTGCAGGTCCGGCTCGATCAGTTGCGCGATCGCAAGATTGGTCGAACCGGCGTCGAGAAACACGGTCATGCCCGGCTTGATCAGCCCGGCGGCCGCACGGGCAAGGGCGGCCTTGCGCTCCGGCGCCATCGCCACCCGCTCCCTCAAAGTGCTGTGCGCCGCCGGAACGACCGGGAGCGCGCCACCGTAAACGCGCTCGCAGAGACCGGCCGCCGCCATTTCCCGGAGGTCACGGCGAATGGTGTCTTCGGAGACATTGAGCTCAGCGGCAAGATCGACAGCCAGCACCCGGCCATTGGCCTTCAGCCGCTCCTGGATCAGCGTCTTTCGCTCGCGAAGAAGGAGTTCGCCCGACATTTTCACCGATCGTGTAAAAACGTGCATGAATCGCTACAAATGTGCATATCCAATTTTGAAACCGATTTCAAGTCGCGAAAACCAGCCAAATCGCGAAGGACCTGAAAATCCGCAAACCGAGCTCATTGCGCACAAACGGCACCATTTCGAAGAAAATTCTTCATCAAAACGCTCGGGAATTGGTGTTTTATACGCTCAGATCGCCGATCTTTTATGCGATTGTCCGCTCAATCCGGACGACGGGCCGGGCCAGAAAGAAGATGGAAAATCACGATGAAACTCCTCCCCACGCTGTTTGCCGCTGCTCTGATGCAGGTTGCCGCGCTTGGCTCCGCTGAAGCCGGCGAGAACCTCAACGCGATCAAATCTGCCGGTGTGCTGAAAATCGGCACCGAGGGCACCTATGCGCCCTTCACCTACCACGACGCCTCCGGCGCGCTCGTCGGCTTCGACGTCGAGATCGGCCAGGCGGTCGCCGAGAAGCTCGGCGTGAAGGCCGAATTCCTCGAAGGCAAGTGGGACGGCCTGATCGCCGGCCTCGACGCCAACCGTTACGACACGGTCATCAACCAGGTCGGCATCACCGAAGAGCGCAAGAAGAAGTACGACTTCTCCGAGCCCTACATCGCCTCCAAGGCCGTGCTGATCGTCAAGTCGGACAACGAGGAGATCAAGGGCTTCGATAACCTCAAGGGCAAGAAGTCGGCCCAGTCGCTGACCAGCAACTTCGGCAAGATCGCAACCGCGTCCGGCGCCGAACTCGTCGGCACCGACGGCTTCGACCAGTCGATCCAGCTCGTCTTGACCGGCCGCGCCGATGCGACGATCAACGACAGCCTCTCCTTCCTCGACTTCAAGAAGAAGAAGCCCGACGCCCCGGTGAAGATCGCCGCCGAGCAGGCCGACGCCGACTTCTCCGGCATCATCATCCGCAAGGGCGAGCCGGAACTGCTGGAAGCGATCAACAAGGCGCTGGTCGATATCAGGGCCGACGGTACCTACGACAAGATCTCGCAGAAGTACTTCGGCGCCGACGTCTCGAAGTAACCCCCGACCGACATTGCCGCCGGTTTCTCAGCCGGCCAATCTCGGCTATGAAAAGCGATCCGTTCCGGCCTCCGGGGCGGATCGCGCTTTTTGAAAGGCCCGCCCTTGACCACCTGGCTCCCACTGATGCTGGAATCCCTGCCGTCCCTGCTGTGGGCCGGCCTGACATTCACCATCCCGCTGACGCTGCTTTCCTTCGTTTTCGGTCTGATCCTCGGTCTCGTCACCGCCGTTGCCCGGCTCTTCGGACCGGCACCGGTCGCCTTGATCGCGCGCTTCTACGTGTGGGTGATCCGCGGCACGCCGCTGCTCGTGCAGCTCTTCGTGATCTTCTACGGCCTGCCGAGCGCCGGCATCCTGCTCGATGCCTTCACCGCTGCCCTCATCGGCTTCTCGCTGAATGTCGGCGCCTACACGTCCGAGATCATTCGCGCCGTGATTTCCTCGGTTCCGCGCGGGCAATGGGAGGCGGCCTATTCCATCGGCATGAGCTGGAGCCAGGCGATGCGCCGCACCATCCTGCCACAGGCGACGCGCGTCGCCGTGCCGCCGCTGTCGAACACCTTCATCTCGCTAGTGAAGGACACCTCGCTTGCCGCCGCCATCACCGTGCCCGAGATGTTCCAGACGGCGCAACGCATCGTCGCCACCACCTACGAGCCGCTGATCCTCTACATCGAGGCGGCGCTGATCTATCTCGCCATGAGCTCCGTGCTTTCCGCCCTGCAGGTCAGGCTGGAACGACGCTTCGCCCGCTATGGCGGTTTCCTGGAGGCACGCACATGATCGAGCTCTCCCACATCGAAAAGCGCTTCGGCGACAATCTCGTGCTGAAGGATATCTCGGTCGCGCTCGCCGAGGGTACGGTGACCGCGCTGGTCGGCCCGTCCGGCGGCGGCAAGAGCACGCTGCTGCGCTGCATCAACCTGTTGGAGATCCCAACCTCCGGATCGATCAAGCTCGGTGACGAGAGGCTCGAATTTGCCCCTGGCCGCAAGGTCGGTTGGGCCGCGATCCAGCGGCTGCGCCGGCAGACCGGCATGGTGTTCCAGAACTTCCAGCTCTTCCCGCACCAGACAGCACTCGGCAACGTCATGGAAGGCCTCGTCACCGTGCTGAAATGGCCGGCCGACAGGGCGAAATCCCGGGCAATGGAGCTTCTCGAAAAGGTCGGCATGGCGCACAAGGCCGATGCCTGGCCGGCCACCCTTTCCGGCGGCCAGCAACAGCGCGTGGCGATTGCCCGTGCGCTTGCCCCGTCGCCGCGCGTGCTTCTCTGTGATGAGCCGACCTCGGCGCTCGACCCGGAACTGGCGGAAGAAGTGGTCGAAGTCCTGAGCCGGCTCGCGCGCGAAGGCACGACGATGGTCATGGCGACGCATGATCTCCGCCTTGCCTCTCGCGTTGCCGACAAGGTGATCTTCCTCGACGGCGGCGTCATCGTCGAAAGCGGTGCCCCGAAGACGATCTTCTCGGCGCCCGAACGCGAACGAACCAAGAAGTTCATCGCTTCACTCAGCGCCCCGCACGACTACGAGATCTGAGACAACGAAAAGCACAAATGGAAACGGCCGGATTCGCATCCGGCCGTTTCTCTATGTCTGAACGGAACCTTAGGCTTCGAAGACGATCAGCAGGTCCTTGGCGTCGATCTGGTCGCCGGCGCGCACCAGCACCTCGGTGACCGTGCCATCCTTCTCCGCGTGCAGTGCCGTTTCCATCTTCATCGCCTCGATCGAAAGCAGCACGTCGCCGGCCTTGACCGCCTGACCGGCGCTGACGGCGACGGTCGAGATGACGCCCGGCATCGGCGCGCCGAGCTGGGCGGCATTGCCGCCTTCGGCCTTGCGGCGCACGGCGCTGGCAGCGCTGCGGTTACGATCCGGAACCTTGATGAGGCGCGGCTGGCCGTTGAGTTCGAAGAACACCTTGACCATGCCCTTCTCGTCCGGCTCGCTCTTGGCCTGGTGCAGGATCACCAGCGACTTGCCTCTCTCGATTTCCGGTTGCAGCTCCTCGCCTGGTGCCAGCCCGTAGAAGTAAGCCGGCGTCGGCAGCACGCTGACCGGACCATAGGTGTCGGCCGCGATCGCATAGTCGGTGAAGACCTTCGGGTACATCAGGTAGGAGGCGAACTCGAAGTCGTCGACCTTGCGCTCGAGCTTGTCCTCGATGCTTTTACGTTCCGCATCGAGATCGGCCGGCGGCAACAGCGAGCCCGGAACGGCGGTGTAGGCCTTCTCGCCCTTCAGCGCCTTCTTCTGCAGCGCTTCCGGCCAGCCGCCCGGGGGCTGACCGAGGTCGCCCTTCAGCATCGATACGACCGAATCCGGGAAGGCGATGTCCTTCGCCGGGTTCTCGACGTCGGCAACCGTCAGGTCCTGGGAGACCATCATCAGCGCCATGTCGCCGACGACCTTCGAAGACGGCGTCACCTTGACGATATCGCCGAACATCTGGTTGGCATCGGCATAGGCCTGGGCGACGCGGTGCCACTTGGTCTCAAGCCCGAGCGAACGCGCCTGTTCCTTGAGGTTGGTGAACTGGCCGCCCGGCATTTCGTGCAGGTAGACTTCCGACGCCGGTCCCTTGAGATCGCTTTCGAAGGCGGCGTACTGGTAACGCACCGCTTCCCAATAGAAGGAGATGCGGCGGATCCATTCGGGGTCGAGGCCCGGATCACGCTCCGAGCCGCGCAGCGCCTCGACGATCGAACCGAGGCAGGGCTGCGAGGTGTTGCCGGAGAGCGCGTCCATTGCCGCATCGACCACATCGACGCCGCTATCGACGGCAGCAAGCACGGTCGCAGCCGCGATGCCCGAGGTGTCGTGCGTGTGGAAATGGATCGGCAGATCCGTCGCTTCGCGCAGCGCCTTGAAGAGCACGCGCGCGGCCGCCGGCTTCAACAGGCCCGCCATGTCCTTGACGGCGATCATGTGCGCGCCGGCCTTTTCGAGCTCAGCGGCAAGGGCCGTGTAGTACTTGAGATCGTACTTCGGACGGGCCGAGTTGAGGATGTCGCCGGTATAGCAGATCGCCGCCTCGCAGATGCGGTTCTCCTCGGCAACAGCCTCCATCGACACGCGCATGTTGTCGACCCAGTTGAGGCAGTCAAAGACGCGGAAAACGTCGATGCCGCCCTTCGCCGCCTGGCGGACGAAGTATTTGACGACATTGTCAGGATAGTTCTTGTAGCCGACGCCGTTGGCACCGCGCAGAAGCATCTGCAGCAACAGGTTCGGCGCATCCTCGCGGATGCGGGCGAGGCGATCCCACGGATCTTCAGTCAGGAACCGCATGGAGACGTCGAAGGTCGCACCACCCCAGCATTCGAGCGAGAAGAGCTGCGGCAAGGCACGGGCATAGGTGCCGGCGACACGGGCGATGTCATGCGTGCGCATGCGGGTCGCCAACAGCGACTGATGGCCGTCGCGCATCGTCGTATCGGTTAGGAAAACCTGCTTTTCGCCGCGCACCCACTCGGCAAATTTCTTCGGGCCGAGTTCGTCGAGCTTCTGCTTGGTGCCGGCCGGAATGTCCCCTTGAATGAACGGCACGACGGGCTTGGCTGCATCCGCCGGCGGCTTCGGGCGCCCTTTTGCTTCCGGATGACCGTTGACGGTGACGTCGGCGAGGTATGTCAAGAGCTTCGTCGCACGGTCCTGGCGCCTGACCTGCTGGAAAAGCTCCGGCGTCGTGTCGATGAAGCGGGTGGTGTAGGTGTTGTTGCGGAACTGCTCGTGGCCGATGATCGCCTCGAGGAAGGTGAGGTTGGTGGCGACGCCGCGGATGCGGAATTCGCGCAGCGCACGATCCATGCGGCTGATCGCTTCCTGAGGCGTGCTGCCTGAAGCCGTGACCTTGACCAGCAGCGGATCGTAGTAGCGGGTGATGTAGGCGCCGGTGTAGGCCGTGCCGCCGTCGAGACGGATGCCGAAACCGGCCGCCGAGCGATAGCCGGTGATACGGCCGTAGTCGGGAATGAAGTTCTGTTCCGGATCCTCGGTGGTGATGCGGCACTGCAGCGCGTGGCCGTTTAGGCGGATGTTCGCCTGGTCAGGCACACCCGATTCCGGCGTGCCGATCGCCTCGCCGTCGAGAATGTGGATCTGCGCCTTGACGATGTCGATGCCGGTCACCACTTCGGTAACGGTGTGCTCGACCTGGATGCGCGGGTTTACTTCGATGAAGTAGAATTTGCCGGTACTGACGTCCATCAGATACTCGACCGTGCCGGCGCCGACATAGTTGGTCGCCTTGGCGATCTTCAGCGAATAGTCGGCCAGTTCCTGGCGCTGCGCATCCGAGAGATAGGGCGCCGGCGCGCGCTCGACGACCTTCTGGTTGCGGCGCTGGATCGAGCAATCACGCTCGAAGAGGTGCACGACATTGCCGTGGGTATCGCCGAGGATCTGGCTTTCGACGTGGCGGGCGCGTTCGACCAGCTTTTCGAGATAGACCTCGTCCTTGCCGAAGGCGGCCTTGGCCTCGCGCTTGGCTTCGGTCACCTCGCGGATCAGGTCCTTCGGGTCGCGAATGGCGCGCATGCCGCGTCCGCCGCCGCCCCAGGAGGCCTTGAGCATGACCGGATAGCCGATCTCGGCGGCAAGGCGATGGATTTCCTTTTCGTCTTCCGGCAGCGGATCGGTGGCCGGCACGACCGGCACGCCGACGGAAATGGCGAGGTTGCGCGCCGCGACCTTGTTGCCGAGCTGGCGCATGGTCGCCGGGCGCGGACCGATGAAGATGATGCCGGCGGCGTCACAGGCATCGACGAATTCGGGGCTTTCCGAAAGCAGGCCGTAACCCGGATGGATGGCGTCGGCGCCCGAGAGCTTGGCGACGCGGATCACCTCGTCGATCGACAGATAGCTTTCGATCGGGCCGAGGTCGCGGCCAAGGTGCGGCCCGCGGCCGATCTGATAACTTTCGTCCGCCTTGAAGCGGTGCAGCGCCAGTTTATCTTCTTCCGCCCATATCGCGACCGTTTTCAGACCGAGTTCGTTTGCAGCGCGGAAAACGCGGATGGCAATTTCAGAACGGTTGGCAACAAGGATCTTCGAGATAGGCAAGTCGGTCTCCTCAATGACTTGAAATTGCGGGAAATGCTGCACCCGCGAAATAAAGTATTAGCGGGTCACTGAGCGGAGCGCAATTTCAGATGCGACAGGAAACCGAAAGCCTTTGACTCCTAGGAGATGAGCCCGAGCCGGAAGGCAATCGCTACGACGTGATGGCGGTTCTTGCCCTTCAGCTTCTCTTGGATGCCGTTCATGTACCAGTCGACCGTGTGGCTCGAAATATCGAGCACCTTGCCGATGTCGTTGGACGTCATGCCGTCGGCCAGATAGTTGAGCGCCTCCATTTCGCGCCGCGTCATCTGCACCTCGACGCGCGAGCCGAGCTCGGCCGAAACCTCGGGATCGGTCAGGTCCAGGAGCTTCCAGAACAACCGCTTGGCGATGGCGTCAAAGAGGCTGATCTCGACCGGGCTGAGATCGACGACGCGGCCGCCGACCGTAAGGTTGCCGAGCAGGCCGCGCCGGCCGTGAACCGGGAAGATGTAGCCGTCGTAGAGACCGTGATTGCGGGCCTCGATCATCATGCTTTCCATGCGCTTGCGATGCGGATCGGAGCGGAAGGCAAAGAGTGTGTCGCGCCAGCGGAAGCCGCGCTGCGCATGGCCGAGGTAGCGGATGGTCGGGTCGATCACCACGAACTTCTTGCGGATGTAGATCTGCGGCCAGCCTTCCGGCCAGCGACCGGCGAGAAGCAGCCTGAGCGGATTGTCATGCGGCTTGGGCTGGCGAACGACGCCGTAGAAATCGAAGCCGCAGCGATCAAGCAGGCGCTCGAACTCCGGGATGATTTCCTCGCGGGTCTTCATCTCCTCCAGAAGCGCGAGAAACTGTACGAGCAGCGTAATGTTCATGGATCACCTTCCAGGTAGATGCATATGGTCGCATTTCCGAATCCGGACATAAAGGCACCGTTCAGCGACCATTCATGTTGCACCCGCGATAATCCGTCATACCACGCCCGGTCTTATGCGAAATATGCAAGAAATCGGAGTTGGCACGACAGATAGCAGACTATGGAGTTTCTCGCCAAGCTCACTCTCGAGCGAAACGGGAAAACGAGAGTGGCTGTCCATGCGTCCGGCTACGGCTTCCCTGTGCCGCCAAAGACCGTCTCAGCGCGGCTGCGTAGCCTGAAGAGCGGAGCTTATTGCCCGCCAAAACAGGTTTCGAGGTCGCGGGTGCATCCGCCGCAGAAGGTCTGTGGCGCGTCAAATCCGATACCCGGAAGGGGTGAGACAGTGTCATTGTTCCAGGTGTATGCAAGAGCGCTCCAGTATCTTGCGGTTCACAAGTTCCGTGTCTCGGCGATCGTTCTTGCCAACGTCGTTCTGGCAGCCATCACGATTGCCGAACCGATCCTGTTCGGTCGCATCATCGACGCCATTTCGTCGAAGGGCGAAGTCACGCCGATGCTGCTCATGTGGGCCGGCCTCGGCGTCTTCAACACCGTCGCTTTCGTGCTTGTCGCCCGCGAGGCGGACAGGCTGGCGCATGGCCGCCGCGCAACGCTCCTGACGGAAGCCTTCGGCCGTATCGTTTCCATGCCGCTCGCCTGGCATAGCCAGCGCGGCACGTCGAACGCGCTGCACACGCTGCTGCGCGCCTGCGAAACTCTCTTCGGCCTCTGGCTCGAATTCATGCGTCAGCACCTGGCGACGGCCGTCGCCCTCATGCTGCTCGTGCCAACCGCCTTCGCCATGGATGTGCGCCTGTCGCTCGTTCTCGTCGTGCTCGGCGCGCTCTATGTGCTGATCAGCAAGGTGGTGATGAGCCGCACCAAGGAAGGGCAGGCTTCGGTCGAGAACCACTACCACACGGTTTTCTCGCACGTTTCCGACGCCATCAGCAACGTTTCGGTGGTGCACAGCTACAACCGCATCGAGGCTGAAACCCGCGAGCTGAAGAAGTTCACCGAACGCCTGATCTCCGCCCAGTTCCCGGTACTCGACTGGTGGGCGCTGGCAAGCGGGCTGAACCGCGTCGCCTCCACCATTTCGATGATGGCGATCCTCGTCATCGGCACCGTACTGGTACAGCGCGGCGAACTCGGCGTCGGCGAAGTCATCGCCTTCATCGGTTTTGCCAACCTGTTGATCGGCCGCCTCGACCAGATGAAGGCCTTCGTGACGCAGATCTTCGAAGCCCGTGCCAAGCTTGAGGACTTCTTCCAGCTCGAGGATGCCGTCCGCGAGCGGGATGAGCCGGCAGGTGCGACCGAACTGCCGACCGTTGCCGGCGAAGTCGAGTTCCGCAATGTCTCCTTCGACTTTGCCAACACGAACCAGGGCGTGCACAACGTCTCGTTCACGGCAAAGGCCGGCCAGACGATCGCCATCGTCGGCCCGACGGGTGCCGGCAAGACGACGCTCGTCAACCTGCTGCAGCGCGTCCACGACCCGCGTGACGGCCAGATCCTGATCGACGGCAACGATATCGCGAAGGTGACGCGCAAGTCGCTGCGCCGCTCGATCGCCACCGTCTTCCAGGATGCGGGCCTGATGAACCGCTCGATCTCGGACAACATCCGCCTCGGCCGTGACGATGCGACGATCGAGGAAGTCATGGCCGCCGCGGAAGCTGCCGCCGCCTGCGACTTCATCGAGGGCCGCACGACCGGTTACGACACTGTGGTCGGGGAACGCGGCAACCGCCTGTCGGGCGGCGAACGCCAGCGTGTGGCCATCGCCCGCGCCATCCTCAAGAACGCACCGATCCTGGTGCTCGACGAGGCGACCAGCGCGCTCGACGTCGAAACCGAGGCCCGCGTGAAGGATGCGATCGACGCGCTGCGCAAGAACCGCACGACCTTCATCATCGCCCACCGCCTGTCGACGGTGCGCGAGGCCGACCTGGTGATCTTCATGGATCAGGGCCGGGTCGTCGAAATGGGCGGCTTCAACGAACTCAGCCAGAGCAACGGCCGCTTCGCAGCCCTGCTCCGTGCCAGCGGCATCCTGACGGACGAGGACGTCCGCGCGAGCCACACGGCAGCTTAAGACGCTCGCGTCAAGCCAAGCGAACGAGCTTCAGACCACCCGCAGCCAACTGCGGGTGGTTTTTGTTTTCGGCATTCCGACAACGTCCCATCAGGTGGGCTTGTCATTCTGAGGATTGCTGATAGACGGGAATTCCGGCTTCAATTCCAAAGGAATCATCATGCCGGATATCTCCACTCTCGCAGTTTTCGCCGCGGCAAGCCTCGTGCTGACCGCCACGCCCGGCCCCGACATGCTGCTCATCGCTTCTCGCAGCGTGAGCCAGGGGCGTGCAGCCGGGTTCCTGACCTATGCAGGTATCGCAGCGGGCACCTATTGCCACGCGCTGGCCGCAGCACTCGGCCTTTCCCAGCTTTTCGTAACCGTGCCTGTTGCCTATGAGATCGTGCGCTGGGCGGGCTGCGCCTATTTGCTCTATCTCGCCTACAAGACCATCCGGTCGGATGCGTCGAGCGCATCACCGCTTTCGACGCTCAAGCGGCTTTCCAACAGGCGGATCTTCGGGGAGGGGTTGATGACCAACCTGCTCAATCCGAAGATGGCGCTCTTCGTATTGGCGCTGTTCCCACAGTTCGTGGACCCGAAGAGTGTGTCGATGGCCGCGCAGATGCTTCTGCTGGCGACCGTGTTGAACGGGATCGGCCTCCTGGTGAACGGCTCGGTGATCCTGGTCGGCAGTCATCTGCGCGCGCGGCTTTCTGGCTTCCGGCGTTTCCCGAAGCTGCCGCAATACCTTCTCGCCACCGTATTCACGGCGCTTGCCTGCCGGCTTGCCCTTGGCGCCAGGAACTAGAGGACCGGCAAGGGCGGCGTATTCTTACGCCGCCCGCAGTGGCTTTGCCGTAGCGATGCCGCGCAGCCATTCGAGATAATAGGCGTAGGCGAAATGCAGTCCTATGCCGGCGAGCACGAAGAGGCTGCCGAAGATCGGATTTCGCCCGGTGACGAACAGCAATACCTGGCCGGACATCGCCAGGATCGTGCCGAATATGAAGATCGGCAGGGAGTGACGCCCGACGACGGAGAGCGGATGATCGCTGTCGAGTTTGGCGAGGTTGCTGAGCCGGGGCGTCACTGAAATGATATAGGCGAGCGCCAGCACGTGCAGCAGCCGGGGCCCCGACAGGAAGGTCTTGTCGAAGCCGGTCAGGACCGCTGGAAGACCGAAGGAGAGGTCGATGCTCCAGAGGGAGAAGAGCACCCAGACGGCGGAAACCGCGAGATAGGCGCCCGACAGGACGATCAGCCAGGGCCATCGTGGCAGCTGTCCGCCATTGCGAACATAGGTCATCAGGACGATGCCGATGACGAACAGAAACTGCCAGGACCAGGGATTGAGGAACCAATAGCCCTCGTCGAGGAAGTTCGACGGCACGAATTTGAAGATGCCTGCGGTCAGCCACAGCGCGGCCGAGAGCAAGAGCAGCAATTTCTTGCTGACGCCGTTCAGCCAGAGAATGCCCGGCAACATCAGGAACAGCGCCGCATACATCGACAGGATGTTGTTATAGCCGAGCTGATGCCCGAGCAGCACCATGGCGACGATGCCCTGTTCCGTTCGTTCCACCATCGGACGAATGTTGATCTCGCTGATCAGATCCTGCCGGCCGAAATAGATCGCACCGGCCGCAAAGATCGCCAGCGTCACGATGCTGGTCATGATGTGGGCGATATAGAGCGCCAGCGCCCGGCGCCAGATCTTCAGCGTCATCGCCAGCCGTCCGCCGGCAGCGAACTTGCCGCCATAGGCAATCCCGACCGAGAGGCCGGAAATCAGCACGAAGGCTTCTGCGGAATCGGAGAAGCCGAAGTTCTTGTGCGTCAGATATTCGAGATATTGTCCCGGAACGTGGTTGACGAAGATCGTCAACAGACACAGCGCCCTGAACACGTCCAGGCGTGTGTCACGCTCCTTGGGAACCATTCGAGCGGACGTCGGGTTGACACCACCCTGAAAAGTCTTTTGCAGCATGCGGTCCGTTTTCCAGGATTTGGCGCCCCTGCCCCATCCCTGTTGAAACGGGCATCGACAACCCGCACAGTCTTTCAAACGCGGGATAGCCGGCACCATGAACTGAAGTGGGATGAGGAATATGTTGCGGCTCTCCGCCCGCATCCCGCTCCGGTGATTTAGAGCACCCCGCCTTCAAGTGAAGTCACTGGAAGCGGATAAGATGCTCTGGCTTCAAAGTGTTAGAGCAGCTGGTGCGCAGATCTGAGCACACGGCACTCCGAGACACGACGCTCAGCCGTCGAGGTCGTGCCGCCGGCGTCTCCGCAAAGAAAAACCGGCTTTGCCCTTGCGGGAACAAAGCCGGTTTCATCCTGTCTTCAATGCCGGCCGTTACAGCAAAATGCCTTCATGCGCGTTTTTTGTGACACTATTGTTTATGCTGACGATCGGCTCGCCACTTTTCTGGTCGCGCTTCACCGAAATCTTGTGCCGCGCGCCGTTGAGGGTCACTTCGGCAGAATAGCCATCCCAGGCCGCCGGCAGGACCGGCCGGATGACCAGCTTGTCGCCCTGTCTGCGGATTCCGAGAATGCCTTCGACGCCGACGCGGTAGAGCCAGCCAGCCGAACCGGTGTACCAGGTCCAGCCACCGCGTCCCGACAGATCGCCTTCGCCGTAGATATCGGCGGCGACGACATAGGGCTCGACGCGGTAGTGCTCCGCCGCCTCGCGGCTTTCGGCATGCGAGACGGGGTTCAGCATCTGGAAAACGCGCCAGGCCTCTTCTGCCCTGCCCTGTTCGGCAAAGGCCAGCGCCACCCAGGTGGCCGCATGGGTATATTGCCCGCCATTCTCGCGCACGCCCGGCGGATAGGCCTTGATGTAGCCCGGATCCTGCGACGTCCGTTCGAGCGGCGGCGTGAACAGCCGCACGATGTGCTGGTCCGGATCGACCAGTTCGGCCATCACTGCGTCCATAGCCTTCAACGAGCGCTGCTCGTCGCCTTCACCTGACAAGACGCTCCAGGACTGGCCGATCGAATCGATCCGGCACTCCAGCGCCTCGCTCGTGCCGAGCGGCGTGCCGTCGTCGTAGTAGCCACGGCGGTAGTAGTCGCCGTCCCAGCCTGCGGTGTCGAGCGCCTTCTTCAGGGCTTCGAGATGAGCCTCCCAGCGGGTGACGCGGGACTGGTCCTTACGCTCGCGAGCGTAGGGCAGGAAGCCTCGCAGGGTGCCCGCAAGGAACCAGCCAAGCCAGGTGCTGGTGCCCTTGCCGGCAGCACCGACACGGTTCATGCCATCGTTCCAGTCACCGCCGAGGATCAGCGGCAGGCCGTTCTCGCCGGTCCGCTTGATCGCGAGATCGAGCGCGCGAGTGCAATGCTCGTAGACGTCGGCGACCTCCTCGGAGATTTCCGGCTTGTAGAAGGCATCGTGCTGGCCCTCTTCGAGCGCCGGACCGCTGATGAAAGCGATCTGCTCACCCAGGATGTCGGAGGTCCCGGTCACCGAGCAGTAATGCGTTACGGCATGGGCGAGCCAGACGACGTCGTCGGAGATCATCGTGCGCACGCCGGCGCCGGTTCCCGGCAGCCACCAATGCTGTACGTCACCCTCGACGAACTGGCGGGCCGCGGCGTTCAGGATCTGCGCTCGGGCAAGCTCCGGCCGGTGGATCAGGAAGGCCAGCGTGTCCTGCAGCTGGTCACGGAAGCCGAAGGCACCACTTGCCTGATAGAAGGCGGAGCGCGCCATGATACGGCAACCGAGGCTCTGGTAGGGCAGCCAGTTGTTGATCATGGCGTCGAAGGCCGGATCCGGCGTTTCCACCTTCACGATATTGGTGAAATCGCGCCAGAACGTCTTTGCGGACTGAAGGACCGTGTCGAATGCGGTCTCGCGCAGTTCGCCGATCACGGCACGAAGCTGATCTTCATTGTCGGCATCACCGAGAATGAAGACGATCTGCTGCTCGGCACCGGGTTCGATGGTCAGATCGGACGCGATGACGGCGCAGGGATCACCGTCGACCTCGACGGAGCCCGAGAGTTCGGTGCCCGATAGCACCGCCTGCGGCACGAGGATGCCGCCAAGTGAGCCCAGGAATTCCCGCCGGCTCGCAGTGTAGCCGGCAGCCTGTCCACCATCGACCGTGAAGAACGCCGAGCGGCCGGCATAGTCGATGCTGTAGGGGTTGGTCGCAACCAGCGCCGTTGTCTCCTCATCCCACTTCGAGAGGATGAAAGGCGCCGAGCGGGCGCGGTTGTTGCCGAGCACCCACTCGTTGTAGCCGTAGAGCCTCAGCCGCCGCGCCGTCGCCGCACGGTTGCGGATCGAGACGCGGATAAGCTTTGCCGGCAGGCTCCGGTGCACCGTATGGGTCGCCTCGATCTCGAGATCGTCCTGGGTGCTGCGGAAGCTCGAATAGCCGAGCCCGTGCGCCGTTTCGAACACGACCGAGCGGCGACGCGAGAGCGACGCATAGGGCGTCGACACAGAACCGCTCTCCATGTCGCGGATGAAGATCGCCTCGCCCGGACGGTTGATGACCGTGTCGTTGGTCCACGGCGTCAGCTGGTAATCACGCGAGTTGCGGCTCCAGGAGAACGCAGCACCTTCCGCCGAAACGTGGAAGCCGAACTGCTCGTTGGAGATGACGTTGATCCAGGGCTGCGGCGTCGCTTCGCCGCCACGCAGGCGCACGACATATTCGCGGCCGCCTTCGGCAAAGCCGCCGAAGCCGTTCCAGAATGACAGGCCATCACCCTTGATTTCCGCCGGGGCAACGTCCGCCTTCTCCTGCGGCGCCGCCAGCAGCGGCCCGACAAACTCACCGCTCTTCTCGGCCCCCTTCACCGGTGCCGGCGAATAGAGCGAGTTGGCGCGGGCGATCTGGTCGGAGATCGTGCCGTTGCGGGCATGGAAGACGGCGCGCGAGGCCGACAGCAGGGTCGACCACGTTTCCGCCTCCATCAGGTCACGCCGCACCGAGAAGATGTGCTGACGCGGACCATCCGAAAGGCCGCGAAGCCTCAGGTTCTCGCACATGGAATCGAGCGCATGCTGCATGTCCTGCGCATAGGACGAGGCCCGTTCGTTGATGATCACGAGATCGGCGGTGATGCCACGGGCGCGCAGGTATTCCTGGGCGCGCAGCGCTTCGCGGGCAATGCCGAGATCACCGTCGTCGTTGATGCGCAGGCAGAAGATCGGGTAGTCGCCCGAGATCGCCAGCGGCCAGAGCTTCGACTGGGAGTCGAGGCCGGCCTGCACCGTCGCCGTATCGGCACGCAGGTGCATGTCCGGATAGACGAGGTAACGGCCAAGCATCTGGAAGCTCGCAGCCTCCTGCGACGTGACGCCGACGTGGCGCATCTGCACCTGGCTGCGGGTCCAGGCGTGGATGAGCTCCTGGTTGAAGGTCTCCGGATGGCGATAGCGGTCGATCGCCCGATCGACCTCCTCGCGGCTCGGCGCGGCGATCGTCCAGAAGACGACACTAACCTTCTTGCCGGCGGGCACGCGCACGACGCGGCGCAGCGACATGATCGGATCGAGCGTGAACCCATCGGTTCCCGAAAGCACCGCATCCGTGTCGAAGGCGGCCGCTTCGGCAAGCGTCCGGCCCGGGCCGATGAAGCGGCGACGATCCGTCTCCGCCTCCGTGTGGCGGTCGCTGCCGGCATTGTCGGTAACGAGATGCGCCACTTCCATGTCCGGATCGCTGGAACTGCGCTTGTTGCGGCTGACGCGGATGACGTCGCCGCGGCGGCTGATTTCCGTGCGCACGAACATCTTCGAGAAGGCCGGGTGGGCGCTGTCGGCCTCATCGGTCGAAAGCACAGGCTCGGCATAGGAGGTCACTTCGATGAAGCGATCCTGCGTGCCGGTATTGAGCAGGATGACACGACGGCCTTCGGCATCGTGTTCGGTGGCGACGATGCACTCGACCTCGCTGGTGAGATCGCCGACGGTCTTGACGAATTCCGCCTTGTCGTCGCCGAAGCGGGTCAGCATCTTTTCACCCGCGGCGCGCCGCGGCTCCGCGGTCGCCGACCACCAGTCGCCGGTCGTCGTGTCGCGCAGGAAGATGAAGGTACCGCTGCGGTCCTCCACCGGATCCGGCTTCCAGCGGGTGACGGACTGGCCGTTCCAGCGGGCGTAACCGGCGCCGTTGGCCGTCAGCATCACCGAGTAGTGGCCGTTGGAGAGAAACACGGTCTCGCGGTCCTGCGAAAGCGGGTTCTCGATGATGCGGACCTCAGGGCGCAGCAGGTCGTCCTGGCCCTTGCCGACCGATTCCGGCTCGCGCTTGGCATTCATGATCGGAATGTCGCGCGGCGCCTTTTCCTGCAGCAGCAGTTCGGCAGCTTCGATCACCGGATCGGCGTGGAACCACTCGCGCAGGCGGCCGTTGAAGACGACGTTGGCGACAGCCGCAATCGACATGCCATGGTGGTGCGCATAGTAGTTGCGCACGACCGCGCACTTCTGGCCCTCAGGCACGCGCGTCGGCGTGAAGTCGACGGCATCGTGGTAGCCATACGCGCCGAGCGCGCCGACCTCGCGAAGGCGCGCCAGGTTGGCGAGCGCCGACTTCGGGTCGTACATGCAGGCGAGGATCGAGGCGTAGGGCGCAATGACCGCGTTCTGGCCGAGACCGCGCTTGAGCCCGAGCGTCGGCACACCGAAGTTGGTGTACTGGTAGGTGAGTTCGTGGTCGCGCGCATTGAAGGCGGCTTCGGAAATGCCCCACGGCGTGCCCAGGCGGCGGCCGTGGTTGATCTGCTCCTTCACCACCAGGTTGTTGGTCTGGTTGAGGATACCGCCCTGCCGCTCCTGCATGACCAGCGGCGGCATCAGATATTCGAACATCGAGCCCGACCAGGAGATCAGCGCACCGCGTGCACCGATCGGCACGATCGGACGGCCGAGCTTGTACCAATGTTCCGTCGGCAGATCGCCCTTGGCGATGGCAAACAAGCTGGTGAGACGCGCTTCCGAGGCCAGAAGGTCGTAGCAGGCCTCGTCGAGCTCGTTGGCGTTGACCCGGAAGCCGATCGACAGCAGGCGCCGTTCCGGCCGGAACAGGAAGCCGAAATCCATCGAGAAGGCGATGTCGCGCGCACGGTCCTTCAGCACCAGCAGACGCTGGCGCAGGGATTCGATGGCGCCGAGATCGAAGACACCATCGGCGATATGGGCTTCACAGGTGCTGACGAGCGTGTTCGCCCACTTCGTCACCTCATTGCTTTGCGGCGTGCGCACCTCGTGGTCGAGGTTGACGGTGAGCTTGTGCATGTCGCGCGCCAGAACCGCGAGGTTGATCACGCGGATCGACGCGAACTCGCGCTCACGCTTGACCGCGGCAAGCGCGTTCTGGAAGCCGACGATGCGTTCCTCGATCAGACGACGCAGTGGCCGGACCGTCTTGCGGTCGTCGGGCAGGTCACGCAGCACCTCCTGAAGGATCGCCACGACGTCGCCGATGCCGTCCAGACTGCCCTGGACGTGCGCCGACGGCGCCTCGGCCCAGTCACGGCACATCGACGATACGGCGATCAGGTGGCCGGCAAGGTTGCCGCTGTCGACCGACGAGATGTAGCGCGGTTCCATGGTGTCGAGCGTGTTGGTCCGATACCAGTTGAACAGGTGGCCGCGATACTTCGGCAGGCGGTCGACGGTGGCGATCGTCTGCTCCAGGCGGGTAATCGTCTCTTCGAAGCCGATCCAGCCGAAATCTCGCGCCGACATGACCGACAACAGGTAGACGCCGATATTGGTCGGCGAGGTCCGCTCGGCCAGAACCGGCTGCGGCGTTTCCTGGAAGTTGTCCGGCGGCAGGAAGTGCTGCTCGGCGGTCACGAACGTCTCGAAATAGCGCCAGGTGCGGCGGGCGATCAGACGCATCTCGTCGATCGCCTCGTCGGAGACGACGAGCTGGTCCTCGGTTTCGGCCGACTGGCTGACGAACCAGGCGACGGCAGGCGACAGCGCCCAGAGCAGCGCAAAGGGAATGCCGATGAACGGCAGACCGGTGTCGGAAATCGCTGCAAGCGCCAGCGAAATCGCCGAAAGCGCCGGTGCGATCCACATGGCCCGATAGTAATCGCCGATCGAGCCGTGGCCGGCACTCTGCACCTGCGCGGCCGTGCGCCATTCCAGCATCAGCTTGCCGCTCACGAAGGTGCGGTAGAGCGAGCGCACGATCGCGTCGCCCATCATCGCCGCATTATGGGCGATGAAGACGATGCGGAGCGCAACTTGCGCATTGGCGGCGCGGACTTCGGTAAGCACCGCGTGAAGGTGAGCGCGCGCGACAATGTCGTTGCGACGCGGCAGGAGGCCGTTGATCAGCGACAGGGTCGGCGCCACGAACAAGCTGAAGATCAGCACGATCTGCCAGATCAGCGCTTCGGTCGGCTCCATGTAGTACCAGCCCATGACCGAGGCGACGAGCCAGGCAAGCGGAATCAGCGAACGACGCAGATTGTCGTACATCTTCCAGCGCCCGAGCATCGGCAGCCCGTTCGAGAAGTTGAAGATGTAGGGCAGAAGCTGCCAATCGCCCCGCGCCCAGCGATGCTGGCGCGACATCTCGACCTCGTAGCGGGTCGGGAAGTCCTCCACGAGCTCGACGTCGGTCACCAGCGCGCAGCGCACATAGGAACCTTCGAGCAGATCGTGGCTGAGAACGGCGTTTTCCTGGATTCGTCCCTTGAGCGCCGCCTCGAAGGCGTCGACATGGTAGAGGCCCTTGCCGGTGAAGCTGCCTTCGCCGGCGATGTCCTGGTAGACGTCGGACACGGTGAAGACATAGGGGTCGATACCGCGGTTGGACGAGAAGATGCGCTGGAAGGCAGAGGCGTCGCTTCCCGTCGTCAGCGACGGCGTTACCCGCGGCTGCAGCAGGCTGTAACCGGCGATCACATTCTGCGTCTTGGGATCGACCACCGGGCGGTTGATCGGATGGTACATCTTGCCGACGAGCTTCGTTACCGCATCGCGCATCAGGCGCGTGTCGGAATCGAGCGTCATCACGTACTGCACATTGTCCGGCACCGTGTTGGCACCCTGCAGGAACGAGGTGTCGCGGTCGCCGCGGAGCAGCATGTTCAGCTCGTGCAGCTTGCCGCGCTTGCGCTCCCAGCCCATCCACACGCCTTCCTGTTCGTTGAACAGGCGGCGGCGGTGCAGCAGGTAGAAGCGGGTCTTTCCGTCATAGGCATAGCGCGCCGAAAGCTGGGCGATCTCGCGCTTGGCATAATCGAGCACGTCGGCGTCGGAACTCGATTCCTCGTCCTTGCTGTCGGCCCAGTCGCTGACCAGCGCGAAGTAGATTTCGCCGCGCGGATTGGCGAGATAGTGCACCTCGAGATTGCGCACGAGCTCATCGACATGGTCGCGCTTGGAAATCAGGCACGGCACCGCGACCAGCGTTCGGGCGTCCTCCGGAATCCCGTCGAGGAACTCATAGCCGACCAGACGCGACGGTTTGACGAACAGCGTCACCAGCGTGTTGAACAGACCCATCGCGCCTTCGGAAGCCGGCAACGCGAAGAGGAGCAGCATGATCAGCTTCGCGCCGTTCGGGATGTCCATCGGGCTGACGAAGGAGTAGACGGCGATCATCGCCAGGATCGTCAAAAGAATGTTCGGTCCGGCGATTGCAAACCAGTCGAGCTTGCGCCCGATGCGGATAATGGTCTGCAGCAGCGACGGCCGGTAGCCGATCTTCTTTTCGAGCATCTTGCGCTGCTTGCCGACGAGGAACGATCCGACGTTCGGCTGCTGCAGCGGCGCTTCGGTCTCAGCTGCGGTTTCCGCCTCGCGCACCATCTCGATGGCGATCTGCGTTACCTCGTATTCGCTGTGGCCGGAGCGACGCGCCAGCTTTTCGATCGTATCGCGATACTTGTTGCGCGAGCCGAAATCGAGCGCCGCATAGTCGGAGCCGTCACGAAGAGCAGCGTCGATCTTGCTGACGCTTTCGAACCAGACGGCCCAGTCGGTGTCGTCGATTTCGCGCAGGCTGCGGATGATGTTGCTCATCGTCGCGTTGCCGGACGACAGGCGGTTCTGCTCGGCGACCAGCGCATTTTCGACGTCGCTGCCACGCTTCTCGAGCTGTTCCTCGATCCAGCCGATGACGGCACCCGATGTCTGCGAGCCATCGCGCATGCGGTAGAGCAGTTGCGCGACGAAGGTGTTGTCGGCAGCCAGCGTCTCCGACTCCGCAAGCAGCGCCCGACATTTCTCCGGGTCATTCAGACGGATGATCTGGTCGGCGATATCGTTTGCCTTGCGGCGCATGCCGCGCGAGCGTTCGACGCGGATGGCGATCCGGCGCAGGTTCTCGATCAGCGCAAAGCGCAGGATCGACGGCAGCGCCCAGAGTTCGCCGATCTTGAAGGTCTCGTGCTTCTGGAAGCCCTCGACCATCGCCGTGATGCTTTCGCGCGTCACCGTGCTGTGGGTGTGGGCCACATAGAGCCAGGCCAGCGCCATGGTGCGCGGGATCACCGTGCCCGAAACAGAAAGCGTCGGCAGCTGGCGATAGAATCGGCGCGGGAAGTCGCGCCGGACTTCCTGGATCGCCTCTTCGACCACGTGATGGTTGTCGAGCAACCATTCGGCGGCCGGCGTGATCGTCGCCCCGGCTTCCACGTCTGCAGCCGTCGCCCGGTAGACGCGCAGGATCTCGTTCTCGTTTTCACGATGCCGCGGACGGAACTCGAACGGAAAGAAACCCGGCAGCGAGGAAACCCCCTTCAATGCGAGGTCCTCGCCGCATTGCCGGAGGTCGTCCATCGAGAAGAAGGTGGCGCGGATCGAATCGTTGTAATCGATCTGCTTTGCTTCCGGTTCGCGCGGAGAGGTGGGCGGCGTAGTTTGAAGCTGCATGGGTGCGGGTTCTGAATCCAACCGGGGTTGATCGGCCCGGTCCTCGTGGGGGTTCCGGGTTGGCTGCGGTCCTGAGAACTCAGGCTGAGCCGGCGCATTGCTAGACACGGTCATGTGTCCTCCCATCCACCGTCAATTCCCACATGTGGGGAACTGGCGGTAACAGGCACCGCCCTCGACTGGGCATCGGAGATCGCAAAGCCGGCGGCGCATTGGTTTTCAAGGCCGCGTGATGCATGAAAATGGCATTTTTTAGCCGTGGTGCCAACAGCTTGCAAGGATTGCTCATACAAGATTGGACGAATTGCGCACAGACGATTCAGGCCGAAACCGGCCGCTGCGCGCGCCCCCAATGGCACTTCGATACAGCTCTCTCAAATGCCCTCTTCTCAAGCTTCATCGCGGATGGCAGACGAGGCGAAACGTGAAGCGGCGAGGAAGGTTCCCTCGATTTGAAGAAAAGCCTCGATCGTCAGCCTACCTGCTCGGTGATCCACTCGCGGAAAGCCAGGCTGATGGGGTTTTCGAGCTTGCCCTCGGGTACGGCGAGATAATAGCTGTTTTCGGTCTGCATCGGCCGGTCGAGCACGATGCGCAGCGTGCCGGCGGCAATTTCCTGCTCGATCAGATAACGTGGCAGCAGCGCGAAGCCGAGCCCGGCCGTTGCCGCCTCGATCACCATGGAGAATTGGTCGAAACGATTGCCGCGATAGGCGCCGCGACCGTCCATATCGTTCGCCTCGAACCATTGCGCCCAGAGCTTAGGCCGTGTGGCGAGGTGCAGCAACGGGCCGGCGACCAGATCCTCGGGCGTCTCGATCGGGTGGTTTGCCAACAGCGAAGGGCTCGCAGCCGGCACGATGATCTCGCTGCAGAGATAGCTGCAGGTGGCACGCGCCCATACGGGCTGGCCGTAATGAATGGCGAGATCGAAGTTCTGCTCGTCGAAATCGAAGGGAGCCGAACGCGAGGCGATGTTCAGCACCGTGTCTGGATGGCGCTTGAGGAAGTCGGGAAGGCGCGGCACGAGCCAACGGCTGCCGAAGGTCGGGAGCGAAGCGATCGAGAGCGTCGAGTCCGCCCGGGCCGAGGCCATCGCCCGCACCATCAGCTCCTCGGTCTGATTGAGAAGTCGGCGAACCTCCGGCAGGAACTTCTGGCCGGCGTCTGACAGGATCACCCGCTGGCGGACGCGCTCGAACAGGAGCACGCCGAGCTGATTTTCGAGGTCTTTGATCTGACGGCTGACGGCGCTTTGCGTAAGGTTCAGCTCCGCAGCGGCCTGCGTGAAGCTGCCGTGTCGCGCCGCGCATTCGAACGCCTGCAGCGTCGTCACGTCGGGAACCAGCCTGCGGCTTAACTTCATTCCAGCCTCGCATCAACATAGTCAGAAGCAACGCGATCAATGGCCAGTTCGATCGGATATGATCCGAAATGAGAATGACCTTGTCCTTCACCCATAGCGCGAGGCGAGCCCCAGTGAAAGAGAATAGTTTCGTATCGGCCGACGACATTCGTTCGGCCTTTTCCGCAGCCATGTCGGTCATGTACCGCGAAGAGGTGCCCGCCTACGGCACGCTGATGGAACTGGTCGCCAAGGTCAACGACGACACGCTCGCCGCCGACCCGCTTCTCAAGGAGCGCCTTGACGCCACGGATTCGCTCGACCGCATCTCCGAGGAGCGCCACGGCGCGATCCGGCTCGGCACCCCGGCCGAACTCGCAATGATGCGCCGCGTCTTTGCCGTCATGGGCATGTACCCGGTCGGCTACTACGACCTGTCGACGGCAGGCGTCCCCGTTCATTCGACCGCCTTCCGCCCGGTCGGCGAAACGGCGCTGAAGCGCAACCCGTTCCGCGTCTTCACCTCGCTGCTGCGTCTCGACCTCATCGCCGATGAAGCGCTACGCGCCGAAGCCGAAGTCATTCTGGCCGCACGCCAGATCTTCACCGCCGGCGCCGTGGAGCTCACGGAAAAGGCCGAGCGCGAAGGCGGCCTCGACAAGGCCGACGCCAAGCGCTTCGTCTCAGAAGTGCTCGAAACCTTTCGTTGGCACGACAAGGCCAATGTCAGCGCCGACATGTACAAGCGCCTGCATGACGCCCATCGCCTGATCGCAGACGTCGTTTCCTTCAAGGGCCCGCACATCAACCACCTGACCCCGCGCACGCTCGACATCGACAAGGTGCAGGCGCAGATGCCGGAATATGCGATCGCGCCGAAGGCCGTCGTCGAGGGTCCGCCGACGCGCAAGTGCCCGATCCTTTTGCGCCAGACCTCGTTCAAGGCGCTCGAAGAGCCGGTTTCCTTCCAGGATGCCGACGGCACCTGGAAGGCCGGCTCGCACACGGCCCGCTTCGGCGAGATCGAGCAGCGCGGCATCGCGCTGACGCCGAAGGGTCGCGCTCTCTATGACGAACTGCTCGACGCCTCACGCAAAATCGTCCGCCCGGCGGCCGATGGCTCCAACGCTCGCGAATACGAAGCGGCACTTGCCAAGGCTTTCGGGCCCTTCCCTGACACCTGGGCAGGCATCCGCGAGGCGGGCCTCGGCTATTTCAGCTACTCGCTGACGGAGAAGGGCCGCAAGGCAGGCGTTTCCCCGGCGCGTGACATCGAAGCGCTGATCGCCGCCGGCCTCGTCCAGTTCGATGCCATCGTCTACGAAGACTTCCTGCCGGTCAGCGCCGCGGGCATCTTCCAGTCGAACCTCGGAGACGGCGCCCAGCAGGATTTCGTCGCGAGCCCGAACCAGAAGCGCTTCGAGAGCGATCTCGGCGCGACCGTGCTCAACGAGTTCGACCACTATGCCGGTATCGAGCAGGCATCGATCGAAAGCTGCATCAGGGCCTTGACCGGCGCGATCGCTGCGGAATGATACTGGTCCGATGATCGACAAACGGCACATAGACGCACTCAACAACATCCTTGGAGACAAGGGTGTCGTGACGCGTCCAGAAGACCTGGAAGCCTACGAGACCGGCGCGCGCTACGATCGCGGCCGGACCTCGCTCGTTCTGCGCCCAGCGACGACCGAGGAGGTCTCGGCGGCTGTCGCCTATTGTGTTGCGAACGGCATCGCGCTGATCCCGCAATCCGGCAATACCGGCCTTGTCTCCGGCTCGACGCCGGATCAATCGGGTGACGAAGCCATTCTCAGCCTCGACCGACTGACCAAGCGCTTCGAGCTCGACCTCGACAACCGCTCGGTTCGGCTCGACGCCGGTTTCAGGCTGTCCGATCTCAACCGGCGACTGGAAGAGCACGGCCTGTTCTTCCCGATCGATCTCGGCGCCGATCCGCGCATCGGCGGCATGATCGCCACCAACACCGGCGGATCGCGCTTCCTGAAGTACGGCGACGTGCGCCGCAACACGCTCGGCCTCAAGGTCGTGCTGGCGGATGAGGACGGCACCGTTCTCGACCTGCAATGCGACCTGCGCAAAAACAACACCGGCATCGACTGGAAACAGATCTTCTTCGGCACTTCGGGCGCCTTCGGCATCGTCACCGAATGCGTCCTGAACCTCGAACGCCTGCCGCAGCAGACGGCAACGGCACTGCTGGTTCCCGCCAGCGGCGCTGCCGTGATGCCGCTGCTGCGCGCCATGGAAGAGCGCCTCGGCGCCTATCTCTCGGCCTTCGAGGGCATGTCGAGCAATGCCGTGAAGGCCGCCTTCGCCCATGTGCCGTCGCTGAAGAACCCCTTCCAAGCTGGCCAAGTCCCTGACTATGTCATCCTCGCCGAGATCAGCCGCACCTGGGCACCACGCGAAGGCGAACAGTCGCTCGACGCCGTACTGGAATCGGCGCTGGCCGAGATCTGGGAGATGGAATCGGCCCCGCTCGCCGACGCCTTCGTCGGTCCGCCGCACGAAATCTGGGCGCTGCGCCACGCACTCTCCGAGGGCGTCAAGCATCTCGGCAAGCTGATCGCCTTCGACGTCTCCTTCCGCAGGGGTGACATCATGGCGTTCTGCGGCCATATGAAGGCCGAAATGCCGGCGAAATTCCCTGATGTGACCGTCTGCGATTTCGGCCATATCGGCGACGGTGGCGTGCACTTCAACCTCGTCGTTCCGAAGGACAGCGACCTTCTCAAGGACGAGACCTTCGAACCCCGGCTTCGCGAATGGGTTTTCGCCGTCGCCGTAGAGGAGTATCACGGCAGCTTCAGCGCGGAACATGCGATCGGCCGCCGCAACCAGGCCTATTACGACTTTTATACACCAGACAAACTCAAGGACATGGCCGCGGGCCTGAAGACGCTCACCTCGCCGGGAAAGCTCGGCAGCGTGCGCTTCGGATAGGTCAAGCCAGGAAAACGGGAGTCAGACCATGAACATCGCAACCAAGAAAGTCGACGTGACCAAGGAAGCCGCAGCGCTTCTCGAAAAGATGGGCGTCGCCAAGGAACTCTACACCGGCGGCGACATGCCGTCCTTCAGCCCGGTCACCGGCGAGAAGATCGCGGCCCTCAAGACGGTTTCGGCCGCTGAAGCCGCCGCCAAGATCGACCAGGCTCATGAAGCCTTCAAGGCCTGGCGCCTGGTTCCGGCTCCTAAGCGCGGCGAACTGATCCGCCTGCTCGGCGAAGAACTGCGCGCCTTCAAGGCCGACCTCGGCCGTCTGGTTTCGATCGAAGCCGGCAAGATCACTTCCGAAGGCCTCGGCGAAGTCCAGGAAATGATCGACATCTGCGATTTCGCCGTCGGCCTTTCCCGCCAGCTCTACGGCCTGACGATCGCCACCGAGCGTCCCGGCCACCGCATGATGGAAACCTGGCATCCGCTCGGCGTCGTCGGCGTCATCTCCGCCTTCAACTTCCCGGTCGCCGTCTGGTCGTGGAACACGGCACTGGCGCTCGTCTGCGGCAACTCCGTCGTCTGGAAGCCGTCGGAAAAGACCCCGCTTACGGCGCTTGCCTCGCAGGCGATCTTCGAGCGCGCGCTCGCCCGCTTCGGCGATGCCCCGGAAGGCCTGTCGCAGGTCCTGATCGGTGACCGCACCGTCGGTGAAGTCCTCGTCGACAACCCCAAGGTTCCGCTTGTTTCGGCCACCGGCTCGACCCGCATGGGTCGCGACGTCGGCCCGCGCCTTGCCAAGCGCTTTGCCCGTGCCATCCTCGAACTCGGCGGCAACAATGCCGGCATCGTCTGCCCGTCGGCCGATCTCGACATGGCCCTGCGCGCTATCGCCTTCGGCGCCATGGGCACCGCCGGCCAGCGTTGCACCACCATGCGCCGCCTGTTCGTGCATGAAAGCGTCTACGACCAGCTCGTTCCGCGCCTGAAGAAGGCCTACGGCTCGGTCTCGGTCGGCAACCCGCTGGAAACGACGGCCCTCGTCGGCCCGCTCGTCGATAAGGCTGCCTTCGACGGCATGCAGAAGGCAATCGCTGAAGCCAAGTCGCATGGCGGCACCGTCACCGGTGGCGAGCGCGTCGAGCTCGGCTACGACAACGGCTACTACGCCAAGCCGGCTCTCGTCGAAATGCCTGTCCAGGCCGGCCCGGTTCTCGAAGAAACCTTCGCGCCGATCCTCTACGTCATGAAGTACAGTGACTTCGACGCCGTCGTTGCCGATCACAATGCGGTCGCAGCCGGCCTGTCGTCGTCGATCTTCACCCGCGACATGCAGGAATCCGAACGCTTCCTCGCCGTCGACGGTTCGGATTGCGGTATCGCCAACGTCAACATCGGCACCTCGGGCGCCGAAATCGGTGGCGCCTTCGGTGGCGAAAAGGAAACCGGCGGCGGTCGCGAATCCGGTTCGGACTCGTGGAAGGCCTACATGCGCCGTGCCACCAACACGGTGAACTATTCGAAGGCTCTGCCGCTGGCGCAGGGCGTGTCGTTCGACATCGAATAATCGGCGCACCAGGTAGGTAGAGACCATGACCATCAACGCAACGGTCAAGGAGGCGGGCTTTGAGCCCGCCTCGCGGATCTCCTCGATCGGGGTGTCCGAAATCCTGAAGATCGGCGCCCGCGCGCAAGCCATGAAGCGCGAAGGCAAGCCGGTGATCATCCTCGGTGCGGGCGAGCCGGATTTCGACACGCCCGACTTCGTCAAGGACGCCGCCTGCGAGGCGATCAAGCGCGGTGACACAAAGTACACCGCCCTCGACGGCACGCCGGAGCTCAAGAAGGCGATCCGCGAAAAGTTCCAGCGCGAAAACGGCCTCGCCTACGAGCAGGACGAGATCACGGTTTCGACCGGCGCCAAGCAGATCCTGTTCAACGCCATGATGGCGTCGATCAACCCCGGCGACGAAGTGGTCATCCCGACGCCCTACTGGACCTCCTATTCGGATATCGTCCAGATCTGCGAAGGCAAGCCGGTCCTGATCCCTTGCGATGCATCCTCCGGCTTCCGGCTGACCGCCGACAAGCTCGAGGCGGCGATCACACCGAAGACGCGCTGGGTGCTCTTGAACTCGCCGTCGAACCCTTCGGGTGCCGCCTACAGCGCTGCCGACTACCGGCCGCTGCTTGACGTGCTCCTCAAGCATCCGCATGTGTGGCTGCTGGTCGACGACATGTACGAGCACATCGTCTATGACGGCTTCCGCTTCGTCACCCCGGCCCAGCTCGAGCCCCGCCTCAAGGATCGTACGCTGACGGTCAACGGCGTCTCCAAGGCCTATGCCATGACCGGCTGGCGCATCGGCTATGCCGGCGGCCCGCGGGATCTGATCAAGGCGATGGCCGTCGTCCAGAGCCAGGCAACCTCCTGCCCGTCCTCCGTCAGCCAGGCCGCTTCGGTCGCCGCGCTGACCGGCCCGCAGGAATTCCTGAAGGAACGGACCGCCAGCTTCCAGCGCCGCCGCGATCTCGTCGTCAATGGTCTCAACGCCATCGACGGTCTCGATTGCCGCGTCCCGGAAGGCGCTTTCTACACCTTCTCCGGTTGCGCCGGCATGCTCGGCAAGGTCACGCCTTCGGGCAAGAGGATCGAGACAGACACGGACTTCTGCGCCTACCTGCTCGACGACGCCCATGTCGCCGTCGTTCCGGGCTCGGCTTTCGGTCTCTCGCCGTTCTTCCGCATCTCCTACGCAACGTCGGAATCGGAACTGAAGGAAGCGCTCACGCGCATCGCCGACGCCTGCGCGCGGCTTTCGTAATCAAGTAGTTGTCGGGCACTCTGAACTCGGAAGTGCCCTTCACCCTAGCCCTCTCCCCGCTTGCGGGGAGAGGGGACGCCGTCGAGATCGACGCAGAGACCCCTTTTCCATCTTCAAAGAGAAGTCTTCTGACCGAGCCCTCGGACGAAACGGCGCAGCTCAGCATCCCCTCAGGTCTTGAGAGGAATTGAGGAGCGGGCCGCATGTCGTCCCTTCGCCCCGCCTGCGGGAGAAGGTCGCGGCAGCGGGACGAGGGGCAGCCCGGAACTCCGCGCTCTCAAAACGTCGGCGGTGTACAGGCGCTGATCACTTCGCAAGGCACCGGCCCCACACATCGGAAGCGATGCGGCCTACGGCTTTCGAAATAATAGGCATCCCCCGGCCCGAGAATGCGACGCTCATCGTCAACGGTCACCTCGATACGGCCCGACAACACGATGCCGCCCTCCTCGCCGTCATGCACCAGCGGTACCTTCCCTGTGTCGGCACCCGGCTGGTAACATTCCTTGAGGATCTGCAGGCTGCGGCCGAAGAGGTTTTCGCCGATCTGGCGATAGGAAATCGGCCCCTTGCCGATCTCCACCAGCTCCTCCGCCGCATAGAACGCCTTGCGCGGTCGTTCCGGCTCGAAGGAGAAGAATTCCGCAAGCCCGATCGGAATGCCGTCGAGAATACGCTTCAGCGCACCGACGGAAGGATTGGAGGCGTTCGACTCGATCAGCGAGATCGTCGAATTGGTGACGCCGGCGCGCTTGGCGAGTTCCCGTTGCGACAGATTGTGCATCAGGCGGAGATGACGAAGCCGGTTTCCGATATCGACGGTCATGTGATCCGAACCTTGGTGTTCAGGTTGTTCGAAATAGCGCAAACACGCTACAACGGTACAATAAATTTCAATGGCTTAACTGACAGCAGAAAAGGACTTGTTTGGCAAATCAAATCATGGCGTCAATCGCCGAACTCAGGAGGATGCCATGAACCAGCACACCAAACCCAACGCCCCCGTTCTCGATAGCTATTGGATGCCGTTTACCGCCAACCGGCAGTTCAAGCAGGCGCCGCGCCTGCTCGCCTCGGCCGAGGGTATGCACTACACGAGCACCGATGGCCGCACGATCCTCGACGGCACCGCCGGGCTCTGGTGCGTAAACGCCGGCCATGGCCGCCGCCAGATCGCGGCCGCCGTCGAGCGCCAGCTTTCGACGATGGATTTCGCCCCCTCCTTCCAGATGGGCCATCCGATCGCCTTCGACTTCGCCGAACGCCTCGCCGAAATCGCGCCAGGCCCGGAGGGACAGAAGCTCGACCGCGTCTTCTTCACCGGCTCCGGCTCGGAATCGGTCGACACCGCCCTGAAAATGGCTATCGCCTATCAGCGCGCGATCGGCCAGGGCACCCGCACGCGCCTCATCGGCCGCGAGCGCGGCTATCACGGCGTCGGCTTCGGCGGCATTTCGGTCGGCGGCATCCTCAACAACCGCCGCGTCTTCCCGCAGCTTCCCGGCTCCGACCATCTGCGCCACACGCACGACCCCGCCAAGAACGCCTTCGTCAAGGGCCAGCCGGAGCACGGTGCCGAGCTTGCCGACGATCTCGAGCGGCTGGTGGCGCTGCATGGCGCCGAAACCATTGCCGCCTGCATCGTCGAGCCGGTCGCCGGCTCGACCGGTGTGCTGATTCCGCCGAAGGGATATCTGGAGCGCCTGCGCGCCATCTGCGACAAGCACGGCATTCTGCTGATCTTCGATGAAGTCATCACCGGCTTCGGCCGTCTGGGCGCGGCCTTCGCCACCGACTTCTTCGGCGTTACGCCGGACCTGGTCACGACCGCCAAGGGCCTGACCAACGGTGCCATCCCGATGGGCGCGGTCTTTGCCAGCCGCAAGGTCCACGATGCTCTGATGCATGGGCCCGAAAACGCCATCGAGCTCTTCCACGGCTACACCTATTCCGGCCACCCGGCCGCCTGCGCCGCCGGTATCGCGACGCTCGACATCTACCGCGATGAGGGCCTGATGACCCGCGCCGTCGAACTGCAGGATGCCTGGCACGACGCCATGCATTCGCTGAAGGGCCTGCCCAACGTCATCGACATCCGCACGATCGGCCTGATCGCCGGCATCGAGCTGCAGTCGCGCGACGGCGCAATCGGCGCCCGCGCCTATGACGTCTTCGTCGATTGCTTCGAGAAGGGCCTGCTGATCCGCGTCACCGGCGACATCATCGCCTTCTCGCCGCCGCTGATCGCCGAAGAGAAGCATTTCGGCGAGATCGTCTCGATCCTCGGCGACGCACTGAAGCGCGCCAAGTAGGTCCAAGAGACACTGTCAAAAACGACGCCGTCGCCGAAGATCTCGGCGGCGGCGATTGCATGTCGAGCGCGGAGCCGAATCCGGCTAAGGTCCCTGCGAGGGCAACCGGCGTGCTAACGGATCAGCAGCGCCCGGAAATCATTGACGTTGGTTCCGGTTGGACCCGGCACGAAGAGATCCCCGCTCGCGTCAAAGGCCGTCCAGGCATCGTGACGGGCGAGATGCAAACGCGGATCGATACCAGCCGCCCGGATGCGGGCAATGCTCTCGCCATCGGCAAAGGCCCCCGCATTGTCTTCCGAACCATCGATGCCATCCGTATCGGCGGCAAGAGCATCGATACCCGCAACGCCATCGATGTCGAGTGCCAGCGACAACAGGAATTCGCTGTTGCGCCCGCCCTTGCCATAGTCCTTGCCGGAGATCGTCACGGTCGTCTCGCCGCCGGAAAGCAGCACCACCGGCTTGCCGAAGGGCCGGTTCTTGAGTGCCACTTCGCGCGCCAACGCCGCATGCATGCGGCCGATGTCGCGCGCCTCGCCTTCGATCGCATCCGAGAGGATGCGCGCCTCGATGCCCAGTTCCCGCGCCTTGGCCGCGGCAGCCTCCAATGAGACGCTGGCCGATGCAATGACGTGGCACTCATGCCCGGCAAATCGAGGATCGTCTGGAGCAGGTGCCGCAGCCGCCTCCGAGCGTAGATGGGCAATCACACCATCCGGCAATTCCATGCGGTAGCGATCGACAATTTCGAGCGCCTCCGCCGCCGTACTGCGATCCGGAACGGTCGGCCCGGAGGCGACGAAGGCGGGATTGTCACCCGGCACGTCGGACACCACGAGGCTGACGACGCGGGCTGGTGCAGCCGCTGCAGCGAGCCGCCCACCCTTGATCCGCGACACGTGCTTGCGAATGACGTTCATTGCCGAGATCGGCGCGCCCGAGGCAAGCAGCGCCCTGTTGACGGCGATCTCGTCGGCGAGCGTCAGGCCCTCGGGCGGTGCGGGCAGCAGGGCCGAGCCGCCACCGGAAATCAGCGCGATGATCAGATCGTCCGCCGTCAAATCGGCCACGGCCTTCAGCAAGGCATCCGATGCGGCAAGTCCCGCTTCATCCGGAACCGGATGGGCCGATTGCAGCACAGTGATTGTCTCACACTGTTCGACCGGTCCGTGCCGGGCCACGACCGTACCGCTGAAGGGATGCTTCCAGAGCTGCTCGAAGGCGACCGCCATCTGGCTTGCCGCCTTGCCGGCGCCGACAACCACGGTCCGCCCCTTCGGCGGCTCGGGCAGATGCGCCTTGATCGCCTCATAGGGATCGGCCGCCCGCACGGCAGCCGCGAAGAGCTCTGTCAGGAAGGGGTGCGCTTCGATCATCACTGCCACTCAGCCAGCAATTTCGATGTCGTAGACGAAAATGCCAGCGATGCCGCCTTCGGCTGCCGCGACGATCTTGGCGCCAGTCTTGCGATGCTCCTCGTCCTCCAGATAGGCGTCGCGCGCCGCCGCGTCGGTGAAGTCGACGATGAAGCCTTCGGCAAACCCCTTGTCCATGCCCTCCTCCGGGCTGACATTGGCGCCGATATGGGCGGCAAGGAATCCCGGCAGCCGGGACTTCAGCGCGGCAATCTCCCCGAAGATTACCGCCTTCTCCTCGCTGGAGACTTCGGGGCGGAAGCGGATGAAGACGCAATGGCGGATCATGGGGAACCTCAACGGATATCGGCGCGGGCGCGCGGGCGGCTGTCGTTACGTTCGTGGGCGAAGATCGCCGGCGGCAGCGGTTGCAGCCCGCGGATGATGTCGGCGCCCTTTTCCCCCATCATGATCGTCGGCCCATTGGTGTTGCAAGAGGGAACACGTGGCATCACCGAGCTGTCGCAGACGCGCAGGCCTTCGAGGCCGTGCACCTTGAGATCGAGGCCAACGACCGCCGCGGAATCCGTGCCCATCTTGCAGGTACCGACAGGGTGATGATCGGTCTTGGCGTTGGCGCAGCCGTATTCGAAGAACTGCTCGTCGCTCATGACCGAATTGCCTGGCAAACGTTCGGCCATCACGAAAGGCTTGAGTGCGGCCTGCTGCATGATCTCGCGGGCGATCTTCAAGCCCTCGATCGACATCGTGCGGTCGTGCGGATCGTCCCAGTAGTTCGGGTCGATCAGCGGCGCCGCCGCCGGATCGGACGAGGAAAGCCGCACGGTTCCGCGCGAGCGGGGGTGCAGATAGGCGGAATTCAGCGTCACGCCGGCATTTTTCAGCTTTTCGACACCCGCCTCGATGCCGGAGCCGAGACCGAGATGGAACTGGATATCCGGCGAGCGGGCGTTCGGATCGGCATACCAGAAGCCGCCGGTCTCAAACAGTGACGACGCCACCGGGCCCGAGCGGAAGAGCACATATTGCAGGCCGGCCCATAGCGTACGATGAAGTTTCGCCACACCGTCATAGGTGTGGTCGCCGGTGCATTCGGAAATGACGAAGAGGTCGAGATGATCCTGCAAATTGCCACCGACGCCGGGCAAGTCGTGTTTCACCGAAACGCCCACCGATTTCAGGTGATCGGCAGGGCCGATGCCGGATTGCAAAAGCAGCTTCGGCGAACCGATGGCGCCCGAGGTTACGAGCACTTCGCGATCCGCCCGGATGATCTCGCTGCCCGTGGCCGTGACGACTTCGACGCCGACGGCGCGCGTGCCCTCAAGCACGATCCGCGCCACACGCGCGCCGGTGCGAACCGTCAGATTACGGCGGTCCTTGATCGGCGAGAGATAGGCAAGCGACGCGCTCGACCGTCGGCGGTTGCGCTGGGTCAACTGGTAGAAGCCGACGCCCGCCTGCTGGCGGCCGTTGAAATCGTGGTTGTATGGAATGCCAAGCTCCTGCCCCGCGCGGATATAGGCGTCGCAGATCGGCAGCGCCGCCGTGGGCATCGAGACGCCGAGCGGCCCGCCATAGGCGTGGTAGTCATCGGCAAAGCGCTGGTTGTCTTCCGAGCGTTTGAAATAGGGAAGCACACTGCGATAGTCCCAACCGCTGCAGCCATCCTCGGAAGCCCAGAGGTCGTAGTCGGCAGCATTGCCGCGGGTATAGAGCTGCGCATTGATCGACGAGCCGCCGCCGATCACCTTGGCCTGGGTATAGCGCAGCACCCTGCCCTTCATGTGCTTCTGCGGCACCGTGTGCCAGCCCCAGCTTGCGACACCCTTGGTCATCTTGGCAAAGCCCGCCGGCATGTGAAACAGCGGGTTCCAGTCGCCGCCGCCGGCTTCCAGCAACAGGACGCGAACCGATGAATCCTCGGAGAGGCGATTGGCGAGAACGCAGCCGGCCGGGCCGGCGCCGGTGATGATGTAGTCGTAGCTCATTCCCTGTCTTTCCTCCGCCGCCGCCATTTGGAACGTTCCAAATTTTCGACGTGTTCAATTCAAACTTGCTCGTTTCGGCGCGCCGTAATTTCCTTCGCGGTATTCCTAGAGCCGGCCGATCGAAAGGCCGCCATCCGCCTGGATGACCGAGCCCGTCGCAAAACCGAATTTGCCACCGGCGAGACCGGCCACCATGTTGCCGATATCCTCAGGCTCGCCCCAGCGTCGCATCGGCACCAGCCCGCCATCGATCAAAGCATCGTATTTCGCCGAGACGCCGGCGGTCATGTCGGAACGGATGATGCCCGGCCGGATCTCGAACACCGAAATGCCGGTATTGGCGAGCCGCAGCGCGAGCCCCTGGCTGAAGGCGGCAAGGCCGGCCTTGGTCATGCAATAGTCGAGACGCTCGGGCGAGGTCATCGTCGCAGAAACCGAGGTGATGTTGATGATCGACCGCGGCGCCGCATCGGCCGGATCGGTCAGCATCGAGACGAGTACGGCCTGGGTAAAGAACACCGTGCCGCGCAGGTTGGTGGCGACGATCGTGTCGAAATTCTCCGGCAGCAGGTCGAGGAAATCGCCCCGCACCACCGAGGCGATGCCGGCGTTATTGACAAGGCAGCGGATTGGGCCGAGCTCGGCGCGGACACGCTCGACGGTCGCCGCATGGCCGCTGACATCGGCCAGATTCGCCTCGATGTAGATAACCCGTCCGTGGTCGCCGGAAAGTTCCGATAGCGTCTGGGTGGTCGTCGCATCTGCCGTCCCGAGGCCGGTGATCGCGATGTCGAAGCCTTCACGGGCGAGCGCGCGGGCAACGCCGAGGCCGATGCCGCGGCGGCCGCCGGTGACGATGGCGACGGGACGCTTCGATGGCGTCATGATCGGAACTCCCCAGTGGCGATATGATCGGCGACCCTGAGCGCCTGGGCGGCGATTGTCAGCGCCGGATTGACGGCGGCGGATGTCGGCAGGAAGCCGGCGTCGACGACGAAAAGGTTCGGGTGGTCGAAGGCGCGGCAGTAAACATCGAGCGGCGCGTCCTTCGGGTCTTTGCCCATCCGCACGGTTCCGCACTGGTGTGACGGCGTGCGCTTATCGAAGGGCTGAGAGAGCACGATCGGGTAGCCGGCAGCCTTGAAATGCGCGCGCATTTTCGCTTCGAGCCCGGATAGCGCCTCCATGTTGGAGCGCCGCCACTGCATGATGATGCCCTTGCCGTCGACCATGATGCGGCTTTCCGGGTTGGGCAGGTCCTCCGTCATCATGTACCAGTCGACCGCATGACCGGCCATGAAGTCGAAGGCTAAGCGTGGCGCCCAGACAGGAGCATTGGCCTTCAGAATGTCAGCATTGATCTTGCCGAGCAGTTGCACATTGCCGAGCGGCAGGCCGTCCCGGCCGCCGGTCAGGTAATAATCGTTCAGCATCAGCGTCTTCTGGTAGACGCTGTCATTGCGCTTGAACGGATTGATCGCCAGCATTGCACTGCAATTGTGGTTCATGAAGTTGCGACCGACCTGGTCGGAGGCGTTGGCAAGCCCCTTGCCGTCACCGGAGCGCAAAAGGATCGCGGCCGAGTTGATCGCGCCCGCCGACAGGATCACCAGCTTCGGCGACAGCTTCTTCTTCTCGCCCCTGTGGGTGTAGTGGATCGCCTCGATCCGGCCGCCGGGTCCCGCCTCCAGCGTGTCGACATGCGCCGAGGTGATGAGCTCGATATTGGGGTCCGTCAGCGCGGAAGCGAGCGATGCGGTCTCGGCATCCCTCTTGCCGTTGCCGGTATTCGGAAACCCGTCCCAGGGCGTGCGCCCGCCGGCAAGCCAGGTGTCGATGTCGACGCCGAGCGGAAGCGTTGCCGGATTGAGCCCCTGCGCCTTCAGCTCTGCACGGGCTCGCGCAATCGCCGGCTCGTCCGGCACCGGGCCGTAAGAATAGGGCGAGCTGTGGAACGGCTCGGTCGGGTCGTCGCCCAGCTCGCCGCGCACCTCGAACAGCTGCTCGGCCTTGCCGTACCATGGCTCCAGCTCTTCGTAAGGGAAAGGCCACGCCGGTGAAACGCCGCCGAGATGCTGCATCTCGGTGAAGTCCTCGGCACGGTAGCGCAGGAGCACCGCACCGAAGAGCTTGGAATTGCCGCCGACGAAATAGAAGTTTCCCGGGTTGAACTCGGTCCCGTCAGGCTCGCGCCACATCTCCCTCGGCCGGAAATGGCCCTTGACGAAGATCGAACTGTAGCTGCGCGCCTCCGGCGTATCGGGCAGGCGCTCGCCGCGCTCAAGGATGGCGATGCGGGCACCGGAGCCGGCGAGCCCCGCCGCAAGCGTGGAGCCGCCGATCCCCGACCCGATGATGACGATGTCCGGCTGCTCCTGCATGATTAGCTACGCGATCCGCTGCTGGCTCTGCGGGTCGAAGAACACCGCCTTGTCGAGGTTGAAGGCAAGCCGCGACGTCTGGCCGGCTGAGATACGGGCATCGGCCCTGAGCCGGGCAACGATTTCCTTGCCGCCGAGACGGGTGACTGCGAAGGTGTCGGAACCTGCCGGCTCCACCACCTCGATCAGGCATTCGCCCTCGGCGACCACCTTCGCATTGCGGTCGGCGCCGTCAGGATCGGTCAGCGCTTCCGGACGGATGCCGAAGATCACGTCCTTGCCGGCATAGGCCGAAAGCGCGCCATTGGCCTGCGGCACCGCAAGCTTCAGCGGTTCGGAATTGGGGCGTGCCAGCGTGACGGCAATGTCAGCGCCACTCTTTTCGATCCGTGCAGTCAGAAGGTTCATGGCCGGCGATCCCATGAAGTCGGCGACGAACATGTTGGCTGGGTTGTTGTAGATCTCGGCAGGTGTTCCGAACTGCTGCAGCACGCCATCCTTCAGGACGGCGATCTTGGTCGCCAGCGTCATCGCCTCGATCTGGTCGTGGGTGACGTAGACGATCGTCGTCTTCATGCGGTTGTGCAGCCGCTTGATCTCGGTGCGCATGTCGACGCGCAGCTTGGCATCGAGGTTGGAAAGCGGCTCGTCGAACAGGAAGACCTGCGGGTTGCGCACCAGTGCGCGGCCCATGGCGACACGCTGGCGCTGGCCGCCGGAGAGCTGGCTCGGCTTGCGGTCGAGCAGGTGGCCGATCTGCAGCATGTCCGCCACTTGCTTGATCGCCTTCTCGCGCTCTTCCTTCGGCACGCCGCGGATTTCCATGCCGAAGGCGATGTTTCCGGCAACCGTCATGTTGGGATAGAGCGCATAGGATTGGAACACCATGGCGATGTCGCGCTTCGACGGATGCAGATCGGCAACCGAGCGGCCGTTGATGGCGATCTCGCCCGAAGTGATCGGCTCAAGCCCGGCTATCGTGTTCAGAAGCGTGGACTTGCCGCAACCGGACGGGCCGACGAGAACCAGGAAGCCGCCCTTTTCGATCTCCAGGTTGATGTCCTTCAGGATCTCGAGCGAGCCATAGGATTTGCGCAGGTTGCTGATTTTCAAGAAAGACATGAGCTTATCCTTTCACGGCGCCCGACATCAGCCCGCGAACGAAGTAGCGGCCGGACACGATGTAGACGATGAGCGTTGGCAGGGCGGCGAGGATCGCGCCCGCGAAGTGAACGTTGTATTCCTTGACGCCTGTCGAGGACGAAACGAGGTTGTTGAGCGCGACCGTCATCGGCGTCGAATAGGGGCCGGAGAAGGACGCACCGAACAGGAAGTCGTTCCAGATATTGGTGAACTGCCAGATGACCGAGACGACTATGATCGGGCCGGAGGACGGCAGAAGGATGCGCCAGAAGATCTGGAAGAAGCTGGCGCCGTCGATCTGCGCCGCACGCACCAATTCGGTCGGGAAAGCCTCGTAGTAGTTGCGGAAATAGAGCGTCGTAAAGCCAAGGCCGTAGATCACATGGACAAAGATCAGGCCCCAGATTGAACCGGCAAGCCCCAGGATGCCGAGGATGCGCGCCATCGGGATCAGCACGATCTGGAACGGGATGAAGCAGGACAAAAGCAGCATGGCGAAGAAGATGTTGGCACCGGGAAAGCGCCACTTCGTCAGCACGTAGCCGTTCAGCGCACCGATGATCGTCGAGATCGCCACGGCGGGCACGACCATCAGGATCGAGTTGATGAAGAAGGGTTTCAGGCCCGTCGGCTGCACGCCGATCTGTGCCGTCGACCAGGCCTGAAGCCACGGTTCGAGCGTAAAGGTCTGCGGCAGGTTGAGCATGCCCCCCTGGCGGATCTCGTCGAGCGGCTTCACCGAGTTCACCAGCATCACGTAGAGCGGCAGCAGCGAATAGAGCGCAAAGAGGATCAGCGCGGTATAGATCAACGCGCGGGTGAGGCGGTTGTGCGAGATGATGTTGTCTGGGCTCGGAGCGCTCATCAGCGTTTTGCTCCCCGGATTTCGGAATAGAGATAGGGAACGATGATCGAGAAGATCATCACCAGCATGATGATCGCCGAGGACGCGCCGATGCCCATCTGGTTGCGGGTGAAGGTGTAGGAATACATGAAGGTCGCTGGCAGCTCGGTCGCCTGCCCCGGTCCGCCCCCCGTCAGCGCGATGATCAGGTCGTAGGCCTTGATCGCCAGATGCGCGAGCACCACGAAGGCCGATAGGAACACCGGTCGCATCAAGGGAATGATGATCCGGCGATAAATCGTCGAGGTCTTGGCGCCGTCGATCTGGGCTGCCTTGATGATCTCGTTGTCGACACCGCGAAGGCCGGCCAGGAACATCGCCATGATGAAGCCGGTCGATTGCCAGACGGCGGCGATGACGACGCAATAGATCGCGTAGTTGCGGTCCTTGATCCAGTTGAACGAGAAGCTCTCCCAGCCCCAGAGGTGCATGGTGTTCTCAAGCCCGATGCCGGGATCGAGGAACCATTTCCAGGCCGTACCCGTAACGATGAAGGAAAGCGCCATCGGATAGAGATAGATCGGCCGCAGGAAACCTTCCGCGCGGATCTTCTGGTCGAGCAGGATTGCCAGCCCAAGGCCGAGCACGGAGCAGATGGCGATATAGAGCGCGGCGAAGATCGCCAGGTTGCTCACCGCCCGCCACCAGTGCGGCAGCGCCCACAGCTTCGAATAATTGCTTAACCCGACGAAATTGTAGGACGGCAGCATCTTGCTGTCCGTCATCGACAGAAAGCCGGTATAGGCAATAAAGCCATAGACAAAGATCAGGACGATGAGGAAGCTCGGGGCAAGCACCAGCTTCGGTATCAGGTCCTGCAGGCGACTGCGGCTATCCATGAACGTTCACCACTTCTGGCGCGGCCGTCGGGAAATCCCTGATATCGGCATTCGCGCGAGGTTCTGGGTATCAAAGCGCCCTTCCCCGCGTCCCATTGGCCACGGTGGTTCGACGGCGCTTGCATGTCGGAATGGGTGTCCGGGGCGCCTGGCAGCGCCACGCGTCTCTCAAGACGCGCTAAGGTCGCTGCAACACTTAAGTTGCTGCATAATTTTGTCCTCAAATCCAATGCGGATTTAAGGAATTATGCAGTACGCGCCCCGGAACGGGCCCGTTACTTCGCGGCCTCGACGGCCGAGACCAGTTCCTTGACGGCCTCTTCGGACGTCAGTTCGCCGTTGAACTCACGCGTCACGACGTCGTAGATCGCGTTCTTGACGGCAGCCGGGTTTGCATGGCCATGGGCCATGGAGCCGAAGAGTTTGCCGTTGCTGTTGGCTTCGGCCAAGTCCTTGATGCCCTTCTTGCCGCAAGCGTCGAAGGCCGTGTCAGGAACGTCGGTGCGGGCCGGGACCGAGCCCTTGACGACGTTGAATGCCGACTGGAACGTCGGGCTTTCGATCGCCGAAGCCATGGCGAGCTGGGCCGGAACCTTGTCGTCGGCGACCTTGAACATCGCAAACTGGTCGGAGTTGAAGGTGACGGACCCTTGCGTGCCCGGGAAGCGCATGCAGACGAAGTCGGTGCCCGGCACCTTCTTGGCCTTCAGGAATTCGCCCTTCGCCCAGTCGCCCATGAACTGCAGGCCGGCCTTGTTCTCGATGACCATGGCGGAAGCGAGGTTCCAGTCACGACCGGAGAAGTTGTCGTCGACATAGGAGCGCAGCTTCGTCATGCGATCGAAGGCTTCCTTCATCTTGTCGCCACCGAGCGCTGCCGGGTCGAGGTCGATGAATGCCTGCTTGTAGAAGTCCGTGCCGAGCGAAAGCACCACAGCGTCGAAGATCGTCGCATCCTGCCACGGCTGGCCGCCATGGGCGATCGGGGTGATCCCTTGAGCCTTGAAGTTATCGAGCAGGGCAACCAGTTCGTCCCAGTTGGTCGGCTCCTTGCCGCCAGCCTTGTCGAGCGCTGCCTTGTTGATCCAGACCCAGTTGGTCGAGTGCACGTTGACCGGCGCTGCGATCCAGTGGCCGTCATACTTCGAGAACTGCTGCAGGGCCGTCGGGATCACCTTGTCCCAGCCCTCCTTGGAAGCGGTCTCGTCGAGGTTGCCGAGTGCGCCTTCCTTGGCCCAGTCGAGAATGTCGAAGCCGAGCATCTGCACGGCGGTCGGAGCGTTACCCGCGGTGACGCGAGCGCGAAGCACGGTCATGGCTTCCGTACCGCCACCGCCGGCGACCGGCATGTCGGTCCAGGTGATGCCCTTGCTTTCCAGGTCCTTCTTCAGAACGTCGAGCGCGGCTGCTTCGCCACCGGACGTCCACCAGTGCAGAACTTCCACGTTTTCGGCTGCGCGCGCGGCGGTGGCCGCCATCATCAGCGCCACAACGGCCGTCGTCGTCATCAACTTGCGCATCGTTATCCTCCCGTTTGCAAGTTTTCGAAGTGGAACCTCCTTCCACCCCGGAATTCGCGCCGCTCTAGCCAGCGGCTGGCCATTTAAAACGTTATAAATTCAGCAAGTCAAGCATTCCGCCATTTTGTATTTTAGCACCTTCGGAACCGTTTGAATTTACTGAATTATATAGCACACGTTAGCTTTTGCAGTGCAGCAAATCATGCCGCAATGCGAGATTTAAAACGTTTTCATGATTCGATTGCCTAAGCGTTCGCACCACGTTACAAAACCCGCTCTCACCCGCTCTCAGGATGACTAGCATTGGCCGATCCCTCCAAGCCCGCCCACCACGAAGACGGTGGCTCCACCGCCAAGCGCGGCAAGCCGACCCTTCGCACGATCGCGGAAATCACCGGCCTTGCGGTCACCACCGTTTCGCGCGCGCTCTCCGAAGCGCCGCAGATCTCCATCGAAACCCGCAAGCGGGTGCGTGAGGTCGCCGACGAGATCGGCTATTCGCCCGACCGAGCCGCCCAGCGCCTGAAGACCGGCCGCACCAATGTCATCGGTGTGTTGCTCGATCCGCACGAAGAAATCCTCGGCTACGGCACGTCGATCATGAGCGGCATCGCCAAAGCGCTGCAGGGCACCGCCTACCACCTGATCGTCATGCCGAACTTCCTGAACTCGACCAATGTCGAAGCGGTCAATTACATCACCCGCAACGCGATGGCCGATGGGCTGATCTTCTCGCGCACGGAACCGCTCGACCCCCGCGTCCGGCTGCTGTCCGATCTCGGCTTTCCCTTCGTCACGCATGGGCGCACGGAGCTTTCCACCCCACATCCCTATGTCGACTACGACAACTTCACCTTCTCCTACCAGGCGACGAAGCGCCTGATCGCCAAGGGCAGGCGCAAGCCCGCGCTGATCAGCGGCCCCACCGATTTCACCTTTGCCGGCCATCTGCAGCACGGCTTCATGACCGCCGTGCGCGAGGCCGGCTGCGCCTACGAGATCCTCACCGGCATCGACCTCGACAGCCCCGCCGGCGCTATCCGCGACCGTATCCGCCAGCGCTATGCCGAGCCCGATCCGCCTGACAGTTTCATGTGCGGCGGCGAAGTCTGCGCGCTGGCGACCATCACCGGCATGAGTGACTGCGGGCTGACACTCGGACGTGAGTACGACATCATCGCCAAACAGACCTCGCATCTGTTGAGCGCCATTCAGCCGCAGGTCGAGACGATCTACGAAGACCTGACGGTGACCGGCGAAGACATGGGCCGGGTGCTCCTGCAGAAGATCGGCGGCGAGAGCGACGTCAGCAAGCTGCAACTGCTTCTCTGTCCGCAAATCCCATCGAGCTTCGGCACGGCCGGCTGAGCGGGCGAACACGGCACGCAAGGCGGCGTCGCGTGACGCTGCCTCCTGCCCTATTGCTCCCCCCATCGTCCGCATGTCCTCTCCTCCCCTGTTTCAGCCTTGGCGCGGCATCCACCAGCCGGTGCGCGGCCCCATATGCATGTTGAGCGTCTTGGTCTCGGTGTAATCCTCGACCGAATGCCGGCCGAGTTCACGGCCGAGGCCGGACTGGCGATAACCGCCGAAGGGCAGTTCGGACGCACCGTCCATGAAGGTGTTCATCCAGATGGTCCCGGCGCGCACACGGCGGCCGATCGTCAGGCAGGTGTCGAAGTCGCGGCTCCAGACGCCGGCCGAAAGGCCGTAGTCGATCGCATTGGCGATGCGGATCGCCTCCTCGGTCGTTTCGAAGGTCAACACCGAAAGAACCGGACCAAAGACTTCCTCGCGCGCCACCGCCATGTCCGGTCGCACGGCCGAAAGGATCGTCGGCTCCATGAACTGGCCCATGCCCAGATCGAGCGCCGTGCCGCCATGGGCGACCGCTGCACCGTCCTTGGAAGCGGCAGAAACATAGCCGGCGATCTTTTCCAGATGCTGCGGCGTGATGATCGCGCCGACCTGTGTTTCCGGGTCGAGCGGATCGCCGACCTTCACCTTGGCCGAGAGCTCGGCGATGCGGCGCGTGACCTCGTCGGCGATATCGCGATGCAGGATCAGCCGCGAGCCGGCATTGCAGCATTCGCCGGCATTGAAATAGGCGCCAAACACGGCGGCATCGATGAATTCGTCGAGATTGGCGTCCGGGAAGACGATCTGCGGGTTCTTGCCGCCGAGTTCGAGCGACACCTTCTTCAGGGTTTGGGCGGCATTGGCCATGGTCAGGCGGCCGACGCCGGTCGAGCCGGTAAAGGACACCATGTCGACATCCGGATGCGTCGTCATCGGCGCACCGACCTCCGGCCCCGTGCCGGTGATGATGTTGACGACACCGGCGGGCACACCGGCTGCTTCCAGGATTTCACCGAGCAGCAGAGTCGAGGCCGAGGTCAGTTCCGACGGCTTGACGACAGTGGTGCAGCCCGCCGCAAGCGCAAAAGGAAACTTCTGGCTGACGATCAGGAACGGGAAGTTCCAGGGCGTGATGATCGAGACGACACCGATCGCCTCGCGCAGCACGACGCCAAGCGTGCCGTCACCGAGCGTGTTGTAGCTTTCGCCATGCAGATCGCGGGCGAGAGCTGCGGCGTAACGCCAGATATCGGCGGCACCGCCGAGTTCGCCCTTGGCTTGGCTGATCGGCTTGCCGGATTCGATCGCATCGAGATAGGCGAGTTCATCAGCACGCTCGGCAATGATGTCAGCGGCGCGCAGCAGCACCAGCGAGCGCTGCGATGCGGTCATGCGCGGCCAGGTGCCTTCATCGAAAGCGCGGCGGGCCGCAGCAATCGCCTTTTTGGCGTCGGCCTTGGTGCCCGCCTGATAGCGGCTGACGACGACGCCATGACCGGGCGCCACACGCTCGATCGTGCGCCCTTCGGCACTGTCCACCCATTTGCCGTCGATCAGCATCTGGAAGGCGCGGACCTTATGATCGCCGAGCGCCTTGGGTTTCACGAGCACGGTCATTACCATTCTCCCTTGAATTGGGCTTCACGCTTCTGCGAGAACGCGGCGACACCTTCCTTGAGGTCACCGGTCTTGGCGACGAGGATCGAGCCGAGCGCTTCGACCGCGGATCCGTTGTCTTCGCCATTTGCCGAAGCGAGCATCAGTTTCGAAATTTCGAGCGCCGCAGGTCCGCGCTTGGCGACGCGCGCCGCATAGTCACGGGCAGCGGTCAGCACCGTGCCGGTCTCGACGACGGCATCGACCAGGCCTTCCCTGAGAGCCGCCTCGGCGGTGAACATCTCGCCGCCAAGCACCATGCGCCTGATAATCTGGGCGCCAAAGCGAGAGACGAGACGCTGCGTGCCCGACCAGCCGGGCACCATGCCGAGGCTCGTCTCCGGCAGGCCGATCTTGATCTGCACTTCCGCCAAACGGATATCGGCGGCCGCCGCTAGCTCCAGCCCGCCGCCAAGCGCGTGGCCGTTGAGGGCCGCGATGACAGGCATTCGCAGCGTCGCCAGGCGCTCGAACACACGATGACCGAAGCGCACCCAGTCATGCCCGAAGGCAGGCGGATCCATGCCGCCCCAGGCCTTGATGTCGCCGCCGGCCGAAAACGCCTTGCCCTCGCCGGTCAGGATGACAACGCGTATATTGCGATCGGCCTCGACCGCATCGCAAGCGGATGCCAGCGCCTTCAGCATGTCGATGTCAAAGGCATTGAGCTTGTCCGAACGGGCAACCGTCATGGTCGCGATCGATCCATCGACCTCGATGCGGATACGGCCTTCAGCCACGGTCGCCTCCCCCAATCCGGCGCGCCGGCTTCTTCGGCAGTTCCAATCCGATCAGCGCTTCCGCAAAAAGCGTCGCGTCCATGGTCTTCAGCCTGTCGGAAACGATCAGCGGGAATTCCGACTGGTCGAGAACATGGGCCTGAAGATCGACGCCGGGCGCGATCTCCGTGAGCATGACGCCCTCAGGCGTCAGCTTCATCACGCAGCGTTCGGTCACATACGTGATGTCCTGGCCCTGCTCGATGCCGCGACGGCCCGAGAAGGTGACGTGCTCGACTTCGTTGACCAGCTTCTTGAGCTTGCCTTCCTTCTCGATCACCAGCTTGCCATAGGCGATCGAAAGCTTGGCACCGGCATTGAACATGCCGGAGAAGACGATCTTCTTTGCCCGCGCGGTGATGTCGACGAAACCGCCGGCGCCGGCCGTCACATGCGGACGGAAGGAGAGTTTTGACACGTTGACCGAGCCGCTGCGGTCGATCTCGAGGAAGGAAAGCAGCGAGGCATCGAAGCCAGCGCCCTGGAAATAGGTGAACTGGTAGGGCGAGGGCATGAAGGCATCGGCGTTGGAAGCGCAGCCGAAGGCGAAATCGAGCAACGGCACGCCGCCGACGGCACCCTGCTCTATCACCCAGGTAACGGCACCGTGCAGGCCTTCTTCGAGCAGGATACGTGGCACATTGGCCGAAATGCCGAAACCGAGATTGACCGCGCTGCCGGCCTCGAGTTCCTGCGCCACACGACGGGCAATGACCTTCTGGATGTTGAATTCCGGCACGCGGAAGCTCTCGAGCGGTCGGAAGATCTCGCCTGAAATCGCCGGATCATAGAGCGTCTGGGTTGTCTGCTTCTGGTCGGGATCGACGACGACGTAATCCACCAGCACGCCCGGCACCCGCACGTCGTGCGGCTTCAGCGAACCTTCCTTGGTGATGCGCTTGACCTGGGCAATGACGATGCCGCCATTGTTGCGGGCCGCGAGCGCCTGGTCGAGGCCGCCGAGATAGGCGCCCTCGTGCTCATAGGTGAGGTTGCCGCGCTCGTCCGCGGTCGTCGCGCGGATGATTGCCACCTGCGGCGCAATCGCCTTGAAGTAGAGCCAGTCCTCACCCTCGAACGAGACCTTCTTCACCACGGGTTCGGCCGCAGCCGAAGCATTCATGGCGCAGCCTTCACGCGACGGATCGACGAAGGTGTCGAGACCGACCTTGGTCATCACCCCCGGCCGCTTGGCTGCGGCCTCGCGGTGCATGTCGAACAGGATGCCGGAGGGCACGTTGTAGGCAGCCACTTCGTCAGCGCCGATCATCTGCCAGATCAGCGGCGGCTCTGCACTCGACGGGCCGGAAGGATAGGAACCGCCGATGATTTTTTTCAGCAGGCCTTTCCTGGCGATGTAGTCAACGCCCCTGATGCCGCTCATGTCGCCGGCGGCAATCGGGTGCAGCGTCGTCAGATCGCGCGGATGGCCGGTCGTCTCGAAGCGCTCGCCGATCGCCTTCAGCATCAGGTCGGGGCAGCCGAGGCCACTGGACGAGGAGACCGAAACCACCGCGCCATCCGGGATCAGGGCCGCCGCTTCGGCCGGCGAGATATGCTTGTTCATCGACATCAGTTCAAAGTCCCGTTTCGATCGCCACGGCCTGGCCGGTAGCAGCGGCCTTGACGACCGCAAGACCCGTTGCCAACGACCAGACGCCGTCTTCGCCTGTCGCCGAAGGACGGCCTTCGCCTCTGACGGCGGCATGGAAGGCGGAAAGCGCGGTTTCGTAGAGATTGCGATGGTCGAGCGACAGCTCGGTCTCGCCATCGGCATTGCGCAGCGTCACGGTTCCGACCGGCCGCTGGGTCATGACCTTGCGGCCGATCAGCGACCCCTCGGTGCCATGCACTTCGAGACCCGTATCAGCAAAGCGCACGGTAAAGGCATCGTGGAACTGGGCGATGACGCCAGAGCGGAAGTGGAGCACGCCCATGACCCCGTCTTCCAGGCCTTCCTTGCCCATGCCGGCGCTGTGGCTGATGGCAACCGCTTCGATCGGGTCATCATTGAGAATGAAGCGCAGCGTATCGGCATCGTGCACTGTGATGTCGAGGATGACGCCGCCGCCGGCATCCGGCCGCTCCAGTCGCCAGCCCTGCAGATGCGGCGGCAGATAGACCGCGTGGAAAACGCGCGCGGCAATCGGCCGCCCAATTTTGCCCTCGGCGATCGCATCACGCATGGCGCGATGGGTGGCGGCGTTGCGCAGGTGGTGATTGGTGGCAAGCACGACGCCCGCCTCCTGCGCCGCCGTCACCATCTCGCGCGCATCCTCGAGCGTCATCGCCAGCGGCTTTTCGCAGAGCACATGCTTGCCGGCGGCAATCGCCGCCAGCGTCTGCTCGCGATGCAACTCGTTGGTGGTCGAGACATAGACGGCATCGACGTCGGGATCGCCGACCAGATCGGCGACCAAGGTCACCGACTTGGCGATGCCGTTCTCTTCGGCGTAAGCCACACCGCGCTCGGTGCTGGTGCTCATGACGGAGACAACCTCGCCTCCAGCGGCGCGGATTGCGCCGATCACCCATTCACGCGCAATCGTGCTTGCGCCGATCAGACCCCACCGCGTCATGCCAATGCCTCCCTTTTTCTTTCAACCGCAGCACCGCAGCTCTGGCGGACGACGAGACGGACAGAACCGACGATTGCCTCGGGCTCGGCCTTCCCGGCCTTGATCTGCTTCAAAAGCAATTCGGCAGCGCGCTGGCCCATGCCTTGCGGGTCGACGGAAACCGTCGTCAGTGCCGGCACGGCGGTTTTCGCCTCAATCACGTCGTCGAAGCCGATGACGGCGAAATCGGCACCCGGCTCTAGGCGCCGGGCCCTCAGGCCATCACAGACGCCGAAAGCGACCGCATCATTGAAGCAAAGTGCGGCCGTCGGCCGGTCGGCGAGCATCATCGCCTGCTCCACCGCCGTCACACCGCCGGCACGCGACGGCGCCGAACCGATGATCAGCGCGTCGGAAACCGCAATGCCGGCCTCGATAAGGGCGTCGCGATAGCCGCGCATGCGCGCCTCGAAGACGGCGGTATCCGGAAAACCGCCGAGGAAGGCGATGCGCTGGTGGCCGCGTTCGATCAAATGCCTGACGGCAGCCATGGCGCCGGCGTGATTGTCGGAAGTCAGTGAAGAAACTTGGGCGCCGGCAATGTCGCGAACGACCAGCACGACCGGCATGCCGCTCGCAACCAGCGGCGCAAGGTCGGCCGCTTCCGTGCCGCGCGCCGGCGAGACGATTAGCCCGGAAACGCCGTGTTCGCGCATCGAGGCCACCACTTCGCGCTGCCGCTCGATCTTTTCACCCGTGTTGGCGAGGAACTGAACGAAGCCGGCCGATTGCACGACGGTATCGACGCCGACAGCCAATTCCGCAAAGAAGCTGTTGGTCAGGTCGTTGACGACGATGCCGATGATCTTGGACTTCGCCTGGCGAAGATTGGCGGCGCTGCGGTTATAGACATAGCCGAGATCACGGATGGCGGCATTCACCTTGGCGCGCGTCGCCTCGTTGACGAGCGAACTGCCCTGGAGAACGAGCGACACGGTCGACTTCGACACGCCGGCGGCGCGCGCAATATCGATGACCGTTACCCTCTCCTTAACCACAGCATCCTCCCGAATTCTCTTGCCTGCTTTCCTCTTTCATAATTGGAACGTTCCAATTCAGTCAAGAGTTGGCCGATCACTTTTTTCTCTCCCGGGGACGAAGATCGCGAAGCCATGACGCCCAGAGGCGACGTTTCCTTGAGCGTCTTCGTCAATAAATAATATTAAAAACAATATTATAACGTCGTAATACCGATCGCCGAAGAAGCACGCCGCCTCATCCGAAAAACATTGCCGCTTGCCATTTGGAACGATCCAAAGTATTTCAAGGCAAACTTCCGCGGAGGAACCGACCCCAATGACAAGCCTGACGCTGCCGCGCCAAGACGGCTCGCTTGAACAGTATCGCCTGACCGGAACGCCGATCGAGCGGCCCGGGACTCCACCGACCTTCAACCGCATCGCCTATGCGGCCGCCCATGTGGTCTCGGATCCGCTCCGGGATCTTGATCCCTGGGGCAATCCGGCGATCGACTGGGACGCGACCATGGCGTTTCGCCATCACCTCTGGGGCCTGGGCTTCAAGATCGCCGAGGCGATGGACACTGCCCAGCGCGGCATGGGGCTGCCCTGGGCAGGCGCGCAGCAGTTGATCCGCCGCTCTCTTACCGAAGCGCGGCAGGTGCCGGGCGCCGATCTTGCCTGCGGCGCCGGCACCGATCATCTGGCCCCGACCGATGCACGATCGCTGGACGACGTGATCGCCGCCTACGAGGAACAGGTCGGTTTCGTCGAAGACGAGGGGGGCAGGGCGATCATGATGGCAAGCCGGGCGCTGGCCCGCGTCGCCCGTTCCGCCGACGACTATCGCCATGTCTATGGCCGCATCCTCGGCCAGACCAGGCACAAGGTGGTGCTGCACTGGCTCGGCGACATGTTCGATCCGCAGCTTCGGGGCTACTGGGGTTCGGAGAATTTCGACCAGGCGCTCGATACGGTGCTGTCGATCATCGAGGTCAACCGCGACAAGGTTGAGGGCATCAAGATCTCGCTGCTCGACAACACCAAGGAAGTGGCACTGCGCAATCGCCTGCCCGAAGGGGTGCTCTGCTTCACCGGCGACGACTTCAACTATGCCGAACTGATCGAAGGCGACGGCACGAAGTATAGCCACGCGCTGCTCGGCATCTTCGATGCGGTGGCGCCATCTGCCTCCAAGGCCTTGGCGGCGCTGGCCAAGGGTGATCTCGCGACCTTCCGCGGCGTGATCGAGCCGACCGTGCCTCTGTCCCGCAAGATCTTCGAGGCGCCGACACAGTATTACAAGGCCGGCGTCGTTTTGCTGGCCTGGCTGAACGGCCACCAGCGCCACTTCACCATGCCCGCGGGCATGCAGTCCGCACGCGGGGTGCTGCACTACTCGGACATCTTCCGCCTCGCCGACCGAGCCAATGTGCTCGACCGGCCGGAACTGGCGGCAGAGAGAATGAAAAGCCTGCTATCGACCCTCGGCGTGGACCAAAGCGCTTGAGAGAGAGGGGCGCTTGAGAATAGACGGACGGCGCCCGGGAAGGCGCCGTCTGTTCTCGATCGGAAGCCGGCAGGGACCGGCCACCGGATCAGAATGTCGCCGTCAGGCTCATCCAGAAGCGACGGCCTTCCATGACCGTGTTGAAGTCGGTCTCCTCGACCTCCTTGTCGAAGAGATTGTAGACGGCGGCGTTCAGCGTCAGGCCCTCGCCGACATCGTATTTCGTACCGATATCGACGGTCGTGTAGGCGTCGTATCTGCGCCCCTGCTGGCCGTTGATGGTTACCGGCTTGCCGTTGGTGCCGATGCGCGGGCCGGCGGCGATCTCCTCGCCGTGATAGTTGACCGAGGCCCAGGCTTCGAGCCCCTCCACCGGCGTGTACCAATCGGCCCTGAGATTGGCCATGTGCTCCGGTGTGCGCGCCAGCGGGAAGCCGGCAAAGGTGCCGGTCTTTTGTTCCGACTGCGTATAGGTGTAGCTGGCGCGTAGCGTCAGATCGGCCGTCGCATTCCAGGTCGCCGTCAGTTCCACGCCCTGAATGATCGCATCGTCGATGTTGTAGTTGTACCAGAGGCGGTAGTTCGGATCCTCGCTCCAGCGCACCGGATTTCCGGCCGAATCCAGCACCATCGAGTTGGAAATCTTGTCCCTGAAATCCGTGTAGAAGTAGGTGCCGCCGAGGATGACGTCGCCATTGTCCCACACGGCGCCGATTTCATAGCTGGTGCTCGATTCGGCCTTGAGGTTCGGGTCGGCGATGATCACGCCGCAGGTGCCGGTCGGACCGTAGGAGCAACCGCCACCGCCGGTGGTGTAGGCATAGCCCGGGGCGATGCTGCGGATATCGGGCGCGCGGAAGCCGGTGGAGACGCCGCCCTTCACCGTCAGCATGTCGGTCGCGTTCCAGACGCCGTAAATGCGCGGGCTGAGGTGGTAGCCATACTCCTGATGGTGATCGAGACGCAGGCCCGTGGTCAGCGCAAAATTATCGACCATGCGCCATTCATCCTCGGCAAAAAGCGCCCATTGCGTCGCCGAGAAAGTCTCGTTCAGTCCKGTTCGCCGGCCCGGGTTCTGGTCGGAGAGCCGCGCCTCGAAATATTGCCCGCCGGTCACCAGCGTGTGGCTGCCGCCGAGATCGAAGGGGGTTGTAAACTTGCCGTCGACGACGGTGTTGCGCACTTCGGGCGCGCGTGGCTGCTTGACGAAACGGCCATCCGCCTGGCTGTAGTTATAGTTCCGCCGCTCCGCCCATTCCTGAAGGATCGAGAAGTCAGACGTCGTCGGGCCCCAACGTCCGATGTGGGAGAACGACCAGTGATCGCGGTCGTTGTCGTTGTAGGTGCTGACCGCGCGCGGTCCGGGCTCGATCGTCCTGCCGATATTCGCATCGCGGCGAAGCCGCGCTGTCCCACCTTCGAGGAAGAAGTCGTGGTCCTCGTTCGGCGTGTAGGCAAGCCGGGCCGTCAGGTCGTGCTCCTTCGACCCGGTAATGCCGGAAAGGAACCTGTCCTCGCTGCGCTTCAGGCCGCGGCCCCAGATCTGCACGCCGAGTGTGTCTTTCAGGATCGGACCGCTGGTATAGAACGACAGTTGCCCCGAATTGCCGAACTGCCTGTGCTGCTGCATCGTGCCGTCGGTGGTGACCGAGCCGGTCCAGCTATCCGAGACCTTGCGGGTGATGACGTTGATGACCCCGCCCATGGCATCGGAACCATAGAGCGACGACATCGGGCCACGGACGATCTCGATGCGCTCGATGGCGGCGGCCGGCGGGATGAAGCTCTGCTCGAAACCGGAATTGCCGTTGGTGCGGGCGTCGCGTGTGCTCTGGCGCTTTCCGTCGACGAGAATCAGCGTGTAGGAGCCGGGCAGGCCGCGGATGAAGATGTCGCGCTCGTTGGCGACACCTGTCACCGCCACCCCTTGCGCGTCGCGAAGCGCATCGGTGAGATCGCGGAACGACCGCTTCTGTAAGTCCTCGCCCGTGATCACCGTGATACTCGCAGGTGCATCCTTGACGTTCTGCTCGAACCCGGTCGCTGTAACGACGATCTGCTCGAGCTCGGTCGCCTTCTCCCTGTCCTTTTCCTTGGCCTTCTGCGCCAGCGCCTCCACCGGCATCGTCAGCGCCGTGCCGGCAAGGCAGGCGCCGACGAAGCGACGTGACCATCCGGCCGAGCCGCACCGGTTCCGGCGGGTTCCTCGTCCCCGACGATCAGTTTCCGTTGCAAGCCCCATCCGCTTCATCATCTTCGCCCCACATATATCTTGAGTAATACACTCCACTTAGTTATTGGCGAAGCAGACGGTCAATGACGCTGTTTTGGAACCGTTCCAAATACGAAACGACGCAAAACAGCGCCCGCGAATATGCCGGATGGGACTGAAAGGCAGGACGGAACCATGGCGAAAGCAGCAGCAAGCGTGACAGGAGGCGGGTCGGCCCCGAACGAACGCCAGACCGATCTGGGCAAGCTGCGGCTGCTCGTGGCGCTCGATGCGCTGCTTCGGGAAAACAGCGTCAGCCGTGCCGCTTCAAGCGTCGGTCTTCAGCCCTCGGCAATGAGCCGCTTGCTCGGTCAATTGCGTGAGGACTATGCCGATCCTCTGTTCCTGCGCACCGGTCATGGCCTGCGCCCGACACCGCTTGCCGAGTCGCTGCGGCTGCGCGTGCGCGCTCTTGCCGCAGAAGCCGAAGCCCTGCTTGCCGCCCAGCCCGATGACGCCGCATCCGCCCCGGTACAGACGAGCCATACCGGCTGGGGACGGCGGGCCCTAACCGATGCGCCTCCACTGGCCGTCCGTCCGAGCCGTCTGCTTGAGGGTGAGCCAGCGCCTGAACAATTCGCCGCAAAACTAGCGGAGATTGGCGATGACGCCACCCCTGAGCGGCGCCTTGCCCGCTGCATAGCGACCGTCGGAACCGGCGCAGGCCGCAGCCGGCCGCTAAGTGAAAGTGAAGCTGAAGATGCGCTGGCGGTCATCCTTGCCGGCGAGGCGGACCCGGTACAGATCGGCGCGCTGATGACGGTACTGCACTATCGCGGGCCGACAGCGGTCGAAGTGGCTGGTTTCGTGCGCGCCATGCGCCACCATATCGGCGCGATCGAGCCGGGTAGCGGCGTCGCCGATCTCGACTGGCCCTGCTACCTCTCGCCGAAACTAAAGACTGCACCCTGGTTCCTGCATGCGGCGCGCCTTGTCGCTGAAGCCGGTCATCGCATCGTGCTGCACGGGAACTATGGTGAGGACAACGAGGAACGGCACAAGCTCGAGATCGCCGCTTCCGCGGCCGGAATCCCGATCTGCGCATCGATCGCGGCGACAAAGTCAGCGCTTGCATCGACAGGTATCGCCTATCTGCCGCTGTCTGCGTTTGCGCCGCAAATCTATCGCTTGCTGGGGCTCTATCGGCTGATGGAGATGCGCATGCCGTTGAACGCCGCCATTCACCTCATCAATCCGATGGGCGGGCGGGCAAGCCTGCTCGGCGTCGCCAATCCCTCGAGCCGCACGCTTAGCCGCGACATCGCCATGCTGCTCGGCACGAGAGAGCTGACGATCCTCGGTAACACCCGCGACCACGCCGAGTTCACGCCCTATCGCCAGACGCCGCTATTCCGCCTTGTCGGCGGAGAAGTCTCCGACCTCATCATTCCGGCGGGGATTGCACCGCGGGCCGAGCCGCGCACGGGTCTCAGCAGTCGCGAATACTGGCAGGCAGTCTGGACCGGTGCTGCCCGCGACGAACGCGCCGAAACGATCATCATCACAACGGCGGCTGCCGCCCTCATCAGTCTCCGCAATCATGACGACTTCGAGGCAGCTTGCGAGACGGCGCGGGGACTTTGGAACAACCGATCACGCCGGATGGCGTGATCGGAGATTGGCGCCGCTCAGGCGGCCAGACCTTTCTTGGCCARCATCGCATCCGGGCTCGGCAGCTTGCCGCGGAAGGCCTTGTAGGCATCTTCCGGATCGATCGAGCCGCCGACCGAATAGATGTTGTCTTTGAGGCGAGCGGCCACGGCCGGATCGAAGGCGTTGCCGGTTTCCTCGAAGGCCGCGAAGGCGTCGGCGTCGAGCACTTCCGACCACATGTAGGAATAGTAGCCGGCCGAGTAGCCGTCGCCCGAGAAGACGTGCAGGAAGTGTGGGCTGCGGTGACGCATGACGATGGATTTCGGCATGCCGATCTCGTCGAGCTTCTTGGCTTCGAGCGCCATCGGTTCCGTCGTCACTTCAGCCGTGTGATAGGCCATGTCGACCAGCGCGGACGAGGTGAACTCGACCGTTGCAAAGCCGGAGTTGAAGGTTCGTGCCGCCAACACCTTGTCGAGCAGCGTCTGCGGCATCGGCTCACCGGTCTGGTAATGCACCGCGTAACGCTTGAGGATCTCCGGCACCGTCAGCCAGTGTTCGTAAAGCTGCGACGGCAGCTCGACGAAGTCGCGCGAGACGCCCGTGCCGGAAACCGAAGGATAGGTGACGTTGGATAGCATGCCATGCAATGCGTGTCCGAACTCGTGGAAGAGCGTGCGGGCATCATCGAGCGACAACAGCGCCGGCTTGCCTTCGGCGGGCTTGGCGAAATTGCAGACGTTGTAGATGATCGGCAGCTCGCCTTCCGCGCCGTTCTTCAGCTTGAGCTTGTGCTGGGACTGGAACGAACTCATCCAGGCGCCGGAACGCTTCGATGACCGGGCGAAATAGTCGCCGAGAAACAGTGCCACCAGCTTGCCGGATGCGTCCTTGATCTCGAAGACACGCACGTCGGGATGGTAGGCGGCAATGCCCTTCTTCTCCGTGGCTGTAATGCCGAACAGGCGTGTGGCAACGTCGAAGCAGGCCTCGATGATCTTTTCCAGCTGCAGATAGGGCTTGAGTTCGCCTTCGGAGAAATTGAACTTCTCGGCCCGGAGCTTCTCGGCGTAGTGGCGCCAGTCCCACGGCATGACGTCGTGATTGCGCCCTTCGTCGGCAACGAGCCGGGCGAGCTCAGCCTCTTCCTCGCGAGCGCGGGCAACGGCCTTTTCCCAGACCTGCATCAAGAGGCCGTTCACGGCGGCGGGTGTCTTCGCCATGGTGTCGTCGAGCTTCAGCGATGCGAAGTTTTCATAACCGAGCAGCTTCGCCTTTTCGGCCCGCAGCGCCAGCATCTCGGCGATCAGCCCGCGATTGTCGGTGTCGCCGCCGTTTTCACCGCGCGCGATCCAGGCGCGGAAGGCTTGCTCACGAAGCTCGCGATTGTCGGAGAAGGTCAGGAACGGCTCGATGATCGAGCGCGACAAGGTGACCGCGTATTTCCCCTTCTGTCCGCGATCTTCGGCGACCGCCGCCATGGCGTCGCGCAGGAAGTCCGGCACGCCGGCGAGCTGATCCTCGCTCTCGAGGAACAGGACCCAGTTCTTCTCGTCGGCCAGCACGTTCTGGCCGAACCTGGCGCCGATACCGGCGAGTTTCTCGTTGATCGCTGCCAGCCGCTCCTGCTCGGGCTTTGCGAGCTTCGCGCCGGACTTGACGAAACCCTTCCAATGCCGTTCGAGCACGCGCGTCGCTTCAAGATCGAGGCCAAGCCCTGCGCGCCCTTCCCACAGCGTGTCGATGCGCTTGAACAGCGCTGCGTTCATGCCGATCTTCGAGTAGTGCCGCGACATCTTCGGGGCGATGTCGCGTTCCAGCGCCTGGATTGTCTCGTTGGTGTCGGCGCCGGCCTTGTTCCAGAAGATCGAGGATACGCGCGAAAGTCCGTCGCCGGCGATTTCCAGCGCAACGATGGTATTCTCGAAGGTGGGCGCCGCAGGGTTTCCGGCAATCGCGTCGATCTCCGCTTCATGTTCCCTGAAAGCGGCTTCGAAAGCCGGGGCGAAATCCTCGTCCTTGACCAGATCGAAGCGCGGCAGGCCCTCATGGCCGGTCCATGACGTGAGCGCGGGATTGAGCGGGGTGCTGGTGGTCATCTGAAATCCTTTCGCATGCGATCCGGCTTATGACCGGGGAGGGGGCCGCCGACCCATGACATCAGGAAGCGGCGAAAATGAAGGTGGTTGTCGGCGGGATTACCGTCAAGGTTTACGCAGACCGAGAAGGCCAGGGGCGGCGTGCCAGATGGCCTGGAGGGCGAAGCCCATGAAAAGGAGACCGGAGAGCCTGACGATCGCCAGTTCGTGGCGGCGATAGAAGCGCCGCACCACCGAAGCGCCGATGATGACGATGAGGATCAGGTCGGCGACGAGAAAGCCGATGAGCGAAACGCCAAGCAGCGCCGGAAGCGCATCGAAATCGAGCGCGTTGGCGGAACCGGCAAGCAGCGCCGTAAAGGTGGCGAGCGCGACCGGATAGCCTTTGGGATTGGTGAGCCCGAAGATCAGCCCACGCCGCAAGGGGCGCTCGACCGTCAGCAACGCCCGGTTCTCGCCGGCGGGCCGTGCCCGCAGCGCCGTCCAGCCGATCCAGCCGAGATAGACACCGCAGAAGAGGCCGAGAATATCAAAGATCGTGCTACCGACCGAACGCGCGCCGACAATCGCGACCAGCGCCAGCGTCGACCAGAGAATGTCACCGGCAAGATGTCCGCCCATGAACAAGGCGCCCGCCTTGCGCCCCTGGCCGGCGCCGATACCGAGCAGGGCCAGGAAGGCGGGGCCCGGAATGAGCGTGTAGGAGAGGGCGGCGAGAAAGGCTCCGATCAGCAGCGTCTCGGACATGGCATATTCCTGATTGTATCGTCGGCATTCGATCCCGCAGCACCGATTCCGTCAAGAGAAAAGCAAGGCTTTCGATGCCGGCCGTGGCACTGGCGGAATGGGGCGGTGGCTCGCCCCATTCCTTGCATCCTCCTTGCGCTGCCGACCGCTAGGCGGTCACCGTCCGCGACCGCGGCCGACAAAGGTCAGGGCATCGATGGTCGCCTGCATTATCGCCGTTACGGCGCGGATGAATTTCCGCATGATTGCGCTCCTCTCCCGGTGGGTGAGCCTGCCCTCGGGCACGCTCGCACCGGCAGCATTCCATCTGCCCGCGCAACCGCCTGTTTCTCCGGGAACGCACGGCCAACGCGGACGCACAAATCTTTCGTCGGAATGATTTCCCTCGACACGAAGTTGCGCTAAGAACGCGCCCGGCAGCGCCCGTGCGCCTGTTCAGACGCATCAGGGCCGCTGCAGAAGTTCAAAGGGCTGCATGTTTCCTTAAATCGACTGCGATTTCAGGAGACATGCAGCCGGTTTTCCCCGCGAGAAGGACTATCCATGACTGTGCGCAACCTCTTCCTTCTGCCCGGCGACGGCATCGGCCCGGAAGCCATGGCGGAAGTCCGCAAAATCATCGCCTATATGAATGCCGAGCTTTCAGCCGGCTTCGTGACGGACGAGGGCCTGGTCGGCGGTTCGGCCTATGACGCCCACGGCCAGGCGATCTCGGAAGAGGACATGAAGAAGGCGCTGGCCGCCGATGCGGTGCTGTTCGGCGCTGTCGGTGGTCCGAAGTGGGATGCGGTGCCTTATGAGGTTCGCCCGGAAGCCGGTCTGCTGCGTCTGCGCAAGGATCTCGAACTCTTCGCCAACCTGCGCCCGGCGATCTGCTACCCAGCGCTGGCCGCCGCTTCCTCGCTGAAACCGGAACTGGTCGAGGGCCTCGACATCCTGATCGTGCGCGAACTGACCGGTGGCGTCTATTTCGGCGAACCGAAGGAGATCATCGATCTCGGCAACGGCCAGAAGCGCGGCATCGACACCCA
>NZ_JBFRGB010000002.1:0-475666 GCF_052115125.1 Ensifer sp. 2TAB8 | reverse complement strand
CGCCTCGGGCGAGCGCGTGCTCAACTTCTGCGCCAACAACTATCTCGGCCTTGCCGATAGTGAAGAGCTTGCCGAGGCCGGCAAACAGGCGCTCGACCGTTATGGCTACGGCATGGCCTCGGTGCGGTTCATCTGCGGCACGCAGGAAGAGCACAAGCAGCTCGAGGCGCGGATTTCGTCCTTCCTCGGCCTGGAAGACACGATCCTCTATTCCTCCTGCTTCGATGCCAATGGCGGCCTGTTCGAGACGCTGCTTGGCGAAGAGGACGCGATCATCTCCGATGCGCTCAACCACGCCTCGATCATCGATGGCGTACGGCTCTCCAAGGCCAAGCGCTTCCGCTATGCCAACAACGACATGGCGGCGCTGGAAGAAGAGCTGAAGAAGGCCGAAGGCAGCCGCTTCAAGCTGATTGCCACCGACGGCGTCTTTTCGATGGACGGCATCATCGCCAATCTCGGTGGGGTCTGCGACCTCGCCGACAAGTATGGCGCCATGGTCATGGTCGACGACAGCCATGCGGTCGGCTTCGTCGGAAAGAATGGCCGCGGCTCGGCCGAGCATTGCGGCGTCGAGGGCCGGATCGACATCATCACCGGCACGCTCGGCAAGGCGCTCGGTGGCGCTTCGGGCGGTTATACTTCGGCCAAGGCGGAGGTGGTCGACTGGCTCAGGCAGCGCTCGCGGCCCTATCTGTTTTCCAACACGCTGGCGCCGGTGATTGCCGCGGCCTCGCTGAAGGTCTTCGACCTGATCGACAACGGCGATGCGCTTCGCGAGCGGCTCTATGCCAATGCGGCACTGTTCCGCGCCGAGATGACCAAGCTCGGCTTCACGCTGGCCGGCGAGGGCCATCCGATCATCCCGGTCATGCTCGGTGACGCCGCACTCGCCCAGGAGATGGCGGCCCGCATGCTGAAGAAGGGCGTCTATGTCATCGGCTTCTCCTTCCCGGTGGTGCCGAAGGGCCAGGCGCGCATCCGCACGCAGATGTCGGCAGCGCATAGTGAACAGGACGTCCACCGGGCGATCGCCGCCTTCGAAGAGGTCGGCCGCGACCTCGGCGTGATCTGAGGGAGAGACTGATGACGAACATGATGAAGGCGCTGGTCAAGTCGAAGGCCGAAGTGGGCTTGTGGATGGAGCGTGTGCCGGTGCCGGAGATTGGCCCGAACGACGTGCTGATCAAGGTGAAGAAGTCGGCGATCTGCGGCACCGACGTGCACATCTGGAACTGGGACCAGTGGGCGCAGAAGACCATTCCGGTGCCGATGGTCGTCGGCCACGAGTTCATGGGCGAGATCGCCGAGGTCGGCTCGGCCGTCACCAAGTACCATGTCGGCGAACGGGTCTCGGGCGAGGGCCATATCGTCTGCGGCAAGTGCCGCAACTGCCGGGCCGGTCGCGGGCATCTGTGCCGCAACACGCTCGGCGTCGGCGTCAACCGGCCGGGCTCGTTCGGCGAGTTCGTCTGCCTGCCGGAATACAACGTCGTGCCGATCCCCGACGACGTGCCCGATGAGATCGCGGCGATCTTCGATCCGTTCGGCAATGCGGTGCACACCGCCCTTTCCTTCGATCTCGTTGGTGAGGACGTGCTGGTCACCGGCGCCGGGCCGATCGGCATCATGGGGGCGATGGTCGCCAAGCGCTCGGGCGCCCGCAAGGTGGTGATCACCGACATCAACCCGACGCGCCTGGCGCTCGCCAAGAGCGTCGGCATCGACTACGTCGTCGACGCGTCGAAGGAGAACCTTGCCGACGTGATGAAGGCGATCGGCATGACCGAGGGTTTTGACGTCGGGCTGGAAATGTCGGGGGCGGCTCCCGCCTTCCGCGACATGATCGACAAGATGAACAATGGCGGCAAGATCGCCATCCTCGGCATTGCGCCGGCAGGCTTTGAGATCGACTGGAACAAGGTGATCTTCAAGATGCTCAACCTCAAGGGCATCTATGGCCGCGAGATGTTCGAGACCTGGTACAAGATGATTGCCTTCGTGCAGGGCGGTCTCAACCTTGCCCCGGTCATCACCCACCGCATCACCATCGACGAGTTCCGCGACGGCTTCGAGGCCATGCGCTCGGGCAATTCCGGCAAGGTCGTCATGGACTGGTAAGCCCCAAGGGACGCCGTACCCCGCAAGGCGCGGCGGCTCAGTTGGCAAGGCCGAACTGGATCTCGATCTCGTGGTAGCGGGCGCCCTGGCCCGCCCACCGATGATAGATTTCGCGGCTCTCGCCGGAGAAATTGTGCCTGGACATCTCGATCTCCTCGACCAGCGGCGTGTAGCCCTGGGTGAAAAGACTGCGCATCGGTCCCTGATGCAGGGCCGATGCCACCATGATCGGCTCCAGGTCGATCAGGTCGAAATCGCCGCGATAGTTCTCGCCACCCGTGACCGGACGGCAGATCCGCCAGTCGAAGAGGGTCTTGGCGTTTTTCGGCAGGTTCCGCGCAATGAAGACCCAGGGGCCTGCGGGCGTCATTCCGGCGCGTTCCATTTCCGCCTCGATGACTGGCGCCAATGCGGCGCTTTCATTTTTGACGTCGGGAATGGTGAGACGCCGCGCGATCGATAGCACGCGCATGGCGTCGGTTTCCTTGATGAGCATCCGGCTCCTCCATGAGATCGGTGGCGAAAGTCGCCCGCGATCGGGTCGGGTGCAAGCAAAAAGCCGGAACAAACTTGCGAACTTCGGTCGGAAACGGGCCGAACGTGGAATTGTTTTGCGCGCTCATGGCCCCGGGCAGCGGCGCTTGCTTGCAGGCGCCGCCGCGCTATCTTCGTCGCAGCAACCAGGCTTGTTGGGAAGTTAGAGGAGACCGTGCATGCGTTATGAGGGAAGTTGCCATTGCGGCAAGATCGCCTTCGAGGTGGAGGGGGATTTCGCCGAGGCTATCGACTGCAACTGCTCGCTATGCCGCCGCCGCGGCGGGCTGCTTGCCTTCATTCCCCGCGACAGGCTGACGATGAAGACACCGGAAACGGACCTTTCGACCTATCTCTTCAACAAGCATGTCATCCGGCATCATTTCTGCGATAGCTGCGGCATCGCCCCTTTCGGCGAAGGCGAGGGACCGCACGGGAAGATGGCCGCAATCAACCTGCGTTGCTTGCCGGAGTTCGATCTGGAGGCGGTCAAGATCGTCAAATACGACGGTCGTTCGGTTTAGGAGCAGGGGAAAGATGAATCTCTGGTTGCGGTGCGGATATGGCACAACGGGACCTTGCCGATTAAATCGGTGGCACCCTTGTCTTTTGGCGGGCAGCGCCTACATCTTCAGCGGAAGCTGATAAACCCCAAAAAGCGATAGGAACGGTGATTTTTGCCGAATCAGCCGGTTTTTCAGCGGAAATGCTTGACGGGATCGAAAATAGTGGGAATCACCATTTCCGAATAAGAAATGGCGAAATGACACGGCGGTTAGGGAATCATGCCAGAGACGTTTCAGTGGCAGGACTGTCGAAGCTTGCCCGCTTTGCCACGATCGCACTCGTGGTTAAACAGGAATTAAACATCATCCCGTTACGTCAGGGGAAATGATTCGGTGGCGGGTACGCGGCGTGCCCGAACCTTCGAGCGGCATTGGCACCGGACTCACGCCGGTTGCGACAAGGAAAGCGACGAACTAAATGGCAACCAAAGTCAAAGAAAACGAAGAAGCTGACGTAGAACGCGAAGGTGCTCCGGACGGTCCGCTTCTCGATCTTTCCGACGACGCTGTCAAGAAGATGATCAAGGCCGCCAAGAAGCGCGGCTACGTGACGATGGACGAGTTGAACTCGGTCCTTCCGTCCGAGGAAGTCACCTCCGAACAGATCGAAGACACGATGGCGATGCTGTCCGACATGGGCATCAACGTGATCGAGGACGAGGAAGCCGAAGAGGCTGCCGGCGGCGGTGACGACGAGGCGAGCGACGACGACGGCGACAGCGAAGGCGGCGAACTCGCCCCTTCCGGCGGCACGGCGCTTGCGACCAGCAAGAAGAAGGAACCGACCGATCGTACCGACGATCCGGTCCGCATGTACCTGCGCGAAATGGGCTCGGTCGAGCTCCTGTCCCGCGAAGGCGAAATCGCGATCGCCAAGCGCATCGAGGCTGGCCGCGAAACGATGATCGCCGGTCTCTGCGAGAGCCCGCTGACCTTCCAGGCGCTGATCATCTGGCGCGACGAACTGAACGAAGGCCAGACGCTGCTGCGCGAGATCATCGATCTCGAAACCACCTATTCCGGTCCCGAGGCCAAGGCTGCCCCGCAGTTCCAGAGCCCGGAAAAGATCGAGGCTGACCGCAAGGCGGCCGAGGAAAAGGAAAAGACCCGCAAGGTGCGCACCGCCGCCAACGACGACGACATTACCAATGTCGGCGGCGATGTCATGCCGGCCGAGGAAGAAGAGGAAGACGACGACGAGTCGAACCTCTCGCTCGCGGCCATGGAAGCGGAACTGCGCCCGCAGGTCATGGAAACCCTCGACATCATCGCCGAGACCTACAAGAAGCTGCGCAAGCTGCAGGACCAGCAGGTGGAAGCCCGCCTTGCTGCCACCGGCACGCTTTCGCCCGCCCAGGAGCGCCGCTACAAGGAACTCAAGGACGAGCTGATCAAGGCGGTCAAGTCGCTGTCGCTCAACCAGAACCGCGTCGACAGCCTGGTCGAGCAGCTCTACGACATCTCCAAGCGCCTGATGCAGAACGAAGGCCGCCTGCTGCGGCTTGCCGAATCCTACGGCGTCAAGCGCGACTCGTTCCTGGAGCAGTATTCGGGCGCCGAACTCGACCCGAACTGGATGAAGTCGATCAGCAACCTGGCCGGCAAGGGCTGGAAGGAATTCGCCAAGAGCGAAAACCAGACGATCCGCGACATCCGCCAGGAGATCCAGAACCTCGCCACCGAAACCGGCATCTCGATCGCCGAGTTCCGTCGCATCGTTTCGATGGTGCAGAAGGGCGAGCGCGAAGCGCGCATCGCCAAGAAGGAAATGGTCGAAGCCAACCTGCGCCTCGTCATCTCCATCGCCAAGAAGTACACCAACCGCGGCCTGCAGTTCCTCGACCTCATCCAGGAAGGCAACATCGGCCTGATGAAGGCGGTCGACAAGTTCGAGTACCGCCGCGGTTACAAGTTCTCGACCTATGCGACCTGGTGGATCCGTCAGGCGATTACCCGGTCGATCGCCGACCAGGCCCGCACGATCCGTATTCCGGTGCACATGATCGAAACGATCAACAAGATCGTTCGTACCTCGCGCCAGATGCTGCACGAGATCGGTCGCGAGCCGACGCCGGAAGAACTGGCCGAAAAGCTCGCCATGCCGCTCGAAAAGGTCCGCAAGGTCCTGAAGATCGCCAAGGAGCCGATCTCGCTCGAAACGCCTGTCGGTGACGAAGAAGATTCGCACCTCGGCGACTTCATCGAGGACAAGAACGCGCTGCTGCCGATCGACGCCGCCATCCAGGCGAACCTGCGCGAGACGACCACTCGCGTTCTCGCTTCGCTGACGCCGCGCGAAGAGCGCGTGCTGCGCATGCGCTTCGGCATCGGGATGAACACCGACCACACGCTCGAAGAAGTCGGCCAGCAGTTCTCGGTTACCCGCGAACGTATCCGTCAGATCGAAGCGAAGGCGCTTCGAAAGCTCAAGCATCCGAGCCGTTCCAGGAAGCTCAGAAGCTTCCTCGACAGCTAAAGTCGGGCTGTTTCAAAATCGCAAAATCAAAAGAGCCGGGCCCTGTGCCCGGCTTTTTCGTTTCCGTCTCACCCAAGCGATTTATTGTGGGGGCTTTCAACGAGGAGTATATTCGCGCTTTCGGAGCAATTGGGGCACCCCGTCTAAGACGCGGGAGCAATCGCACCGCGGGCGTGAAGCGTGCCCCGTGGAGGTGTAGGATGACCACTTATGTCATGCTCCTCAACTGGACCGAGCAGGGCGTGAAGAATGTGCGCGACTCTCCCAAGAGGCTCGACACAGCCAGGCAGGTGCTCGGCGAGATGGGCGGCTCCTTCAAGCATTTCTTCCTGACAATGGGTGACTACGACATGGTGGCCGTCGTCGAAGCGCCAGACGACGCGGTGGCGGCACGTTTTGCATTGACGCTCGGCATGGCTGGCAATGTGCGCTCGACCACGCTCAAGGCATTTCCAGAGGCGGCCTATCGCGAACTGATTGCCTCGCTCGGATAAAATGCAGCGACGCCGCAGCCGTTCAGGGCGGCCCGTTTCCGGAGAGGACGCGGGCCGCACCGCGTAACGCATTGCGAAAGGCGTCGTCAAAGCTGACGCCGCTGACCTGCCACGTGTAGCTTTTGCCGGCCGACATCATCCGCCAGTTGGCGATCCAGCCGCGGGCCTGATCGGACCAGACCAGCGTCCCTGCGAGCGGCATGTCGTCCTTGCTGAGGGCCGCGAGCCTGGCGAGTTTCTCAGGGCCTTCTTGCGATACGACGGTGAAGTCCAGCTGCGCATCTGCAACGGTTGCCCTGTCCGGCAGGACGACGGAAAGGGCGAGCGGTGTCGCTGCCGCCTGAAGCGATTCCGCCATATAGGGGCTTTCGTCGCCGTCGCGCGCGAGCACGAAGCGGCGTCTCTGATCCTCGACCGCCAGCAACACGGCAATCACCGGGCGCGGCTCGAGCCACGGCTTGTGGCCGAGCTTTGCGAGAAGCGGGTCGAGCGTTGCCGGTGCATAAAGGCACCTAAGATCGTGCGGGCGATCGTGGGTGCCCTGTTCGTCGTGGATGGGGATGCCTTCCATCCGGTCGCGATAGGAAAAGGACGAGACGAAGCTGCCCGCCTCAGCCTCGAGCGCTGCGAAGCCGGGCGCTTTGGGGATCGTCGGATCACCCGAAACTTTCACCAGCACTTCATCCAGGCATTCGCGAAAGCCGATCTGCCGGTTGAGCTCGCCGGTGCCGGTGACGACCGCGTCACTGCGATAAAGTTGCTCGATATCGCCGGCCCTTGCCGCATCGCCAAGGCTCAAAGCAAGCAGGAACGGCAGCAGCAAACTCGACTTCGTCATGCGGCTCTCCCGATCGTTGGCCTTTGAATCAAAAGAGATCCTTAACGTTTACACTTTATCAATTTCTCGGAAACCCGAGGTTCTGCGATGCGTTGCGTATTTGTCGTCGTCCTCCTGTTGCTGGCCGGCTGCGGAACGGTGCCGAGAGACACCCGGAATGCCTGTGCGGTTTTCGAGCAGCGAGATGGCCTGTTCAACAATTGGCGTCGTGCCGCCTATGGCGCCGAGCGCGAATACGGCGTGCCCGTGCCGATCCTGATGGCGACGATCTATACCGAGTCCGGCTTCCGCCATAATGCGCGGCCGCCGCGCACCAAGCTGTTCGGCTTCATCCCCTGGACGCGCGCCTCCACCGCCTATGGCTATTCCCAGGCGCTTGACGGCACCTGGGCGCGCTATCAGAGCGAGACCGGCCGCTGGGCCGCACGGCGCTCGGACTTCGGCGACGCCATCCGCTTCATCGCCTGGTATCACCGCGAGAGCGCGCAGCAGAACGGCATTGCGCTCAACGACGCCTACCGGCTCTACATCGCCTACTACCACGGCCACGCCGGCTATGCGCGCGGCAACTGGAGCGATACGGCCAAGACCGGCGCCAAGCGGGCGGCCGGCATGGCGTCGATTTACAACAAGCAGCTCAGGGGCTGCGGCAGCTAAGGCCCTTCCAGCCAAGGGCGCGGGAGTGTCCTGTCCCATTGTTTTGCGCAACCGGACGCCGAACCGTGTGACACTTTCGTTGGTCTCGCTTCAGCCGGCTGCCGCTCTCTTCAGTTCGGCGACGTCGATCTTCACCATGCCCATCATCGCCTGCTGGGCGCGTGCGGCGCGTGCCGGATCGGGATCGCTAAGGTGTCGCATCAGGGCGCTCGGAATGATCTGCCAGGCAAGGCCGAACTTGTCCTTCAGCCAACCGCAATGCTGCGGCGTACCGCCTTCGAGCAACCGGTTCCAATAGTAGTCGACCTCCGCCTGATCGGCACAGCGCAGGAAAAACGATACCGCCTCGTTGAACTTGAAATGCGGGCCGCCGTTCAGCCCCATGAAATGCTGCCCGTCGAGTTCGAAGCTCGCGGTGAAGGCCTTGCCGTCCGGGCCTTTCTGGATGTCGGTGACGCGGGCGTTGCGGAAGATGGAGGTGTAGAAGCCGATGGCCTCCTCCAGCTGATCGTCGAACCAGAGAAAGGGCGTGATCCTCTGCATGGATATGTCTCCCGTGGTGATTGCTACCAACTAAGGACGAACGGGCGATGCCCGTTCCGACAGACGCGGTTTAAAAAAATCAAAGGCCGTGTCGGAACCTTTGCGCCTCAAGCGTCCTTTGCTGGTCGAAAGAACCAAGGAGGATTTCTCAATGACCTATGTGGATGGTTTTATCGTTGCCGTGCCGAAGGCGAACATCGAGGCGTACAAGGCGATGGCCAAGGCGGCGGGCGATGTCTGGATGGAGTATGGCGCGCTCTCCTACAACGAATGCCTGGCCGACGACGTGCCCTATGGCGAGGTGACGTCCTTCCCCCGCTCGGTTCAGGCCAAGGACGATGAGACGGTGGTCTTTTCCTGGATCGCCTACAAGTCTCGAGCCGACCGCGACACGATCGTCGCCAAGGTGATGGCCGATCCGCGGCTGCAGGGTGACGCCTGGAAGGAAGTCTTCGACGGCAAGCGCATGATCTATGGCGGCTTCCAGACCTTTCTGGAGATGTAGGCCTGGAGATGTAGACGGCGCGGCACCTTTTCCCATGGCGCCCTGTCTTGGAGCGGGAACGGTCCAGGGGTAGAAGCGTTGGGAAGCTCAACGTGTTGCACCTGCCTTGCGGCGGGTGCCGCTGCCCGCTGGAGACCGACATGCCGCAGACGAGCATCACCATTTCCACCCGCGGGCAGGGGCTCTACGAGTTCACCGACCAGGTGGCCGCCTTCGTGCGGGCCAATACGGACGGAGAGGGGCTCCTGACCGTCTTCGTCCGCCACACGTCCTGCTCGCTTCTCATTCAGGAAAATGCCGATCCGGATGTTAAGCGCGATCTCGACGCCTTCTTTCGCCGGCTGGTGCCGCCGTCTTCCGACCCCGCGATGAGCTGGGTCGTGCACACGCAGGAGGGACCGGATGACATGCCGGCGCATATCAAGGCGGCGCTGACACCGGTCTCGCTCGGTATTCCCGTTGCCCGTGGCCGCTTGGCGCTCGGCACCTGGCAGGGGATCTATCTCTTCGAACATCGCGACCGGCCACACCGTCGCGAGATCGTGCTGCACCTTGGCGCCTGATCGCCATCCGATCGACGCGACGACGCAATTGACCGGAACGGGTTCCGTCCTAGTTAGAGCATGGAGAGGCGCCGGAGAGGAACAGCAATGACGGATGCACAGACCATTGCCAACCGCTTCATCGAAGCGCTGAACCAGCGTGATTTCGAGGCGCTGGCGCGGCTCGTCCATGAGGATATCGAGCTCGATTCGTTGACGGGCCAGCGCACCGTCGGCGTGGGTCCCCTGCGCGCCTGGCTGATGAACTACCTGCGCCGTTTCGACGAACAGTTCGGCGATGTCGTGCTGATGCGCGATGCCTTCGGCCAGCGGGTGGCGGCCGACCTGACGGCGCGTGGTACCTATCGCGAAACGATGGACGGCTTTCCCGCTGCAACGGGACAGAGCTATTCCATCCCGAGCGTGCTGATCTTCGAGATAGAGGAGGGGGTCATCACCCGCCTCAGCCACTATCGCAACATCCGCATTTTCGAACGGACGCTCGCTGGCTGACGAGGGCCTGCGTGACGAGCGCGAATCGCTCGATTGCGGCCTTCGACGCCTGAAAATGCCTCGATATTCTGTTTGCGCGACTGTCCTGACGGCACAAGATTTGCTTTTGCCGCGACGATCACACCAGCAATCGTCGCTTTCGCACGGGGCCGCATTCCCGTCCCCGATGATCTCAATAAACCGTTCTGGATCAGTGGCTTATCGCCTGTCTGCATGCCGCGGGCGGACCGCTTCGCAAGGCCGAATCCTGCGCCGGTGAGGGGTGGGATCACGTTCCGGCAATCTGAACCTCCCATGAACACCAGGTTCCGCTGTCGTTCAGCTTAGGGAACCTATTCTTTGCTCAATCGCTTGGGACGGTGATTGCCCGCTGAACCCTTCAAGCCTGGAGAGATGTCATGAAGAACCGCTTTTTTAACGCTGCTGCCGCCGCCGTCATTGGATTGACTGGCCTGCTTGGTGCTGCCTCCACCGCTTCGGCGGACTCGATCGAATTCGGGCTCGGCCCGCGCGACGGCATCGACGTGCAGTACCGCGACTACGACGGCGGCTACGGCGACGAGCGTGATTGGAACCGCGGCCGTGACCGTCACTGGGACCGTGGTCGCCGCGGCGGCTGCTCTCCGTGGATGGCCGTCGACAAGGCTCGCGACCGGGGTCTCCGTCGCGCCTATGTCGCCGACGTGACGCCGCGCCGCGTCGTCGTCGAAGGTCGCCGCCACGGCTACCGCCAGACGATCGTCTTCGCAAACGCGCGCGGTTGCCCGACAATCGGCCGCTGGTAAGCGCCAATACCAATCTTCCCGCCTTGTCTCCCCCGGCCGGCGGAAGAATGGCCCCCCACGCTTCGGCATGGGGGGCTTTTTTACGTGCTGTGCCGTGTCGTTGAGACCGGGAGGTTTGAGCATTGCAACACGGCTGTACTGTTCGCCCACATACAGCTCCCTTCCGACTACAGATTTGTAGACGGGCCTCGCGGGTGGGCTTTCCTTCGAGTTCGTCCCCTGTGACCATGGCTTCGGCGACAAGAGTGGCTACGGCCGGTTTGGTCCAGATGTATTCAGTATAAGAGAAGAAGCGCTTCTCTTGATTGAGGGCTTGATTGCCCGCTCTTTCCCGGATTGGTCGACAAGCCATCGCCATCGGGGCGTTCCGTGGGTGTGGGGAGACATCTGGCTGATATTCCCGCTCGTTTTCGGAGTTGCGGCGCGACGTCAGAGGGAATGTGCGCCTGGGTCCGATCGTCGAGAAATACGTCCCTTGTCCCTGTCTGCTGCCTCGCAAACAAAGGTTTCATCGAAAGGCGCTGTTGATCTTTCTCGACCGGTCCGAGGATCGCGTGCGAATGGTGAGCGAACGCCATCGCTATTTGCTGATCTGCGGCATCTGATGCGCGACAAGGCATTTGTCAGACGCTGGACATCTTACCGACGGAGGCATCCCCACCTTGTTCTGGACCTACCGTACTCGTTTCAACCCACGGTTCCAGCGCGAGGGCCGCTGAGCACGGGGCCAAAACGAATCGCCCCGGCACCGATTTCCGGAGCCAGGGGCGAGAAGGGTGGAAGCCCGCGCGCGATCGCTGCGGGCCTAGCCAGGTTTTTACTGCTTGATTTCGAAGGTCACGTTGACCGTCACGTTGTAGCTGTTTTCGCCGGTTGCGACCGGAACGGCGTCGGCGGCATATTCCTTGGCCATGCCGGCGCGCATCATCGAGACCGGTTCGGGGCGGAAGCCCTGCTCGCTGATGGTGACGATCTTGCCGACCGAGACGCCGGCAGCTTCGGCAAGCACCTTGGCCTTCTCCACGGCGTCGGCAACGGCGGCCTTGCGCGCTTCGATGATGACGGCTTCCGGCTTGTCGTTGGTGAACTGCACACCGCCGCCCTGGTTGACGCCGAGCGTGACCGACTTGTCGATGACTTCGCCGAGCTTGGCGAGATCACGCACGCGGACGGTGACGCCGTTGGTGACCTGATAGCCGATCAGCTCCGGCGGGCGGTTACCACCATCGGTGTTGGTCGGGTAGTTGTATTGCGGGTTCAGCATGAAGCCGCTCGTCTGCAGGTCGCGGTCGGCAATGCCGCTGTCCTTCAGCGCCTTCAGCACTTCGGCCATGGTCTTGTTGTTGGCGTCGAGCGCCTCGCGGGCGGTCTTGGCGTCCTTGACGACGCTGAGCTGCAGTACCGCCATGTCCGGCGCGGTCGTCGCGCGGCCTTCGCCGGCAACGATAATGGTTGCCTTGTCCTTGTCCGACTCCTGCGCCTGAGCGGCGGCCACACCGGCAAAAGCGGCGGCGAAAGCGGCAATCGAAAGCGTGCGGGCAGTGCGTGTGGAAATCATGGTCTATGTCTCTCCGGTTGTTCCGTCCCTGCGTCTTCTTGGCTGGCGATTGTGTGAGCATTGCGGCAATGGCTTGTCCGCAAAAAGGTTTTCCGCTAGAGCCATTCCACCGCGAACTGCCATTGGTTCGCGCACCTGGATCGCCACGGCGCCACACGTCCTTCTCAGGCGTGCCAAAGTCGCCGTAGCACTTAAAGTTGCTGCTTGTCTTACCTTGAGATCGTTACGATTTCAGGAAGCCTGCAGATCCAGAGTGGGCCTGTAGCTCAATGGTTAGAGCCGGCGGCTCATAACCGCTTGGTTGGGGGTTCGAGTCCCTCCGGGCCCACCATTACTTTCTGTAAGTGATTGTTTTTGATCTATTATTTCCGCTTGAGTGTCCCACTTTTCAGAAGTGGACTCGGAAAGTGGGACACTTTTGTTCTCGTTTCGGTCGGGTATCAGAAGCTTCGCGCCGTCTTTTGCGAGCACCTTTCGGCGAGCCGCACGCGTGTAGAGGTCAGCCTGTTGGCTCGTCGTCCATCCGAAGATGGCCTTCAGTTGGTCGCTGGTCGCGCCGTTCTCTGCGGCGATGGACGCCCCGGCCTTCCGCAGCCCATGAGCGGAGCAATGAAACAACTGGGCTTCATCACACCATTGCCGCATCTTGTTTCCAAGGCCCTTGTCGGAAAAGGGTTTGCCGTACTCCGTCACAAGGAAGGTCAATCGACCAGACGGAACGCGGTCTAGCTCTTTCGCCAGATCCGCGAGCAACGGCATATGAACCTCGACGCCGCTAGACCGCTTCGTCTTACCTGGCCTGATTCGGATCCAACCATCTGATAGGTGCTGTCGGCCGAGAATAGCCGCATCAGACAAACGCAGGCCGGTGAACATAAAGATGGCCAGCGCCAGCCGTGCGGTTGTCCCGGGCGCGTGCTTGGCCTCGAACTGTTCGATTTCCTCAAGCGTCCACGTGTGGAAGCCATCGCCGGATTTCAGGCGCTTGATGCCGTTGCAGGGGTTTACCTTGGCCTCGCCAACTTCGATCGCCCACGCGAACATGGCGCTGATGGCTTTGACTATATTGTTGGCGGCGCCAGGTGATTCGATGCGAACGTCCCTGAGCATGGTGACGTGCCTACGCTCCATCATTTCAAACGGCAGGTTGCCATGCTTGACGCAGATCTCTTCAAGTATGCGGCGACGCCGATCCATCGTACCGGGGGTGACGCTCTTGGCCGCGCGCTTGAAGTGCTGTTGGCACAGCCAGCGGAAGGACCGCGGAACGACTGGCTTTGAAGAACTGGCGATGGGTCGCGGCGTAGCACCGCCGGCATCGTACGGAATACCAGCTTCGGCGCATTCGTATTCCCGCAGAAATGCGGCTGTCCCCGGCTTCTCGCGGAGTCGGACTTTCTTCTTGCCTTTCACGCGAAAATAGATCCGCACGTTGCCGTGCCGATCTACATCTTCGATGATCCCGCGGAGATTGAGCTTCATGCCGCTCCTATATCATCCCAAGGGTTGCCGGCGCTCGATGCCGCTATATTAACATCGCGGGGGAGGGCATCGAAGGCATCATCGAGCTCATAACGATCCCAAAGGACACGGCTCCCCGCCTTGCGGGGGCTTGGCATCTCCCCGCGGGAAACCATCTGATCAAACAGCGTACCGCCGATACCTACATATGCGGCAGCGGCCACGCGGCAAAGGCCACGCGGCGTCATTCCCGGTGGCAGGCGATTATCGTTGGCGGCGGTGGGCACGGTCCCTCCTCAGAATTGCATCACATTTAAAAACCGTTTTCTGTTGGCGATCGTCCAGTGGCACTCTTCAAAAAAAATCCGCCGGGTGGTGAGGCCGGCGGGTCACTGTGGTGGGCTATGGATGGGTGACGGGCGACGGCACCTGTGAGATACCGCCACCCGCCCGCTGCACCGGTTCACGCGGCACAGCGCCCCCGCGGGGGGTGGGATAAAAGGCCGCGCTCGACGAAGAACGGAGCGCGGCAAGGCTGCGGAGGTGCCGCAGGAAACTAGTGAGTTGGCGACAGGTACTGGCCAAGAAAGGTGCGGTGTGGTCGGCCGTGGTCGGCGCCCAGCACAGCAACGTCATAGAGCTCCCTACCTGCCGCGGATCTTCTTCTGTCAATCACAAAGGCCATGAGGTCGCCGCTGGAAACGATCTGCCCAATCTTGAATGCGAAGGCCGGTCTTCTTCTGACGAGCGCGCGCGGTAACTGAGTTCTGGTGGCAGTTGCCGGTGCGGGAACGTGTGCGTTCATGGCGGTCTCCTTGTGTTGCGATGTTGCCGAAAAAGCGGTATGTCATTAGAAAACACCAACATCGCCCCAATGTCAACACTAAACGATGACATTGTTGTTTTTTAATGAGGTTGACCGTGACACCCGCGCAATGCCGCGCCGCGCGCGCACTTTTGAACTGGACGCAGCCACATCTTGCCGAAGCAGCCGGTGTGTCGCCCTCGACGCTCCGGGATTTCGAATCCGGCAAGCGGATACCAATCGCCAACAATTTGGCAGCCATCCGCTCTGCTATCGAGGCAGTGGGCGTCACATTCCTGGAGGATGGGGACGTTGCGGCTGGACCAGGCGTTGCTATGCACCCAACGAGCTAGATGTTTCTTGACCGCTCCAACAGGCCACATTAGCTTCCCGTAGCGCCCACCAAGCGCAGCCTTTCGGGGCACACCACCACACCGAGGAGACACAAAGACTGCAGTCGGCATCTGTGCCGGCGGCAACGTGTTTTCTCTTTCATGGAGGTGGCCATGGTGCCGACCATTCCTATCCTCGACGGCCTCCTAACGCCTGAAGAAATCGCGCGCCGCATTACGGCGTCCAGCGGCGCCCACATCACAGGGCGCACTATTTGGGAGAAGGCAAGGCGCATTGGAGTGGCAAAGAAGATTGGCCGAACGCCCCTGATATCTATCGAGGATATCCCGCTTCTCCTCAATGAAGAGACCAAAACGGAAAGGCTCGATCGCCTGAAAAAGAAATCTAGCAGGCCCGATGCGCTTACCATGCTTCGCCAGGCCAGAAAGAAACGGGCTCGCACTTGACCGACAACGCCCCACGCCTGATCGGACGCAAGGAAGCCGCTGAGTACTGCGGTATCGGCGAAAGCACCTTTTCCCTTTGGGTATCGACGCACAAAATGCCTCCCGCCGTACCTGGAACCCGCAAGTGGGACCGCAGGGCGATCGATGCAAAGCTCGACGAGATAAGCGGCCTGGGTTCCTCAGCAGAGCCGGAAGACGCCTATGAGCAATGGATGCGAGAACACGGCAAGCAAGAGACAGACCTGCAAAAGTGGCGGCGCGAACGTGACGCTGGGCGTGCCGGGGCAAAGAGCAGCGACTACGACGATTGGCGCGCGAAGAAGGAGAAGCGCCGGGAGAAGTACCGGCCGTTGATGGGGTTAGACGCACGGCAAGAGCGAATTCTTCGCTACATGGCGGACCACCCAGAGTGCGATACCTTCGACACGATTCCTGGCGCCGGCCAAAAGGTTCTAGATGCGCTGATAGAGAAGGGGGCTATCCGCCTTGTCGGCACCAGCGGGAATGCGTTTCGGTATGCGTTAACCGACGAGGGGCAGGCGGAACTGCATCGCTTGAAGAGGTGGAAAAGTTTGGAGCCTTGATAAGAACGGCGCCCCGGAGGGCGCCGCCTATACTTCGCTTCGTTTACTTGCTCTTGGACCCGCCCTTGGTGTCGCCGTAGCCGGGCTTCGGCAAGCGCTCGTTCTGGGTGGTTTTCGGATGCTTCGCAGCGTACGCCGGCGTGACGAACTGGCCACTAACGGAACTGCGGGATGCGGGGCGAGTTTTAGACGTAGACATGTGTAGTCCTTCAGGCTTGCTGTTTGAGCCCTTCGGATGTACACACTCGATTGCTAGGCGAGGTATGTGGTCCGGCCTTGCGCTTCTTCACGGTAGCCAAATCCGCGACAGCTCCTCAAGACAAAAGGGCGTGCTAGATATCTAGCGCGCCCTTTTTCTCATGAGAAATGGACGATGTCCATCCCCCTATAATATCTACCCTCATGCGGATGCACTATTTTACTCCTTGTTCGTATTTAGTCAAGCTTATGAACTCAGTAAAAGCTCTTTCGAATCAAGGAGATAGGAAAAACTGTATATCACTTTTCTATCACGTGTGAAAACGAGGGAAAACAACCGAGCTAGTTGAGTGCAGTGCGTTCCTAGTTTTCTCTCATCCGCATTTTACCACCACAGAAGTGATTCGCGCGATTCGAGTTGCCTGGAGTCTCGGTCCATATTCTGGCCGACTTGACCACCACCCAGAGTCGAGCAAACATCCGACCGGCAACGGAGGGGCGATTCATGAATTTTAGGATACTTGCCGCGGCGGGTATCGCCGTGAGCGTTTCGTCATGCGCCACAAGCGAGAGCATGTCGCGCATGAACACGTATAAATTTCCGGTCCATAATGTGAAGATGGCCGACGACACTTACCGCGTCTATGAGCACAAGGCCGATAACTCGCTGATGGTCGCACCGAGCCTCGGCAAGACCATGGCGATTGGCGCAGCCCAAGGCGCTACCCTCGGGCTGGCCGATGCTATGACGCCAGAGAAGAGGCTCGAGGCGGCCGCTCAACAGCACCTAGCGAATACTGGCCGCGGTGGGTGCAAGATCACCCGCGGTTATCTGTTGAACAAGCCGCTATTCGAGTTCTGGTTTGAGTGCCCCACGGTGGGGCCAAGGGTGTAGCTACCCCGCACCGGCCTGTTTGCTGCTAAGACGAGTGCTGTTCTTGCGTGGGTACGGCTCCGACCTCTGCTTTCTCTTCGGCAACTGCCGCGGCCTGAATACGAGACACCAGGTCAGCTACCGCGAAAACCGCACCACCTTTGAACGACGATGCGCCGATAATTTCCAGCAGCATCTGACGGTCGTTTTCTTGATCAAGGATCATTTTTTTATGCTCCGATTAGTCCGTGGGTTGTGAGCGCAGCCTGCAGCGCCATAACGCGGCCAGCCAGTTGGGAAAGCGTTATGCTAGAGGTGTCGTAAGCCGTGGCTTTGTTGGTGGTGCCTGTCATTGCGGTCCAGCCAGTATCTCGAGCGCCAACGACCTTGATGCCCTGGTACTTGTAGAAGCGGCCGCCGGTTTTTAGATCGAGATCCCCGTTGAACAGCTCAACGAGACCGTCGCCGAAGATGAGACTGCCGCCCGCCGAAACAGACGTTACGTTGCAGAAAATGCGCCACATCCGGTCCGCCGAAGACGGCGAGTACCATGCGACGCCGTGGTTCGTGGACATCGCAAACGCATCTGCGTAGCCGGAAGTTGTATCGATGGCGTCAGACGCGACGATGACCCCGGAGGCGTACTTGGCATTGTTGGCGGTGATCTGCAGCGCGCAGGTCGCGCGGTTGCTTGCGACGTTTCCTGTGCCTGCCGTCAGTCGCAGGTTTGCCGTTTGACCGTTGTTTGATGAACCACCGCGGAGATCCCACGGAGTCTTCATCGCAGCGGCGGCACCTTCATTGTGAAGCGAATTTTCCTCGCCAAGCAGGAAGCTATCGACATGAGCGCCAGCGTCCCACCAGGCATGAGTGTATTTCGCCCAAACGCGGTGAGCAACGGTCGCATTGTCGACGCGACAGACGGCGGTATGCGCAATGATGTTCTGCGGAGTGCCGGCGACGTTGTCGGATGCGCGAACCGCATCAACCGAACCATACTTGCCGTTCGTCGAGATTGCGTATGCCGTGACGACGCCCACGCCGTCAGTGCCAGGCATGATGTCGTTGACCCACGTCAGCCCGTCAAGCGCGGCAGCGCCGACTACCAGGTTCTTGCCCGAAACGGTGTTCGCCGCCAGCCATGATGCGCTGTCGACGCGCTGGTTGATGCTCGTCGGATAGCGGCTCGTTCCGGCTAGAAACTGTGCATCGTTTCCCGAAGATGACGCTGCGATGTTCGTGCGCGCCTGAAGCTTCTGAGCCGCAGACTTGGCCTGAACGATATCGTAGCGAACCGTCTCAGATACGGTTGCTTCAGCCGCAGCCTGCGCTGCCTCCGCGGCAGCCTGAGCCGCTTCGGCAGCCGCCACAATCGCCGCGCTGGCCTGATCACTGACAAGCCGGAACGTCGAGCCCGAAACAATACCAAGCACAATCATGCCCGCCACAAGCCCACCGGCAGCGACGTTATTGCCGGTATTTGTCTTGATCGTCAGCGCCGATCCGCCGTTAAAGCTTACCGTCACCGGGCTCGCCGTGTTCGCCTCGAAGACATTCATCCAGACAAGCGCAGATCCGCTAACCGGAATGCTCGTGGTCGCCTGGATGGCGTTCACCGTACCTGCGCCGACATCACTGGCAATGATAAACGAGAACGGCAGATCGGCTACGCGCGTCCATGAACCAGTGCCAGAACCACCAATCTTGCGATAGATTCCGTTGTTCGCGACAGTCGCGTCACCGAGCACCCAAGCCATGGTGTTGGCTGCGTAATTCAGGCTGGCATCGAGAGACGCCTTGGATGCGAAGATCAGACCGCCGTTCGACAGGAACGCGTTGATGACGCCCTCATAGCCGGCCAGAAGTTGGCGAATTTCCGGCTTTCTGACTTTGTGGGCACCCGAAGATGGAATGCCATCGGTTTCGTAGTCGCGATAAACAGTGGCTGCTGTAGCCATGATATCTCCATAAAAAGAAAGCCCCGGCGATGACCGAGGCTATAAGGGGATTTCTGTTTGGGGTGAGACTCGGGATTACTGCTCGAAGCCGCTTCCGTCGTCGAACGTGGATCCGTCGTCGAACGGAGTTCCGTTTTCTTCGTCGTCTTCCGGCGCGCCGTTGGGGCTTGGATTTGGATTGTTCATGTATGGTGATCCTTGCGGTGTGATGGGCCGCCTGATGTGGAGTTGGTCCCTGGCGGATTGCGGGAAATTGACGACCTTCCCTCGGTTGTGCGATTGAGTTGTTGGTGGAGGCCCCAACATGAATCGGTTATTGCTCGTCGCACTCTTTCTGCTGATCGGTTCGCCTGCTCGTGCGACAGACTACGATGCAATGGCGAGCAAGAGCTGGGTTCTCATGACTTGTGCAGCATTCGCCAATGGCATGCCGAACGGGGGCGCCGAGAGAGACCGGCTCTTCGAAGCGGGCTACACCCTCGGAAAGCAGTACCTGCAGGCCGTGTTCGACGGATTACTGCCCGAGAAAAACGACGAAATCCCAACATGGTATGAATTTCCAACGAAGAACGCGGACTTCACAATGGGTTTCATTTGGGCTCGCGCGTTCGACGTCTTCGAACAAAGCCCAGAAAAGCCAGAAGACAAGTTCGAATGGGCCAGAGGACAGTTCGAAAGTCTGAACTGCAAATATCTCTAGTTCCAGGAGGCACCCTTTGCTTGGCTTGGGGATGATTTATGGTTGTGGCTGGACTGGCGCACGGCCTATCGGCGATCGTCAAGCATGACGTACAGACAACGATTCCTCGCCGGCATAGCCGTCGGTATCTTCATCCTTGCGGTCTGCATCGAGACCGTACGCGCGATCTATGATCACGGATGGGTTTGCACCTTCGATAGTGTGTTGCAGTGGATTGGGCGATTTAGGTGGCTGTACGATTACCAGACGATTGTCGCAGGTCTGGCCGCTGCCGGAGTTGTAGTTTGGCAGATTCGACAGGCTGACCGCTTCCAACATGATAAGTTTGAGGCGCAGCGCGCATCGGCCAGAGCTGTGCTCCCGCTGGTTTTAAGCGAAATCAGCGATTACGCTGAAGCGACATCGTCCCAGCTTCAGAACATGCGGGATCGGATGGTACGTGGCGTGTTTCCTGGAAACCTCGATGTTCCCGCGTTTCCAGTGCTGCCGGGAGAGTCTGTCGACGGTCTGCGGGCAATGGTTGAAGCAAGCCACCAGGACGAACGAATCTTCCTGTCTCGTCTGCTTACGGTTCTACAGGTGCTGAGATCTCGGACACGTGGGTTAGTAGCGGATAGACGTCATGTGCGCGCTATCCACGAGGATCACGTACTCGCCATAATGATCAATTGCGCAGAGGTCTATGCACGTGCCGCGGCTATGTACGATTTTGGTAGGGGCGAAAGCGAAACCCTGCCCAAGCATATTCTTGCGACACAGGTTCGTAGCGGTCTGTTCTTAACGGGGATACACGGCGAGCTCCGAGACAGGCTTGTTGAGCGCTATCGGCTAGACAGAGACGAACCTTTCGAGTGGTAAGTGGCATCAACGCCTGCGCTTCCCCTTCGCCCAAGTCACGCCAAAGGTCTCAAGCGCCCAAGGTTCGTCGAGGTCCGGATGACGCGGCAACTCCATGAATGCTTCTCCCAGTCTTTGCCACGCGGCCGCGGTCTCCTCCAATGAGGGGCGGCCATACTGATCGACTTCCACGCCAGACATCTGCAATTCCCAGAGCAGGTCATAACCTGTAGAGAAGACCGACTCCCACTCGGAGAGGCCATCCGTCGAACGTTTCCTGCTCTTGCGATGTCTCACCGGCATTAGCGACGAGTCCCGTAGTCGGCTGTCCGCGGTGCACGCGGCGCCTCCGGAGCATCGACGCCATCCAGCGCAAGTTCGCGCAGACCGCGAAAGAACGCTGTTCGACTATCGCGCTCGATAGCGACACAAGGGTGAGCCTTCGGCGTTCCATAGCGGTCCTCGACCACCAATCCACCCGCCAACTGCTCGCGCGCCTGTTCTGATCGGTCCCAGGCCTCTGCCGTCTTCACGAGCACGCGAAAATGGTGCGATTCGAGCTCGAAATCGGCCAAAATTTGCCGAATCCACCTGCGCGTTTCAGGTCGCAGATGAGCCGGAACCTTATGTTTTTCGGCCATTCTGGCCTCCTATATTTTCACCGAACGATTCGGGGCATCACAAATGTGCGCTGTGGGGCAGCACCGGTATGCGGCTCCGGCGGTCGGAAGGATGACACCGCCCCCTCCCCGGTCAGTCGAGGGGGATGCCGCGGGCACGCATTGCGGCTTCGGCCTTTGCCTTGATGGCCGAGGAGGTTGTGTTCGCGCCTCCGGCCACGCGGAGACTTGCCGTAGTCGTCGGATACGCTGGCATGCCAGTCAGTGTAACCTCGTAGAGGCTAACATCCTCCAAGGTCCGAAGGGGCAGACGATCACCGCCATCCTCCCATCGCTCCGAGCGGACGGAAAAGGCGAAACTGCAGCCCTTCACATCCCCGCGGCGCACCGTCCCAATTGCCTCCTGACCCGACGGCGTGGTTGGATCAGGTATCAACTCGAACCACAGGCCGGTACGGTCTTCTTTCAGGGTGAGAGTGCCTGCCGAAGTCCGGCCCAAGACTCGACCAACATCATGGTCGAGGATCATGATGACATCCGGTGACTCTCGCAGGGTGCGCGTGAAACACCCCTGTTGTAACTGTTCACGAAACTCACCTGCGATCGTCGTCGGCTGGTTCCAGGTAGCGGCATATCCAGATATCCGTTCAACCATTCAGCTTTCGCTCCGCCTCGGCCAGCTTCGCCTCACGTCTTCCCAGGCTCGACTTCGCCCGAAGTTCCCGCGCTATATCGACGGGGCTCTTGTCGATGAAGACTGAGCGTTTGCCAGGCATGGTTACATGGCGGCCGCCGCTCGGTGCTTTCTTATTCGCGCGCTCAATCGACATAGCCAAGGTCCTTCGCTTCCTTGAGGTAGCGATGCACATGACCATCGCGTGCGTCTCCTAGGAAGTTCGGCTGCATCGGGCCGAGGGCAGTCCAAGAGATGTCTTCGCGATCGAACTGGTCGACGATATCAACGAGCGCCACGTGGGCGGCGTTCACTTGGAGTAGCGCCTCAGCAACTGCCGCGACGCGACGACGGTACTCATCCTTGACTGCAGCACGAACAGCGGCGCTTGCTTGGCCGCGACGCTCCGCGAGACGGCGTTGTAGGATTTCGACCGCGGCCTCAATATCTGCTGCATGCTTCCGGAGTTCCGCCAGTCGCGCAGGACGCTGCTCCAAGGTGGTGTCGACGACTTCTCCGAGCAGAGCCGCGACTCCGGAACGCATCGATGGAGCTTGCCGCGCTCTCAGGTCGTGTTCCAGCTCGACAATTTGGAGGGCCGTTGTCGACTGGTCGTTGCGCAGGCCAGCGATCTTCTGCTCGATCTCGCGGTAATCTTGATCGACTTCGCCCAGGCTCGGTACCCGGAAAGTCTCAGCGGCCGGTGATTTCTTGAAAACTGCCATTGTCAGGCTCCTGTGAAAACTTCTTGGATGGCGTCAGCGAGTGCGGCCATATTGATGGTGGTCGAGCGTCGATGGCCGCCTGCGCCCCAAACGGCGGCAAGAGCGCCGAGCTCCCGAAAGCGGCTGATGCTACCGTCGTGCCAACGCACGGCCGCTTCCGGCCAGTTCGCTACGAATTCGAGCTTGACGCCTCGGACATCGCTATTGCCGTCGGCAGCCAAGCCGATAATGGCATCGATTTCCTCGCCAGCGTTGCGCGGCACGGACGCAGGTGCGCGGGACACGTCAGCCCCCCCAGGCGTCAGGTTGCGATACGCTCGCACCGCGTCGGCCGACTGATGCAGCGGGACGTCGGCAGCGAGCGCAATGACCAATGTGACTAAGTCGTCGATGTTGATTTCTGGAGGTTTGCCTGGCCCGCCAAGGGGTAAGGCGCCTGCCTCCTGAAGGGATCGCGCCACTTGTCGTGCTCGCGATTGAGGAAAGCCAACGCGTCGCTCCAGCGCAGCGATGGCGGCGTTCAATGTGGCCACGTGGCCTCCTGTGATTTTTAAGAGTTGCGATTGTGGTGGTCAAAAAAGAAAGGGCTGGAGCGCGCATCAACTCGCGCTCCAGCCCTATAATCCTGCCCATGGAGATAAACCGGATCTGGTTTGCCGCCCTGTACATCCGAGGTACGGCAATGGGGCGGTGAGCGACCGCGCGCGGCCACCCACCAGGGGAAGGTGACAGCTTCCCCGAAAACGAAAAGGGCGCCGTTTCCAGCGCCCTCTCTCTCCCTTACCCATCGGGATATGAAAATGGGGTACCCCTATGCGGCTCTCCGGCTGTTCCGCCAGAAGCGATCGACGATACCGAAACCGTCGAAGACCCTGGCTCGAGCTTCGCCCTTGGCCCCCTTGCTGCCGGCGCCGAGCCGCGAACCGATCTCGGCAAGCGTTAGTCCATCCACGACCGCCCACTCGAAGGCATCTAGGATCTTCGGCACATATGCGAGCCTATACCGCAGGACAGCAAGCTCACGCTTCGCATCGATGCTGGCAAGGAGCGGCCAGTCGCCCTGCCACTTCTTCGGGATAGCAGCGGCGCGTTTCTTGGTCTCGTCGTTGGTGATAGTTGCACGAGTCGCGGGCGTGTCGATGTTGGCCTTTCTGCCAGTGACGACCTTCGGTCCCTTGTTCTTGCCGTCTTCGTCGACCTTGTGCAACACGTAGAGGTCTGTGGCTTCCCGACCGACGAGCAGTGGCGCGTCGGCCGTGTCATGAACCTGGCGATAGCGTTCCGCAAGAGCCAGGCAATGGTCGTTCTTTTCGGTCCTGAGGAGCTTCGCGAGTGGCCAGTCCTGGTTGTCGTTGGCGTGCTGGCCGCTATAGCGGCTCGAGGATGCCCACACGGCATGCAATGCGATGCGGCGCTCAAGCGAGGGGCCGTCGTTTGCAAGCCTAACCGCTAAGCCAGGCCCCTTGATGCGGGTGCGGGACGGTTGCCATTCGGTTGCATCTTCTACGATGCAAGGCAGGGCGTCGCCCCGGTCAAATACCGGCACGTTATCGTTGGTATATTCCAATGATGTCACCTCTTGGAAACGTCGTTGCCGGCCGCTTTTTGCGCGGCTCTGTTCGTGGCGGGTCATCCGCAAATACAAGAGAAGGACTGATTTACAAATTTGTCAACATGAATATTGACAAAATATCAGTTTCGTGCATTCGGCAAGGTGAGGCGGGCATCGATTTACCGTTAAGGTAGCTGGAATGGACGATATAGTGCGTTGTTTCGTCAAAAGCCGTCTATATGTTGATGTTTGTGATTTGTTCTGTAATTATATCGACCGGCCGCTCATGTGTAGGGGCATCAGGCAAAGGAGCAATGCAGCAATGGCGAAATCGCAGTCTGGTAACAAAGCTTCTTCAATCGCCGGCAAGGTGCTTGCTGGCAAAAATCCAACCAAGTCCGAGATTCGCACTTTGGCGGGCTCCGTTCTCCGCCAAGACGAAACAAAAGGTCCAAGAAAGTAGCGCTGGCGGCGGCGGAACACCGCCGCCTTACTTCCTCCAAGGGAACCACTATGAACGACAAGAAATCCAATATCTCTCCCTCCACTCCCAAGACCGGTGTCCACAACACGCACGACAGCAAGAAGGGCGCCAGCGTCCAGAAGTCGTTCACGACCAGTAACGTTCCCAATAAAATCGGTAAGCCAAAACCAGGTGGCGGAGGCTGAGCGGGGTGGAGGAATCAACTTTTCCGTACCTCTCCATTCTTTCCAACGTAGTAACGATTATCGGTTTCCCGATCGCGTTGGCGGGACTGTGGTTTGTCGCACGCCAGATGAAGAGCGATCGACTCGCAGTCTCAGCAGGGGCGATCGGGGCGATGCGTGCGAGCATCATGGAAAGGGTAGACCGCCTTCACGCGGCGAAGAACGCAAGCAACGTTGCTCTATGGGAGGATGAGTTCAAAGAACTGGCCAACGATCTGGAGATGGCGTGCGCCATCTATCTCGATGGGCAAATGTCCGGTCGCACAGGGCGCCTGGCAAAGAATTTGATTTGCGACTTTCTTCAAATGATCAACGACGATGAAGATCTGCGGATGGAGATGGAGAAAGCCATCCATGCTCCCGACACCTTCACGAATATCCGGGACTTTAGAGCGGGAGTTAAACGCCATGCTTCGAACTAGTTGCCTCGTTGCCAAGAAAATGGACAGCTTGGAGCCGGGTGAGCTCTTGAGAATGACATTCGGGACGAGTGCTGGAATTGTTCTTTTTCTTAGGCGTTACGATTATAATTCGGGACTATTCGGTGTCTTAGAGGCCGAGGAATTTACCAATCATATGATCTGGTATTCAGGTTCATTGAACGAAGAGTGCCTTTCATACGGTCGTGACTGGGTCCTCGAAGAGGTGCACGGAAAGGAAACCGCTTGTCGGCTTCAACATCGGCACGACGGCGCGCGCTTGTTCTTAGGTAAAACTGGGCCGATTATGTGCTTTGCTCCTCCACAAGGCGGTGGGAGCTATCAAGTCCGCTATTTCGACGTTGCCGGCGAGAAAGAATGTGAATCCCTTGGAAGGGAAGCTGCGCCAATACATGCCTGGCGTATATGGGAGAGTAAGGCGCATTTCGATCGGGGAGGGCAACCACTGCTCGAGATGGGTGGTGCAACCCAGTAGTACTGAGCTGTCGGCTACAACGGCGCCCATCTCCAAATTTCGAATTTTGCGGACGTGAAAAATTGCTTTGGGAGCCGGTACGGCAGCCGATCGAGGGAGCGATGCGACGCACCCCTTTGCGCCATGACAGATACAATTTATGGTGTTGATTGTTTCCGTAGCGGGGGCTTGCAGTAAATTGAAGGTATTTGTCGGATATGCGTCTGAGGATAGGGACGTCGCGGTTGAGGTCGTGACATTCCTTGAAGGTCTGGGGTTGACCGAGGTGTGGTTTGATCGAAAATCGCTTGTCGCAGGCGATGATTGGGACGCCGAGCGGCAAGCTGCTCAGCGAAACGCCGACTTAATCATTCATATTTGCTCAGAGCAAATTCTCTCTCGGGCGGGTGTCGTGAATAGGGAGATCCGAGAAACACTTAGGCTTGCAGATGACAAACCTTTTGGCGCCAACTTCGTCATCTTTATAAGAATTAACGGCGTTCGACTTCCCGCGCAGTTCTTGCGGTACCATTACATCGATTTCGAGGGCGACTGGCGATCCGCACTGGCCGCTGCAATTGGAAAAAAGGCTGCAGGTCTGCAGGCCCCGGCAAACGCAACAGGTGCCAACTACAAGCGGGACAACCTCAATGTTCTTGAGAGATTTTCTCGAAGAACAATCGAGGAGAAGGAAGAGACGCACGAGATCTCCGTAGAATACATTGAATACAAAAGTTCTGATACTTACTGGCGCTTAGTAAATTCCGAGATCGAGAGTGAATCACTGCGGGCGTACTACGAATTTAAATCGGAAGTTCCTTCATTCTTGGAAGAAATGAAGACTGAGTATTTTCGTCCACGTGATTTCCAGTTGAAGGCTGATGAATTTTTCTGCTTTGGTGAGTTTGTTTCAATTCAGTACTTAGTTTACTTCGATCACGGGGGTGCGCACGGGAATTTCCGGACTCAAACCTCGAATTTTTTTGGTAGCCAGAGGGGTAAGGTGACGATCCGCGATCTCCTATCCCACGATGACGATAAGGCGCTGAGAGTGCTATCGTACTGCCTAAAGGTTGTTGAGGCTGGTCTTGATGAGCCCGAACCGCAGATCTGGCATGTGAATACCACCGATCCTGAAGACGCTTGGCGTGTGCTCGAAAATTTCAGCTTCGATAATCGGGGTCTCACGTTCAATTTCAGTCCCTACGACATCCTACCGTTCGCCGCAGGTGCTCAGGAAGCCTTCATGCCTTGGCAGGTGGCGTCTAGCTACGTTGTTGAGAAATATATGGAGCCTTGGCATCTGAACCTTCTACAGCAACCCAGGGCAACTCCAGGAGAACGGGGTTAAGGGGCCGCTGCCGTGACCAAAATAGATCATGAGCGAGGGATCTTCAGACTTCTCGATGGCGGCAGTTACGAGCCGCATTGGCATGGCTTTGCGCGAGAAAAGCCAAAGCCAGAAGATCGCACAAAGTCGCAACCCGATCCCAAGATTGTTGCGGAGAAGCTTCGATACATGGAGCTTTGTGCTCGTGCTATCGAAGCGGGCCATAATTTTCCGCGAGTGCCGCCCGCGCTGTCCAGAGCAATTTTCGTCAACAAGAAGATGGACAAGAATCGCCTGATCTGGGCTTGGCTTAGCAGGCACGACGAGTTCGAGGTAATTCATACGCGAATTCGGGAGAAAGCTAAAAAACAGCAGGGCAAAGCTGCCTCAGCAGTCTCCCGATCGCGCTAGTCCCGTAAAGGGCGCGGCCGGGGTAATGCCGGCCGGTAGGCTCCTGCCACCATGACGGGGTAGATTTCCCCGTCTCGTTCCTTGATTGCGATGAAGCTCAACTCCTCATCTTGGTGACTGATGCCTACCACTTCGATCGGGATGTCGTCGTCGTCGAGCGCTTGGAACGGCGTGATTTGGATCATCGCTGACTGCGCCTTGGTTTCGGCGAGAGCGGCGGTGAAGGCGTCCTTGGTGGCGTCGTAAAAGTCTGCGTAGTCCATCAGGCTGCAGCCTCCTGATTCTTGAGGTAGATGAGCTTCCGGCCATCCGCGCGCACACGCAGCGGTCGACACATGAGGTCGTCCAAGTCTTCGACACTCGGCACGCCGACGGCGGCGCAGATGTCTCCTAGATACTTCTGGCCTTCGTCCTGCAGGGATTGGATGAAGCAGTTGACGTAGAACCTGTGGCGGAATTGCTTGCCAAAGTGTTCGCCTGGGGTGCTCACTTCGAACACTAGGTCGGCGGAAAGATCCTTGCCTTCCTTGTCGACAAAATTCTCGATGAACTCGCCGCAGTAGTCTCCGGCGGGCCAAAGTTGGGGCGAACCCACCATGAAGTCGGGAATGGTCTCCTCGTCGGCAGGCTGGTTGTCATTTGCAGCTTCAGGCTCTGGCGCGGCCTTCTTCGCCGGCGCGTTGGCCTTGGCCTTGGCTATCGCCGCACCCTTCGCGTCCCCATGTATCAACGGCAAGTCTTCGTCCCAGCGCTCCCCCTTCAACCAATTCGCTGGCTCGGGAATCCACTTCTTGTCGACGCCGTGCTTTGCATAGTGCTCTGCCCATATGCGGGCCGCTTCTATGACGATATCGACGTCATAGGTGATCTTCTTCCATTCGGCCTCTGCCGCCTTCTTGCCGTGCTTTCGGGGCCAGGCACTCCAGAATTCAGGAAAACCATCTCCCGAAGCCGGTCCCGCCGTGGCGGCCGGAAGGCCAGCCAAAGGCGGCGCCACAGGCGCGGCTTCGAACATATTTCCCACCACATGTACCCCGGTCCTGTGGACGGGTACTGTGGATGGGTCTTCGTTCTGAATTTTATGAACGCTATCGCCATTTGTGTTCGGATTTCCCCGAACATCTGTGTTCGGGTTTTCCCGAACGCTAGTTTCTGTCGCTGTTGTGTTCGGGATTTTATGAACACAAACCAAATCCCATGCCGGGATATAGCGGCTGGCCTTGCGGCCGGTTCCCTTGATCTGCGTGAGGTAGCCCCAGGATACCAGATCGGCGAGGGCGCTATGTACATCGCCGGTGTAGAGGCCGGTGCCTGCCGGATCGCGCTCTTTGATTGTCGCGACGATATGTCGAACGCTGGCGAGCGCGTTGCCGTAGTCGGAGTGAAACCAGTCGCAGATGAAGCCGAACACTAAGCAATGTTTGCGCTTGGCTCGCTTGTCGTACGGCAGCAGCGTCATCAGCTTGAACTTCGCCTCGAGGCTCTCGGGCTTTGGAAGACGCGGCTTGTCATCGCTCATTGGCGGCCTCGTACGATTCGACGGCAAGAGCCGTGAGGCGTGCTGAAAGCTCAGGCGAGAAGGTCGCCAAGCGACGGGAGCCGTTGGCTTGCGGCGCATAGATGTAGAAGGCGCCGTCGGGCTTCTTTAGAAGTCTTAGGCCGTAAAGACGAATGTGCGGATTGATCTCGAAATCAACCGATGCCAGGCAATCCTGCCGGCGCGTGTCCTTGACCTTGTGGCAATACAAGACGCGCATGTATTCTCCCTATGTTGAGCGCACAAGTGCGCGACCCACCGTCTAGTGGCGGTGGGTGGTTGGTGGGACTTTCGTGGCGAAAAACGACAAGAGCGGGCGGAAAGATTTCCTGTCCCACTTTCTGCTAACTCATTGATTTTCAGTGGTTATGGCGCGACCTCCGGGCCCACCAAATTTAATCTATTCACAGACTTGTTGGGTGGTTAGCCACTCGGCTAGGCTGCCGATCCTTTGTGCGAACCAGCCTTTTTGCACCGAGCCGTTAGGTCGCGACATCGTCGAGATCGTCGCCTTTGGGAGAGGTACTGACTGGCGTCGCGGAGAATGCCTCCCGCAGTGCTATGAGATGTGACAGCCTGGAGTATTTCGCCTAGGCGACTTGAGGCGTTAGCCTTCGGGATTGGAACCGTGAGGCGATCCCGTACCAGATCACCAGCGTTGCGGCATAGGAAACGTAGGCGTCGACGGCATAGTGCCAGCCGAGGTGTATCGACCCCAGAAATATCAGCGCGCAATGGACCTTGAGCGCCCATTGTATGGCGGGGTGAAAGCTCCTTGAAGCCAGGACCATCAAGAGCGCCGTCGCATTGTGAAGGCTGGGCATGGCAGAGATGCCCATTTCGGTGCCGGCACCCGCGTAGCCCTGCCAGAGCAGGTTCTGTACGTTGAGAGCAAAAATCGGCGCGTTTTGGTCGGCGGCCCTTAGATAGGACATCAGATCGGCATATGGATTTTCCCCGAGGCCGAGATTGCCGAAGAAGCACGGGCCGGCGGATGCGAACGCGGTCGCCAGGAAGCTGCCGAGAATGATCCATGACAAGGCGAAAGTGACGAGAAATTGCATGCGCTGCGACCGCTCGCTGAACGCGACGGCCATCCAGAAGGTCCACATCACCATGAACCAGATGCTGTAGTTGATGCTGAGCAGGAAGGTGATGGGCCAATAGCCGAGGACCGGCTGAAGCCATTGCCACGGGAGCCAGCCGAAGTGGAGCGCTCGGTCGAGATCACTCAGCGTCTGGTCCCAGGAGAAGACAGGCAGGCGAGTCTTCCACTGCCAGAATACGCTGGTGAGGATCACTTGCGCGACGGCAACGGGAAAATAGGAGACTGCCGTTGCGAACGGCACGCTGCGGATGTCACGGACGATCGCCGTAATCGGGCGGTCCTCGCGATTGACCAGAACATGATAGGCACCCCGCACGCCCGCCGCGAACAATGCCGTAATCGCGACAAGACCCATCAGGGAAACGCCGAAATACCAGAACCACGTGCTGGGGGGCACTTCAAGCAGGCTGAAAGCCAGAAGCAGATAGGCGATCGGCAAAGACACGACGACAGCGTCTCTGCGTACACCGGAAAGCAATGCGCCCATAAATGTTCGAGGATCAAGCATAGCCGCCAAGAAATCCCGATTAATTTAGCAATTAGGATATTATCAATACCTGAAATTCCTCTTAATCATCAAACGATGATGCGCGTTCTCGATCAGGAGTAGGCTTCGTGTGCGCGCATAAGCACCGCGCCAGGTATCGGTGCCTCACCAAAGGGACGGGAAGGTGAGGGGGGCGGCACGAGGAAGGTCAGCTCTCAGCGCAAAAAAATGCCCGCTCGACGCGGGCAGTTTTGGAGTGGGCGCATACGCTCAACATGTTGCGCCTCGCACCAAGGTGGCCGTCATAGGTCAACGAACTGTAAATGCGTGATGGCTAAATATGAGGAAGGACGGTGCTGCGTCCGTTGCCGCTGTGTGCCGCTTGATCGACAAGCGTGGCGGTTTCTCCGCCAGTGCGGCCGATTTTGCGCCTTCATGCGAAAAAAATTTCCTTGCGAACCATCCGGCGTTTCCGGCGGCGCAGCTACCACCGGGCGTGGTGGACGGCGGTGCGGGTGGGCCTGCAAGTGGCGGGCGGGTTCGCCTTCGGGTCGGCCGTCGGGCAAGCATCTGGTTTTCCTGATTTGTCTTCCTGATCCTCGTGCGGCGCTCCAAGCCCAGCATGTGCCCAATCAGCGGCCGCATTTGCGCCTGGTGCCGGTGCCATTCGCTGCAACCGTCGGAAGAACGCCCTACGAAAGAATTCGTTAATTTTAGCAATTTATAATGGAGAGGGGGTTGAACAACGCCGCCATATCCCCCAAAGGAGGCATCGGGCGGCCAAGGTCGCTAATTCGAAAGGATGCTTATGCGAGATAAGACCGCATGTGCCGGCGCGAGCCGCACCCCCATTTCGGGTTTCAAGTATCTCGTACCGACCGCCTCAATTCTTGGCATTCTGCTGCTTTCCGGCTGCTCGTCGACGGTTATTGGAGAAACGCCGTTGTTCGCATCGGGCCATTCCAGCGCTTACGCGAGCCCTTCGGTCAAGATCCGCAAGGAAGAGAAGCAGCTGCAGGTCGCCGAAGCGGATGAGGATGTGGTCGCACCGCAGCCTGTGAGGAAGACCACCGCCGCCTATCTCGGCCGCGCACCCTACATCTGCTCGCCGAGCGGCTTCGGCCGTACGTCGCACTGCTTCCTCCGAGCTTCGCTCTAGCGGGATTGTCTCTGTTCGAGTTTGCGTAATTCCGGCGCGGCGAAGCCGCTCGGGAACGTTTGGGGGATCGGGGTCCCCGTCTTCGGCGGTGACTGACCGTCGCATGCGTGATGCGTCCGATTTTATTTGCGGCGTCGAGAGACGATCCGCCGGAGAAAGTTCGTTGTCTGCCAGGCTTTTGAGATCAGCCCTTGCCGCGGGAACACTGGCGCTTCTCGCCGTTGCCGGTACGCCGGCGGCGCGCGCGGACGATCCGGCCGATGGTATCGACCGGGGGCTGACGACGGCTGCGATCACGCCCGAGCCAAAGGGCGCGACGAAGCGGGCGGTTGCCATCGGCGTCTACGATCCGCATGACGCCGTTGCCGACAGTGATGCGCTCGAGCTCGAGCATGTGTTCGTCTATTGGCAGAAGCCGGACCGGGCGCTCTTGAAGCGCAAGATCGCGATTGCGGCGCGGCAGGGGCGAGCCCTGATGCTCTCGGTCGAGCCCTATACCCATGCGTCCGACTGGCGCGCCGGCGGCGAAAGGCTGTTTGCCGATATCGGCAAGGGCCGCTTCGACCGCGAGATCGGCGACGTCTGTGCCCGCGCGGCCGCCTTCGATGGCCCCGTCTATGTGCGCTGGGGGCACGAGATGGAGGACCCCGATGGCCGCTATCCCTGGGCACGTCGCGATACGGAAGGCTACAAGAAGGCGTTTCGCTATTTCGTTGGCAAATGCCGGGAGCTCGCGCCGCAAGCGCGGTTCGTCTGGTCGCCGAAGGGCCACCGCAATCTCGCCGGCTACTATCCGGGTGACGATGTCGTCGATGTCGTCGGAATCCCCATCTGGGGCTTGCAGAAAATGGATGTCGACTATTGGGGCCGCGAGCGCCGCTTCGCAGAAGCGCTGAACGAAAAGTACCAGCGTGTGGCAGGCTTCGGCAAACCGGTCATGATCGCCGAACTCGGCGTCTCGGGTTCGGCCGACTACAGGCGCGCCTGGTACAAGGAAATCCTCGATCAGCAGACCTATCGCCGGGCTTTCCCGCTGCTGACCACCGTCGTGTTCTTCAACGACAAGGAGCCTTACAAGTGGCCGCTCGGCTACGGCTCGCCGGATTGGCGGCTCGACAGGGAAGCACTGAAGGCGCTAGCCGAGCGTCAGGCGAAGCAAGCGGCAGAACTCGCCGACTGATCGTGCATAACATCCGTGGAAAAGTCAGGTAGCGCTTGTGCGATGGCGCAGCGCCTTTGGGGGGCGATGCGCCGATCGTCCTTCGGCGCATCGTAAAGACCCGATCTACGAACACATGGCCCCGGATCTTGGGACTTCCGCGTCAGGCCAGAAGCAGGCCCGATTCGCGGGCAGCGGCAGCAAAGCAGCGGCTGGCCCGGTCCGTACTCGTCAATCCATCCAGCGCGTCCAGGCAGCGCCTGAGAGCCGCGCGGTACTCCCGTCCACGGCGCCCAGGCCATTGCCGCAGCAACTCGACGGCTTCGAAGACCGTTCTGACGACGGTCTGCCGTTTTGCGGATAACCGGAGGGGGATGGGAGTGGCGAAGAACTTCTCGCTCATTTGCTTATCCTCGTTCTCAGTCTTTTTCGAGCGCGAGGCCAACGCTGTGGCGCGGCAATGGTTCCGTCGGATCACCGACTTTTTTCAGCCCGTGACCTTTTCGTGATTCGGCGCGTGCCGGGGGCGAGCTCTAAAGCTCGAGTGCAGCCTTGAGGTCGCTCGACTTGTGCGCGCGAAGATCGAGATCGGCTTCGATGTGGTCGATATGGTGGACCATCATCTTGGCAGCCAGGTCGATGTCGCCGCGTTCCAGCGCATTGACGATCTCGTCATGTTCGCTGTGGCCGCAGCTTGAAACGGTCGACTGGCCGTAAAGCGCGATGACGAGGGAAGAGCGGGCGACGAGCTCATCCATGAAACGCCGGAGGATGGCGTTGCCGCTGAGATCGGCGAGTGCCAGGTGAAAATCGCCCGAGGCCTTGATCTCGGCGCGGCGGGCCGACTGGCCGCGCTGTTCGGTGAGCTGCCGCTCCTCTGCCAGCATGCGCCGGAGCTCGCCGAGCTCGGTCTTGCCGATATTCGCCGCTGCAGCCCGCACGACGCCGGGCTCGATCAGGCGGCGGGTGGCGAAGATCTGGCGCGCCTCGTCGATCGAGGGATGGGCGACAAAGGCGCCACGGTTCTTCTCGACGCTGACGAGCCCTTCATAGGAGAGCGCCTGCAGTGCGGCGCGCACCAGGGTGCGGCTTACATTGAAGAGTTCGCCGACATCGCTTTCCGAAAGCTTGGTGCCGGGGGTAAGCCGCCGCTCGACGATCGCATCGCGCAACGTGTCGCGGATATGCTGACTGCCGGTGTCGGTGGCCGGGTCTGCGGCCATGTCGGCCGGTGGGGGCGTAGTGGTCAAGGACATGAATCGATCCGCGAAGCAACGGCTCATCTTATCGCCGGACGAAGCGAAGGGAAACGACAATCTGACGCGCGTGGGTTGCGCGGCAACAACTAGGCGGTGAAGCCTATTTGTCGAGTTCGGGATAGACACGGTCGAGGAAACCGGGCCTCAGCTTCTCGCCGATCAGGCAATCGGATGCCGGCAGCGCATCGGCCAGGCGAACGGTTGGCGGCGGCTGCAGGCCGCTGACCTCGAGCACCAGCTTCTGGCGGATGGCGATCGAAAAATCCTCCGGTTCGTGCACCGGCAGCACGAAGGAGCCGGGGCCACCGATGACGCATTCGGCGTAATACTGGTCGAGCGGGCCGGTCGAGACCGAGGGGCGAATGAGGATCGCCAGCCCGTTGATGGTGATGCCGCGGGCGATCGCGGTCTCGCGGGCCGGGATGACCGGCGGGCCGATGTTGTTCGGGCCGTCGCCGGAAACGTCGATGACCCGGCGTATGCCGTTGAAGGCGTTCGAATCGATCAGCGCCGTACCGTAGGTGATCGCGTTCGAGATCGACGTGCCCCGCCTGGTGCCGACCGGGCGTGCCTCGATCAGCTTGGCAAAGGCATCGGCGTCGGCGGCGGTGGAGATCACTTGCCAGGCGACGACGGAGGATTCGTTCACCGTGCCCGCCCATTCGAAATAGCCGATGGCGATCTTGCCCAGTTGCCCGCTTCCGACCGCGTCCAGGAAATCGCGGTGCCGGAGCGCCTCGACGTAACCGGCGCGCTGGATGCGCGCCTCATCCAGATCCATCGAGCCGGACATATCGACGGCCAGGATCAGTTCGACATCGACATCGGTCGGCACGGCGGTCGATGGGCTCGTGCCACCACTCAATGAGAGGATCAACGCCAACACGCTCAACATCGCTTCAACCAGTCATTGCGCGCGGTCAGATTAGAAGAATGTAACACAGGATTGGATTTCGGCGACCATTTGGGTGTAGTTGGCCTTCAACAAAGAGTGATTTTGTCGGGGTCGGCCCGGAAATATACTTGCGGCCGGCCAGGGCCGGAAAGGCGGAATGCTGAAACCGACGGAAAATGCCGAACTATTTCAGATCGATAGTCTGCAGAGGGCGGCGTTCGGCTACTTTCTCGAATATGTGGATCCAGTCACCGGATTGATCGCGGATACGTCGCTTCCGGGTGCGCCGTCGAGCATTGCGGCGACCGGCTTCGGCCTTTCCTGCTATCCCATCGGCGTCGAGCGCGGGTGGATCTTGCGCCGCGAGGCGGTCGGGCGGGTGTTGACCACGCTGCGTTTCCTGGCCGAAAGCCCGCAGTCGCGCGACCAGGGCGCGAGCGGCTATCGCGGGTTCTACTATCACTTTCTCGATATGCGGACCGGCGCGCGCACCTGGCGCAGCGAGCTTTCGACCATCGACACGGCGCTGCTGATCGCCGGCTGCCTGACGGCTTCGGCCTACTTCTCCCGCGAAGATGAAGAGGAAGGCGAGATCCGCGCGCTTGCCGAACGGCTCTATGCGCGGGTCGACTGGTGCTGGGCGTTGAACCGGAGTGAGACGCTGACGATGGGCTGGCGCCCACCGGGCCGATTCCTGAAGTATCGCTGGCAAGGGTATAGCGAGGCGCTGCTGCTCTATGTGCTGGCGCTCGGGGCGCCAGAGCACGCAATCGAACCGGAGCATTATACCGTCTTTACGGACGATTATGACTGGATCGCGGTTCAAGGCGGGTGTCATCTCCACGCGGCGCCGTTGTTCATCCACCTGTTCCCGCAGGCCTGGCTCGATCTTCGCGGCCTCGGCGATCGGCCGATGCGGGGGAGGGGAACCGACTATTTCGAAAACAGCCGGCGAGCTATGGGGCTGCAGCGTGACTATGCGCGGCAAAACCCGGGCCGCTTCGCCGGCTATGGCGAAGACCTCTGGGGGCTCAGCGCCTGCCACGCGCCACATGGCCAGCTGCGCCTCAAGGACGGGCGCTGGCAGCGACTTCGGGGCTACGCCAATCGCGGCGCACCTTTCGGTCCGGATGACGGCACGCTTGTGCCCTGGGCGGCGGCGGCCTGTCTGCCGTTCTGTGCGGATGCGTCGCTATCGGCGCTCAGCCACATGACGGCCAGCTACCCCGGGCTTCTGAAGGCGGGGCGCTTTCCGGGCGGCTTCAATCCGAGCCTCCCGGGCGAGGGGCCGGAGGGGTGGATCGACGCGCGCGTCGTCGGCCTTGACCAAGGGCTCGTCGTGATGATGATCGAGAACTGGCGGAGCGGCTTCGTCTGGGAGTTGACGCGTAGTCTGCCTGCGATCCGGCACGGACTTGAGCGTGCGGGATTTGAAGGTGGCTGGCTGGCGACGGAGACGGTATGAATTTGGGAGGCCAGCAACAGATTGCGCAGACCGGGGAAGGATATCCGCCCCGGGTGCTGGCAGTGGTCGAGCGGTTGTGCGCTCAGTTCCCTGACGCCGGTGTCTCGCTCGGGCCGGCGGACGGAGCCTTCAGCGCACCGGCCGGCTTCTGGGCTGCGGGCGGGGCCGGGATCGAGGAGAGCCTCGCCTATCAGGACTTTTTCGCAGTCGGCATGACGGACCGGATCCGGGCCGCGCATCTGATCGCCTTTTACAGTCGCCAGGTAAGTGTGGTTCTCGGCGCGCTCTATCTCGGTGCGGGCGTCCAGGCTGAGATCGCCGGCATTCGCTTAGAAGACTGGAGCCGCCTTCACCAGGACCGCGCGGTTGCCGGCAAACGCTATCATTTCCAAGTGGATCTGGCGGAGAGATTGCAGCAGCCGGAATGCATCGGCGTTTTCGAGCGCGGCTTCACAGCCCATCTGGCGCCGGTCATCGCGATCCTGAAGAAACGCTCGGGGCTTTCCTCCGGGGCGCAGTGGCGGCTGGCGGCGGATTCGCTTGCCGGCGCGTTCCTGGAGATCGGACGGGCGATCGGGGACGAAGCGCGCGGCATGGCTGAGGCGCTCGCGATCGTCAAACGGCCGGGTTCGCGGCTGTTTTCGGAAGAGATCGGCTACGAGGAGATCTCCGCCACCGATCCGGCAAGCGGCGCGCAACTGTCGCGCCAGTACCGAATCCGCTGCGGCTGTTGCCTCTATTTCAAGACGGAGGGCGGCAGCATCTGCGATACCTGCGTCCTGCTGGAGCCGGACGATCGCCGCGTGCGGCTGGCAGCGCGTCTGACGCAAAACGGCGGGGCTTGAACCCCGCCGTTTTATGTTCTGGTGCCTGCTAAGGCGCATTGGGTTCAATGCGATTTGAGGAAGCGCTCGTTGATGAAGCCGGAGACAACGCCGAGAACGATCCAGAAGGCGAGCGTGGTGGCGAGCGCGGCGACCGCGAACTCGGCGCCGAGCACGGCCGGGACGTTGCTGGAGATATCGAGTGGCTGCGGCGCGCCGTAGACATGGGGTGCGGCGATCAGCACGAGGCCGGCAACCTTGGATACGATTTCCTCGCGCAGAACCAGGAGATAGAGGCCGACTGCGGAGAGAGCGACGGTTGCCAGCCACCAGGTTTGGCGGTCGCCGAGTTCGGCTGCCGGGAAGCCCGGCAGTTCCGGCGGCAGGCCGATCGCCGGCAGCATGTGCACCGCGAGCCAGCCGCAAGCGCCCCAGAGCGCGCCGTTCCTAAGCGTGATCGGATAGCCGATCACCAGGCTGACGCCGGCGAGCAGCAGGCCGAAGCCGGAGCCGGTGACGAGGTTTGCCATCAGCGTGCCGGAGAAGCGGCTCAAACCGAACATGATGCCGCCTTCCTCATGTTCGCCTTCGTGCGCATAGGCCGGCGTGATCGGCGACAGCGCGTCGAGCACGGCGCCAAGCGGCGATACCGCCTTCAGCGACGAATGCTGGTCATGGCCCTCGGCGGCCGGCTGTGCCGCACCCGGCTGGCTGGCCGGCTGTTCGGCCGCGGCCGGAGCCTCGCCTTCGAATTGCTCCGCATGCAGGATCAGCGGCGTTACCCGCAGTTCCTGGGCGCCGGTCATGAAGACACCGGCAATCAGTCCAGCCACGATCGCGGCCAGAAGCGTTCTGACAATCATCTTGAATTCCCTCGATAACGGCAAACGCCACGCGTTTCGGCGTGGTTGTTGAGCCTTCCCATTCGCTGTGCCACACGGACGGTGCTTGCATGTTCGCCAAAGTGCCATGCGCAAACGCCGACATCCGGCGTGAGCCGGATGCATTCAGGTCCGTAGCTATTTCGATGCGGAACGTTGTTCACGTTCCGGCGCATCGTTTAGTGGCAGGGGAAGCCGTAGGAGTGGCGGGTGTCGTGCGCGGTGTCGTGCAGCACGGCCGAATTGGCCAGGCCGGCACCGAAGACGAGGAATGCGCCGATGAAAAGGGCGATGACGCCAGCGGTCAGACGATCGCTGAGGGAGAGCGGGGTGCTCGAAATGGTAGACGTAGCCATGACAACCTCCGTGATGGCATCGGGAAATTCCCGGTGTGGGCCCTATGCCCGTATCGAGTGGCAGGTTTCCTGGCTCACGGCGCTGGGCGAAATGCCCGGGATCTGCCTCGCCTTCCCAGTTCGACCCCCCTCTCGGGGCCTGTTCCAGTGGCTTCTTCCGGATTGCTCCGGAACGGCAAGATCAACGTCGCTCTACAGTCGCGGGGTCGGCCGTGATTTGAATGCCCAGCATGGGTCCATCCGTCACGTTCCCGTTTACTCCCGAAACGCGTTCGCGTCCCGGGAACCAATCGATCCAAAATGATTAGGAGCGTGTCATGGCATTGTCAATTGAGCCTGCGCCGCCGGCCGCTTCATCCGCGACAAAATCGCGAAGCATCATCTGCTTGTAGGCCTCGACGATGCGGTCGCCCTCCGGCCGATCGACCGAGACGGCAAGTCGCATGGTGCAGTCGCCGAGATGCATGATCAGGAAGGCAGCGCTGTCGATCGTTTCGCGCGGCGTCTCGGGCGCAAAGCGGGCCCAGACATCGGCCAGAAGCTTGCCGCCGGTGCGGCTTTGCTGGAGGTCGACCTCACGCAGCGCCTTGTCGGCCTGCATCGCCGACCAGATGTCGCGCATGACAGGCTCGGCCAGGAACATGTCGTAGTAGATGTCGAACAGCAGTGAGAAGGCGTCGCGCAGTTCTGCCATCGACGTGACCTTGGCCAGTTCGGCGGCGATGCACTCGTTGCACACGGCATTGTAGCGCTCGGCCAGCGTACGCACGATCGCCGCCTTGTCCGGGAAGTACTGGTAGAGCGACCCGATCGAAATCCCCGCCTTTTCAGCGACTTCGCTCATGCGCATGGCGTCGCTGCCCTTCTCCTGGATGAGTGCCGTCGCGCAGGCAAGGATCTGCTCCACGCGCTCGCGGCTGCGCTTCTGGCTGGGCGTCCGGCGCAACGTGGTCTCGTCGTCGGCGGGAAGTGTGGCGGGGCTTGCATCTGGAATCATGAGTAATGCTCACATTTTGACTTGACTCCTAAAATACGAGGATTTATCACATTTGCAAATGTGAGAGATGCTCATGTTTGTTGGTGAAACCTCAGGAGGAAAYGATGTCTCAGAAAGTCACACTGGTTTTGGGCGGTACCGGCAAGACGGGGCGGCGGGTGGCCGAGCGCCTTCGGGAGCGGGGCATAGCGGTGCGCATCGGCGCCCGTTCGGCGTCGCCGTCCTTCGACTGGACGGACGAGGCGACCTGGGCGCGCGTCCTTGAAAATGTCGATCGCATCTATGTCTGCTACCAGCCGGATCTGGCGGTGCCGGGCGCCGTCGACGTCATCGACCGGTTCTCGAGCCTTGCCGTTCGCTCGGGCATCAAGCGGCTGGTGCTGCTGTCGGGCCGCGGCGAGGACGAGGCGGAAGCGGCCGAGCGCGCGCTGCAGGCCTCCGGCGCCGACTGGACGGTCATCCGTGGCAGCTGGTTCTTCGAGAATTTTGACGAAGGCTTCTTGGCCGATGGCGTGATGAGCGGGTCGGTCTTCCTGCCGGTGGACGAGGTCACTGAGCCCTTCGTCAGCTGCGACGACATTGCCGATGTGGCGGTCGCGGCGCTTCTGGACGACGCACATATCGGCAAGGTCTATTCGTTGACCGGCCCGCGGCTGATGACCTTTGCCCAGGCCGTGGCCGAGATCGCCGTCGCGGCCAACCGCCGGATCGCCTATCAGCCGGTGCCGATTGACGATTTTGCGGCACAGCTCAAGGCCGACGGCGTGCCGGATGACTATGTCGCACTCATCCGCTATCTCTTCTCCTCGGTGCTCGACGGACGCAATTCCAGCATGACGTCCGATGTCGAGCGCGTGCTTGGGCGGCCCCCGCGCGACTTTGCGGATTATGCCCGGGAAACCGCAGCAACTGGTGTTTGGAGTATTGCCGCATGATCCCGCTGATCCCCGCTCTGGCGTTCGCCGCCGCGATCGGTTCCGGCCTGATGGCCGGACTGTTCTTCATCTTCTCGGTCTGCATCATGCAGGCCCTGTCGCGGCTGCCCCCGGAGCAGGGGATCGCCGCGATGAACGCGATCAATGTCGTCATCCAGAACCCGATCTTCCTCAGCGCCTTCATGGGCACCGCGCTGCTCGGTCTGGTGCTCGTCGTCATGGCCTTCCTCTCTGGCGGCGAGGGCAGGTGGTGGCTTGCCGCCGGCGGCATCGCCTATGTCGTCGGCGTGCTTCTGGTGACGATCATCTTCAACGTGCCGATGAACGATGCGCTCGCCGCTGCAGCCCCCGGTCAGGCGGCGACCGATCTCTGGCATGAGCGCTATCTGACCGATTGGGTCTGGTGGAACCACGTGCGCACCTTCGCATCGATCGGCGCGCTGGCGCTCTTCGTTCTCGGTTTCGCCCGCGCCTGACGAAAAGCGCCGGCAAGTCGATCCTTGCCGGCGCCTGTAGGCGTCTTGACCTCTAAGCCCATTCCGCCGTCACGGCTTCGGAATACGCGCGTCATATTGCGCTTCCAGGTCGGCAAACTTGCTCCAGAAGGCTGCCGGCTTTTCGCCTTCGAGCAGAGCGCGCAAAATGTCGAGATGCACGTGCCAGCCGGCGGAAAAGCTGGTCATGATGGCACGATCGGCGATGCGTTTATGGGTGACAACGAGCAGCACCTTGTCGCCGCGAGGGCTGAGCTCGAAGCGGACCTCCGAGGGCGTGCCGGTCTCTTCGTTCCAGGTATAGGCGAGCAGCCGCGGCGGCTCCCAGGCGAGCACGTGACCGTAATTGCGCACCTCGCCGGCATGCGCGGCATATTTCTGCGGCGGCCGATCGTCTTCCGCTGTCAGTTCCGAGTGGCGGAAGACGTGCTCGACCGCGGCACCTTCGCACGAGCCGATCGTGCCCGATGCCATCCAGAGCCGACGCTTGCTTTCCTCGGTCAGATAGGACCAGACCCGCTCGATCGGGCCCGGCAGCAGGCGTTCGATGCGCACCGCGTCCGGTGCGATGACGCGACCGTAATCGGTACCGGCAAAGGCTGTGGCAGACGAAGTCATGGCTTTTCCTCCGGATCATTTTGGATAGTGGCGTCTTCGGCCAGAAGCAGCGCCTCGAGTGCGTCGATGCGGGTCCGCCAGAAGGCTTCGTAATGGCGCATCCACTCCATGCCTGCATGCATCGGCGCGGCATCGAGCCGGCACACATGCGTGCGACCTTTCACTTCGCGGCGCACCAGACCTGCTCCTTCCAGCACCTTGATGTGCTTCGATGCCGCGGCCAGCGAGATCGAGAACGGCGCCGCAAGCTCACCCACCAGTCTTTCGCCCTGCGAAAGGTCCTGGAGCATGGCGCGCCGCGTCGGGTCCGAAAGCGCGTGAAACACGGCATCGAGATGTGCGTTCTGATATTCAACCATATCGTTGAATATCGTCGCGATCGAGCTCATTGTCAACCGTTCGGTTGAATTTAGGAGTATCGCGAAAAGAGACCGGGCCGCGGTGGATCGTCGTGGACGCGCCGTCCCTTCCAGGCAGCGAGCGCATCCGCGAGATCGTCGGTTGGCACCACCAGGGCAAACTGTTCGCTTTCGACCAGCAACCCCTCGGCGATCGACATGTTGAGGCCGCGGGTTACGGCATTGATGATCGAGCGGATGGCGAGGGGGGAGTGCGCCATGATGCGTTTTGCCAGGTCACGGGCGGAAGCGATCAGTTCCTCATGCGGGACGACGCGGTTGACGAGCCCTAGCTCCAGCGCGCAATCGGCCAGGAAATCCTCGCCGGTCAGGAGCAGTTCGATTGCGCGCTTGCGGCCGGCCAGCCGCGGCAGGCGCTGGGTGCCGCCGAAGGTCGGCGGCATGCCGAGCTTGATCTCCGGCTTGGCAAAACGTGCCTTGTCGCTAGCGATTGCCAGATGCACGGCCTCGGTAATCTCACAGCCGCCGCCATAGGCGAGCCCGTTGACGGCGGCGATCACCGGTTTCGGGAAGGCTTCGAGCCGGGCCGTCAGGCCCTGACCGCGGCGAACGAAATCGCGTACGGCCGGGTTCACGCCCTTGGCCACGCTTTGCGAGAACTCATGGATATCGCCGCCGGCGGAAAAGGCTCGCTCGCCGGCGCCGGTGATGATCACCGCGCCGATCTCGTCGTTCACTTCGATCTCGTCGAGAAGGCTCATGAGCCGGTCGATCAGCTCGTAGTTGAGCGCGTTGAGTTTCTGCGGACGGTTGAGAGTGAGGACGGCGATGCCCTCTGATATCTGCATCAGCACAGTGTTCGACATGGTTGCTCTCCGGCAGGTGTTGACGGGGAGAGGCTAGGTGAGGGAAGATGCGATGTATATTCACTAGTCGGTATACATCAGAGATGGCGAAACCAGAGAAATCGACCCGGGACGTGATCGTCGCAGCGGCGGAAAAGCTGTTTTATGCCGAGGGCATCCGTGCCGTCAGCGTCGATGCGGTGGCCGAGGCGGCGGGCGTGACGAAGCGCACGCTCTACTACCACTTCGAAAGCAAGGACGAGCTGATCGCTGCCTATCTCGAAGGTCGCGACCAGCCCAATCTCAAGCTCTTTCGGAAGTGGTTCGACACGGGCGACGGGGACCTTGCCGACAAGGTCGAGGCGATCTTCGTCAATCTGGCGCGGGCGGCGCGCCACCCGAAGTGGAAGGGCTGCGGTTTCCTGCGCACCTCTGCCGAGCTTGCCAACATGCCAGGACATCCGGCGATCCGGATCGGTGCGGCTCACAAGAAGAAGTTCGAGGCGTGGATGGCCGAGACCTTCACCGACGCCGGCGCCGCCGAGCCTGCCATGCTGGCAAAGCAGATCCTGCTGCTGCTCGACGGCAGCTTCGCCGTGGTGCTGCTGCACCGGGATGCCAGCTATATGGAGATGGCGGGCAACGCAGCGGCGACGCTGGTGCGGGCGGCGCTTGCCGACGCGAACCCGCACGCGTCATCGAAGCACGCGGGGGCTGCTTTCTGAAGCGATGCGTTTTCGCTTCAACTGAGTGCACTTGGCAGGCAGTATAGGCTGTATCGCGTTCAACAGAACAACTGGGGAGTGCCGATGTAGCCGTGTTGCGGCTCACCGGAGGAGAGCAATCCATGACCGTCAAGCGTATCGTCCCCAACCTCTACGCGCCGGACCCGCAGGCGGCACGCGCCTTCTACGGTGACCTCTTGGAACTGGACGTGGTGATGGATCACGGCTGGATCCTGACCTTTGCCGCCGAGGGCAAGGCGGCGATGCCACAGGTGAGCATCGCCAGCGAGGGCGGCAACGATACGCCCGTGCCGGTGCTTTCGATCGAGGTCGACGACGTCGACCGGGCCTATCAGCGCGCCAAGGCCGCCGGTGTCGAGATCGTCTACGACATCACCAACGAGCCCTGGGGTGTGCGCCGTTTCTACATGCGCGACCCGTTCGGCAATATCGTCAACATCCTGGCGCACTAAAGCAATTCCAGGAAAAGTGCGCAGCGGTTTTCCGTCCGGAATTGCGCTAGCCAAGCGAGCCAATTCCAGGAAAAGTGCGCAGCGGTTTTCCGTCCGGAATTGCGCCAGCCAAGCGAGCCAATTCCAGGAAAAGTGCGCAGCGGTTTTCCGTCCGGAATTGCGCCAGCCAAGCGAGCCAATTCCAGGAAAAGTGCGCGGCGGTTTTCCGCCCGGAATTGCGCCAGTCAAGCGAGCCAATTCCAGGAAAAGTGCGCAGCGGTTTTCCGTCCGGAATTGCGCCAGCCAAGCGAGCCAATTCCAGGAAAAGTGCGCAGCGGTTTTCCTCCCGGAATTGCGCCAGCCAAGCGAGCCAATTCCAGGAAAAGTGCGCAGCGGTTTTCCGCCCGGAATTGCGCCAGTCAAGCGAGCCAATTCCAGGAAAAGTGCACAGCGGTTTTCCGTCCGGAATTGCACATTTCAATTCAGCGAAGCGGCCGCCGGCTCGACCGGCGGCCGCTTGCATCAGGAGACCGACAGGGCGTTTGAAAGATCCGCGACGAGATCATCCGGATGCTCGATGCCGATCGACAGGCGGATGGTCGATTCCAGCACGCCGATACGGTGGCGCACCTCGATCGGCACGCCGGAATGGGTCATGGCCGCCGGGTGGCTGGCGAGCGATTCCGTGCCGCCGAGGCTGACGGCGAGCTTGAAGATCTGCAGCGCATTCAGGAAGCGGAAGGCCGCTTCCTGACCGCCCGTAATGTCGAAGGAGAAGGTCGAACCGGCGCCGGTGCACTGTGCCTTGAAGGTGCGGCCGACGGGCGTATCCTCGCCATGGAAGGGCAGGTAGTGGATACGCTCGACCTTCGGGTGCTCGCGCAGGAACTCGGCGACGATGCGGGCATTGTCGTCGGCCTTCTGCATGCGCACCGAGAGCGTTTCCAAGGAACGGCCGAGCATCCAGCAGGAATGCGGATCGAGCTGGGTGCCGATCGCGCCGCGCAGCGCCTTTACCTGCTTCATCACCGCCTTGGAGCCGAGCGCCGCACCGGCGATCAGGTCGGAATGGCCGCCGACATATTTGGTCAGCGAATAGAGCGAGATGTCGGCGCCGTGTTCGATCGGCCGCTGGAAGACCGGGCCGAGCAGCGTGTTGTCGCAGGCGACGATCGGCGTATGGCCCTGCTTTCGGCCGATCGCGTCGGCAACGCGGCGGATCATGGCGACATCGACGAGGCTGTTGGTCGGGTTCGCCGGCGTTTCTATCAGGATCACCGAGACACGGCCCTTGGCCATCGCCTCTTCGGCGGCGGCCGTCACCGCCGCTTCGTTGACGCCATCGGCAAAGCCGACGGCGGCGACGCCGAGATTGAGGAAGGTGCGGGCAAGCAGTGTCTCGGTGCCGCCATAGAGCGGCTGGCTGTGTAGCACCGCGTCACCCGGCTTGACGAAGGCGAGCAGGGTCGTGGCGATCGCCGACATGCCCGACGAGAACAGCGCGCAGCTCTCGGTGCGCTCGTAGACGGCCAGGCGGTCTTCGACGATCTCGCTGTTCGGATGGTTGAAGCGCGAATAGACGAGGCCGGCGCCGACGCCCGCCGGCGGCTCGCGGCGGCCGGAAACGAAGTCGAAGAAGTCGCGGCCCTCTTCGGCCGAGCGGAACACGAAGGTCGAGGTCAGGAACACCGGCGGCTTGACGGCGCCCTCGGACAGTTCCGGATCGTAGCCATAGTTCAGCATCTGCGTTTCGGGATGCAGCTTGTGGTTTCCGATATGGGTCTTGGAGGGATGAGGTGCGGTCATGACTTGTCTCCTGATGGGAAGCGGACTCGACTGACAGGCAAATTATATCAGATGCTTGGACTGATCCTTGCTATTTCCGGCTCGATGTCTTTGAGTTGCGCAAAGATCTGGCTGAGTTGAGAAGATATGGCACAGAAAATTGCCGACGAGATGGATCGCAGGATTTTGAAGGAACTGGTGGGGGATGCCCGCCTTACCAACAACGAGCTTGCCGAGCGGGTGGGGCTGTCGGCTTCGCCCTGTCTTCGCCGGCTGCGGCGGCTGGAGGAGACCGGCGTCATCCGCGGCTATACGGCGCTGATCGATCCGGCGATCGACGGCTGGACGATGACGGCGATCGCGACCGTCAGGCTCAGCCGCCAGCACGAGGACGAGATCGTCATGTTCGAGGAGGCAGTGCGCGGCTGGGACGAGGTGCTCGAATGCCATCTGGTGACCGGCTCGCGCGATTATGTGCTGAAGGTGATGAGCGCCGGCCTCGATCAGTACGAGCGCTTCATCAAGGAGAAGATCGCAAGGCTCAAATGCGTCGCCTCGATCGAGACCAGCTTCGTCATGAACACCATCAAGGAGCGGCGGATCTAGCGTCCACGCTTCACAAGTCTTTGAAGACGTTCGACTTTCTCCGGTCGGCTTTGAAAGCGTCGAGGATGCCCTAGATTCAAGGGGTCAGGGCGTCCCCAAACGCTCGGCGGGCGCCTTGATCTCTCGGAGAGAGACGATGGATTTCGCAACAGCGTTCGATGCCGTCGCTTCCTGGTTGCGCACGGTCCTTTTGAACGAGTGGACGTATTATCAGCTCGCCATCATCGTCGCCGGTCACCTGATCTGCGGCGCGCTGGCAAAGCGGACAGAGCCGCTGGTCGAAGCGCGCGCCCGCCTGATCAAGGGTAACCCGGACCTGCTGCGCGTGATCATCGCCTTCATGCGGCGGCTGCGGTGGCTGTTTCTGATCATCTGGCTCTGGATCGCCGACGGGATGATATTGCGCTTCGGATGGCCTTCCTATCGCTGGTTGGTGGCCACTGCGCTGACGCTGACGGCGGCATGGTTCGTCATCTCGGTGCTGACACGCATCATCCGCAACCAGATGCTGGCGCGGGTTACCGCCGTCGTCGGCTGGATCTATTTTGCGCTCTTTGCGGTCGGGCTCGATCGGGTGATCCTGACGACGCTCGACAGCGTTGCCATCAATTTCGGCGCGGTTCGTCTGTCGCTGCTGCTGGTCCTCAAAGCCATCGTGCTTTCTTCCGCGCTGGTCTGGCTTGCGGTGCTGATCGGCAACGTCTCTTCACACTGGATCCAGCGTTCAGCGGATCTGACGCCCTCCTTCAAGGTGCTGATCAGCAAGTTGGTCAAGATCGCGCTGATCGGCTTTGCCGGCGCAATCGCGCTGTCGGCAACCGGCATCGACCTGACGGCGCTGACGGTCTTTTCCGGGGCGGTCGGCGTCGGTATCGGTTTCGGTCTGCAGAAGGTGGTCTCCAACTTCATATCCGGCATCATCATCCTGCTCGACAAATCCATCAAACCCGGCGACACGATCACGCTCGGCGATACCTTTGGCTTCGTGCGCGACCTGCGCTCCCGCTTCGTCTCCTTCATCACCAGGGACGGAAAGGAGTACCTCATTCCGAACGAGGACTTCATCTCGCAGCAGGTGGTGAACTGGTCGTTCTCCAGCGACTTCGTCCGCATCGAGGTCAGTTTCGGCACCTCCTATGACAGCGATCCGCACGAGGTGGCGCGCATTGCCATTGCGGCTGCCAAATCGATCCCACGGGTTGCCAGCGGCCACGCGGAGCCGGTCTGCTGGATGACCGGCTTCGGCGCATCGTCGCTCGATTTCAAGCTGAGGTTCTGGATCTCCGATCCGAGCAACGGGCTCACCAACATTCGCGGTCAGGTGCTGATGGCGCTGTGGGATGCCTTCAAGGCGGCGGGTATTTCGATCCCGTTCCCGCACCGCGAAATCATCATGAAAACACCGGTCGAGGTGACCCACGTGTGAGGGCCGGAGTGCCGTTGACAGGTCAGGGCTCGCGCGTCTTCCGGTTGCGGCGATTGACTGGACACGAGCGGAAGGCGACATTGCTGCCGGCGCCTGCTGCACATTTCGTCAAATCGTCGCCGATTTGAGGATAAATGTGCAGCAATTCAAAGTGATACGGGACCTTCGCCGGACGGCCTCGGCCGTTGGGGGGACATGTCTGCATAGGGTGGGATCGGCCATGGCAAATCTTCAACAGACGCGACTGTCGAGACTGCCGGTGCCGCGCTTCGTTTCGGCGCTGCTTGCATCCTTCTCGACCTCCGGCCTGATTGTCGGCGTCTTCTTCTTTGCCATGTCGCTGACGCCGAGCCTGATCCCGCGCCCCTATGTGGTGCAGGCGGTAATCTCTGGCCTGTCGCTTTCCGCCGGCTATGCGATCGGCGTGCTCATGCGCTGGCTATGGTCCTTGCTCGACCTGCCGGAGATCCGCGGGCGCACCGGTTTCACCGTGAAGGTGGTGGCGGCGTTCGGCTGCATCGCGGTTGCGCTGACCTTCCTCTGGCGCACAGCCTACTGGCAGAACACGGTGCGCGAGATCATGGGGATGCACCCGGTCGAAAGCGCCGAGCCGTTCAAGCTCGGCCTGATCGCGGCCGTCGTCTTCGTCGTCGTCGTGCTGTTGGCGCGCCTGTTCCGGCTGACCTTCCGGTTTCTGACCAGGCGTTTCGAATATGTGCTGACCCGGCCGATGGCCAAGCTTGCCGGGGTGGTTGCGGCGCTCGCGCTCTTCTGGTCGGCCGCCGATGGTGTCATCTTCCGCTTTGTCCTGCATGCGGCCGACAGCTCGTTCCAGCGGCTGGACGCCTTGATCGACCCCGACGTTGCGCCGCCGACAGATCCTTCGAAGACCGGCAGCAGCGCGTCGCTGATGACCTGGGACGAGCTTGGCCGCCAGGGGCGCCAGTTCATCGCGTCCGGCCCGGCCGCGAAGGACATCGGCGCCTTTTTCGGGGCTGAGGCAAAGGAACCCTTGCGGGTCTATGCCGGTCTCAACTCGGCCGAAACCGCCAAGGAGCGGGCGAAGCTGGCTCTCGAGGAACTGAAGCGCGTCGGCGGTTTCGAGCGCTCCAATCTTTTGATCGTGGTTCCGACCGGCACCGGCTGGATCGACCCGCCGGGCCTCGATTCGCTCGAATATCTCTTGAAGGGCGATGTCGCGAGCGTCGCCGTGCAGTATTCCTATCTCACAAGCTGGCTGTCGCTGCTGGTCGAGCCGGAATATGGAGCGGAGACGGCCGATGCGCTGTTCGACGCGGTCTATGGCTACTGGACGACGCTGCCGAAGGACAAGCGGCCGAGGCTCTATCTCTATGGTCTCAGCCTCGGCGCGATGAACTCGCAAGGCTCGGTCGATCCCTTCGACATCATCAGCGACCCGTTCCAGGGCGCTCTCTGGGTCGGCTCGCCATTTCCGACGAAGACCTGGCTGCAGATCACGCGAAACCGCAATCCGGGCTCGCCGGAATGGCGGCCGCTCTATCGCGACGGCTCGGTGATCCGTTTCACCAACCAGGAGAATGCCTTGAACATCCCGGGCGCGACCTGGGGCAATGTCCGCATCGTCTACCTGCAATATGCAAGCGACCCGATCACCTTCTTCGATCCCTATTCCTTTTACCGCGAGCCGGACTGGATGAAGGCGCCGCGCGGCGCCGACGTCTCGCCGGCGCTCCGCTGGTTCCCGGTTGTCACCATGTTCCAGCTGCTTGCCGACATGGCGCTCGCAACGACCTCGCCGATCGGCTACGGCCATGTCTATGCGCCGAAACACTATATCGACGCGTGGATGCAGGTGATGGCACCGCCTGGTGTGACCGAGGCGGATGCCGAGCGGCTGAAGGCGCTGCTCAAGGGCCGCTACTGAGCCTGCTTGTCGCCCAAACGCTCGCCGCGCAGGTGGGCGGCGATCTGGTTGGCGAAGGCGTGGATCAGCGGCTCCTCAGCTTTTTCCGTGGGGCAGAGCAGGTAGTAGCCGGCCGACGCCGGTATTGCCGTCGGGAAAGGCTGGATCAGCCGTCCCTCATAGAGATAGGAGCGTGTCAGCACGTCGGAGACGAGGGCAATGCCCTGGCCTTGCAGCGCCGAGGCGACGGCGATCGCGACCGATTGCACCCGCACGCTGCGGCTGCCCTCGAGCGAGATGCGCGAGGCGGCCGACCAGCGCGCCCATTCCCGGCCGTCATCCTCATGCAGCAGCGTGACGTCGCGCAGCTTCCTCTCGCGCAGCGGTCCTTCGAGCCGGGGAAAGAGCAGCGGCGAGCAGACCGTGCGCAGTTTCACGTCGCTGACCGCCTGCCACCACAGGCCGTCGAAAGGCGGGTTGTCGTAGACGACGGCGAGATCGACGTCGTCCCAGGCGACGTCGCTGGCGCGAATGCAGTTGCGCATCGAAAGGTCGGTCAAACCACGCGCGCCGGCAAACTGCACCAGCAGCCCGGCCATCCAGGCAATCGCCAGCGCCGGTGGCAGGGCGACGGTCAGCTTGTGCTGGTGGCTTTCAAGCCGTCGGTCGGTGCCGTCTTCGACCGCAGCCGCGAGATTGCCGATCGCGTGGGAAACCGTCTGCGCGAAGTCGCGGCCGGCGGCGGTGAGCTTGATGTTGCGGCCGGATTTCTCAAGCAGCGTCAGGCCGGTCGTCTCCGACAGCCGGCGCAATTGCAGCGACACGGCGCCGGGGCTGAGGCCCAGCTCGTCTGCCGCCTGGCGCACGGAGCCGATGCGCGCCACAGCCTCGAACGCCCGGATATAGGGCAGGAAATGCAGCGCCTTCACATGGATTCTCCGCGTACCTGGTGGCCGTTTGAGGCTCATTATTGTTTAGCCAGACTGCACAATATCAAGCATAAAAAATCGCTATTCCCAATCGATTTTTGCTCCTATGAATCGAACCGGAGAGAGGGAGAACACCATGATCGAGGCACAACCGTTTGATTTTCCTTATGATGGAAAGCTGGTTCCGTCGCAGACCGCGCTGATGGTGATCGATCTGCAGATCGACTTCTGCTCGCCCAGCGGCTACTTCGCGTCGATGGGCTACGATCCGGCGCCGCTGGCCGCCATCGTGCCCTCGGTCAATCGGGTGATTGCAGCGGCGCGGGCTGCCGGCTGCCTGATCATCCACACGCGCCAGGGCTACCGCGCCGATCTCGCCGACATGACGCCTTACGAGAAATGGCGGCGCAAGCGCTCGGGGCTGGAGAACACGCAGGTGCTGTTGCGTTCGAGCCCGGGGTTCCAGCTCTTGCCCGAACTCGATGTCGCCGACACCGATGTCATCATCGACAAGACCTGCAACAGCTCCTTCACCTATACGGATCTCGAGCATGTGCTGAGGTCTCATCACCCACATGCTCTTTACCGGCTGCACCACCGATGTCTGCGTACACACGACGCTGCGCGAAGCCTGCGACCGCAATTTCCAGTGCCTGACGATTTCGGACTGCTGTGCCAGCGGCGAGCAGTGGGCGCATGAGGCGGCGATCAACATGATCTCGATCGAGAACGGCATCTTCGGCACGGTCTCGACCAGCGATGCGGTCATTGCCGGACTGGCCAGGGCCGCGCGCTAGCGCTCTGGCACCGCACTTTTCCGGGAATTCTCCGGGCGCGGCTCAATACCTCACATTTCCAAAGCCTTTTGCCAACCGTTTCAACGGAATGATGCCCTATGCAAAGATATATCTCGCTGATGCGACTGACCTCCAAGGGACTGGCCGAGCTCTCGGACAGCGGCGCCCGGCGCAAGGTGAGCGAGGATCGGGTCGCAGCGCTTGGCGGCCGCTCGGTCGCCTTCTATGCCACGCTCGGAGCCTACGACTTCGTCCAGGTTTTCGAGATGCCGGACAATGCGTCGATGATGCAATACGTGCTGACGGCGCGGCGTGATGGCTTTGTGGATCCGCTCATCCTTCCGGCCTTCGACAGCCAGACCTATGGCGACATCGTCGGCCGCGTTTCACGAGCACAATAAGGGGAATGACGATGTTCAGACTGGCATCCTGCGCAACTCTTCTTACAACCGCCGTGCTTTCGGCCGGCCCCGCACAGGCCGAGCCGCCGGCCTTTGCGGCGGATGGCGAGATCGGCGTCTGCACCACCGCCGCCTTTCCGCCGCTCTCCTTCAAGGAGCATCCGGCCGACGCGGCGCCGACAGGCATCGACATCGAGATCGCCGAAGCGCTGGCGGCGCAATGGAATGCGAAGGTGAGCTACACCGTCACCGAATTTGCCGGCCTGCTGCCGACGCTTGGGGCAGGGCGCTGCGATGTCATCATTAGCGGCATCTACATCAACGCCAAACGGCGCGAGACCTATGACGGCGTGCCCTACATGAAATCGGCAACTGCGATGGTCACCAAGGCGGGCCGCGATACGATCAAGGTGCCGGAGGACCTGAGCGGCAAGGTCATCGCGCTCGAAGCCGGCGCCTACTACAAGGAAGAGCGGATCGGGCCGCTGAACGAGGCACTCGCCGCCAAGGGCCTGCCGCCGGTCGAGGTGCAGGAATACCCGACACAGCAGGCGGCCTATCAGCAGGTTCTCGTCGGTCGCGTCGATGCGACGGTGACGGAAGAGGCCGAGGGCGCCTATCGCGCCTCGCGCTCCGACGGCACGCTTCAGCTTCCTTACATCTGGGCCTCGGATTTCAAGTACGGCATCTACAGCCGCCGCGACGGCGGTGATGCAGTCGCGGTCAAAGCGGGGCTGAAGGCGCTCAAGGAAAAGGGCTTCTTCGGTGATCTCGCCAAGAAATACGGCCTCGATCCGTCGCTCTTCGACGTCGATTACGACTCCTGATCAAAAAGGGGGCAGGGCATGAACTTCGACACCAAACTGTTTCTCGATGCCCTGACCATGCCCGTCATGCTGCAGGGGGCAGGCATCGCCATCCTGCTTTCGATCCTGGTGCAGGCGGCGTCGTTCCTACTCTGCCTGCCGCTTGCCGTCGCGCTGAATTCGGTGGCGGCGGTGCGGCGTACGGCAGCGCAGCTCTATGTCTGGCTGTTTCGCTCGGCGCCTCTGATCCTCGTGCTCCTGATCGTCTGGAACGGCGCGCCGCAGCTCTTCCCCGGGCTGACGCGGGCGCCCTGGTACACGCCCTTCGTCGCCGCCTTCATCGCGTTTACTCTGGTGACGGCGGCCTACATGGCGGAGGCGATGCGCGGGGCGCTTTCGGCAATCGGCCAGGGGCAGACGGACGCCGCCCGCGCGCTCGGCCTCAATCGCTGGCAGACGTTCTTTCTCGTGATCCTGCCGCAGGCGCTCAGGATCGTCATGCCGGTGCTGGTCAACGAATTCATCAACCTGATCAAGCTGACCTCGCTTGCCTATGTGATTTCAATGCGCGAGATCATGGCGGTCGTCAACGACGCGATCGCATCAAGCTTCCGCTTCGTCGAATGGTATTCGGCGGCGTTGATCTATTACCTCGCGATCGTCTCCATCCTGATGGTCCTGCAGCGGCTGATCCAGCGCCGCATGGCGTAACAGCTCGACATTGATCTAGGCGCTCTCTGTATTTGGCACCGGCAGCGTGGCGAGCAGTTCGCCCATGGCGGCGATGATCTTGCGGTGCTGGTGGGCGTGACGGGTGCGCAGGCTGGTTGCGGCATAGACCGTCTGCGGGATCACCGGCGCATCGTGAACGCGGGCGGCAAATCCGTCTGCAGCCAGCCGCTCCGCCGTGGCGGCGGTCACATAGGCCGAGCCGCCGAGGGCCGCGAGAACCCGGGTGATCGCCATGTTCTGGCCGGCCGAGACGAGCGCAGCGGAGAGATGCGGCAAGGCAAGCCGGTGCGCGCGGTCGAAGGTCGGCGAATAGCTCGAGCGGATGTAGTTTTCGGAGCGTACATCTGCGAGGTCGCGGGCCTCGGTGCTGACCAGCACGTAATGCAGATCGCCGATCCGTTCGTAGTAAAGGTCAGGCAGATAGTGGGGCGTATAGAGGATCGCCAGATCGAGGTCGCCGGCGCCGAGATCGCGGTTCATCTGGTTGGAGTAATCGGCCTCCATATAGACCTCGATGCCGGGCATGTCCCGGCGGATCGCCGCCATCCATTCCCCCGCAAAAGCCTCGGCCAGATCATGCTGGATGCCGAGCCGCATGGAACGCTCCAGCGCCCCGGCATTGGTGACCGCGCGCGTTGCCTCATGCCATTGGTTTTGCAGGGCTTTCGCATAATCTAGGAAACGCAGCCCGGCAGCGGTCGGCACGGTGCCGCCCTTGTTGCGGGTGAAGAGCTTGCGGTTGAACTGGGCTTCCRGTGCCTTCACCCGGTGCGAGACGGTCGATTGGGTGATGTTCAGCCGCTCGGCGGTGCGGTTGAAGGAGCGGCTCTCCATCAGGTCGAGAAAGGTTTCGATCAGTTCAACCTGCATGCCGTAGGCTCCTGTTGCTTGTCCCTCAATCTAATCGAATTCATCGATCAATAAAGCCTGTTTCTGTCGCTTGATGGCGCCGCGCTTCACCGGCAAGAATTCGGCCAAAACGAGGGAACAGTTGATGTCGAATTTGCCGTCGCACGCACGGGTCGTGATCATCGGTGGGGGAGCGATCGGCGCTTCCTCGCTCTACCATCTCGCGAAGGCGGGCTGGACCGATTGCGTGCTTCTGGAAAAGAACGAGCTGACGGCAGGCTCGACCTGGCATGCGGCCGGCAACGTGCCGACCTTCTCGTCCTCCTGGTCGATCATGAACATGCAGCGCTATTCGGCCTCGCTCTATCGCGATCTCGGCGCGCTCGTCGATTATCCGATGAACTATCATGTCACCGGTTCGATCCGGCTCGGCCACTCGAAAGAAAGGCTGCAGGAGTTCAAGCGCGTCGTGGGCATGGGCCGCTATCAGGGTATGGATCTCGATATCCTCTCGCCCGACGAGATGCGCGCCCGCTATCCCTTTCTCGAAACGCACGAACTGACCGGCGCGCTCTACGATCCCTATGACGGCGACATTGACCCGGCACAGCTGACGCAGGCGCTTGCCAAGGGCGCGCGCGACATGGGCGCGAAGATCATCCGCTTCTGTCCGGTCACGGGCGCGCGCCGCGAAAACGACGAATGGGTGATCTCCACGCCGCAGGGCGAGATCCGCTGCGAATATGTCGTCAACGCTGCCGGCTATTATGCCCGCGAAGTCGGCAAGATGTTCGGCCGCGACGTGCCGATGATGGTAATGAGCCACCAGTACATCCTGTTCGACGAGATCCCGGAGCTTGCCGCCTGGTCGAAGGAGGCCGGCCACAAACTTCCTCTGCTCCGTGACGTCGACAGCTCCTACTATCTCCGCCAGGAGAAGAACGGGATGAACCTCGGGCCGTACGAGCGCAATTGCCGCGCCCATTGGGTAACGCCTGACGACCCGATGCCGGAGGATTTTTCCTTCCAGCTCTTCCCGGACGATCTCGACCGGCTGGAATGGTACCTGAACGATGCCGTGGAGCGTGTGCCGATCCTCGGCACCGCCGGCCTCTCGCGCATCATCAACGGCCCGATCCCCTATGCGCCCGACGGCAACCCGCTGATCGGCCCGATGCCGGGCGTGCCGAACGCATTTGAGGCCTGCGTCTTCACCTTCGGCATCTGCCAGGCCGGCGGCGCCGGCAAGGTGCTCGCCGAATGGATCACCGAGGGCCAGACCGAGTGGGACATGTGGTCCTGCGATCCCCGGCGCTACACCGACTACACCGATCAGGACTACTGCATCGCCAAGGGCATGGAGATCTATGGCCACGAATATGCGATGCATTTTCCGAAGCATTATTGGGCGGCCGGGCGCGACCGCAAGCTGTCGCCGATCCACGACCGGATCGCCGCCCTCGGCGCCCAGTTCAAGCCCTATAACGGTTGGGAACGGGCGATGTGGTACGCCAAGTCAGGCGACGACACCTCCGAAGAGGCGACGCAGACCTGGGGCCGCGAAGGGCCATGGGCGAAACGCATCGAGGAAGAGTGCCTGGCCGTGCGCGATGCCGCCGGCATTCTCGACCTGCCGGGCTTCTCGCGCTTCCGGGTGAAGGGCGAGGGCGCGACGGCCTGGCTTTCGGGTCTCATCACCGGCCGGGTGCCGAAGCCCGGGCGCATCGGCCTTGCCTATTTTGCCGACGACAAGGGCCGGATCGTCACCGAGATGTCGGTGATGATGCTCGACGATGACTTCTTCTTCCTGATCACCGCCGCGACGGCGCAGTGGCATGATTTCGAATGGCTGACGAAGCACCGGCCCGCCGATGCCGCCTTCACCATCGACGATGTCACCAAATCCTTCTCCTGCCAGATCCTCACCGGGCCGAAATCGCGCGCAATCCTCACTGAAGTCAGCGACGCCGATCTGACCAAGGGCTGGCTGACGCATCAGACGGCGCAGATCGCAGGGCGCTACTGCCAGCTGGTGCGCGTCTCCTTCGCCGGAGAACTCGGCTGGGAGATCCACACCAAGGTCGAGGATACCGCCGTCATATTCGACGCCGTCTGGGCGGCCGGGCAGAAGCACGGGTTGAAGCCCTTCGGCATGGAAGCGCTCGATAGCCTGCGCATCGAGAAGGGCTACCGCGCCTGGAAGGGCGACCTTTCGACCGACTACACCATCCTGCAGGGCGGGCTGGAGCGCTTCGTCGATTGGGGCAAGCCTGGCTTCAAGGGCAAGGTGGCGCTGGAGCGCGAGAAGCAGCAGGGCGTTTCCAAGCGCTTCGTGACGTTGACGGTCGCCGCAGACGGTTGCGACGCACCCTACATGTCGACGCTCTGGTCCGACGGTCAGGTGGTCGGCGAAACGACCTCGGGCAACTGGGGCCACCGCGTCGGCAAGTCGATTGCACTCGGCATGCTGCGCGCCGATCTCGCCGTGCCCGGCACGGAAATCGAGGTCGAGATCTTCGGCGATCGCTTCAAGGCTACGGTTGAAGCGGACCAGCCGCTCTGGGATCCCTCCAACGAAAGACTGCGTGCATGACCAAGCCCATTCCCTCGAAAGCCCGCGCGGTCATCATCGGCGGTGGCGTCTCCGGCTGTTCGGTCGCCTATCACCTCGCCAAGCTCGGCTGGACCGACGTGGTGCTGTTGGAGCGCAAGCAACTGACGTCGGGCACCACCTGGCATGCGGCCGGGCTCATCGGTCAGCTGCGCGCCTCGCAGAACATGACGCGGCTCGCGAAATATTCGGCCGACCTCTACGTCAAGCTCGAGGCCGAGACCGGCATTTCCACCGGCATGCGCCAGAACGGCTCGATCACCGTGGCGCTGACCGAGGAGCGCAAGGAGGAGATCTACCGCCAGGCCTCGCTTGCGCGGGCTTTCAATGTCGACGTGCGCGAGATCACGCCTGACGAAGTGAAGGCGATGTATCCGCACCTCAACACCTCGGACGTGAAAGCGGCGGTGCATTTGCCGCTCGACGGCCAGTGCGACCCGGCCAACATCGCCATGGCGCTGGCCAAGGGCGCGCGCCAGAACGGCGCAACGATCATCGAAGGCGTGAAGGTGACCTCTGTTTTGAAGAAGGACGGCCGGGTGACCGGCGTCACCTGCGAACAGAACGGTGAGACCTACACGATCGAGACCGAGCATGTCGTCAATTGCGCCGGCATGTGGGGCCGGGAATTCGCGCGGCAATCGGGCGTCACGGTGCCGTTGCATGCCTGCGAGCATTTCTACATCGTCACCGAGGCGATCCCGAACCTCACGCGCCTGCCGGTGCTGCGCGTGCCCGATGAGTGCACCTACTACAAGGAGGACGCCGGCAAGATGCTGATCGGCGCCTTCGAACTGAAAGCCAAGCCCTGGGGCATGGATGGCATCCGCGAAGATTTCTGCTTCGACCAGCTGCCCGACGATTTCGACCACTTCGCGCCGATCCTCGAAATGGCGGTCAACCGCATGCCGATGCTGGAGACGGCCGGCATCCACACCTTCTTCAACGGGCCTGAGAGCTTTACGCCCGACGACCGCTACTATCTCGGCGAGGCGCCGGAGGTGAAAGGCTATTGGGTGGCGGCCGGCTACAACTCGATCGGCATCGTTTCCTCGGGCGGGGCCGGCATGGCGCTCGCGCAATGGATGAACGACGGCGAGCCGCCCTTCGATCTCTGGGAGGTGGATATCCGCCGGGCGCAGCCGTTCCAGAAGAACCGCGCCTACCTGAAAGACCGCGTCTCTGAAACGCTCGGTTTGCTCTATGCCGACCATTTCCCCTATCGCCAGATGGCGACGGCCCGCGGTGTGCGCCGCTCGCCGCTGCACGAGCATCTGAAAGCCCGCGGCGCGGTCTTCGGCGAAGTGGCGGGATGGGAGCGCGCCAACTGGTTTGCGAACGAGGGCCAGGAGCGCGAATACCGCTATTCCTGGAAGCGGCAGAACTGGTTTGAAAACCAGAAAGCGGAGCATCTGGCTGTGCGCAACGGCGTCGGCCTGTTCGACATGACCTCCTTCGGCAAGATCCGGGTCGAGGGGCGCGACGCGCTTTCCTTCCTGCAGAAGCTCTGCGCCAACGAGATGAACGTCGAGCCCGGCCGCATCGTCTATACCCAGATGCTGAACGGGCGCGGCGGCATCGAGAGCGACCTGACGGTGACCCGTCTTTCGGAAACCGCCTTCCTGCTGGTGGTGCCCGGCGCCACCTTGCAGCGCGACCTTGCCTGGCTGCGCAAGCATCTGACCGACGAGTTCGTTGTCATCACCGATGTCGGCGCCGGCGAAAGCGTGCTTTGCGTCATGGGGCCGAAGGCGCGGGAGCTCATGCAGAAGGTCAGCCCCAACGATTTCTCCAATGCCGCTCATCCTTTCGGCACGGCCCGCGAGATCGAGGTCGGCATGGGGCTCGCCCGCGCCCACCGCGTCACCTATGTCGGCGAACTCGGCTGGGAGCTCTATGTCCCGACCGACCAGACCGCGCATGTGTTCGAGGCGCTGGAGGCGGCGGGCGAGGGGCTGGGCCTGAAGCTCTGCGGCATCCACACGCTCGACAGTTGCCGCATCGAAAAGGCCTTCCGCCATTTCGGCCACGACATCACCGACGAGGACCATGTGCTCGAAGCCGGGCTCGGCTTTGCGGTCAAAGCCGACAAGGGCGACTTCATCGGCCGCGAGGCGGTGCTTGCCAAGCACAATCGCGGGCTATCGCGCCGGCTGGTGCAGTTCCGGCTTTCCGATCCCGAGCCACTGCTCTTCCACAACGAGGCGATCGTTCGCGACGGCAAGATCGTCGGCACGATCACGTCGGGCAATTACGGCCATCACCTCGGCGGCGCGATCGGGCTTGGCTACGTGCCGTCGGAAGGCGAGAGCGCCGACGACGTGCTCGGATCAAGCTTCGAGATCGAGATCGCCGGCACGCGGGTGAAGGCCGAGGCGTCGCTGAAGCCTATGTACGACCCAAGGGCGGAGCGGGTGCGGATTTAGGGCAGGCGGTTGGGCTCGTCCCTCATCCGCGCGGAAAGGCTAGAGCCCCTCATCCGCCTGCCGGCACCTTCTCCCCGCAGGCGGGGAGAAGGGAGACGCGGCCCCGGGTCATTCCCTCTCACCACACGCGGAGAGAGGTTGGAGTGAGGGGCGGTGGAAGAACGAGGCGGTGCAGAAGGCCAGCTAATCCTCATCCTCATGAACGCTGAGGAGAGGAACGAGCGGGCGCCACAAGTCCCTTCTCCCCGTCCAGACGGGGAGAAGGTGCCGGCAGGCGGATGAGGGGCAATCTCTCACCGCGCGGATGTGGGGCAGCGCCGCACGGCAGGAATCAGGGGCATGCGCCCCATTGGGAGATGATGATGGCTGATGATTGTGCAGTTGCGGCTTCGAGACGGTCCGGCGGGCGGGCGGCGCGGGTGGCGCTGCGCGCGGCTCCCTTGGCCGAAAACATCCGGCCGGTACGCCCTGGGCTTTCCGGCGGGCAATACAAGCCGTTGAGCGACGCCAATGTGAAGCGCATCCACGAGGCAGCACTCGATGCGCTGGAGCAGATCGGCCTTGCCAATGCGCCGAAATCGGGTGTCGAGATCATGACCGGCGCCGGCGCGATCCTCGGCGATGACGGACGCATCCGCTTTCCCCGAGCACTGGTCGAAGACATGCTTGCGATCGCCGCGCGCGACATCACGCTTCATGCCCGCGATCCGAAACAGGATCTCGAGCTCTCGGGCACTCGCGTCTATTACGGCACCGCCGGAGCCGCGGTACACATCGTCGATGTCGAGAAACGTGAATACCGCGAGTCGACCTCCAAGGACCTGCTCAATGCCGCGCAGCTCGTCCACCATCTCGACAACGTGCACTTCTTCCAGCGTGCCATGGTCTGCCGCGATGTGGCCGACAATTTCCTGATGGACGTCAACACGCTCTATGCCTGCTGCGCTGGCACAACCAAACATGTCGGCACCAGCTTTTCCGATCCCTCGCATGTCGATGGCTGCTTCGATCTCATCCACATGATCGCCGGCGGCGAGGACAAATGGCGGGCGCGGCCGTTTGTCTCCAACTCGAACTGCTTCGTCGTTCCGCCGATGAAGTTCGCGGAGGAAAGCTGCATCACCATGGAGAAGTGTATCCGCGCCGGCATGCCGATCCTGCTTCTCTCGGCGGGTCAGGCGGGCGCCACCGCGCCGGCGCCGCTCGCGACCGCGATCGTGCAGGCGGTTGCTGAGTGCCTGGCGGGTGTCGTCTATGTCAATGCCATGGCGCCGGGGCATCCGGCGGTCTTCGGCACCTGGCCATTCGTCTCGGATCTGCGCACAGGCGCAATGTCCGGCGGCTCCGGTGAACAGGCGTTGCTGACGGCCGGCTGCGCGCAGATGCACCAGTTCTATCGCCTGCCGGGTGGCGCGGCGGCCGGTATCGCCGATGCCAAGCTGCCGGATATGCAGGCCGGCTGGGAGCAGGCGATCTCCAACGTCATGGCCGGGCTTTCCGGCCTCAACATGGTTTACGAGGCCGTCGGCATGCATGCCTCGCTGCTCGGCTTCTGCCTGGAATCGCTGGTGCTCGGCGACGATCTGCTGGGCCAGGTGCAGCGCTGCATCCGTGGCATCGATGTCACCGAGGATTCGGTCTCGCTCGAGACCATGCGCTCGGTCTGCCTCGAGGGCCCTGGCCACTATCTCGGCCATCCGCAGACGCTGGGGCTGATGCAGACCGAGTACATCTATCCGGCAGTCGCCGACCGCACGAGCCCGAAGGAATGGGTCGAGATCGGCCGTCCGGACCTGGTGGCCAAGGCGATCGAGAAGAAAAAYCGCATTCTGGCGGAGGCGGCCCCTTCGGTGATCGCGCCTGAGATCGACCGGATGATCCGGGAGAAGTTTCAGATCTTCTGCTGAAGGCTCCGTCCCGGTCGCGGGACGGGTGTTGCGGGCGGCCGGACATGGTCGCTCGTTCCCTACAGATTGCAAGGAAATGCGACGGGCTGAGGTGTCGACCGAAGTTCGCGGCTGGTGACGTGTGCCTGGGGATGGAGACACACGCGTTTGGGCTGGCCCTGATGCGAGGGGGAGCGCCTCTCATCCGGCCTGCTTCTCCCCGTTTTGACCGGGAGAAGGAGACGCGTGGCGAGCCCCTTGCGTCAAAATGAAATACACGCGCGCCGGAACGCGGTCCTTCCGGTCCACTGTTGGAGTTCAGCCCATGCTCGTATCGGAGCTCAAGACCACAACTGTCACCGGCGACCGTATCGACCAGCTGGTCGCAGCCCATCGCGCCGGTCATGGGCTTGCCCGCGCCTTCTATCTCGATCCGGAGATCTACGAACGTGATCTCGAGCGGGTCTTCCGCCGCCATTGGCACTGCGTCGCCCATGAGAGTGCGATCCCGAATGCCAATGACTTCGAGGTCTTTCGCATGGCATCAGAGCAGGTGATCGTCACCCGCACGGCGAACGGCGAGATCCACGCGATGCTCAATGTCTGCCGTCATCGCGGCGCTGAGGTCTGCACCAAGGACAAGGGCAACGCCCGTGCTTTCGTCTGCCCCTATCACGCCTGGACCTATGGCAATGACGGGGCGCTGAAGGCGGCAAGGCTGATGCCCAAGGATTTCAGGCGCGAAGACCACGGGCTGAAGAAGCTCCATGTGCGCGTCACCGAAGGGCTGATCTTCATCTCCTTTGCCGACGAGTCGCTCGATTTCTCCGAGGTCGAGCATCTGCTGCACGCGACCTGCGGGCAGTACGGCTGGGGATCGGCGAAAATCGCCCATCGCCAGTCCTATCCGGTTGACGCCAACTGGAAGCTCGCCGTCGAGAACTATGTGGAGTGCTACCACTGCGGCCCGGCGCATCCGGAATATTCCGAGACACATGCGCTGGAACAGCCGTTGCACATGATCGAGGAGCTGAACGCCCGGATGGAGGCGCGCACTTGCGAACTGGGCATCGAGGTCGGTTCCGGCAACCACTGGCAGACGTCTGCCGGCGGCAAGGAGGCGGTGCATGCCTTCCGTTATCCGCTCTATGACGGCGCCAAGACCGGCAGCAAGGACGGCCAGGCGCTGAGCACGCTGATGGGGCGCTTCAGCGATTTCGACGGCGGCGTCACCTCCATCCACCTCGGCGGTACCACCTTCCTCGTCTGCTATCCCGATCACGGCATGATCTACCGCTTCGTGCCCAAGACGGCGGAGACCTCGGAGATGGAGCTGATCTGGCTCGTCGACGGTAACGCCGAGGAGGGGCGCGACTACGATCTGGAAAGGCTGACGTGGCTGTGGAAGGTGACGACCGAGGAAGACAAGGCGATCATCGAACATACCGCCCGCGGCGTGCGCTCGCACTATTTCGTGCCGGGGCCGATCGCGCCGATGGAGCACAACGAACTGCGCTACATCCATTGGTATCTCGACGAGATCAGCCGGCCGGCCTGAAGCAGGGCCTCAAATGTGTGGGATCGGCCAAGGCCGGCCCACCTAATCTCTTCGATCGAAATGCGTCCGGAGCGCCACATGCGTCTGCACGGTGGCGATGCCCGGGATCAGGGAAATCTGCCGGCGGATCGTGTCGAGATCGCCATTGGATGCGCATTCGACGAGCACCATCAGGTCGGTGGACCCGGCGAGCGACCAGCAGGTGACCACTGGCGGCATGGCGGAAAGATGCGGCACGATGTGATCGCAATTCTTGCTGGACTGGAACGTGATGGCGACCAGGGCCCTGACCGTCGGGTTCTTGTCCTCGACGCCGAGACGGATCGTGTAGCCGGCGACGACGCCTTTGGCTTCGAGGCGCCGCAGGCGCTCGTGCACGCCGCTGCGCGAGAGGCCGGCATGTCGGGCGAGCGCCACCAGGCTCTGGCGAGAATCCTGGCGAAGCGCTGCCAGCAGCAGCCGATCCTTGTCGTCGAGTTCCGTCAAATTGTATCTCCTTTCGTGCGAAGACCGGACATTTGTCCGGTCTGGCGCCATCTTGTCCAGTGAAACCGGACGATAGGACAGATAGCTTCCTTCTCGCAACGAAGGAGCCTTGCCATGAAATTACCCGTAGTGCCCGACAATGCCGTGCTGCTGCCGATCGACATGCAGCAGGCTTTCGACAGCGCCCCCTGGCCACGCCGATGGAATGCCGATATCGACCGGAATGGTCTCGCTTTGCTTGCCGCCTGGCGCGCCGCAGGCCGGCCGGTGATCCACGTACGCCATGATAGCGTCATGCCGGGCTCGACACTCGCCCCCGGTGCATCCGGCAACGCCTTCCGGCCCGGTTTCGAGCCGCAGGCCGGCGAGCCACTCGTCACCAAAAGCGTCAACGCAGCGTTCATCGGCACCGACCTCGACCTAAGGCTGCGTCGTCTCGGCGTCGATACAGTCGTTGCATTCGGCATTTCCACCGACATGTGTGTCTCCACCTCGGTGCGCGTCGGCGCCAATCTCGGTTACCGCATGATCCTCGTCGAGGATGCATGCGATTGCTTCGATCAGCCGGATGGAGATGGAACGGAAATCCCGGCACGGGACGTCCACCGAGCCCATGTCGCGACCTTGCGCGCCGAATTCGCCGAGGTGACGACGACGGTTGCTTTCGTCGAAGCCCTACGCCGTCCGCACGCCGCCTAGAATATCCCACTCTCCTGTCGAATCGCCGAGCGCGCGCTGTTCACAAGCGATTCCTGATAAACTTTGAAGCGGGTTTCCGCCGGAATTGTGTCGCATTCCGGGCACTGCGCACGCTGTTCACCGGTTTGTGCCGCGAACCTCGACGATATTGGTCGTCCATTTTGGGGCCGTCAGGCTCTGGCCCTCGCGGTTCGGAAAGGTGAGGAAAGTTTCGAACGGCCGGCTCTGGCCGGCCGGCACCCGGGCGAGGATGAGGGCCGCGTCGTCGCCGATCGCCTGGCAGGCATCGTCAGGGCAATCTTCCAGCGTGACCGAAAGCCGGAAATATTCGAGCAGAGTCTGGCCCCTGTTCGTCACCGTGCCACGCAGGCGGAAGCTTCGTTCCGGCTGGCTTTGCTCAAAGGTTAGCCCTTCCAACGCGATGTCGGCAGCGGTGAGGCCCGCGGGTTGCGTCGTCTGCGCCGGCTCCGGTGCTACGGGTTTGCGGCCGTCGCGATCGCTGAACCAGATGATGAAGGCGACGAGCAGGCCGACCGCTACGGCGACCGAGAGGATCGGTTCCGCCCATTGGCGAAAACGGCTGAAGCGCGCTGTCAGATACACAACGACAAGACCCAGCGGTAACGCAATCAACCAAAGCATCCAGATCCTCCTCACCGCATCATTCCTTGAATCGGATTCGATGCAAGAGGGAAACCATGCAGCCGATCAAAGCGTTAGACGGTCCTTGCCCTCTTAGAACAAGGCCGTGACGACACTTATATAGTGCGTCTTGCGGCAGACAACACGCGACGATAAGCATCGGGTGGCTATCCCGGCCGACCAGGGACGGACACAGGTCAAGTGAGGAAGGAGAGCTACTCCGCCGGCTTAAGGTCTACCCAGTAGGTGCCTTCGAACGGGACCGCTGCGAAACGGGTGTTGATTTCGTCAAGGCTCTTCTTCGGATCGAGATCACCAAAGAGATCCGGCCGGATCCAGGTGGCGAAGGCTTCTGCGGCGACGATGTTGAGTGGGATGGCGTTGAAGAAGTTCCAGAGTCCATGGACCTGCTTTTCCTCAACGGCGCGCATGCTCGTGAGCGCGGGCGCCTCGATGGTGCGGGCGAGCGTCTGGCGCGCTTCGTCCTGGCTGACACCGGGCCCGATCGAGAGCGTGCCGTATTTGCCGCCGGGCGAGGAGGTGGCGATGTAGATATCGGGGTTGGCGGCCATGACCGCTTCGGCATTGACCGTGCCGCCGGGGCGCGGCAGCACGCCTTCGGCGATGTTGCGGCCGCCGGCGATCGTCAGGAATTCGCCGAGACCGCCGGTGCCGTAGGCCCAGCAGCAACGGTCTGCCTGGGGGAAGGCATCCATCAGCACCAGCGGACGGGGCTCCGGCTTGGCGGCAATGCGGGCCTGGATCAGCGCCAGCCTGTCCTCGTAGAACCGGGCAAAGGCGTCGGCCTGCTCGTCCCGTTCGAGGATCCTGCCAAGCAGGCGCATCATGCGCGGCGTGCTCGTCAGCGGGTCGTTGTTGAAATCGACGACCACCACCGGCACGCCGATGCCGGTCAGATAGTCGATCGCGCGCTTGCCCGGCTCGGTATCGGCCTGCCAGTTGGCGAGGATGCCGAGGTCGGCTTTCAGCGTCAGCAGCGTTTCGAAGGAAAGGCCGGGGCCGGTTCCGTCGTCGATCTGCGGCACGTCGGCGATATCAGGGAATTTCCGCCGGAAGGCCTCATAGATCTCGGGATTGTCACCCTTCATGTCGCCGGACCAGCCGGCGAGCAGGCTGACGGGATCGGGATGGATCAGCGACAAAGCGACAAGGTTGAAGCCGCTTCCAAGCAGGATTGCCTTCGGCCTTGCCGGGATCGTCACCTCACGGCCCACCGCATCGGTGACGGTCATCGGCCAGTTGCCTTCGGCGCGGGCAGAAAAGGCGAAGAGCAGCGCGACAACGAGAGCGAGCGTCAGCCGAATGGCGGCCTGGAAGGGGCGGCGGGACGACAAAACCTATTGGTTCCTTTGGCTGGGGAGGGCGCAGAGGCTGCCGCAGCTCGGGATACCGGGCAGCAGATAGCGCAGGCAGCAGATCTTGCGGCGGCAGACACGGGCGCCGTCTTCTTCTTCGTGGCGAAGGCAATCGAAGAAGGGGTTGGGCGTGCCGTCCGGCAGGGACTTGCTGCCGATCAGCGCGTCGGCCTGGGCGTTCAGCGGCTCGATGCCGGAGGCCCGTAGCGCATAGTCGATATAGACGAGCGCGTTGTTCCAGGCGAGCTTCGGGGCGATGCCACCTACGGACTTGAGGTAGCCGACGACCTCGCGCAGGTGCCCGTGCATCGGCGGGCCAAGCGTTGCGAACACGTCGGTATCGTCAGCCTGCTGCCAGTCGCCCGATGTCGCCACGCCGAAGGTTCGGGGAAGGCCGTCTTCGCCGAGCGCCACTTTCATCTGGTCGAAGGTGACGGGAAGCACCTGATGGTCGAGCACACGCGCCACCAGATAGGGGATAGTGAGGGCCGAGAAATAATAGAGCGACCACATGGAGGCGACGGCGCGCCGGTCGCTGGCGCCGGATTTCGCCATGTAGATATCGAGCGCGTGGCCGAAGGCACCGGAGGAAAAGAAGTCGGGTAGCGCCATGCCATCGGAAAGCTCGTCCGAGAGCACCATCTTCTCGTTGCACCAGGCATGGGTGCCGGCGAAGGCGGCCGACAGGGCCTTGGGGCCGCCGATCTCGACAACCGGTTCGCAGGCAATGGCCGTCATGATGCCACTCGCACGCGGGCGCGCCCGATCGGAAATACAGCCGTGAAACTACGCCGTCCTGCCAGCATGCGACACCTTCTGAGCGCGGTCAGAAACTCATAAGGTGATCGTGTTACTCAAGATTTCTATCGACGCAAGTCATTTATGAGTTTTGAAGTCATGATTTGCGGACAAAAGCGGCAGGAAGCCGCAGGCTGGAGCCTGCGGCTTTCGAAGCGCAGGGCGAGGCACCGCCCGTTACATCAACCCGAGCTGCTTGTAGAAGCCGAGGGCGTCGTAATAGTCGTTCTGGGCAGCGATCTTGCCATCCTTGACGGTGAAGACCGAGGCGCCGGTGAACTTGAAGCTCTTGTTGGTCGCGGCCGTACCATCGGCCCAGGCTCCGGAATTGGTGCCGGAGAATTCCCACTCGAAGGACACCTTGTCGCCGCTAGCGATGGGGTCGCCCTTCATGGCCCAGACCGCGTCGGGCACCGCGTTCAGGAAGTTGTCGATGACGCCGGTCTTGGCGGCATCCTTGCCAGTGACCGGCTTGCCGACCGAGGCGTCGTAGTAGCTGACGTCGTCGGCGAAATAGGATGCGGCCTTGGCCGAGTCATGAGCGTTCCAGGCCGCGACATAGGCCGCGACCACGTCCGGCGCCGCGTCGGCGGCAAAGGCCGCTGGCGTCAGCACAAGGGCGCCCAAGCCGAGCGCGCCTGCAGCAACAAGCAATTGACGACGGTACATCGCAAACTCCTCCCGTTTGTTGTTCGTTTGCATGCGTTGTCCGGGGCCGGGCGGTGAGCCTCAGCCGTGGTTGATCATGATGTGGCGAACGGCGGTGTAGTCCTCGAGCGCATAGACCGACATGTCCTTGCCGTAGCCCGACTGCTTGACGCCGCCATGCGGCATCTCGTTGGTCAGCATGAAGTGGGTGTTGATCCAGGTGCAGCCGTATTGCAGGCGAGAAGCCGCCTTCATCGCCCTGGAGATATCCTTGGTCCAGACCGAGGAGGCGAGACCGTAATCGCTGTCGTTGGCCCAGGCGACCGCATCGTCGTTGCCGGTGAAGCGGGTGACGGAGACGACGGGGCCGAAGACCTCGCGCCGGACGATCTCGTCTTCCTGGGTCGCACCGGCGACCACGGTCGGCTGGAAGAAAAAGCCGTCCGAGCTGCCGGCACTGCCGCCGGTGGTGATCTCAATGTGTTTCTGGTCGGCGGCGCGCTCGACGAAACTTGCGACACGGTCGCGCTGGCGGCGCGAGATCAGCGGGCCGATCTCGTTTTCCGTGTCGTCGGCGAGATTGTAGCGGATGGTCGAGACGGCGGAGGTGAGGTCGGCGACCAGCTTCTCGTAGATGCCCGCTTCGGCATAGATGCGGCAGGCGGCGGTGCAGTCCTGGCCGGCATTGTAGTAGCCGAAGGTGCGGATGCCGTTGACCACCGCTTCGAGGTCGGCGTCGTCATAGACGATGACGGGGGCCTTGCCGCCGAGTTCCAGATGGGTGCGCTTGACGGTCTTGGCGGCGGCCGCCAGCACTTTCTTGCCGGTTGCGATGTCGCCGGTGATCGAGACCATCGAGATCTTCGGATGGTTGATCAGCGCATTGCCGACGGTCTCGCCACGGCCGGTGATGACGTTAACGACGCCTTCCGGCAGGATGTCGGCGAGCATGCGGGCGAGCTTCAGCGCCGTCAGCGGCGTCTGCTCGGAAGGCTTGAAGACGACGGTGTTGCCGCCGGCGATCGCCGGTGCCAGCTTCCAGGCCATCATCATCAGCGGATAGTTCCAGGGCGCGATCGAGCCGACGATGCCGATCGGGTCGCGGCGGATCATCGATGTGTGGCCGGGCAGGTATTCGCCCGCGGTCGGGGCGTGCAGGTTGCGCACGGCGCCGGCAAAGAAGCGCCAGCAGTCGACGATCGCCGGCAGCTCATCATTCTTCACGGCATTGATCGGCTTGCCGCAGTTCAGCGCTTCCAGCGCTGCGAAACCATCAGCCTCCTTCTCGATCGCGTCGGCGATCTTGAGCAGATAGTTGGAGCGCTCGGCCGGTGTCGTCTGCGACCAGCTGGTGAAGGCGCTCTCGGCAGCGTCGACGGCTGCCTCGACCTGGGCATGCGAGGCTTCCGGCAGATCGACGATCTTACCGCCCGTCCGCGGGTTCAGGATGTGTTCGTCGGCCTCGGTGCCGGCCTCGAAGCGCGATCCGATCAGCAGTTGGGTGTCCATGTCTGTTCTCCCTTGAAAGTCGAGTTATTTGCCGGCGCCGGCGATCTGGTCGCCGTCGCGGGTGAGGTAGTAGGCGCCGAGGATCGGCAGGAAGGTGACGAGCACCACGACCATGGCAACCACGTTGGTCACCGGGCGCTGGCGCGGGCGGATCAGCTCTTCGAGCATCCAGATCGGAAGCGTCGATTGCTGGCCGGCCGTAAACGTCGTGACGATCACCTCGTCGAAAGACAGCGCGAAGGCGAGCATGCCGCCGGCGAGCAGCGCCGTGCCGATGTTCGGCAGGATGATGTAGCGGAAGGTCTGGAAGCCGTCGGCGCCGAGATCCATCGAGGCCTCGATCAGCGAGCCGGAAATCCGCCGGAAGCGGGCGACCGCATTGTTGTAGACAACGACGATGCAGAAGGTCGCGTGGCCGAGAACGATGGTCCAGAAGGAGAAGGGGATATCGGCCATCGAAAAGGCGGAGCGAAGCGCAATGCCGGTGATAATGCCGGGAAGTGCTATCGGCAGGATGACAAGCAGCGAAATCGTCTCGCGGCCGAAGAAGCGGGTCTGGCTGACCGCGGCGGCGCAGAGCGTGCCGAGCACGAGCGCGACCGAGGTTGCGATCGAGGCGACCTTGACTGACAGCATCAGCGCCGCCCAGACGTCCGGCCGGTTCCAGGCAACGGCAAACCATTGCGTCGTCAGCCCCGGCGGCGGGAACTGGTAGCTCTTTTCCTCAGTCGTAAACGCGTAGAGGAAGATCAGGAGGATCGGCAGGTGCAGGAAGGCGAGGCCAGCGGCGGCCGCGATCTTCAAGCCCATTGGCGAGCGGTTGAGGCGATCAGAGCGCATCGAAGGCCCCCATGCGTTTGGCCACGTAGAGGTAGGCGCCCATGATCACGATCGGCACCACGGTGAAGGCGGCGGCGAGCGGGATGTTGCCGGCCGTGCCCTGCTGGGCGTAAACCGCCTGGCCGATGAAGAGGCGCGACGAGCCGACGATCTGCGGGATGATGTAATCGCCGAGTGTCAGCGAGAAAGTGAAGATCGAACCCGCGACGATGCCGGGCAGCGCCAGGGGAAAGAGCACATAGCGGAAGGTCTGCGCCGGCGTGCCGCCGAGGTCGGAGGAGGCCTCGATCAGGTTTCCCTGTACCCGCTCCAGTGCCGCCTGGATCGGCAGGATCATGAACGGCAGCCAGACATAGACGAAGACGATGAAGGTGCCGGTGTAGCTGACGGAGAGCGAGTTGCCGCCGACGACGGGCAGCGCCAACCAGCCATCGAGCAGCCAGAGCAGGTGCAGCTTGTCGAAGATCCAGGTGAGGATGCCTTCCTTGGCGAGGATCAGCTTCCAGGCGTAGATCTTGACCAGATAGCTCGACCAGAGCGGCAGCATGACGCCGAGATAGAAAAGCACCTTCCATTTTCCCTGCGCATAGCGCGCCGCGTAATAGGCGATCGGGAAGGCGATGACGGCGGAGGCGACGGTGACCGTCGCGGCCATCAGCACGGTGCGCAGGATGATGTCGAGATTGGTCTCGCTGAGGAGCTGGCGATAGGTCGCGAACGTGAACTCGTAGTTGATCAGGCCCGAGAAATCGTCGATCGAGAAGAAGCTCTGCAGCAGTAGTGCGAACAACGATCCGAGATAGACGACGCCGAGCCAGAGCAGCGGCGGCGCGAGCATCAGCGTCAACAGCAGGTGCGGATGGCGCCAGAAGAAGTCCGACAGGCGGCCCGCGGGGCCGCGGCGTTCGGGCAATACGAGGGGTTCGGCAAAGGCGGTCATGCGTCCTCCATCGGGTGCAGCTCGTCGGCGGCGAAGCTGATGGTGACGGGGCTGCCGACCGCAGGCACGGTCAGCGCGGCGGGGCTGGCAACGACGACGCGGGCGCCATCGACATCGACGACGATGCGATTGACAGCGCCGAGGAAACTATGGGCCGAGACGGTTCCGGAGAGGCTGAGTGCGCCGTCCCACGGTTTGGAAATGGAGATCGCCTCAGGGCGCAGGCTGGCGGAGGGCGCCTTCAGGCCGAGCCGCTGGCAAAGCTTTTGCGGCAGCACGTTGGACGAGCCGACGAAATCGGCGACGAACCGCGTCTTCGGCTGCTTGTAGACATCTTCCGGGCGGCCGAGTTGCTGGATGCGGCCATCGTTGAAGACGGCAATGCGGTCGGCCATCGAGAGCGCTTCGCCCTGGTCGTGGGTGACGAAGACGAAGGTGATGCCGAGCGACTTCTGCAGGCTCTTCAATTCTTCCTGCATCTGCTCGCGCAGCTTCAGATCGAGCGCGCCGAGCGGCTCGTCGAGGAGCAGCACCTTGGGCTTGTTGACCAGCGCCCGGGCGAGCGCCACGCGCTGGCGCTGACCGCCGGAAAGCTGGCCGGGGCGGCGGGTGCCATAGCCCGGCAGCTTGACCATGGCGAGCGCGTCTTCTGCCGCCTTGCGGCGTTCCTCGCGGCCGACACCCTTGACCATCAGCCCGTAGGCGACATTGTCGAGGATCGAGAGATGCGGGAAGAGGGCGTAATCCTGAAAGACGGTGTTGACGCTGCGGCGATAGGGCGGAACGCCCTCGGCGGTTTCGCCGAAGATTTCGATATGGCCGCCGGTCGGTTGCTCGAAGCCGGCCATCAGGCGCAGACACGTGGTCTTGCCCGAACCGGAGGGGCCGAGCATGGCGAAGAATTCGCCCTCGGCAACCTCGAGGTTCACGCCATCGACGGCGCGCACGGCGCCGAAGTGGCGGGAAACATTGTCGAAGAGAACGGCGGTGGTCATTGAATGGCTCCGGAAAGTTTAGCCCCTCATCCCCGCGGGGGGAAGGGAAGTGCCCCTCATCCCCGCGGTGAGGGTAAGGCCCTCATCTGCCCTGCCGGCCACCTTCTCCCCGCAGGCGGGGCGAAGGGAACACCAGGCGGGCGTTTTGCCTCAAGCGGTCCGTTGGCTTGGCCGGAGGCGTTCCCTCTCCCCGCGTGCTGGGAGAGGGCTAGGGCGAGGGGCAGAATGCTTGCTTTGTGGTCGCGGTTCAGCGGCCGCCGATCACGCCGATGTAGTCGGAGACCCAGCGGTGATAGGGTACGCATTCGCCCTGGCTTGCGCACTTCGTCACCGGCGTCTTCCAGAACTTGACCTTGTCGAAGTCCTCGTAGCCGTTGGTCTTGCAGCCGGCGTCGGTCAAGAGCTCGTTGCCCTTGCAGGCCGCACCGACCGACGGATTGGCGCCGAACCAGGCGGAAACGTCGCCCTGGACCTTCGGCGACAGCGAGTGTTCCATCCACATGTAGGCGCAGTTCGGATGCTGGCTATCGGCATGCAGCATGGTCGTATCGGCCCATCCGGTTACGCCTTCTTCCGGAATGGTGGATGCGATCGGCAGCTTTTCGGCTTCCATCAGGTTCACCTGGAACGGCCAGGAACCGGAGGCGACGACGCCTTCGTTCTTGAAGTCGTCGATCTGGATCATCGCGTCGTGCCAGTAACGGCCGACCAGCTTGCGCTGACCGCGCAGCAATTCGAGGGCCGCCTTGTACTGGTCTTCATTGAGCTCGTAGGGGTCCTTGATGCCGAGGTCCGGCTTGTGCGCCATCAGGTAGTTGGCGGCGTCGGCCACATGGATCGGGCCGTCATAGGCCTGGACGCGGCCCTTGTTGGACTTGCCGTCGGGCAGGTTCATTTCCTCGAAGACGACGTTCCAGCTCTTCGGTGCTTCACCCTTGAACGCATCCTTGTTGTACATCAAGACGTTCGGGCCCCAGACGTAAGGGGTGCCGTAGTGCACGCCGTTGACCGTGAACCAGGGCGCATTCTGCATGCGCTCGTCGATCGTCTTCCAGCTGGGGATGAGGTCGGTGTTGATCGGCTGGACGCGCTTGCCGGCGACGAGGCGCAGCGAGGCGTCGCCCGAGGCGGTGACGAGATCGAAGCCGCCTTCGTTCATCAGCGCCACCATTTCGTCGGAGGTGGCGGCGGTCTTGACCGAAACCTTGCAGCCCGTCTGCTTTTCGAAATCCGTGACCCAGTCGTAGTTCTTGTCGGTCTCGCCGCGCTCGATGTAGCCGGCCCAGGCGACGATGGAGAGTTCGCCTTCACCCTTGCCGAGTTCCTTCAGCGGCTCCTGCGCGAATGCCGGGGCTACAAGGCCGAGCGACAGGGTCAATGCCGTGCAGGATTTGAGCATCTGCTTCATCTGAATTCTCCCAGTTTTGAGCCGCGTTTTGCGGCTTCGTTCCCAATATGAAGCGTGCCTTGCTTTCACCGTATTCGCAAATTCATTAAACAGAATGTCGCTTTCGGTTTTTCCGATATCTATAGTCGGGAGGCACGCCAAGGGTGTGGTCAGTGGCGGGAGAAGGCTAATAAATCCAGGGAATTAGCGCGGTCTGGCGCTTCGGAGCGCCTCGGCGATGCCGACGAAATCGCGCGCCGATTGTGGCAGGCCGGAACCCTTGCGCCAGACCATGCCGACCTGGACGACGGGAAGGGCGCCCGAGACGTCGCGGCTTTCGATACGGTCGCCTTCCAGCGACCAGGGGCGGTAGACGAGGTCGGGAAGGAGCGCGATGCCGGCGCCGGTCGCGACCAGGCTGCGCACCGCTTCGACCGAGCGGGTACGGAACGCCACATGCGGGCGGGCGCCGAGCGCGGTCAGAAGCTTGCCGGTGTTCTCCTCGATTTCGTCCACCGTCAGCATGATCAAGGGCTCCTTGGCGATATCGCTGACGGAGATGATATCGGCGCTGACGAGCGGATGGCCGATCGGCAGCCACAGGCGATAGGGCGAAGTCTCGAGGATCTCCGCCTGCAGCGCCATGCGGTCGCGCAGGTTGGAGATGACCATGACGGCGACGTCGAGTTCGCCGCCGATCAGCAGATGTTCGAGATAGGAGCCGTTGTCCTCGATGGCGCTGACCTCGACGCCGGGGCAGGCGCGGCGATAGCGGGCCAAGAGATCGGAAAGCACATAGCCGGCAACGAGCGAGGTGACGCCGAGATTGAGCTTGCCGCCGGTCTCCTCGCGGCTGTCGGAAAAGCTGCGGCGCGCGTCCGAGACGTTGGCGAGGATCTTGGTCGCGTGGCGCAGGAACTGGTGGCCGTTATGGGTGATCGACAGGCCGCGCGGATGCCGATCGAAAAGCTCGACGCCGAGGTCGCCTTCGAGCTCCTTGATCGCCTCGGTGATCGAGGATTGCGAGATCGACAGGTTCTGCGCCGCACGGGTGATCGACCCCTGTTCGGCAACGGCGACGAAATATTGCAACTGTCTGAAAGTGAAGGCCATGGCGCGAGTTAATAGGTGCGGCGTGCGGCTGGCAAGCGCCGAAACGCTAGCGGATCGACGCTGATTTTTTCCTCTTATGTCGGTTTTCGGACAGGGAGCGGGATTGCCGATGCTAAGCTGCGAGCGGAGCGGAGCAGCGGGAGGATTGACGTGGACCAGATGACCAAGCGGCCGATGCCGACGGAAGAGGGGATCCTCGCCTTTCACCGCCGCTGCGAGGCGTTCTATCCGGCCGATGCGGTTGATGCGTCGATCGAGCAGCAGCGCAAATGGTACGATGCGCTCTGCGCCGAATTCGATGCGCCGAGCCCGGAAGGTCTCACCCGCGAGGATGCGCTCGTCGACGGCCGCATCAAGGTCCGGCGCTACCGGCCGGCGACGGTTTCGACGAACACCCGCATCTACTATATCCACGGCGGCGGCTTTGTCGTCGGCTCGCTTAACAGCCATGACGCGATCTGCGCCGAGCTTGCGGATATTGCCGAAGCCGAACTGGTGTCGGTCGACTACCGGCTGGCGCCGGAGCATGTCTGGCCCGCGGCCTTCGATGATTGCTACGCGGTGCTCCAGGCGCTTCTGTCCGACGGCCGTCCCGTCGTCGTTACCGGCGATAGCGCCGGCGGCAATCTCACGGCGGGCATCGTGCTCAAGGCCCGGGCGGAAGGCCTCACTGGCATCGTCGGCCAGGTGCTGATCTATCCGGGCCTTGGTGGTGATCTCGTCTCGGGCTCCTATGAGGAGATGGCCGAGGCGCCGGGGCTGACGACCGCCGATGTCAGCTACTATCGTGATATCCTGAAGGCGCCGGCCGACAATCCCTTCGCCGCGCCCTTGGCGGAAACGGACCTTTCCGGCTTGCCGCCGAGCTATATCACCGGCGCCTTCTTCGATCCCTTGCGCGACGATGCGCGTATCTACGCTGCCCGGCTTGCCGCCGCCGGCGTCAACGTCACCTTCCGCGAGGAGCCGCAGATGATCCACGCCTGGCTCAGGGCGCGGCACATGAGCGAAGGCGCGCGCGAAGGGTTTCAGCGGCTGGCGGAGGGTGTCGCTGTTCTTGCCGGCACCCGCTGACGCTCCCCTGCGAGACGCCGCAGCGCCTGCGTGAAAGCCACGTCGCCCGTTTCCCGAAATGGCCTAGCTCTTCGCCTTGAACACCAGCACCGGATTTGCCCGGAAGGCCTGCGGGAAGAGGGCCTTCAGGTTGTCGATCTTCGGCAGGTCGTTATAGACGATATAGGGGTGGGTCGGATTTCGCGTCAGGAAATCCTGGTGATAATCCTCGGCGGCGTAGAAGCCCTTGAAAGGCGAGACTTCCGTGACGATTGCCGCCGGGAAGGCGCCTGATTTGCCAAGCTGGGCTATGTAGCCATCGGCGATGTGCTTCTGCTCCGATGTCACCGTGAAGACCGCCGAGCGATATTGTGTGCCGTGATCGGGCCCCTGATAGTTGAGTTGCGTCGGGTTGTGGGCGACGGAGAAGAACACCTGCAGCAGCCGGCCATAGCTCACTTCGCGCGGATCGAAGGTCACTTCCACCGATTCCGCGTGGCCGGTCTTGCCGCCGCTCACGGTCTCGTAGTCGGCAGTGGCCGCCATGCCGCCGGAATAGCCGGAGACGGCTTTCCTCACGCCTTTCACATGCTGGAAGACGCCCTGGACGCCCCAGAAGCAGCCGCCGGCGAAGACGGCGATTTCCGTCGATGCGGATGATTTTTCGTCGAGCGATGGTGGCGGGATGACGACGGCCGGTTCCTGGGCTGCGGCGATCGGTGCCGAGCAGAGCAGCGCGGCCAAGGCAGCGGCGAGGATGACGGAGGGTCTGCCTGAAGCATTTGCCGACTTGCTGCGCGCCATCGTTTCCTCCACCACCCGGCTTCCACGCCGGACGTTTGATGACCTCATGTTTTCACGGGAAAGACAATGGTCAAATCGCGTTCGCGTGCTTCACGCCAACGTGACGATCCGCTACCACTTCTTGCGAAGAGGCGTTGCGCACGGGAGGAATGACATGGCCGGAGAAACGGATCTCGCGAAACTCCTGGCGACGATGAACCCGGTGCTGTTTCCGCAGACCTATGTCTATTGCACGGTCGCCTATCGGGATGCGGCGCGCTACGAGGCGCTGGAGCCGCTTGCCACCTATCGCGAGGACGAGGGGCTGACGCTGGTCGTTACGCGGGCCGCCGCCGACGGGGCGGGGCTCGGCTACGGCCCGTTGCTTCGCCGCATCACGCTCAACGTGCACTCGGCGCTCGAAGCCGTCGGGTTGACGGCGGCGGTTGCGGCGGCGCTGACGCGCGAGGGCATCAGCGCCAATGTGATCGCCGCCTATTACCACGACCACATCTTCGTGCCGGAAGCGGATGCCGATCGGGCGCTCGATGCGCTCCGGGCGCTGACCGTCGCGTGATAGGAGGCCACGCCTACATGAAGCGCGTGTCGGCGGGCGGGTTGAAGTGGTCGTTGTCGCGGCCGTCTTCATAGATGATCGGCGCCTCGGCGAGTTCCGCGTCGCTGACGCCATCGAGGCAGGCGACATTGACCGCGTAGAAATGGCCGATGAAATCCTTGTGGTAGCCGCGCGAAAAGGGCCGGACACCGCAGCGGCTGCAAAAGTAGTGATCGACGTCGCCTTCGATCCAGCTCGAATTGTCGGCTCGATAGCTCGTCAGCCGGTCCTTGCCTGACGTGATCTCGAATTCCTCGCGCAGAGCGAAGGACTTCTGCATCCGCGTCTTGGCGCAGAAGGAGCAGTTGCAGCGGCGGATGCCCTCGGCAAGATCGAGCTGGCCTTCGAAGGTGACGGCCTTGCAATGGCAACTGCCGCGATAGAGCTTCTTCATCGGTTTCCTCCCTGATTTCAGGCGTAGATCAGCGTTCGTCGACCGAATGGCCGACGTTGCCGGGTGCGGTGTGCGTTGATGCCGCGGCGACCTTCGCCGCGGGTGTCATCCGACGTTGCCGGATGGCGCTGCCTTGTCGAGCAGCCCAGGGTCGCCGCCGGTATCGCCATCGCGCGCCTTGCGCAGGAGTACGAAAGCGATGAGCGCGGTGGCAAGCGACAGGAACACGCAGATCGAGGCGGTGAAGGCGAAGGACTGGGTGAAGACACCGCGCGCTGCCGTCAGTAGCCGTTCGGCATCCGCTGCGGGCAGGTTGGACGCAACCGCGACGGCGCCGCCCAGCGTCTGCCGTGCCGCCGCGATCACTTCTTCCGGCAACCCGGTCACCACCAGTTCGTCCATCCGGCCGCGATAGGCGGATGTCAGCAGGCTGCCGAGCACCGCAATGCCGAGCGCGCCGCCGAACTCGAAGCTGGTTTCCGAGATCGCCGAGGCGGCACCTGCGCGCTCCGGCGGCGCGGAGCCAACGATCATGTCCGTCGTCAAGGTCCCGATCGAGGCGAAGCCGAGGCAGAGGACGACGAGGCCTGTGGTGACGAGCAGCGGGCTGCTCGACGTGCCGACCTGGGTGCAGATCGCAAAACCGATGGCCGCGAGCACGAAGCCGGAGGCGATCAGATTGGAGGCGGCAATGCGCGTGGCAAGCATCGGCACTCCCATCGAGGCGACGATCATCGCGACGCCCGTCGGCATCGACCAGAGCCCGGCGACGAAAGGCGAAAGCCCGAGGACAAGCTGCAGATACTGGGCGACGAACAGGAAGGCACCAAAGCCGACGAACATGCCGAGGATGTTGACGCCGAGCGCGGCACTGAATGTCGGCGTCCGGAACAGCCTGAGATCGATCAGCGGGTCGGCAAGGCGGAGCTGGCGCCGTGCAAACAGGATCGCGACGGCGACGCCAAGCAGAATGAAGAAGACCGCGGTCGTGTCGAGCCCGGCTTCGGCAATGTGCTTTACGCCGTAGATCACCGAAAGCACGGCCACAAGCGACTGGGCGGCGCTGGTGAGGTCGATCCGGCCGGCCTCGGGGTCCCGGAATTCCGGCAGCAGGATCGGCCCGAGGATCAGGATCAGCACCATGACCGGGACCGCGAGAAGGAAGACCGAGCCCCACCAGAACTGCGACAGCATGAGGCCGCCGACCACGGGGCCAATGGCACCGCCGGCGGAAAAGCTGGCAAGCCAGACGCCGATCGCGAAAGTGCGTTGCCTGTCATCCAGGAACATGTTGCGGATGAGCGAAAGGGTGGAAGGCGCAAGCGTCGCCGCCGCCACGCCGAGCACGGCACGCGCGAGGATCAGAGTCTCTGCGTTCCAGGCGAAGGCGGCGAAGATCGAGGCGATGCCGAAGGCGATCGAGCCGATCATCAGCAGGCGCCGTCGGCCGATACGGTCGCCGAGCGTGCCCATGGTGATCAGCGATCCTGCGACCATGAAGCCGTAGATGTCGATGATCCAGAGAAGCTGACCGGCGGAAGGTTTCAGTTCCTCGGTCAACTGCGGGACCGCGAGGTTCAGCACCGTCAGGTCCATGGAATAGAGCATGCAGGGCAGGGCGAGCACGGCGAGCCCGATCCATTCACGGCGGGTCGCCTTCGGACCGGGCGCGTTTTCGGTTTCAAAGTTCGAAATCTCAGACATGGTCGACGTAATCCCTGAGCCGCTCGAGGCACTCGCCCCAGCCATCCTGGTGCGAGTCGCGCTCTTCGACGGTCTCGAATGGTGTTTGCTGGAAGACAAGCCGCGTCTTGCCGCCGATGTCGGCAAAGGAAACGGTGACCAGCGTATCGCTGCCGGGCTGGCCGTCTTCGTCCCAGGCGAAGGTGAATACCAGCTTCTCGGGCTCGCGCACTTCGCGATAGAGGCCGCTCATCCAGTAGTCCTGCCCTTCGGGCGAGCGGATGCAAGCGCGCCAGGCGCCGCCCGGGCGGAAGTCCACGTTGACCGAATGGGGCGTGAAATCCCGCGGTCCCCACCAGCGCAACAGGTGCTCGGGCGTCGACCAGACCTTGAAGACGAGGCTTACCGGCGCTTCGAAGTCGCGCACGATCTCCAGGCTGATATCCTTGCGCGTTGCGTTGGCGGTCGCCGCTGTCATGAAGCCTCCTCCATGGGCGCCCCAATGCGCCCAGTCTTTAACCGTAGAGTTATTTAACTCATCGGTTAATATCTGCGCGCAGAGGCGGTTGTCAAGGAGGGCTCGAGCGGCGATCTGATTTTTGTCAACTTGAGGCTGAGGGAGGCCCGCCGGCGCGGCTTCCCCTCATGGTGCGCCCTTCACGACGGTACGGGCAGGCACCTTGCCTTAAGGCGAGCGAGGACCCGGCCGAAGACGCTGGGGTCGTCGAGGCTGCGGGCGAGGATCAACGCCCCCTGGATGCCGCCGACGATTTCTTCGGCAAGAGCAGCGCTTTCTGCCTTCTCCGTACCGCTGCGTACGAGTGTGACCGCGAGGTCGGAGCGCCAGTCGGAGAAGTAGCTGTTGAGTTCGCGCGCAAAGCGGTCGTGTGCCCCGCTCGCTGCGATCACGCCCATCAGGCAGAGGCGACGACCCTGGCGAAAATAGCCGTCGACGCCGGCAAACATCTGGTCGAGCGCTTTTTCCGCGTCCGTCGCGCCGCGCAGCACGTCAAAGATATGGGTCCGGAACCAGGCGGAGATATCGCCGAGCACCGCCTCGGCCATCTCTTCTTTGCCGCCGGGAAAGAAGTGGTAGAGGCTGCCCTTGCCGAGGCCGGTCTTCTCGGTGATCAGGCTGAGGCTTGTGCCATCGTAACCGTGCTCGCGGAAGATCTCCGCAAGCATGGCGATCACGTCCTTTCGCTCAGTGACGACGCGGCTCATGCCGGCTTCCTCACAAGCGGATACTCGACCTTGGCGAAGCGATGGAACAGCGCGCCAACGGTAACGAGTATCAGCGAGCCGGTCAGCACTGGAAAGAGCAGGAACTCGAAACCGGGATCGCCTGCAAAGACGACAAGCGGATTGGCGCCGGCCGGCGGGTGGGTGATGCGCAGCGCCGCCATCAGCGCGATTGCCGCGCCGACCGCGATCGCCACCGCCCACCATTCGTTTGGAAAGACTGACCTGAGGACCAGGCCGACGAGGGTGGCGACGAAGTGGCCGCCGACCACATTGGCCGGCTGCGACAGCGGACTGGCGGCCACCGAGAAGATCAGCACGCAGCTTGCCCCGAAGGGAGCCATCAACATGGGATGGCCGACGAGATTGGTGAGCGCGCCGACGGCGGCGATGGCCACGAGGCCACCGACGCCGGCGATGAGCCCGCGAGAGATGTGAATGGGAGGCTGATGACGCGAGAAGAAATGGCGCATGATTGTACCAATCGGTAAACTCTTTACCGATTGGTACAATGACTGGCGCGAGATGTCAATGCGGGATGGGGTAGGGGGCGGCACCCAAGAGCTCGCCGCCCCGTTCCCATCACATCAAGTCGCGGGGAATCCGCTTCTTGAAGTGCTTCTCGAAGATCTGCGTCTCGCCCTCGTAGGCGACGACCTCGCCCTCGGTGACCCACTCGCTTTCGGTGCAGTGGAGCGTCGATGTTGCCACTGTGCGCACCGACCAGCCGTCACGCTTGGCGACGCAGGTCCAGGTCGAGGTTCCGATCATCGACAGCGGATCGTCGGGTGCGATCGACCAGGTTTCGTCGCGGATGTCCTGGGTGGCAAGGCCGGTCTCCGGATGTTGGGAGAGGCCGGTGTCCTCGTAGATCCGGTAGTGGGTCATGCCGTGCGTCATGTCACGCTCGACGGTGCGGCTGGTGATGCCGCGTGCGAGTTCGCGATATTTCGGAAGCGGATCCGGGTTCTCCGGCTCGGGGACCGCTATTTCCCGATGGGCGCCCAGGAGCGGAAGTGCCAGCGACAGGCTTGCCGTGTCGATCGTCAGGCCCGGGTCGGTGGGCGACGGCAGGATCAGCGGCCAGTACGAGGTCGACAGCGAGACGCGAATGCGGTTTCCGGTGCGGAAACGGTAGCCGCAAGCATCGAGCACCAGCGTGATCCGCGTCTTGCGGCCGGGCTCCATGGCACGCGGCTGGGCGTTGCCGTCGCGGTGCGCCAGGTTGAGCACGCCGAAAGCGACCCGGGTGGCGTTGCCATCCGGATGCACGTCGACGAGACGGACGGCGAGATTGGCCGTTGCCGCCTGGCAGGTGACGTCGACGGTCAGCGTCGGCTGGCCCAAATAGTCGGCGGCTTCCAGCAGCGGTGCCGTCTCGAAGACAAGCGAGCCGGCATCATCGATGCGCTGGTCGCCGGCCATTTCGGCATCGGGCTTCAGCGTGAAATATTCGCCGGATGCCGTGCCGGTATCGAGTGGCGATTTGAGATAGATCTCGCCGATGCCGGTGCCGCCGGCCGACGGCGTCAGCCGGCCATCATGGGAAACGCCGAAGAGCTGCATTTCCGGTGCGGTCCAGGCGTCTTTCGCCACCCAGCGCCCGGGGTCGCTGTCACGCCGGAGCGACGGGCGCGGGCCGTCGAGGATATAGGCGCGCACCTGCGGCCCGTTCTCGGCGCCGTTTTCCTCGTTGCGCAGCCAGCGGTTCCACCAGCGGATCGCCTCGCCATGGAAATCGGCGCGCGGCTTCGGGAAGGCGAAATGCGGGTATTTGTGCACCCACGGGCCGATCAGTGCCTTGGCCTTGTCGCCGAGGCCTTCGACCGCTTTCAAGGGCGTGTTGCGGTAGCCATCGGCCCAGCCGGCGATGACCAGCGCCGGGATGCCGACCTTGTCAAAATCTTCGCAGATCGATCCGTGCTGCCAGAATTCGTCGCGACGCTGGTGCTCCAGCCACTCCTCCATGAAGAAGGGTTCTTTTTCCAGCCGCTCCATCCACATCTGCTTCCAGCGGTCGCCGACGATCGCCGGATCCGGCGAGCGCGCCTGGTAGCCGAGCATGGTCGCGGCCCAGGACAGTTGGGCGGAGAGGTGGCAGCCGTTCTTGTAGTGGATGTCGTCGTTGTAGCGGTCGACCGTGGAGGCAATGGAGATCACGGCTTTCAGCGCCGACGGCCTCAAGGCGGCGACCTGCAGGCAGTTGAAGCCACCCCAGGAGATGCCCATCATGCCGACCTTGCCGTTGGACCAGGGCTGTGCGGCGATCCATTCGACGATCTCGCAGCCGTCGGAAAGCTCGCGTGGCGTATATTCGCCGTCGATGACGCCTTCGCTCTCGCCGGAGCCGCGGATATCGACGCGCACGCCGGCAATGCCGGCGGCGGCAAAGACCGGGTAGGTGGACTCGTCACGCAAGCTCGTGCCGCCCTGCTTGCGATAGGGCAGGTATTCGAGCACGGCCGGAACCGGATCGGCCTTAGCGGCGGCGGGCATCCAGATGCGGGCGGCAAGCTCGGTGCCGTCCTTCAGCCGGATCCATTCGTTTTCGATGACAGTGAATTCGCGTTCTGACATGTCGTTCTAGCGATCTCTTTTGTTCTCTTGGGAAGTGCCGGACGCGAGCCCGCGTCCGGCTTTCGTCGCAAGGCTTAGCTGTCGAACCAGACGCGGCTGCCGACGTAGCCGTTGGAAAGGTCGTTGCCGATGTCGTCGACGAAGCCCTTGAGCGATGCCGAGGCGGCGTTCACATAGTCGTTGAAGACCGGCAGGATCAGCCCGCCTTCGTCGCGCACCGTCATCGCCATGGTGTGGTACATCTCCTTGCGCTTGGCCTCGTCAAGCTCGGAGCGGGCCTGGAGCAGAAGCTTGTCGAAGTCCTCGCGCTTGAAGCGCGTGTCGTTCCACTCGGCGGTCGAGAGGTAGGAGGTCGAGTAGCGCGAATCCTGCGTCGGACGGCCGCCCCAGTAGGAGGCGCAGAAGGGCTGCACGTTCCAGACATTGGTCCAGTAGCCGTCCTCCGGCTCGCGTCGCACTTCGATCTCGATGCCCGCCTTCTTGGCGCTTTCCTGGAAGAGCACGGCGGCGTCGGCAGCACCGGGGAAGGCGGCGTCGGACGTGCGCAGCAGGATCGGCCGGTCGTGGCCGGACTTCTTGAAGTGGAAGGCCGCCTTGTCCGGGTCATAGGCCCGCTGCTCGATGCCTTCGGGGGCCAGCGCGTAGTTGCCGTTGACCGGATAGTCGTTGCCGAGCGTGCCGAAGCCGCCGAGCACCCGGTCGAGGATCGCCTGGCGGTCGACCGCATATTTCAGCGCCAGCCTCAGGTCGTTGTTGTCGAAGGGCGCGGTGTCGCAATGCATCAGGAAGCTGTAGAAGCCCTTGCCCGAGGTCCTGATGATCTCGACGCGCGGGGCGCGCTTCAAGAGCGGCACGGTCTTCGGGTCGATGTTGTTGATGAAATGGACCTGGCCGGAGGAAAGGGCGGCGATGCGGGCCGTGGTGTCGTTCATCACGATGATCTCGACACTGTCGACGAAGCCGCGGTCGGAGCGCCAGTCGTCGGCGTTCTTCTCGAAGGTGGCGCGCAGGCCGGCCTCATAGCTCGAGAGCTTGTAGGGACCGGTGCCGATGGGCGAGGCCGGATTGTCGATGCCGCCCTTCGGTTGGATGATCAGGTGATAGTCGGTCAGAAGCAGCGGCAGGTCGGCATTGCCTTCGGTGAGCGTCAGCACCAGGCTGCCTGCCTTCTCCTCGATCGTCTTGATCGAGCGCATCAGCCCGAGGGCGCCGGACTTGGAGCCTTCGTCCGCATGGCGCTTCAGCGTCGCGACGACGTCGGCCACCGTCAGCTTGCTGCCGTCGTGGAAGCTGACATCGCTGCGGATCTTGAAGGTCCACTGCGACGCATCGGCCGAGGGCTCCCAGGATTCGGCAAGCGCCGGCAGCGGCGCGCCGGTTTTCGGGTCGGATTCGACCAGCGTGTCGCCCCAGAGGTGACCGATGACGAAGGAGACGGAACCGCTATAGGCGGCGGGGTCGAGCGAATCGGTTGTTGCACCGCCCTTGAGGCCGAGCTTCAGATGGCCGCCGCGCTTCGGCTCCTGAGCCCTTGCGCCCGTTGCCGTCAAAGTACCGCCCAGTCCGGCGGCAAGACCAAGCGCCGCGGTGCCGGCCAGAAAGCCGCGCCGGCTGAGGTTGGCCGGGACGAGAAGGCCGTCGGGTCGCTTCGTGAATTCGGTCATTTCCAGGTTCCCTTTGTGTGATGCTTCTGAGCAAAACCTATCGTCTGGCAGGCCGCACACAATTTCGCGACTTGACGCTTCCTTACGCTCTTTTACGCTACAACGACGCCTGCGGTTCGACTGAGCGCGGCGTCGTTTGAGTGAGGTTCGGAAAGCACCGTGCAGAACATCGAAATCTTCGCCGCGAATTTGCGGTTTGCCTGCGCGACACGGCGGTCGATCTCGCAGATCTGCCGCGAAATCGGCATCAACCGGCAACAGTTCAACCGCTATATCGGCGGCGAGGCGCGACCGTCGCCGCACAATGTCGTGCGCATCGCCCGCTTCTTCGGATTGGCGGCCGAGGATTTTTCGCTGCCGGCGAAACAGTTCGAGGCGCGGATGATGCGGCCGGATCGCGACCGGTCGGAGGCGGGGCTGCTGCTCGAGGGATTTCCCGGTGACATCACCGGTCTCCGGCGCCACATCGGCTACTACCAGACCTATCACGTCTCGCCGTCCTGGCCGGGGCTCGTCGTTTCCTCCTGCGCGCGGATCCACGAGGAGGCGGGCTCGATCCGGGTAAAGTCGATCGAGCGCATCCGCGATCCTGTCAACGAGATCCAGCAGTTCTCGAAATATGTCGGGCTCGTCACCTTCTGGCGAAACCGCATCTTCATCGCCGAGCGCAGCATCGGGCGCGAGCCGATGCTGGCGCAGACGATCCTTCTGCCTTTCGAAGTGCATCAGCGGGTCTATCTGCGCGGCACCACCATGGGGGTCTCCTGGCGCAAGGAAAACCTGCCCTATGCGTCCCGGATGATCTGGCGCTATCTCGGTCAGCAGCCGGATCTGCGGCAGATGCTCTCGCGCTGCGGTGTGCTTTCCTTCGGTTCACGGCTGATGCCGCAGACGGTCCGCGCCTTCCTCGATACGCCCGATGCCGAGCTGTTGACCGTGCCGACCGAATATTGAGGTGGGGCCCTGGCCATGTGATAGGTTTCGACGAAACGGGTATATCGAGGAGGGGACCATGAAATCCGCGCCGGCCGTTATCGCCTGCCTTTGCATCGCATGGYCGATGCCACCGGCAATGGCCGAGGAGGCGCGTGCGCCGATCCCGTCCTGCGCACTTTCGGGCGCCTCCAGCGTCATGATCGGCGGCCAGCCGGCGCTCAGGCTCTCCGACGTCGCCAATTGTCCGCCGGAACTTTACGTGGTGGTGCCGAGCATCATGATCGAGGGGCAGCCGGTCGTGCATTTCCGCGCCGGCAGCGGCGCCAAGGGCGATTGCTCGGCGAGGGGCGAGGCGACGGTGACCTTTGAAGGCGAGGCAGCCCAGAGGGTGGGCGACGTCGACTGCCGGCAGAAGTGATGCTGCACATGTCTGCCGAAACCCGATGAGGCATGTGACGCCGTTTCTGTCTCTGCCTTAGTCGAACATCGCCAGCCGGCATCCTTCCTGGACCGCTTGCAGCGCCGGAGGATTGGTGACCGGGTAGCCGGCGATGAACCGGTCGACCGAGAACAGCGGGAACTCGGTCTTGAGCCTCAGCGCGGTGCTTGCCGCTTCCGACGATTGCCCGACAAACGCCTGCGCCATCGCTTGGAACATGAGCGTGTTCGGCGCCTCCTGCGAACTGCGCCCCAGCGCCGAAAGGGCCTCCGCATGGCGTCCGGTGACGAAGAGGACGCGGCCGAGCATGCCGTAGTACCAGGGCGGCGCCAACGGATTGAGGGACAGCGCCTTTTCGATCAACACGATCGCTTCGTCCGGATCTCCGGCGACCAGAGCCTTGCTTCCGGCCAGAAGCGCCAGCGTGTCGGCATTGTGCTTGCCGTGCTGGAACGCGAGTATCTGGGCGTCGGCGGCGCCCTTGAGATCTCCCATGCATGCCTTGAGGTCACCAAGGCATGTGTGGGCGAACGGGTTCGTCGGATCGAGCCGCAGGGCCTGTTCGACTGCCGACTGCCAGTTGCCGATGCTCGTCCCAAGGTCAATGCCATAACCGTTGCAGGCCTGAACGGAGTAGGCATAGGCCAGTTCGATCCACGCTTTTACCCGGGCCGGGTCCAGTTCCAGCGACCGCGTGAGGAGGCGGATCGCCGCGGCGTTTCCCTCCGCGCTGAACCGGTTGAGCTGCTCGGCTCCGAGCAGATAGTAATCATAGGAATGCAGGTTCGAGGGCGCCTTGTTGCGGCTGGCGTTGCGCCCGAGTGCGGCCAGCTTGCCGAAGCAGCCGGCCAGCGCGTTGACGACGCACTCCGTCAGATTGTCCTGAAGCGCAAGGATGTCTCCGATCGGCCGGTCGTAGCGTTCGCTCCACAGCGTCATGCCGGAACGCGTTTCCGAGAGCTGGATCGTCAGCCGTACCTGCCGGTCGTCGGCGCGCACCTGGCCGGTGACCGCATAGGTCGCGCCGATCGCCTGGACATGGTCATCGTAGCTTTCCGGACGGTTGCCGAGCAGCTTCATGGTGTGAAAGGCGACGACGGGCAGATCGGCGTAGCGCGCGAGATCGACGCAGATATCCGACGAGAGGCCGTCGGCGAACCGGCGCCAACGCTGCTCCTCGTTGAGGCTTTCGATCGGGAACAGGGCGAGCACCGGTGGTCCTTCCTCCACGACGGCCGCGGCCCTTGCCTCCGTGGGCCCGGCTATCTCCGACGCGAGCTCGATCTTGTTGCGAACGCCGAGCTTGCCATAGATGGTCGCGAGATGGCTGCGCACCGTCGATGGCGCGACGCAGAGCGCTTCGCCGATCTGGCGATAGGTCAGGCCAGCAGCAAAGCGCTCGGCGACTGCGCGCTCGCGATCCGACAGGAGCGCAGGCACAAAGCGACGCGTCAGGATGCGGGCCATACCTGCCTCCTTGTCGTTCCTCTCGTTCACTCTGCTGCGGCTCCAGCAAAATACTACAAATGCTGGACGCAAAACACCGCACATGCGCGATTGCCGCATAGCTCTATGAGGCTAGAGTTGCACTGAACATCACGCGGGAGGACGACCATGAGCAAGCTTCTGTCAGGCATGTCCGACTTCTACCACTCCGTATCCGAGGACGTCGATCAGACGGCGGAGCCCGGCGACAGCCGCATCACCAAGTGGTTTCACCCAAAGCGCCTCTTTGCCATGTGGGACGATCGCCAGCACTACCGCGATCAGCTTGCCCATATGGCAGCCGACGCGCCGGAGCTGATCGATGATATCGGCCTGACGGAAAAGCAGGTCGACACCGAGGTCAAGAAGCCCTTCTGGCAGCATTGAGGCTGGTCCGCATCAAAGGGGTAAACAGCGAAGTCGTCCGCCACGCCGTGACAGCGTGCGATGCGGCGTGACAGGCTCGCAGGGTTGCGCCCTGCGGAATGCTGGGGGCAGAAAAGCCGACCGCCTGCGCGGCGGTCGGCTTCCCTTTCAGATCATTTCGGTGGTTTCAGTTGCCGGCGCTTTCCATGCGGCGTGTCTTCAAGACACGCTCCAGCCAGCCGATCTCCATTTCCGGAACCGACTTCAACAAGAGGTCGGTATAATCGTCGAAGGGCGGTGACAGCACCTTCGACTTCGGCCCGAACCGCACGAGGCGGCCGCGATGCATGACCGCGACACTGTCGGCGATCGCGCGCACGATGGCGATGTCGTGGGTGATAAAGACATAGGAAACAGCGGTTTCCTCCTGAAGCTTCAAAAGCAGATTCAGGATGCCTTCGGCCACCAGCGGGTCGAGCGCCGAGGTCGGTTCGTCGCACAGGATCAGCTCTGGCTTGGCCGCCAGGGCGCGCGCGATCGCCACGCGCTGCTTCTGCCCACCGGAGAGTTCCGCCGGATAGCGATCGAGGAAGCGGCTGCCCATCTCGATCTGGTCGAGGAGCTCGTTCACCCGCTCCGTCTTCTTCTGGCCGTGCAGGCCGAAATAGAAGGAGAGCGGACGCCCGACGATGTCGCGCACCGTCTGGCGCGGGTTCATCGCCGTATCCGCCATCTGGTAGATCATCTGGATGCGGCGGAGCTCGTCGTTGCTGCGGCCCTTGAGCGCCCGCGGCAGTTCCTTGCCCTCGAAGGTGATGCGGCCCTCGCTCGGCGGCAGAAGGCCGGTGATGACGCGGGCAAGGGTGGATTTGCCCGAACCGCTCTCGCCGACGATCGCCAGCGTTTGCCCCTTCGGCAGATGCATCGAGACATCGTGCAGCACCTTGAAGCCATTGGCGTAGCCGGCGCTGATATGCTCGATCTTCAGCTGCGCCCCGGTCTGGTCGGGCGCCTCGTCGCGTTTGGTCTGGCGGACGCTGACGAGCGCGCGGGTGTAATCCTCCCGCGGCGCTTCGATGATCTGCTTCGTAGAGCCGTATTCCACCGTCTTGCCATGGCGCAGCACCATGATGTCGTCGGAGATCTGCGCGACGACGGCGAGATCGTGGGTGATGTAGAGCGCCGCCGTGTGCGTTTCCTCGATCGCGTGCTTGATCGCGGCGAGCACGTCGATCTGGGTGGTGACGTCGAGCGCTGTCGTCGGCTCGTCGAAGACGATCAGTTCCGGATTGGGGCAGAGCGCCATGGCGGTCATGGCGCGCTGCAGTTGCCCGCCGGAGACCTGATGCGGATAGCGTTCGCCGAAGGTTTCCGGATTGGGCAGGCCCAGCACGCGGAAAAGATAGAGCGCCCGCTTCTTCGCTTCGTCGCGGCTCATGATGCCGTGGCGCAGCGACGCCTCGATCACCTGGTCACCGAGCCTGTGCGCCGGGTTGAAGGCGGCAGCGGCCGACTGTGCGACGTAGCAGACGCGGGCGCCGCGGATCGAGCGGATGCCGTTCTTGTCGAGCGTCAGGATGTCCTTGCCGTCGAGCAGAACCTGGCCGCCGGTGATGCGCACGCCGCCGCGGCCATAGGCGAGGGCCGAGAGGCCGATGGTCGACTTGCCGGCGCCGGACTCACCGATGAGGCCGAGAACCTTGCCCTTCTGCACGTCGAACGACACGCCCTCGACGAGGGTGACAACCTTGGGCGGCTCGCCCGGCGGGTAACTGGTCGCTTCGATCTTGAGGTTCTTGACGGAAAGCATCTCAGGCATCGCCACGTCCTCCCTTGAGGCTGGAGGTTCTCTTCATCAGCCAGTCGACCACGAGGTTGACGCAGATCGCGAGCGTGGCGATCGCCGCACCCGGGATCAGGGCTGCCGAAATGCCGAAGATGATGCCGTCCTTGTTGTCCTTGACCATGCCGCCCCAGTCCGCTGCCGGCGGCTGGATGCCGAGGCCGAGGAAGGAGAGGGTGGAGAGAAACAGGATGGAGAAGGCGAAGCGCAGGCCGAACTCGGCGAGCAGCGGCGACAGCGTGTTCGGCAGGATCTCGCGAAAGATGATCCAGAGCGAACCCTCCCCGCGCAGCCTCGCCGCTTCGACGAATTCCATGACCGCGACATCGAGTGCGACGGCGCGACCGATGCGAAAGACGCGGGTCGAGTCGAGTACCGCCATGACGAGGATCAGGATCCACAGATGTTGCGGCAGCACGGCAAGGACGACGAGGGCGAAGATCAGCGTCGGGATCGCCATCATCAGGTCGTTGAAGCGGGAGAAGAGCTGATCGGTGAGGCCACCGACGACGGCGGCCGTGAAGCTCAGGAGCATGCCCAGCGAGAAGGAGAGCACGGTTGCCGCCAGCGCCACGAAGATGGTGGTGCGGGCGCCGTAGATCAGACGCGAGAGCAGGTCGCGGCCGAGATTGTCGGTGCCGAGCAGGAAGTCGCCGCCGGCCGGAAGCCAGACGTCGCCGACGACGTCGCGTTCGCCGAAGGGCGCGATAACAGGTGCGAAGACGGCGCAGAAGATCGCAATCGCAATGCCGGCGATGCCGATCCAGGCGCTGATGGGGATGGATCTCAGGTTCATCGCGGATGCCTCAGTCTCGGGTTGGCGATGATCGCGAGAATGTCGGCCGCCATGTTCAGGAAGATGTAGAAGGCGGCAAAGATCAGACCGCAGGCCTGAACGACCGGCATATCGCGCACGGTCACCGCGTCCACCATGTATTGGCCCATGCCCGGGTAGACGAAGACCACCTCGACCACGACCACGCCGACAACGAGATAGGCGAGGTTGAGCGCAATCACGTTGATCACCGGCGCCACCGCATTGGGGGCGGCATGGCGCGCGATGATGCGGAACATGCTGAGACCCTTCAGTTCCGCCGTCTCGACATAGGCCGAAGACATGACGTTGAGGATCGCCGCGCGGGTCATGCGCATCATGTGGGCAAGAACGACGAGAACGAGGGTCGCGACCGGAAGCGCGATCGCCGAGAGCCGTTCGGTGAAGCTCATGCTGTCGTAGACGGTCGCGGGGAAGGTCGCGACGCCGTACTTCACGGCGAAGAACATGATCAAGAGATAGCCGACGAAGAACTCCGGCAGCGAGATGGCCGCCAGCGAGACGACGTTGATGATCTTGTCAGGCAGCCGGTTGCGGAACTGCACCGCCAGCATGCCGAGGCCGACGGCAAGCGGCACGGAAACGAGTGCTGCGAAGAAGGCAAGGAACAGCGAATTGCCGAGGCGCTTGCTGATCTGTTCGCCGACGGAATTCTTGCTCGCCCAGGAGGTGCCGAAATCGCCTTGTACCGCACCGCCGAGCCAGGAGAGGTAGCGTTCGGTCCAGGGCCTGTCGAGGCCGAGATCCTTGCGGATGTTTTCGACCGCCTGGGGCGTTGCCGACTGGCCGAGATAGGTGGTGGCGAAGTCGCCCGGAAGCGCTTCGATGCCGCCGAAGATCATCAGCGACACGGCGAAGAGCAGGCCGACGCTCAAGCCGAGGCGCTGCAGGACGAGCGCCGCGAGAGGGCGGCGGAAGGTGAAGCGCCGCCAGAAGGTGCCGCCGATTTCGCCATCGGTGGCAGGGTTGGGTTTTGCTGGTACTCCGGAAAGTTCGGCAGACCGCGGATGCGTTGCATCCGCGGTCCCATCCGTCGGAACCGGACCAGTGAGCGGTCCGCTTTCCATCATCATGCGTCCAGCCACACCCGGGTTGCGACATAGCCGTTCGACATGTCGTTGCCGATATCATGCACGTAACCCTTCACCTGCTTGGTGGAGGCATTCACGAAGTCGTTGAACATCGGCAGGATCAGGCCGCCTTCGTCACGCACCATCATGGCCATGGTGCGGTACATGTCCTTGCGCTTGGCCTCGTCGAGTTCCGAGCGGGCCTCCAGCAGGATCTTGTCGAAATCCGGACGCTTGAAGCGGGTGTCGTTCCAGTCGGCGGTCGACAGGTAGGCGGTGGAGTACATCTGGTCCTGGGTCGGACGGCCGCCCCAGTAAGAGGTGGAGAAGGGCTGTACGTTCCAGACGTTCGTCCAGTAGCCGTCGCCCGGCTCGCGCTTGACCTCGATCTCGATGCCCGCCTTCTTGGCGCTTTCCTGGTAGAGCACGGCCGCGTCGACCGCACCCGGGAAGGCGACGTCGGAGGTGCGCAGCAACACTGGACCGCTATGGCCGGACTTCTTGTAGTGGAAGGCCGCCTTGTCCGGATCATAGGCGCGCTGCTCGATGCCTTCGGGGAAGAGGGCATAGGTGTCGTTGATCGGGAAGTCGTTGCCGACCTTGCCGTAGCCGCCGAGGATCCGCTGGACCATGGTTTCGCGGTCCATCGAATATTTCAGTGCCATGCGCAGGTCGTTGTTGTCGAAGGGGGCGGTGTTGCAATGCATGATGAACACGTAGTGGCCGCGGCCGGACGTGTTCAGGATCTCGACCGTCGGCGCCTTCTTCAGAAGGTTGACGGTCTTCGGATCGACGCGGTTGATGTAGTGCACCTGGCCGGACGAAAGGGCGGCGATGCGGGCCGTCGCATCGTTCATGGCGATCAGCTCGACCGAATCCACGTAGCCGCGGTCGGTGCGCCAGTCGTCGGCGTTCTTCTCGAAGGTGGCGCGAACGCCGGCTTCGAAACTCGTCACCTTGAAGGGCCCGGTGCCGATCATGGCGTCGGGTTTGTCGATGCCGCCGTTCGGCTGAATGATGAGGTGGTAGTCGGAAAGCAGCAGCGGCAGGTCGGCGTTGCCTTCCGTCAGCACCAGCACCAGCTTGTCGCCGTCGGCCTTGATTTCCTTGATCGACTTCATCACGCCGAGCGCGCCGGATTCCGACTTTTCGTCGGTGTGGCGCTGCAGAGTCTTGATGACGTCGTCGAGGGTCAGTTCCTTGCCGTCATGGAACTTCACGCCCTTGCGGATGGCGAAGGTCCAGGTCGAGGCGTCGGCAGACGGTTCCCAGGATTCGGCAAGTGCCGGGACCGGTGCGCCGGTCGTCGGATGGCTTTCGACGAGCATGTCGCCCCAGTTGCGGCCGACGACGAACATGAACTGCGAAAGCGCCTTGGCCGGATCCTTCGAATCGGTTGCAGCCGCACCTTCGAGACCGAGCTTCAGGTGGCCGCCGCGCTTCGGCTCCTGTGCTGCCGCACTGGTGGCAAACAGCGTGCCTGCCGTCGAGGCGAGAATGCCGGCAGCGGCCGCGCGGCCTAAGAACTCGCGGCGGTTCATCTTGCCGAGCATGACCTGTCGTGTGAGGTAATCCTTGTAATCGCTCATTCCCCTGTTCCCTTCTGTTGTCGGCATTCGCCGTTCGTTGTGGTTGGTAGAGATTGCTGCGTACAGCCATTGTATCAGATGGCTTCGGATCGGCCTGACGGCCGCTTTTTTCTTCTCTTTCTGTCGTCTTCTCCTTCCCCAGCCGGGGGCGTCCTTTGTTCAGATCGATAAGCGTAATCGCTGGAACTCTTCTTGTAACGCCCTAAATTACAATTTATTTCCATAAGCTTGGCTTATGGATACGTGTTTGATGGCGCGCGGTTTTTCCCGCGCGTCTCGTCACGTCTCAATGCCGGTCGCCCGGCTCGGTTGCTTGCGCCGCCAAGGCTTGGCGGGGATGCGCTTTCGGTGATTTCACGCGAAAGCGGGATGCTCTAGCGACCCTTCCAGACGGGGTCGCGCTTCTCGGCGAAGGCGCGCACGCCTTCCAGCTGGTCTTCGCTCGAATAGAGAATATCGACGGTCTTGAACTGCCGTTTGGTGATCTTGTTCATGGTGCCCTGGAAGGTGTCACCCTCGGCGGCGCGCACCACTTCCTTGATCGCGGCATAGACGAGCGGCGGACCACTTTCGAGCAGGCGGGCGAGCTCCCAGGCGCGATCCATCAGCTTACCCGCCGGCAGGATCTCGTTGACGAAACCCCAGCGGTTGGCCTCGGCGGCATCGAGCCAGCGGCCGGTCAGGAGCATATCCATGGCGATGTGATAGGGGATGCGCTTAGGCAGCTTGATCGAGGCCGCGTCGGCAACGGTGCCGGAGCGGATCTCGGGCAGCGCAAAGGTCGCGTGTTCGGCGGCAAGGATCAGGTCGGTCGAAAGGGCGATTTCCAGACCGCCGCCGCAGCAGATGCCGTTGATCGCCGCGATGATCGGCTTGTTGAGATCGCGCAGCTCCTGCATGCCACCGAAGCCGCCGACGCCATAGTCGCCATCGACCGCGTCGCCATCAGCCGCCGCCTTCAGGTCCCATCCCGGACAGAAGAATTTTTCGCCCGCGCCGGTGATGATCGCAACCCTGAGCGTATCGTCGTCGCGGAAATCGCGGAAGATCTCGCCCATGACACGGCTGGTTTTCAGGTCGATGGCATTGGCCTTCGGCCGGTCGATCGTGACTTCGAGGATGCCGCCTTCGCGGCGCGTGAGGATCGGTCCGGTCATGAGGGTCAGTTCCTCCGGCGAATGAGAGCGTCGGCGGCAACGGCACCMTGGCCGTTCGGCAACACCATCAATGGATTGATATCGAGTTCTTCGAGTTTCGAAGCGTTTGCAACGACATAGGATGCCGCTGCGGCGACAGCGTCGGTCAAAGCGGCAAAATCAGCGGCAGGCGCGCCGCGATAGCCGTCGAGCAGCTTGCGGATCTTCAGCCCGCCGATCGCCTCGCGGATCGCTTCGGGTGTCGTCGGCAGCGTCAGGATGGTGGAATCATCTAGCAGTTCCACAAGGATACCGCCGGCACCGATGGTCAGGACAGGACCAGCGACGGGGTCACGCATGGCGCCGATGATCAGCTCGGCGACGGGCTTGCCCACCATCTTTTCGACGAGGTAGCCGGAGGCGACCCCGGCCATGGCCTTTGCCGCGATAAAGACCTCATCGCGGCTCGCGAGATTGAGCTTCACAGCACCCGCCTCGGTCTTGTGGGCGACGCCGAGGCCCTTGAGCACGACGGGGAAACCGAGTGCCTCGGCGGCGTTGGCTGCCTCTTCAGCGCTTGTCGCGGTCTTGCCTTTCGGCACGGTGAGGCCGGCGGCAGCAAGCTCCACCTTCGCCTCATGTTCGCTGAGGGTGACGGCTTCACCATCATCGGCCCCAATGCCGTCGAGCAGGCGAGGCGGGGCGGGCTTTGCCCAGGCAGCGCCGATGTCAGCCGCGGTCTCGATCGCCGCTAGCGCCTCCTCGATGCCGAAGAAGGGCACGATGCCGGCCTTCATCAGAAAGAGGGCGGTCGCTTCCGGCATGTTCTCGCCGAGGCTGGCGACGATGCCGGCGCGGGCGCCGGCCGCTGTCGCCGCGTCGATCACCGCGTGGCAGGTTGTTTCCCAGTCGGCCGGGTCGCAGCGGTCGAGACGGGGGAAGTCGAGCACGAGCAGATTGATCGCGTAGCCGCCCTTCATCATGGCGGTAAAGGCGGTCGTCTGCTTCTCGCGGTTGCCCCAGACGAAGGTGTGGTAGTCGAGCGGGTTGGCGATCGTCACCATCTCGCCGAGCGCGTCCTTAAGCGGCTTCTTCTGCTCGTCGCGCAAGGGGCGGTAGTTCACCCGGTAACGTTCGCCGGCGTCGGCCATCAGCGAGGCCTCGCCACCGGAGCAGCTCATCGAGGAGATGTCGCGGCTGGCAAGCGGGCCTGCCACATGCAGGAGCTTCAGCGTTTCCAGAAGCGCCGGCAGCGTATCGACGCGCCCGATGCCGAGGCGGGCAAGAAGGGCCGAGGAGACGCGGTCGTTGCCGGCGAGCGAGGCGGTGTGCGACACGGTCGCAAGCTGTGCCGCCTCCGACTTGCCGACCTTCAGCGTCACGACCGGTTTGCCGAGTTCACGGGCGCGGGTCGCCAGTCGCTCCAGCGCTGCCATACTGTCGAAGCCTTCGATATGCAGGCCAACGGCGGTGACGCGCGGATCTTCGAGCACGGCGCAGGCGATGTCGGACAAGCCCGTCTGCGCCTGGTTGCCGGCGGTCATGACATAGGCGAGCGGCAGGCCGCGCGTCTGCATCGAGATGTTGCAGGCAATGTTGGAGGACTGCGTCAGGATCGCGACGCCCTTTTCGACGCGTTGCATGCCGTGCTGGTCCGGCCAGAGCAGGGCGCCATCGAGCATGTTGATGAAGCCATAGCAGTTGGGCCCGACGATCGGCATGTCGGCAGCGGCGGTCACCAGCGCCTCCTGCATGTCGTTGCCGTCGTCAAGCTCGCTTGCCGCCTCGCGGAAGCCCGAGGCGTAGCAGACGGCGCCGCCGGCGCCGCGGGCGGCGAGATCGCGGATGATGTCTATGGTCAGCTGCCGGTTGACGCCGACGAAGGAAGCATCCGGTGCACCCGGAAGCTCGGCCACCGAGCGATAGCACTTGCGTCCGAGGATCTGTTCCTCGCGCGGGTGCACCGGCCAGATCTCGCCGGTAAAACCCATCTTGTCGCATTGTTCGATGACGCGCCGGGCCTCCTTGCCGCCGAAGACGGCGATGGTGCGCGGGCGGATGAGGCGGTCGAGGGGGCGGGGAGTGGCCATCCCGTCACGCCCCCAGCGGCCGCAGCAGGTCGCGGCTGATGATGTGGCGCTGGATTTCGGACGTGCCGTCCCAGATGCGCTCGACGCGGGCGTCGCGCCAGAAGCGGGCGAGCGGCAGGTCGTCCATCAGACCCATGCCGCCGAAGATCTGGATCGCCTCGTCGGTGACGCGGGCAAGCATCTCGGTGGCGTAGACCTTGGCAGAGGCAATTTCGCGGTTCGACGGCAGGCCGTTGTCGAGCCGCCAGGCGGCCGACAGCGTCAGCAGATCGGCGGCGTCGATCTCGGTGATCATGTCGGCGAGCTTGAAGGAGACGCCCTGGTTGGCGCCGATCGGCTTGCCGAACTGCTTGCGCTCGGCGGCGTAATTCAGCGCGTAGTCGAAGGCGCGACGGGCGCGGCCGACCGAGGTCGCCGCCACTGTCAGGCGCGTAGCGAAAAGCCAGTCATTGGCGACGTCAAAACCCTTGTGCACTTCGCCGAGGATCTGGGCGGAGGGCAGGCGGCAATCATCGAAGGTCAGGATGCAGTTGTTGTAGCCGCGGTGGGAGACGGAGCTGTAGCCCTTGCGGATCTCGAAGCCCGGCGTGCCGCGGTCGACGAGAAAACAGGTGATCTTTTTCTTCGGGCCGCGCGGCGTGTCTTCTTCGCCTGTCGCGATGAAGACGATGACGAAGTCGGCGATGTCGGCATGGCTGATGAAATGCTTGGTGCCGTTGACGATCCAGTCGTCGCCGTCCTTGCGGGCAAAGCACTTCATGCCGCGCACGTCGGAGCCGGCATCCGGCTCGGTCATGGCAAGCGCATCGAACTTGTCGCCCTTGACCGCCGGCAGCAGGTACTTCTCGCGTTGCTCGGCGTTGCAGGCCATCAGGATGCCCGAGGGCCGGCCGAAGAAGACGGTGAGGCCCATGGAGCCGCGGCCGAGCTCGCGCTCAACCAGCGTGAAGGACGTGTGGTCGAGGCCGGCGCCGCCCACTTCCTCCGGGAAGTTACAGCCGAAGAAGCCGATCTCCTTGCATTTGCGGGCGATTTCCTGGCCAAGCTCGCGCGGCACCACACCGGTGCGCTCGACCTCGTCCTCGTGCGGATAGATTTCCGTTTCGACGAAGCTCCTGACCGTATCGACGATCATCTGCTGTTCTTCGGTCAGTGCGAAATTCATTGTGTTGTTCCCCTCGTTTTCGCGCCGCTGACGGCGGTGCCGCAAACGATGGCCGCCTCCTCAAGCGTCCTTCGGCTGCGGTTTGCGGCTCCGCCGAAGGGCGAAGCTGCCTGTTGTCGCTGGCCTGCCGCTCTTGCGGTCAGGCGCGCTTCTGGCCGACGAAGCGTCCGGCGCCTTCTGGCGTCGGCAGCTTTGCATGGGCTTCGGTGATCGCGCGGAGCTTGCTCAGCACCGCCTCGGGTGCCGTGACCGCCTTGCCGGCCTTGCTGTCGACATGCAGCATCATCTGCTCGGCGGTGGCCACGGCCTCGTTGGTCGCGGCACTGTAGATCGTCGAGAAGATGTGCAGGCGCTTGTCGTCGGACGACAGGATCTGGCAGGTCGAATAGAGCGCCTCGCCGAGCTTGGCTTCGCCAAGGTTCCGGATGTGGGTCTCGACCGTGTAGTAGCTGTGACCGTCGCGGACATATTCGAGGTCGACGCCGATCAGGCGCAGCACGCCGTCGGAGGTGTCGCCGAAGACCTGGAGATAGCGGTGCTCGGTCATGTGGCCGTTGTAGTCGACCCAGGCGGCGCTGACCTTGGTGTCGAGAATGTGCAGCGGCTTGACGTCGCCGAGATCGGCTTCCGGCTTCCGGGCATTGGCCCAGAGCTTGGCCTCGAAGTCGGCGAGCAGCTTGCCCGCACCCCAGCCTTCGCCGCCGTTGCCGGATTTCAGCGCATGCATGATGCCGACGAGGTTTTCGTCGCGGATGCGTTCGAGTTCGCGGATCGAGCGGCCGGCGGCCTGCGCGTCCGACTGGGCGCCAATCTTTTCGACCAGCGCATCGTCGAGGTCGACGACATCGGTGAACTTCGTCCACGGCCATTTCAGGCAGGGGCCGAACTGGGCGAGGAAGTGACGCATGCCGGCCTCGCCGCCGGCGATGCGATAGGTCTCGAACAGGCCCATCTGCGCCCAACGCATGCCGAAGGAGTAACGCATGACATTGTCGAGCGTTTCGGTATCGCAGATGTCGTCCTGGATCAGCCACAGAGCCTCGCGCCAGAGCGCTTCAAGCAGACGGTCGCCGACGAAGGCCTCGATCTCCTTGGCGATGACAACGCCCTTCATGCCGATCTGCTCGACGCCCTGCATGGCGCGCTCGATCGTCGCCTTGGTCGTCTTCTTGCCGCCGACGAGCTCGACGAGCGGCAGCAGGTAGACCGGGTTATAGGGATGCGCCACGAACATGCGTTCCGGGTGGTGCATCTCGGCCTGGAGATCGGAGGGCAGCAGGCCCGAGGTGGACGAACCGATCAGTGCATCGGGCCGTGCGGCCGCGTCGATCTTGGTGATGACGCCGCGCTTCAGCTCCAGCCGTTCCGGCACGCTTTCCTGAATCCAGTCAGCACCTTCGACCGCTTCCTCGATGCTCTTGCAGAAGGTCAGTTTGCCCTTCGGCGGTAGCGGCGCCATGGTCAGCATCGCATAGGCGCGCTCGGCATTGGCCATGACTTCGCCGATGATGCGCTCGGCTTCCGGATGCGGATCGAAGATCTTGACGTCGATGCCGGCAAGCGCGAAGCGCGCCACCCAGGCGCCGCCAATGACGCCGCCGCCGACACAGGCTGCTTTGGTGATAGAGCTCATGGTCCCGTCCTCGCTCAACGCTTCGTCAGCTTCAGTTTCTTGCGCACTTCGTCGGGGCCGATGATCTTGGCGCCCATGCCCTCGATGACGCCGACGGCCTTTTCGACGAGCTGGCCGTTGGTGGCGAGCTGGCCCTTGCCGATATAGAGGTTGTCTTCGAGGCCGACGCGCACGTTGCCGCCGGCAAGGATGGCTGCTGCCGGATAGGCGAGCGCATTGCGGCCGATGGAGAAGGCCGAGAAGGTCCAGTTGGCAGGCACGTTGTTGACCATCGCCATGAAGGTGTTGAGGTCATCAGGCGCACCCCACGGAATGCCCATGCAGAGCTGGATCAGGACCGGATCCTCGATCAGGCCTTCCTCGACGAGCTGCTTGGCAAACCAGAGATGGCCGGTATCGAAAGCCTCGATCTCCGGGCGCACGCCAAGGGCCGTCATCTGGCGGGCCATTTCGCGCAGCATCGAGGGCGTGTTGGTCATGACATAGTCGCCGAGCGAGAAGTTCATGGTGCCGCAGTCGAGCGTGCAGATCTCCGGCAGACATTCGGCCACATGAGCGACGCGCTCGGTGGCGCCGGCCATGTCGGTGCCCTTCTCGTTGACGGGCAGGGGCTTTTCGACATTGCCGAACACCAGGTCGCCGCCCATGCCGGCGGTCAGGTTCAGGACGATGTCGATATCGGCGGAACGAATGCGGTCGGTCACTTCCCGGTAGAGATCAAGCCTGCGGGAGGGCGCGCCGGTCTCCGGATCGCGGACGTGGCAGTGGATCACGGCAGCGCCGGCCTTGGCCGCCTCGACCGCCGCTTCGGCGATCTGTTTCGGCGTGATCGGAACGTGGCTGGACTTTGAAACGGTGTCGCCTGAGCCGGTAACGGCACAGGTGATGAATACCTCGCGGTTCATGCTGAGCGGCATTGCTGTCTCCCTTTTATTGACCCCATTACGAGCCAAGAGAGACCGTTCTGCTTTTCATTATCGGCTTCATCCTATACATTATCGGCGATATGGCGGAGAAGTTTGGGCATGGATCAGAACGTTTCGCAGGTGCAGCATGTCGATATCCTGGTGCTGCCGGAGACCAATCTGATCCTCGTTGCCTCGGTCATCGAGCCGATGCGTGCGGCCAACCGTATCGCCGGGCGGCCGCTTTACGACTGGACGATCTACAGCCCCGACGGCGCGCCGATCGAGACGAAGAGCGGCATTCCCATTCCGGTCTCCGGCATCTTCCGTCCGCAGCGCGAGACGTCGCCGCTCTTCATCCTCTCAAGCTACAACTGGCAGCGCAGCGCCACCTCGCAGCTGAAGATGCTGCTCTCGCAGACCGCCCGGCACCGCGACCTGATGGCCGGCATCGAATCCGGTTCCTGGCTGCTTGCCGAGACCAGCCTGCTCGACAATTTCAAGGCGACCACCCACTGGGAGGACTTCGAGGATTTTACCACCAGCTATCCGCAGGTGACGATGGTGCGCGAGCGCTTCGTCATCGACGGCAAGCGCATCACGACCGGCGGCTCGCTGCCGACGCTCGACCTGATGCTGGAGCTGATCCGTCGGGCACACGGCTATTCGCTGGCGCTCGAAGTCTCCCGCCTCTTCATCTACGAGCAGGAGCGCACCCGCGGCGATCTCCTGCAGATGCCGGCGATCGGCAACATGCGCATCCTCGATCCGCGCGTGGGTGCTGCGGTCAAGCTGATGGAGGAGACGGTGGAGGCGCCGCTGACGCTCGCCAGGCTCGCCCGCCGCATCGGCGTCAGCACCCGGCATCTGCAGGATCTCTTTCGCGACACGATGGGCGTGGCCCCGCACGAGCATTACCTTGCGCTTCGTCTCAATGCGGCGCGGCGCAAGGTGATCGAGACGCGCATGGAATTCGCCGACATCGCCGCGATCTCGGGCTTCAACTCGTCGTCGTCCTTCTCGCGCAGCTATCGCGCGCATTACCGCGAAAGCCCGAGCGAGACCCGGCGGCGGCTGAAGCTGAAGAGCTGAGCGGCACTTCAAGTGTTGATTCAAGCGGGAAAGTCAGAGTCGTTTCAGGCACTTGTCGGCAGATGGTCTGGAACTGATTCCGAAGCCGGCCTGGTCTCGGCGCTCATCTTCATCATCGAAACCATCAGTTCACCGATCTCGCCGGCCTGCGTTCCGCGTGGCCAGACGAGCGTCAGCGACTGCCGATAGGCCGGGCCGAGACGGATCATCGCCGGCGGGAGGTGCACGCGGGCGAGCGAGGATTGGGGCAACACCGAGAGATAGCCGTGCTGGCGAACGAGGTTGATGATCACGGGGATGGAATCGACCTCGACGAGGGTGATGCGCCGCCGTTCGGCTTCACTGAGCGTATCATCGAGGAAACGGGCGGCTTCGCGGCGCAGGCCGCTCCTGACGCTCGGCACGGCGATCGGGCAGGTGGCGAGCAGCCGCGGCAGGTCGGCGCCGAGTTCCGAAAGGGCTGCGGCCGGGCCGGCCAGCACCAGCGGCGTTTGCGAGACCAGCCGGCCATCGCAATCCGAGGGGATCTCGGCGACGTCGAGCAAGGCGGCATCGAAGCGACGGCTGCGGAGCCCGGCCAGCAGGTCGTCGGCGGTGGTGCTGGAGATGAACAGCGGTTGGCGCGGGCGCGTGCGGTGCCAGTTGGCGGTCAGCGCTGCGAGCATGCGGGCGATCTCGCTTTCCGGGCCCAGTGGCATGACGGCGCCGAGCCGCCAGGTGGCGACGTCGCGGCGAAAGCGGTCGGCAGAGGCATGGGTCAGCCGCGCCCAGATGTCGAGCAGCGTTTCGGCAAGCGGGATGATCCGCTCCGCGGTTGCCGTGCACAGGATGCCGCCATGCGAGCGCTCGAACAGCCTGATGCTCAAATGGCGCTCGAGATCGGCGATCTGTCGCGTCAGTTGCGGTTGGCCCAATGCGAGCGCCTTTGCGGTGGCGCGGATGCTTCCGGAGCGGGCGATCCGAACGAAACGGTCGAGCGCGACGACGCCGATCGGCGGTACAGGGCCTGCGGGCTCCTTTCCCGCCTCCTTCAGGATCGCGGCGATCTTCGCAGTTGCCTCGCGGATATCGGGTGTGCAGGCACGGGCTTCCAATGTCAGCACGACAACGGTTTCCTCCCGCCGGAAGAGCGGCATCGAGACGGCCTGCTCGAAGCGCTTGACGGCGGCGCTGACGCTTGACGGTGCCCGCGCGCAACGGGCGGCGGCGGCGCGGATGCCGCCTTCGCGGAGCACCGCATCAACAATCGCTATCGTTGCCAAATCCATTCAACGGTCCTTTCGGAGCGGGTGAGGAACAGTGCGCGCGGTTTCCACCCGCATCCCGCGCTCGCTTCAGAATCGATCACGACCGGCCGCATGCGCCCAAGGTATGTTCGGCATTCGGCATCACCCGTTCCAGATTTGGGATATAGCACGAGCGGGCGATAAGCGCATAGCATGCAGCAGGCATCCGGGCGTTTTCGAGCGGCGGTTGCGTGAGAATCCAGGCATCCGCGTGCAGTCTCGATGGCGAGGCGCGCTGCGCGGAAAGGTTCGTGTCGGCATGCTGCAACAGGTCAAAACCATCGTTCTCTGCGGGAAACCGCTCGATTTCGCGACGCTCCAGGAGATCGGCGCGGGAAGGGGCCGACCGGTGGCGGATGATAGCGGCATGGAGCGCGTAGCGGCCGCCCACAAGGTGATCGCCGACCGCATCGCGATGGGGCTGCCGGTCTACGGCTCCAACACCGGCGTCGGCTCGATGAAGGACCGGCTCTGGACCGCCGGTGATCTGGCGGAATTCAACAATTCGCTGGTGAGGGCCCACCACTTCGGTACCGGCGAGTTCTTCGCGCCGGCGATCGTGCGCATGGCGATCGCCATCCGTGTCAATACGGCCATGCGCGGCCACACGGGCTGCAGCCCGGATCTGATCCGGGCGTTTCTGGCGTTGACGGAACACGACATCATTCCGGCGGTACGCCGCCACGGCTCCATGGGCTGCGCCGATATCGGCCTGATGGGCCAGATCGCCTCCGTGCTGACGGGCGTCGGCGAGGCCTACTACCAGGGACGGCTCGTCTCGGCCGAGACGGCCCTGGCCGAAGCCGGGCTGGAGCCCTTCGTGATGCAGCCGCGCGACGCGCTGGCAGCCCTCAGCGTTAACGCCATCGCCTTTTCGGCTGCGGCCAATGTGCTGCGCGAGGCAGCCTCGGCCATCCGCGTGCTGCTCGTCACCGGGGTCATGTCGTCCCAAGCGCTCGGGGCGTCTGCCGATCCCTGGCGGGTGGCGGCGACGCTCTCGACCCGCGGCGAGGCGGTGGTCGGTTCCTGGCTCTATGGCCAGTCCGGCATCTCCGACTGGCCGGTGCCGACGGCGATCCACGATCCCTTGAGCCTGCGCATGACCGCCCAGGTCTTCGGCGCGGTGGTCGATACGCTGCTGGTTGCGGCCGGCCGGCTGGTGGAGCAGACCTATCTCTCCGACGACAACCCGGTCGTCATCGGCGGGCAGGTGCATTCCTCCGGCGCTTCGTTGCCGCTGACCACGACGCTCTACATCGAGGCGGCGCAGATCGCCTTTTCGCATGCGGCGCGCAACGTGCTGAACCGCTGCATCCTTCTCGCGAATGGCGGCCGCCGCAATCTCTCGGTCAATCTGGTGGCGCCAGGGGAGGTCGCAACCGGGCTCGGGCCGCTGATGAAGCTTGCGGTCGAACTCTATATGCGCGTGCAGTCGCTCGCCGTGCCGCTTTCGGCGCAGTCGATCGTGGTGGCCGGCGGTCTCGAGGAGGAGGCGACCTTCCTGCCGCTGATCGTCGAGCGCATGGAAACGCAGGTGCGCGATCTGCGCCAGCTGGCGGCGATCGAGGCGATGCTGTCGGCGCAGGCGATCGACCTCGTCGGCGACCAACCGCAAGGGATCGTCAAGCGGGCCTATGACCAGACCCGCTCCGTCAGCGCGATCTATCTGAAGGATCGGCCGCTTTCGAAGGAGATCGAGGCGCTGCAGGATGCCTTCACCTGCCACGATCTCCTGCGTTCCTTCGTCGCCTCCGCGCCGATGCCGGAGTTCGACGACTTCTTCGCGCTCGACAAATAATCCGATGGGAGAGCAGCATGTCCGATTTCGATCTCGTTCTGAAAGGCACCGTTGTTCTCCCCGAGAGGATCGTCGAGGGCGGTCATGTGGCGGTGCGCGACGGCAAGGTGGTGCATGTCGGGCAGGGTGCTGCACCCGCCGCGAGCGAGCGGCATGATCTCGGCAATGCATTGATCCTGCCGGGTGCTGTCGATGCGCAGGTGCATTCGCTGTCGCAGAAGAACCAGGAAGATTTCATCTGGTCGACCCGCTCGGCGGTGGCCGGCGGCGTCACGACCATCGTCGACATGCCCTATGACGAGGGCAATCTCGTTTGTTCGGCCGAGGCATTGCGCCGCAAGATCGACCATGCGGGACCGCAGGCGCGCGTCGATTTCGCGCTCTATGGCACTATCGATCCGGAGGAGGGACCGGCGCGTATTCTCGAAATGGTGGAGGGCGGTGTTGCTGCCTTCAAGTTTTCGACCTTTGGCACTGATCCGAAACGTTTTCCCCGCATTCCGGCAGCATTGCTCGAAGACTGTTTCCGCGCGATCGCGCCAACCGGGCTGTCGGCCGGCGTACACAACGAGGATGACGAGGCGGTGCGTGCGGCGATCGAGAAGGTCAAGGCCGCAGGCATTACCGACTACCGGGCCCATGGGCTGTCGCGCCCGCCGCTGACGGAACTGCTTGCCACCAACCAGATCTATGAAACGGGCGCTGCCACCGGCTGCCCGGCGCATGTGGTGCATTGCTCGCTGGGCCGCGGCTATGAGATTGCCGCCGCCTATCGCGCCCAGGGCTACAAGGCGACGATCGAGTGCTGCATCCACTACCTGACGCTCGACGAAGAAAACGACGTCCGCCGTCTCGGCGGCAAGGCTAAGATCAACCCGCCTATCCGGCCGCGCGCCGAGGTAGAAAAGCTCTGGCGGCACGTCGCCGACGGTACGGTGACGATGGTTTCGACCGATCACGTCAGCTGGTCGGAAGACCGCAAGACCAATCCGGACATGCTCGCCAATGCGTCGGGCGTGCCAGGGCTCGAAGTCATGGTGACGCTCTTCGTCAAGGGCGCGCTGGAACGCGGCATCCCGCTGACGCGGGTAGCGGAGCTGATGACGTTGAACCCGGCACGGCATTTCCGCCTCGACCATAAAAAGGGCGCGCTGGAGGCCGGCAAGGATGCCGACATCATCGTCATGACGCCGGAGCCCTATGTCTATGATGCGGCCGAGAGCGGTCACAACGTCGTCGGCTGGTCGCCCTATAATGGCATCAAGCTGCCCTGGCGGGTCGCTGCGACCTATCTGCGTGGCAAGCTCGCCTTCGATGGCCGACAGGTTCTCTCCGAGCCCGGCGTCGGGCAGTTCGTCCGGCCGCTGCTGACCTTGACCCTGCAGGAGGCGAGATGAGCAAGACCGCCCACAAGGTTCCGGCCAATCTGCCCGTCAATGCGAGCCGCATTGCCGGCATCGTCAACGGCCTGGCTGGTATCACCGAGCCGGACCGGCCGTATACGCGCCGCGCCTTCACGCCGCTTTTCCTCGAAGGTCGGGCCTTTCTCGAGCGGCGTTTTCGCGCCGCGGGGCTTGAAACCCGGATCGACGCCGCAGGCAACCTGATTGGCCGGCGCAAGGGGCGGAAGTCGGCGCTCGGCACCATCCTGCTTGGCTCTCATTCCGACACGGTGCCGGACGGCGGTCGCTTCGACGGCATCGCCGGGGTGGCGGCGGCGCTCGAAGTGGCGCGCGCGCTTGCCGACAACGGCATCGAGCTCGACCACGATCTGGAGATCGTCGATTTCCTGGCCGAGGAAGTGTCGATCTTCGGCGTCTCCAGCGTCGGCAGCCGCGGCATGGCGGGTGTGCTGCCGGACGGCTGGCTCAGCCGCACGCAAGGGGATCTGAGCCTCAGGCAAGGCCTCGTCGAGGTCGGCGGTGATCCCTCCAGGCTCTCGGGCTCGAAGCGCTCGGATATCAAGGCTTTCCTGGAGCTGCACATCGAGCAGGGACCGGTGCTCGAAACCGGGCGGCTGGATGTCGGGGTCGTGACCGCCATTTCCGGTATCACCCGCATCGAGATCGTCGTCGAGGGACAGGCGGATCACGCCGGCACGACGCCGATGGGGCATCGGCGCGATGCGCTGGTCGCTGCCTCGCATCTGGTGTTGGAGATCGAACGGCTGGCGACGGAGTTTTCTCACGGCGACGGGCATTTCACGGCCACGGTCGGCGAGTTCTCGATCGAGCCGAACGCGGCCAATGTGGTGCCGTCTCGCGTCCGGCTGCTGATCGATGCGCGTGCCGAGCTGCGCCTGCAGATGGAGCGTTTCCTCGCGACGCTCGGCTCCCTTTGCCAGGGTGTCGCCGAGGCATCGGGCGTGACCATCCCGCCCGCCAATGTGATTTCCGACAATCACCCGACGCCGGGTGATACGCTGCTGCTTTCGACGCTCGAAGAGAGCTGCGACGCGATCGGCGCCAAGCATCGGCGCATGGCCTCTGGCGCCGGCCACGACACCGCCTGGATGGGGCGCATCACCCGTTCGGCGATGATCTTCATTCCCTGCCTCGGCGGACGCTCGCATGCGCCGGAGGAGTGGGCCGAAAACGACGATATCGCGCTCGGCGCCGCCGTTCTCTTCGATGCGGTGAAGAGGCTCGACAAAAAATTGCAGGAGAAGGTGTGAGATGGGCCGGATACTGAAGGAAAAGGACGTCGAGGCGGCGGTCAAGGGCGGTTCCGTCTATGCGGCCGGCGGCGGTGGCTGGGCCGACCATGGGCGCATGCTCGGATATGCTGCGGTCTCGATCGGCAAGCCCGAGCTCGTCTCGATCGACGAACTCGACGCACAGGACTGGGTGGCGACGGCAGCCGCGATCGGCGCGCCGGCCTCAACAACGCCCTGGGAGATGCGCGGCGTCGACTACGTCAAAGCCGTGCAACTCCTGCAGGAGGCGCTCGGAGAAAAGCTCTCGGGCCTGATCATCGGCCAGAACGGCAAGTCCTCGACGCTGAATGGCTGGCTGCCCTCGGCGATCCTCGGCACCAAGGTGGTGGACGCCGTCGGTGATATCCGCGCCCATCCGACCGGCGACATGGGCTCGATCGGCCTTGCCGGTTCGCCCGAGCCGATGATCCAGACGGCGGTCGGCGGCAACCGCGACGAGAACCGCTATATCGAGCTGGTGGTCCGCGGCGCTACCGCCAAGGTCTCGCCGATCCTGCGTACGGCCTCCGACATGTCCGGCGGCTTCATCGCCTCGTGCCGCAATCCGGTCAGGGCATCCTATGTGAAAGCCAATGCGGCGCTCGGCGGCATCTCGCTGGCGCTGGCGCTTGGCGAGGCGATCATCGCGGCGGAAGCGAAGGGCGGCAGCGCGGTGATCGATGCGATCGTCAAGACGACCAACGGCGCGATCCTCGCCGAGGGTACGATCACCGACAAATCCGTCGTCTATACCAAGGAAGCCTTCGACATCGGCACCGTGACACTGGAAAAGGGGACGCTGGGGAGGGGCGCTGACTCCACGGTATTGCACGTGATGAACGAGTACATGGCGGTTGACTCTGCGGAAGGCACGCGGCTTGCGACCTTCCCCGACGTCATCACCACGCTGTCGCCTGGGGGCGAACCTTTGAGCGTCGGCCAGCTTCAGGTGGGCATGAAGATTTTCGTGCTGCATGTGCCGAAGACGGTGATCCCGCTGTCCTCCAGCGTGCTCGACCCGACGGTCTATCCATCGGTCGAAAAGGCGATGGACATAGAGCTTGCCCGCTACGCCCTTTCCGGAAGGTAACGGGAGCAGGATCATGGCGCGCGATGCGGGACTGGAAGAGCTGATCCGGGAAGCGCTCGGCGACCGATCCGGGCTTTCCGAGAAGGCCATGTTTGGCGGCTGGGCCTATCTGCTGCACGGCAACCTGCTGCTCGGTGCGCGCGAGGGCTCGCTGCTCGTCCGTCTCGGCAAGGGCAATGACGGCTGGGCGTTGGCGTTGCCGGATATCGAACTGATGGTGATGAACGGACGGGCGATGCATGGCTGGGTGCGCGCAGGACCTGATGCTTATGGCGATGATGCACTGCGCCGGCGGTTGCTGGATGGCGCGATCGCGTTTGTCGAGACGTTGCCGCCGAAGTGAAGGTTGGGGACTGTCCCGCCGAGACAACAACAAGGAACGAGACGATGCCCAAGGCCAATCCCCGTCATCCCGGTTTCCCAATCCCCGGCGGACCGGAGCTGCGCGCCAAGGGCTGGCGGCAGGAAGCGCTGCTGCGGCTGCTCGAAAACGTGCTCTCGGTCGGCGAGGATCCGGACAACCTCGTCGTCTATGCCGCGCTCGGCAAGGCGGCGCGCAACTGGCCGGCGCACCGCGCCATCGTCAGGGCGCTCACCGAGATGGACGAGGACCAGACGCTCATCATCCAGTCGGGCAAGCCTGTGGGCCTGCTCAAGACTCACGCCAAGGCGCCGCTGGTCATCATGGCTAATTGCAACATCGTCGGCCAATGGGCGAAGGCCGAGGTATTCTACGAATTGCAGCGCAAGGGGCTGATCTGCTGGGGCGGGCTGACGGCCGGTGCCTGGCAATATATCGGCAGCCAGGGCGTAATCCAGGGCACCTACGAGATCTTCATGCGCATTGCCGAGCGACGCTTCGGCGGCGATCTCTCCGGCCGTTTCGTGCTGACCGCCGGCCTCGGGGGCATGGGCGGCGCGCAGCCGCTTGCCGGCCGTATGGCGGGGGCGGCGATCCTCTGTGTCGATATCGACGCGGAGCGGGCGAAGAAGCGCCGCGAGATCGGCTATCTCCAAGAGATCGCGCCCGATCTCGATGCGGCGCTGGCGATGATCGATGCGGCGGTAAAGGACAAGCGGTCGCTCTCCGTCGGCCTCGTCGGCAATGCGGCGGAGATCTATCCGGAGATCGCCCGGCGCGGCATCGTGCCTGACGTCGTCACCGACCAGACCTCGGCGCATGATCTCGTCTATGGCTACGTGCCGAAGGGCATGAGCCTCGACCAGGTGAAATCGCTGCGCGACGACGGCCAGGGGCAGTTGATGGCGGCAAGCCGCGCCTCGATCGTCGAGCACGTCAAGGCGATGCTGGATTTCCAGAAAAAGGGCGCGGAAGTCTTCGACAACGGCAACCTCATCCGCACCCAGGCGCGCGAGGGCGGCGTTGCCAATGCCTTTGATATTCCGATCTTCACTGAAGCCTATCTGCGCCCGCTCTTTGCCCGCGCCATCGGCCCGTTCCGCTGGATGGCGCTTTCGGGCGAGGAGAGCGATATTGCCCGGATCGACGATCTGCTGCTCGACATGTTCCCCGACAACAAGATCATCACCAACTGGATCAGGCTCGCGCGTGATCATATCCCGTTCGAAGGCCTGCCCGCCCGCATCGCCTGGCTCGGCCACGGTGAGCGCACGGCGCTGGCGCGGCGCGTCAACGAGCTGGTGGCGTCCGGCGAACTCAAAGGCCCGATCGCCTTTTCTCGCGACCATCTCGATGCCGGCGCGATGGCGCATCCCAACATCATGACCGAGCGGATGAAGGACGGCTCGGACGCGATCGCCGACTGGCCCTTGCTCGACGCCATGCTGCTCTGCTCGTCGATGGCCGATCTCGTGGTCGTGCATTCGGGCGGCGGCGGCTATGCCGGCTACATGACGAGCTGCGGCGTGACGGTTGTTGCCGACGGCACTGTTGAGGCCGACGAGCGGCTCGACCATGCGCTTACCAACGACACTTCCCTCGGCGTCATCCGCTATGCCGATGCCGGCTATGACGAGAGCTTCGAGGAGATCGCCGCCAAGGGCATCGGTCATGTGAAGGTGTGAGGCTGGGCGTGAGGGTGGGAGGCCTCCGCATAGGCCACCCTCATCTCCGGGCTTGTCACAAAGATCCAGCCACGGTGCGTCACGTGCCGTGAATAGCGGTGAAAAGTAGAGCCTCTGGCGCTGCCGACGCGGCGCCGCTGGATTTCTGTGAGCACCGAAATGAGGGAGAAGAGGCGCGCTCCGGGCCWACTATCGACGCGAATGCCTTGGTGCACGGCGGGCCAAGCGCTAGAATGCCGCCTTTGCTGCCCGGAGGCGATCATGACATCGAGCTTCAATGTGCAGAGTGCTGATGGTTACGAGCAACTGATGGGCCGGTGGAGCCGCCAGCTGGCGCCGCCTTTCATCGACTTTGCGGGGCTTGCCGACGGCGAACGGGTGCTGGAGGTCGGCTGCGGTACCGGAAGCCTGACCTTTGCGTTGCCGCACGCGGCCAATGTCAGTGAGATCACCGCGATCGACTTTTCGCCTGTGTTTGTCGAGGCGACGATGCGGGGCAATACCGACCCGAGGATCAAGGTCCAGCAGGCCGATGCCTGCGCGCTTCCATTTGCTGATGGTTCCTTCGATCGGGCGCTGGCGCTGCTGGTGCTGCATTTCGTGCCGGAGGCCGGCAAGGCCGTTGCCGAAATGCGCCGTGTCGTGCGGCCGGGCGGAGTCGTCGCCGCGGCAGTCTGGGATCATCTCGGCGGCATGCCGGGGATGAGAATGGTGCTCGATACGGCGGCGATGCTCGATGGAAATGCCGATCAGGTGCGCAGCCGCTATTGTTTCCAGCCGATGATGCGGCCGGGGGAGATGATGCAGAGCTTCGTCGCGAATGGCCTTACGGACGTCCAGCAGATTTCGCTCCTGATCCGGATGGACTATCTGTCGTTCGCCGATTTCTGGGAGCCGATCGCCGCGGGCGAGGGGCCGCTCGGCAAATACATTGCCGGGCTCGACGCGGACCAGCGGGCGAAGGTCGACGCGGCCATTCGCGCCGCCTACGAAGCCGGCCAGCCGGACGGTCCCCGGTCCTTCGCGGCGGTCGCCTGGGCCTGCCGGGGTATTGTTCCCGGGTAGTGGCGGCTCACCATTTGCCGCCCTCATCTCTGTGATCTCTAGGCGCGGGCCATCACACCACCGTCTCGCCGCCATCCACCACGAGGATCTGGCCGGTCATGTAGGAGGAGCGGTCGGAGACGAGGAAGAGGATCGATTCGGCGATCTCATCGACGCTGGCCCAGCGCCCGAGTGGCACCTTTTCACGGATATAGGATTCGATTGCGCCGCGGCCGCCCATCTGGGCGATGAAGGGCTCGTTGAAGGGCGTGTCGACCCAGCCGGGGCAGAGCGCGTTGACGCGGATGCCGTGACGGGCGTAGTCGCCGGCCATCTGCCTGGTCATGGCGATAACGGCATGTTTGGTCGTCGTATAGGCGATCATCTCGCGGTCGTAGAGCACACCCGAGGAAGAGGAGGTGTTGAGGATGACGCCGCGGCCGGCAACCCGCATCGACGGCATGACCAGTCGCGCGGCCATGAAATGAGCGCGCACATTGAGGTTCCAGGAGCGGTCGAAGCCTGCGACCTCGACCTCTTCCAGATCGCCCGCAACCTGGGCGCCTGCATGGTTGTGCAGGATATCGATGCGGCCGTGGCGATAGAGGATATCGGCGATACCGTCGGAAAGGGCCGCGTCGTCGGTGACGTCGATCGCGAGCGCTTCGGCGCTGCCGCCCTTGGCGGCGATGTCTTCCACGGCTGTTGCCGCTGCTGCAAGGCTGCGGTCGATGACCACGACATGGGCACCTTCGCGCGCCATGATGGCTGCACCCGCCTGACCGATCCCGGAGCCCGCTCCGGTCACGATCGCGACCCGGTTTTTCAGGATCATGGTTTCACTCCCCGGATTTCGTTTTCTTTTCCCGCATCAGGACGCGGGCGGTCAGGATCAGAAGCAGCGAGGCGACGAGCACCAGCGTCGCGATCGCGTTGATCTCCGGCGTCACGCCGCGGCGGATCGAGGCGAAGACGTAGATCGGCAGCGTGGTCTTCGAGCCGGCGACGAAGAAGGCGATGATGAAATCGTCGAAGGAGAAGGTGAAGGCGAGCAGGAAGCCGGCAAGAATCGAGGGCAGGATCTGCGGCAGCACGATCAGCCGGAAGGTGGTGAGCGGCGTCGCGTAGAGATCACCAGATGCCTCGACGATATCGCGGCCAAGGCTGGCAATGCGGGCCTTCACGATCATCGTCACCAGCGCCATGGAAAACAGGCCGTGGGCGGCGATGATCGAGCCGTAGCCAAGGCCGAGCTGCGGCGGCTGTTCGCCGGGCCAGATCGTTGCCAGCGCCGGATTGACGAAGGAGAAGACGGCGACGAGGGCAACCAGCGTCGCGATGCCGATGACGACGCCGGGCACGACGATGGCGGCGGCAAAGAGCGCATCGAAGATCGCCCGGTTGCGCGGCGCCAGCCGCTCCATGCCAAGGGCTGCCATGGTGCCGAAGATCGCGGCAAGCGTGGCGCTGGTAAAGGCGATCATCAGGCTGTTCTGGAGGGTCGAGACCAGGAAGGTGTTGCCTAGCGCCTTGCCGTACCAGGCGGTCGAAAACCCGGTGAACTCGCTGGCATTGCGCCCCGCATTGAAGGAGAACAGCACGACGAGCGCGATCGGCGCATAGAGGAAGAGATAGACGGAGGAGATGAAGGCGCGCATCAGACGAGATCCACCTGTCTTGTGCCGGCAACGCGGAAGGCGATGCGCATCGCCACCATCAGGATCACTACGACGACGGCAACCAGCGTGACGGCGATCGCCGAGCCGAAGGGCCAGTTTCGCGATTGCAGAAAGAGATCGACCAGCGCATTGCCGATGAAGAAGACCTTGCCGCCGCCCAAGAGCTGCGGGATCAGGTATTCGCCGAGCAGCAGGATCGTCACCAGCGCCACACCGGTCATCACGCCCGGCAGCGAGAGCGGCAGGGTGACGCCGAAGAAGGTCGAGACCGGCCTCCCGCCGAGGTCGGCGGAGGCCTCGAGCAGGCGGCGGTCGAGTTTTTCAAGGCTCACATAGATCGGCATGATCATCAACGGCAGATAGCCGTAGACGATGCCGAGCAGGACTGCGCCCGGCGTGTTCAGCATCCTGACATCCTCGATGCCGATCATCGACAAGAGGTTCGGAATGCCGCGCGAGCCGAGGATGTACATCCAGGCATAGGTGCGCACGAGCAGGCTTGTCCAGAAGGGCACGACGACGAGCGACACGAGGATCAGCCGGTAGCGCGGGTTCGCCTTGACCGCGAGGTAATAGGCGACCGGATAGGCGATCAGCAGGCAGGCGAGCGCGCCGATCGGCGCGAGGATCAGCGTATTCCAGAAGGCCGCTGCCCGCGTCGGCAGATTGGCGAATTGCGCAAAGGTGAAGGCTGCCTGGTAGCCGCCTTCCGGTGCGCGCTCGCCGAAGGCGAAGACCAGCATGGCGATAAAGGGCAGCACGAGGAAGATCATCAGCCAGGCGGCGGCCGGCGCCACCAGCGCCGCCGTCACCAGGTTTCTCTTCGTGTTCGTTGCCGCGGTCATTTGGGTTTGGTCCGTTAAGTTCCAGAAGTGTTTCGGCCGAGCTGCACGGTGAGGGACTGCCCCTCATCCGGCCTGCCGGCCACCTTCTCCCTGCTTGCGGGGCGAAGGGGACCTGTGGCGCCCGCTCGCTCCCTCTCTTCCGACATAAGCGAGGGCAGGGAGCTCTCGGCTTGTCCCTTCTCCCCGTCAGAACGGGGAGAAGATGCCGGCAGGCGGACGAGGGGCGACTAATAGTGTTCGAACCGGTCCGATCAGGCCGACTTGAAACGTGCCATCAGTTCGGCGCGGCCGGGGTCGGTGAGAGTTACGGCAGCGCCGAATTCGAGCGGGGTCAGCGATGCCTCGTCCGGATAGACGATCTTGTTGCCGGTCACGTCGGCCGGCAGCAGCTTCAGGACGCGGCTGTCGGTAGTCGGTGCACCGTTTGCGATGTGCTCCTTCATGGCGTTTTCCGGTGCCATCAGGTAATTGAGCAGCGCATAGCCGGCCGCCTTGTTGGCCGCACTCTTCGGGATCGCGTAGAAATCCGACCAGATCTCGCCGCCGTCCTTGCCGAGCGTGAACAGGATTTCCGGCATGTCGCGGTTGAGCTGGGCGCCGTCATTGGTCCAGCACATGGTCATCCAGGCATCGGTCGCGCGCATCGACGGCTGGTAGTCGCTGTTGATGGCGTAGAGATGTGGCTTCACCTTGATCAGCAGTTCCTCGGCCTTGGCGAGTTCATCCGGCTTGATCGAGTTGAAGGAGTAGCCGAGGGAAACCAGCGCATTGCCGATGGTGGTGAGCTGGTAGTCGTGCACCATGGCGCGGCCGTCGCCGTCGGTCATGGCGATCTCGAAGAATTCCTTCCAGCTGGTGACCGGCTTCTTGATCTTGCTCGAGTTGACCGCAATGCCGGTCGTGCCCCAGTTCTTCGGCACGGCATAGGTCTTGCCGTCGACGGTGCCTTCCTTGGTGAAGCGGGCAGTCTCGGTGGAGGCGTCGTAGTTCGGAACCTTCGAGAGATCGAGTTCGTCGATGAGGCCAAGCTTCACATAGGTCGAGATCGTGTAATTGGTGGGGACGAAGAGGTCCCAGCCGGTACCACCGGCCTGGAGCTTCGCCAGCATCTCCTCGTTGGAGCCGAAGACATTGACTTCGACGGCAACACCGGTCGCGGCCTGGAAGGCCTCGAAGGTCGCCGGGTCGTGGTAGTTCGGCCAGGTGGCGATTGACATCTGCGTGCCGAGATCGCCGGCAAAGGCGGTGGAATTGAAGAGGCCCGGCTGGCGCGCGAGCACGGCGGTCGCAAGGCCGAGGCCGGTGACGCCGAGGAAATGACGGCGCGTGACCGAGCCGCGCTTCAGGCGCATCAATTCGTCCGAGAGCTGATCGACGGTGATAGGGGCATTTTCTCTGTACCATTTGGTCATGACGCTGTTCCCTTTATTGTTTGACGTTCATGCGTAGGCGGCAGAACCGGCTTTCAGGGGCCGGGCGATGTCAGGCTGGAAAGACGTGAAGCGCGTTCGGATCGAAGGCGAGGCCGACCTTTTCGCCGGGTTCGACCAGCTCGCTGTCGCCGAGCGCGCGGCGGTCGGCCGTCACCAAGAAATCGCCGAGCCCATCGACCGCGACGGAGTATTCGACTGCTGACCCCAGGAAGATCCGGTGCGTGACCGTGCCCGCCAACGCTGACGTGCTGACGGCACCGTTGCGCGTCAGGCGGATCGCCTCGGGCCGGAGCGCCACCATGGCCGCCCCCCTTGTGCCGTTGACGGCGGGGGCGCTGAAACGGGTGCCGTTGGCCAGCTCGATCGAGGCATTGCTATCGACCGTCGCCGAAATGCGGTTGGTCTTGCCGACGAAATCGGCGACGAACAGGCTTGCGGGCCGGTCGTAGATTTCCTGCGGCGGGCCGACCTGGACGATGCGACCGGCATTCATGACGCAGACGAAATCGCTCATCGACAGCGCTTCCTCCTGGTCGTGGGTGACGAGCACGAAGGTGATGCCGAGTTCGCGTTGCAGCGTCTGCAGCTCGATCTGCATGGCGGTGCGCAGCTTCTTGTCCAGCGCGGCGAGGGGCTCGTCGAGCAGCAGCACCTTCGGCTTGTTGACGATGGCGCGGGCGAGCGCCACGCGCTGCTGCTGGCCGCCGGACATTTCGTGGATGCGGCGTTTGCCGAAGCCGCCGAGCCGCACCATTTCCAGTGCCTCCTGGGCACGGCGCGATATCTCGGCGCTGGCGATGCGCGGCCGCATCTGCTTCAGCCCGTAGGAGACGTTCTGCTCGACGTCGAGATGGGGGAACAGCGCATAGTGCTGGAACACCATGTTGACCGGGCGGCGATAGGCGGCAACTCCGTTCATCGGCTCGCCGCTGATGAAGACCGTGCCTTCGCTCGGCTGCTCGAAGCCGCCGATCATGCGCAGGCACGTGGTCTTGCCGCAGCCGGAGGGCCCAAGCAGCGCCATGAAGGCGCCGCGCGGCACCTCGAGATTGATGTCGGAAACGGCCGTCACGGCGCCATAACGTTTGGCGACCGAACGGAACTCGATGTCGTTCGTCGAAGCGGATGTCACGTCTGTTCCCTGCGGTTGTTATCGGATGTCGCCAGGAATCTCCCGCCCTGGCGCTCCACCGTCATTGACACGCAGCCTAGTCACCACGTGCCCTGCCGGTATATACCCCGAGAGAGGTATTTCAACGCGGATTGCTCTGTGTGAGGAGTATACCCCGGAGCAGGAAACACCGGCCGGGAGGGCGGTTTGAGCGTCGATCTCGAAGGACTTTTTCAGGTCATGGCGCCGCTGGTGGCGGGCGCGGCGATGGAGGACGAGACCGTCGGCTCCACCTATCGGCGGTTGATGTCAAAGCTGATGACCTTCGATTACGTGGTCGTCTTTGCCTATCGCGGCAAGGAGCGGCCGATCGATCTCTACAGCACCTTCAATGCCAAGGACCACGTGCTCTTCGTCAGCCTCTATCAGGCGGGGCCCTATCTGCTCGATCCGTTCTATCACGCGGCGTCACAGGGCAAGCCGGGCGTCTGGCGGATGCGCGAACTCGCGCCGGACCGGTTCTTCTCCTCGGAATACTATCGCACCTATTACGTGCAGACGGGACTGGCCGAGGAGGTCGGCTTCTTCGTACCGCTCGACGAGCAGATCACCGTTGTTCTCTCCCTGATGCGGCGCGAGGCGACGGGGACTTTCAGTGCTCCGGAGTTCGCGCTTCTGAAAAAGGTAGAGCCGCTGGTCGCCGGGCTGGTGCGCCATCATTGGGCCGATCTCGGTCGCCGGTTCGATGCGGCGCTGGCGAAAACCGGCCGCAGCCGTCGCAAGGCGACGCATCCTCCGGCCGATGGCGTCTGGCAGCATCTCAATCTGACGGAGCGGGAATCCTCGATCATCGAACTGGTGCTGCAGGGCCATTCGTCGGAATCGATCGGTCTCCGGCTCGGCATCTCCACCGGCACGGTGAAGGTTCACCGCCGTAACGTCTACCGCAAGCTCGGGATCTCCTCGCAGACACAGCTTCTGTCGCTCTATCTGAGAAACCTCGGTCAGTAATCCGGTCATCCGTGCGCCGCCGGTGGTCGGTTGATTTCCTGCCGAGCGTCGCCTTTCCCCGCTTTCCAAAATCTCATTCGTTGCGTCACACGGGCCGCCGCCTTCGCGTGCAGCCGTCGCGGCCGCTCAACCACCTCTTCACAAACGTGAATGCTCATTTGTCAGGCGCTATTGACATTTTTTTCACGTCATGAAATTTCTTTCATCAGCGGATAAAAATATCACGCGGTGCAAAAAATATCATGCAGCGCAACAAAACGCGGGTGGAGACCATGACGATCATCGGTGGGGCAGGTATTCGGGACGACGAGACCAGCATGGCGACGCGGGCCGCCTGGCTGCACTATGCCGGCGGCTTGACCCAGGCGGAGGTCGCCAAGCGTCTGGGGCTCACCTCGCTGAAGGCCCACCGGCTGATCATGAAGGCCAACCAGGAAGGCCTGGTGAAGGTCTATATCGACGGCGAAGTCTCCGAATGCGTCGAACTGGAGCAGGCGCTTTCGGCGCGTTACGGCCTCGACTATTGCGAGGTGGTGCCGGACTTCGATTCCGACGATCTGCCGCTGAAGGCGCTCGGCATTTCCGGGGCACAATTCCTGAAGCGCGAGATCGAGCGCGGCGAGACCGCGCTGGTCGGCGTCGGCCATGGCCGCACGCTTGCAGCCTGCGTCGAGTATCTGCCGCGGATCGCAAACGGCAACACCCGTTTCGTCTCGCTGCTTGGCGGGCTCACCCGCAAGTTTTCGGCCAACCCGCATGACGTGATCCACCGGCTCGCCGAGCGGACCGGCGCCGAGGCATATGTCATGCCGGTGCCGTTCTTCGCCAACACGGTCGAGGATCGCGACGTGCTCTTCAGCCAGCGCGGCGTGCGCGAGGTCTTCGATCTCGCCAAGACCGCCGATCTCCTGATGGTCGGCATCGGCACGGTCGAGCGCGAGGCGTCGCTGGTTTCGACCGGTATGATCGAGATGAGCGAGATCGAGGAGATCCAGAAGGGCGGGGCGATGGGGGAATTGCTCGGCCACTTCTTCGACGCCGACGGCAAACCGGTCGAGACCGCGCTCTCGGACCGTACGTTTACGCTCGGCCGCGAGGACCTGAAGAACCGCCGCACGGTCGCTGTGGCCGGCGGCAAGATCAAGGTGCCCGCCATTCGCGCGGTTCTCGCAAGCGGTCACTTGAGCGGCCTTATCACCGACGAGCGGACCGCACGGGCGCTGGCCGCCCACGGCGCATGAGGCGCTAAGACATTCGAGGCCATGAGGGCAGGGAGGATCTGCCCAGGGTCTTAAAGGGAGGAATACCGGTGGGGTAGCCGGCAGTCGTAATCATACCCGCAACGGAGGAGAAGACGAATGTACGAGAAGGAGAAGGACCTCATCAGCGCATTCCTGCGTGGGGAGGTGGACCGCCGCGGCATGCTCAAGGGATTGGGTGCCGCAGGCCTGGCAGCCGGCACGGCCGGCACGTTGTTCAACATGATGTCGACGCAGGCGCTCGCCGCCGATTTCGACTGGAAGGCGCATTCCGGCAAGAAGCTGAAGCTGCTTCTGAACAAGCACCCTTACGCCGATGCGATGATCGCCAACCTGCAGGCCTTCAAGGACCTGACGGGCATCGACGTTACCTATGACGTGTTCCCGGAAGACGTCTATTTCGACAAGGTGACGGCGGCGCTGTCTTCGGGCTCGGCCGAATACGATGCCTTCATGACCGGCGCCTACATGACCTGGACCTATGGTCCGGCCGGATGGATCGCCGACCTCAACGAATGGATCAAGGATCCGACCAAGACCAACCCCAACTACAACTGGGATGATTTCCTCGCGGGCGTGAAGAACTCCTGCGCCTGGAACGGCCAGCCGGGTGGGGCGCTCGGTTCGGAAGACGCCAAGCAGTGGTGCATTCCGTGGGCGTTCGAGCAGAACAACATCACCTATAACCGCGAGATGTTCGACAAGGCCGGCGTCGAGCTGCCGAAGAACCTCGACGACATGATTGCGGTTGCGGCCAAGCTGCAGAAGGACATCGGCGGCATCTACGGTATCGGCGTCCGCGGTTCGCGCTCCTGGGCAACCATCCATCCGGGCTTCCTGTCGGGTTATGCCAACTTCAACCAGAAGGACCTGAACGTCTCGGCCGACGGCAAGCTGTCGGCAGCGATGGGCACGGCGGAATCCAAGGCCTACCACGCCAAGTTCGTGCAGATGATTCAGGAAAGCGGCCCGAAGGACTGGTCGACCTATACCTGGTACCAGGTCGGCACCGACCTCGGCGCCGGCGCCTCGGCGATGATCTTCGACGCCGATTGCCTCGGCTACTTCATGAACGGCGGCGACAACAAGATGGCCGGCAAGCTCGGCTATGCGGCCTTTGCCGCCAACCCGGAAGCGACCGCCTCGACGCCGAACATCTGGATCTGGTCGCTCGCCATGTCCAACTTCTCCAAGGACAAGGACGCCACCTGGTACTTCCTGCAGTGGGCTTCCGGTCCGGAGCACGCGCTGTTCGGCGCCACCAAGATGGACTTCGTCGATCCGGTTCGCCAGTCGATCTGGAAGGACGAGATGTTCCGCGAGAAGCTGAACGGCAAGTATCCGGGCTATGTCGAAATGTTCGATGCCTCGGCCGCCGGCGCCTCCATCAAGTTCACGCCGCAGCCGCTGTTCTTCGACGTCACCACCGAATGGGCATCGACGCTGCAGAAGATGGTCGCCAAGCAAGTGCCGGTCGATGAGGGTCTCGACCAGCTCGTCGAAAGCATCAACCGCCAGCTCCAAGAGGCGGGTCTCGGCTGATAGGCCTCCCAAGCGATGCCCGGCGCTTGCGAGTGCCGGGCATCCCGAGATGCCGGCAATGGCCGGTCTGTGGCGATCCGTTTGAGGTCGTACCGAAAACAACCTGAGATGCCGAGGACTGGCGCGGGCTCGAGCTTCCGCGCGCCGCGTGCTCTTTCAAGACTTCAGGAACGGAGCTCGACATGGCTTCAACAGAAACCCTCCGCAGACCGACCTCCGGTTTCAGGATCAGCAGGAAGATGCTTCCCTATGTGCTGAGCCTGCCGGCGCTGCTCGTCTGCATCGGCATCCTCATCCCGTTCTTCACGGCGGTCATCTATTCCTTCCAGCGCTACCGGCTGAGCCAGCCTTGGGCGCGCCAGTTCAACTGGGGCGAAAACTACCTCAACTTCTTCACCGATCCGGCCTTCTGGAACACGCTCAAGGTATCGCTGCTTTATGCCGGCCTCACCGTGACGCTGGAACTGCTGCTCGGTCTCGGTATCGCGCTGCTTCTGCAGCGGCGCTCTGCGGTCAACAACTTCATCTCGATCATGCTGCTCCTGCCGCTGATGATCGCGCCGGCGCTCGCCGCGCTGATGTGGAAGCTGATGACCAATCCGAGCTTCGGTATCCTCAGCTACCTCGCAAGCCTGATCGGCCTGCATGATTTCCGCTGGGCATCCTCGCCGGATACCGCGCTGCTGACAGTCGTGCTCGTCGATATCTGGGTCTATACGCCCTTCATCATGATCCTGCTTCTGGCCGGTCTGCGCTCGCTGCCGACGCAGCCCTTCGAGGCGGCCGCTCTCGACGGCGTGCCGCGCAGCTTCGTCTTCTTCCGCATCACGCTTCCGATGCTGACGCCCTACATCCTGACGGCGACGCTCTTCCGGTTGCTGGACAGTATCCAGCAGTTCGACATCATCTACGCGATGACCCAAGGCGGACCCGGCAACACGCTCACCGTCTTCCAGGTCGAGGCCTATCTCAACTTCTTCCAGTCGACCAATGTCGGTCGTTCGGCGGCATTGCTGATCATCCTGTGGGCGATCACCTACACGCTGTCCAACGTCTTCATCAAGAACTGGCTGCGGCTGCGCGAACGCGCTCGCGGCGAAGCTTAAAGGAGGGACCAATGGAAACCATGTCTCCGCTCGAGCGGACCTTACGCGGTCTCGCCCTCACGCTCGTCGTCGTCTTCTTCATGTTCCCGATCTTCTGGATTTTCCTGATGTCGTTCCAGACGAACGAGACGATCCTGGCGATCCCGCCGTCGATCGTGTTCTCGCCGACGCTTTCCAACTATGCGGCGCTGATCACCGGCAAGCTGCAGACGGCGGCCGGCTCGCTCGACATCGCCTTCATGCGCAATCTTGGCAACTCGATCTTCCTCTCGGTCGCATCCGTTGCCGTGTCGCTGGTGCTCGGCGTGCCCGCGGCCTATGCCTTTGCCCGCCACAAGTTCAAGGGCTCGGAGGACATCGCGTTCACGCTGCTCTCCTTCCGCTTTGCGCCGCCGCTGCTGGTGCTGCTGCCGCTGACCCAGTACTTCCAGTGGCTCGGCCTCTCCAACACCTACTTTGGCCTGATCTGGGTCTACCAGCTGATCTGCCTGCCGCTCATCCTCTGGATCGTTCGCGGTTACTTCGAGGATATCTCGGCCGACGTCGAATATGCCTATCGCATCGCGGGCCATTCCTGGTTCGCGACCTTCCGCAAGATCGCCCTGCCGCTTGCAGGACCGGGCATTGCTGCGGCCGGCCTGCTTGCCTTCATCTTCGCCTGGAACAACTTCGTCTTCGCGCTGGTGCTGGCATCCGCCGACAAGCAGCCGGTGACGGTGGGCGCGCTCGCCTTCGTCACCTCCTCGGGCATCCAATACGGGCAGATCGCGGCGGCCATCGTGCTCTCGGTCACGCCGACGCTCGCACTTGCACTCTACGCCCAGCGCTACCTTGTCGAAGGCCTGTCGCTCGGCGCGGTGAAAGGGTAACTCATGACCACGCTGCAACTGAAGAATATCGTCAAGCGCTACAAGAGCCAGACGGTTCTCGACGACCTCACGCTTGATGTTGCCGATGGCGAACGGCTGGTGCTCTTCGGCTCCTCCGGCGCCGGCAAGACCGTGCTGCTCCGGCTGGTCGCCGGCGTCATCGAGCCGGACGAGGGCAGGGTGCTGATCGGCGGCGAGGACATGACCGATGTCGATGCCGAACACCGGGGCGTCGGCATGGCCTTCCAGAACTTCGCGCTCTTCCCGCACATGAGCGCCTTCGACAATATCGCAAGCCCGCTGACGGCGGCGAAATCGTCGAAGGAGAGAATAGCGGCGGGCGTGCAGAAGGTCGCCAAGCTGCTGAAGATCGACCACGTGCTGACGCATCACCCGAAGGCGCTTTCGAACGGCCAGAAGCAGCGCACCGCACTTGCCCGTGCGCTCGTCGGCTCGCCGCCGCTGCTGCTGCTTGACGATCCCCTGCGCAACGTCGATGCGAAGCTCCGCTTCGAGATGCGTTTGGAACTGCCGCGGCTCCTGGCTGCGGAAGGTGCGACCGTCGTCTACGTCACCCAGGACTACAAGGAGGCGATGGCGCTCGGCGACCGGATCGCAGTCATGGCAGCGGGCCGTATCCGTCAGGTCGGCACGCCGCAGGAGATCTACAATGCGCCCGCCGATATCGAGATCGCGCGGCTCTTCGGCGATCCCACCATCAACCTGCTCGATGTCACGCCGCAGCGGAGCGGCGAGGGCGTCTTCGTCGAGCTCTCCAATGTCCGGGTGCGGCTTGCCGATTACGGCGCCGATGTCGTCGGCAGGCAGTGCGTGCTTGGCCTGCGTCCCGAGGCAATCAGCTTCGTCGACGCGGCGGCACCGGGCGCCATTCCCGTGACAGTAGAGGCGGAAACGCCGCTCAACGAAAAGACCGTGACGCTGGCGCTGACGGCCCGCGGCCGCGAAATCCTGGTGTCACGCCCTGCCGGCACGCCTGGTCCGACCGCTGGTCCTGCCCATATTGCCGTCAATGGCATGCAGGCCTTTCTCTTCGACAAGACGAGCGGCGCTCTTTTGCCGCGCGCCGACCTTGCAGCCAAGCGTAATGGAGAAGCGGCATGACCGACACCGCTCTTTTGATCAAGGACGTCGACAAGTTCTACGGTCCAGTCGACTACGGCGTGCATGCCGTGAAGAAGCTGAACATGGATGTGAGGAAGGGCGAGATTATTGCTCTGCTCGGCTCGTCCGGCTGCGGAAAGACCTCGACGCTGCGCATGATCGCCGGCTTCGAGGCAGTATCGCGCGGCACGATCTCGCTTGCCGGACGCGAGGTTCAGACCCTGCCGCCGGTGCGCCGCAACGTCGCCATGGCGTTCGAGGGCTATTCGCTCTATCCGCCACTGACGGTGCGCGAAAACATCGCCTTCGCGTTGAAGGCCTCGAAGCTCTCGCAGAGCGTCGTCGACCAGAAGGTGGCCGGTATCGCCAAACTGCTCGAAATCGAGGACATTCTCGGGCGCTACCCGAGCTCGATTTCCGGCGGCCAGCAGCAGCGCGCTTCACTCGGCCGGGCCCTCATCCGCGACGCCAACCTGCACCTCCTCGACGAGCCGATGGGGCAGCTCGAGCCGCAGCTTCGCGCGCTGCTTCGCGGCCGCATCAAGCATTTCATCAAGGAGCGGGGGCTGACGGCGATCCTCGTCACCCACGACCAGACCGAGGCGAACGCGCTTGCCGACCGCATTGCCGTCATGGAAGGCGGCGTGCTGCAGCAGTTCGACACGCCGCAGAAGATCAAGGAGCGGCCGGCCAATCTCTTCACCGGCACCTTCGTCGGCGAGCCGCCGATGAACGTCTTTGAGGCCAGTGTTTCCGGCTCCGAAAGCAAGATGGCCTTTGGCCTGAAGGACGGCGTGCGGCTGGAATATCCGGCCTCCGACTTCTCGCATGCGGTGCGCGATGCGCTCATCAAACGGCAGAAGGTGGTGCTCGGCATTCGCCCCTATTCGGTGCGCCGCAGCGCCGATGGTGTGACCGGCCGCGTCGCCGTCAACCAGTGGCTCGGCGACCAGACCCATATCGCGGCGGATTTCGCCGGTGGCACCATGGTGCTGGTCGAGCATGACCGAACGGAGCTCGATGTCGGCCAGCCGATCGGCATTCATCTCGATCCGTCGAGCCTGCACGTCTTCGACGGCGAGAGCGGGCGCGCGATCAGCCATGGACAGGAGCTCGCCTGATGCGGGACATCCTCATCGGCATCGATGCGGGAACGTCGGTCATCAAGTCGGTGGCCTTCGATCTCGCCGGCCGGCAGCTGGCCATGGCCGCCGTGCCGAACGCCTATGAGGCGGTCGGCCGCGCTGGCAGTGTCCAGGATCTGGAGCGCACCTGGGCAGATGCCGCGGTGACGCTGAAGCAGCTCTCCGAGAAGATCGACAACCTTTCCGGCCGCGTCGCTGCGATCGCTGTGACCGGCCAGGGCGACGGCACCTGGATGATCGATCGGGACGGCGCCCCTGTCGGCAAGGGCTGGCTCTGGCTCGATGCGCGCGCCGGCGAAACGGTGGAGCGGCTGCGCGGCGACAGTGGCGACGTTGCCCGCTTCGAAAGCACCGGCGCGGGTCTTGCCGCCTGCCAGCAGGGGCCGCAGCTGCGCTGGATGAGCGACCATGCGCCCGAGATGCTCTCGGGCGTTGCCACCACCTTCCACTGCAAGGACTGGCTCTATTTCAAGCTGACCGGCAAACGGGCGACCGATCCCTCCGAGGCGAATTTCAGCTTCGGCAATTTTCGCACCCGCAGCTACAGCGACGACGTCATCGCCTTCCTCGGGCTCGAAAAGCTGAAACATGTGCTGCCCGAGATCGTCGACGGCGCCGCGACCCATCACCCGCTTTCGGCGGAAGCGGCCGGTATCACAGGTCTCACCGAGGGCACGCCCATCGTGCTTGGCTATGTCGATGTCGTCTGCACAGCCCTTGGCGCCGGGCTCTACGATCCGGGCACCGATACCGGCTGCTCGATCATCGGCTCGACCGGCATGCACATGCGGCTTGCCAATGGCGCCGACGATGTGCGGCTGAACCGGGACTTGACCGGCTACACCATGTGCATGCCGATCCCCGGCGCCTACGCGCAGATGCAGTCGAACATGGCGGCGACGCTCAATATCGACTGGATCCTCTCGGTGGCTTCCGGCCTCTTGAAGGGCATGGGGGTCGAGAAATCCAAGAGCGAGCTGCTCGCTTTTGTCGACGGCTGGCTGGCCGATGCCAAGGACACGCCGCTGATCTTCCAGCCCTATATCTCGGATGCCGGCGAGCGCGGGCCCTTCGTCGACGCGACGGCGCGGGCGTCCTTTGTCGGGCTGTCGATCACCCACGGCTTTCCCGACATGGTGAAGGCGGTCTTCGACGGGCTCGCCATGGCGGCGCGCGATTGTTATGCCGAAATGGGGCCGCTACCGACGCGGATCCGATTGACCGGGGGTGCCGCCCGCAGCGCATCGCTCCGCCGTATCCTCGGTGCGGCCYTCGGCGCCAGCGTCCAGACGAGCGAGCGGGAGGAGGCGGGGGCGGCCGGTGCCGCGATGATCGCCGCCGTCTCGCTCGGCATCTACCCCTCGATGGCCGATTGCCTTGGCGATTGGGTCGCGCCCTATCAACGCCCCGCGGAGGCGGCCGATCCGGCGCTTAGCCGCCGCTACGACGAACTCTTCCCCGCCTACCAGCAGTCGCGAACAGCGCTCAGACCCGTCTGGCACGCACTCTCCCGAAGTGCTGACGCCGGAAACCAACAGGAAAGACCGAAATGAAGAAGATAGCCATTATCGGCGACCGGTTCATGCTGCCGGACGTGTTCCGCGACAAGATCGTCGAGGCGACCGGCAACGGCCATGACATCCGCACCCTCGAACTGCCCTGGCCGGATGTGCCGATGGAGCACGGCTATGCCGTCGAAGGCATGGATGGCCTCAAGGAATATCTCGGCAAGCCCGAGGACATCATTGCATTTATCGGTGACGCGGAAATCCTGGTGACGCAGTTGGCGCCGCTGTCGCGCGGAATGCTAGAGGCATTGCCGGGCCTGAAGCTCGTCGCCGTCTCGCGTGGCGGTCCGGTCAACATCGACATGGGTGCCGCACGCGATGCCGGGGTGCGCGTCGTCAACACGCCAGGCCGCAATGCGAGCGCCGTTGCCGAATTCACGCTTGGCGCCATCCTCGCCGAGACGCGGCTCATCCGCACCGGTCACGAGGCGCTGCGCAGGGGTGAATGGCGCGGCGATCTCTACCGTGCCGACCGGACCGGCCGCGAACTCTGCGAAATGACCGTCGGAGTCATCGGCTACGGCAATATCGGCACCAAGGTCGTGCGCCTGCTGCGCGCCTTTGGCACCAGGGTTCTGGTGCACGACCCCTATGTGCAGCTTTCCGCCGACGATCTCAATGCCGGCGTCGAGCAGGTCTCGCTCGACACGCTTCTGTCCCGTTCCGACCTCGTGACGCTGCATCCGCGCGTCACCGACGAGACGCGGAACATGATGAATGCCGAGACCTTTGCGAAGATGAAGCCGGGCGCGATCTTCGTGAACACGGCGCGCGGGCCGCTCTGTGACTACGACGCGCTCTACGAGAACCTGGTCAGTGGTCATCTCTCGGCGGCGATGCTGGAGACCTTTGCGGTGGAGCCGGTTCCCGAGGAGTGGCCGTTGTTGCAGCTTCCCAACGTGACGCTGACGCCGCATATCGCGGGCGCTTCCGTGCGCACCGTGACCTTCGCCGCCGAAATGGCCGCCGAGGAGGTTCGCCGTTACATCGCCGGCCTGCCGCCGGTTCACCCTTGCTAGAGCGGGCCGAGGAAAGGCGTGGGCGGGTTTCCGCCCACATCCCGCTCTAACCGATCAGAATTGAGGAACGCGCCATGAGCGAACGCGAGCTGCGCCAGTCGATCGTCGACCACTGCCGCCACATGAACGCCATCGGGCTCAACCAGGGCACTTCGGGTAACATCAGCCTGCGCCACGGCGACACGATGCTGGTGACGCCCTCGGGCATTCCCTACGACGCAATGACGGCCGAGATGATCGTCGCCATGCCGATCGAGGGCGAATACGGTAGCTGGTCGGGGCCGAAGAAACCCTCGGTCGAATGGCCGTTCCACCTGGATATCCTGCGCGCGCGGCCGGAGATCGGCGCCGTCGTCCATACCCATGCGATGTATTCGACCATTCTGGCGATCGCCCGCAAGCCGATCCCGGCCTGCCACTACATGATCGCGGCCTTCGGCGGCAGCGACGTTCGCGTCGCCGATTATGAACGCTACGGCACCAAGGCACTCTCCGACAGCGTGCTGCGGGCACTCGAAGGACGCAGCGCCTGCCTGATGGCGAACCACGGCATGATCGCAACCGGCGCGAGCCTGGAGAAGGCGATGTGGGCGGCGGTCGAACTGGAGACGATCGCCAAGCAATATTACCACACGCTGCTGATCGGGGGACCGGTGGTTCTGTCGGATGCCGAGATATCCGGCGTGGTTGAAGGCTTCTCCACCTATGGCCTGCAAGACAAGACGAAGGTGGCCTGAGGCATGGCGAGGACTGCAGCAATGCCCGCAAAATGCGAAGCGGTTTTCCGTCCGGAATGCGCGAATTCAAAGGAGTGCCGACGGTGAGTTCCGAGACCGGAGTATACGATCTGTTTGTCGTCGGCGGCGGCGTCAATGGCGCGGGTATTGCGCGCGACGCGGCCGGGCGAGGGCTCTCGGTGCTGTTGTGCGAGAAGGACGATCTGGCGCAGGGCACCAGTTCGCGCTCGGGCAAGCTGGTGCATGGCGGCTTGCGCTACCTCGAATATTACGAGTTCCGCCTGGTGCGCGAGGCGCTGATCGAGCGCGAGGTGCTGCTGGAATCCGCGCCGCACATCATCTGGCCGATGCGCTTCGTACTGCCACACAACCCTCAGGACCGGCCGGCGTGGCTGGTACGGCTCGGGCTCTTCCTCTACGACCATCTCGGCGGGCGCAAGCGCCTGCCGGGAACGCGCAGCCTCAATCTCGCGACCGCGCCCGAGGGCGCGCCGATCAAGCGCGAGTATCGCAAGGCGTTCGAATATTCCGACTGTTGGGTGGATGACGCCCGGCTCGTCGTTCTGAACGCGCTCGATGCCCAGGCCCGCGGCGCGCGCGTGCTGACGCGCACCGCCTGCAGTTCGATCCGAAGGCGCGACGGGCTCTGGCATATCGAGATGACCGATACGCGCACCGGCGCCAGGACCGAGGCTAAGGCGCGCTGCGTCGTCAATACCGCCGGCCCCTGGGTCAACGACGTCATCGGCCGGATCGGGGGCTTGAACTCCAGCCGCAGCGTGCGCCTCGTCAAGGGCAGCCACATCGTCGTGCCGAAGTTCTGGGAGGGGCGGCAGGCCTACCTGGTGCAGAACCCGGACAAACGGGTGATCTTCATCAATCCCTACCAGAACGACCTTGCGCTGATCGGCACGACGGACATCCCCTATGAAGGCCGGCCGGAGGATGTGGCCGCCGACGACAACGAGATCGCCTATCTGCTGAAGTCGGTGAACCGCTATTTCAAGCAACAACTGACATCAGATGACATCGTCTACAGCTTCTCCGGCGTGCGCCCGCTCTATGACGACAATGCCGAAAACCCGTCGGCCGTCACCCGCGACTATATCTTCGAGGTCGATGCGGCCGATCAACAGGCGCCGCTGCTTTCGGTCTTCGGCGGCAAGATCACCACCTTCCGCAAGCTCTCCGAACATGCGCTGGAGCGGCTGAAACCCTTCTTTCCGAAGATGGGACCGGCCTGGACGGCCAAGAGTCATCTGCCCGGCGGCGACATGGCCGATGCCGACTTCGATCTGTTCCTGGGTGAACTCAGATCTCGCTATCGCTGGCTGCCCGCCAATCTCGCCAAGCATTATGCGCGGCTCTATGGCACCCGGACGCATGCGCTGCTTGCCGGCGCCCAATCGCTCGACGACCTTGGGCCGGCCTTCGGTCCACATCTGCGTGAGCGCGAGGCGCGCTTCCTGATCGAAAACGAGTGGGCGCTGACGACGGACGACATTCTGGACCGCCGAACCAAGCATGGCCTGCACATGACGCCGGCCGAGCGGCAGGCCTTTAGCCATTGGCTCGAACGCCAGCAGGCGGCGGCGTGAAGGAGGCCGGGATGCAAAGTCTGGAATTCGAAGCGCTTCTCGATCTTTCGGCCCGCGCCGGGTCCGATCCGCTGCTGGTGCAGGGGGCGGGCGGCAACACCTCGATCAAGGAGGGCGGCACGCTCTGGATCAAGGCCTCGGGCCTCTGGCTGGCGCAGGCCCGCCAACGCGACGTCATGGTGCCGGTGGCGCTCGAGCCCTTGCTCGATGCGCTGGAGGCGAACGATCCGGCGACCGAGAGGGCGCAGGATTTCGTGATAACCGAGCGCAACCCCTCCGGTCTGCGCCCGTCGATCGAAACCACTGTGCACGCGCTGATGCCGCAGAAGGTGGTGGTGCACGTGCACTGCGTCGAGACGATCGCGACGGCGGTGCAGATCAATGGTGCTGCGATCGCCGCGGAGCGGCTTGCCGGTGTCCCGCACGTGTTCGTGCCCTATGCCCGGCCGGGCCTGCCGCTGGCCAGGGCGATCGCCGAGCGCCTGCAGGACGACACCACGGTCCTGGTGCTTGGCAATCACGGCCTCGTCGTCGCTGCCGAAACCGTGGCGGATGCGGCTATGCTGCTGACGGACATCACGCGTCGACTGACCGGGCAGAAGCGCCACGCGCCGGCGGCCGACCTTGCGGCCCTTTCGCGGCTGGCTGTCGACAGCGACTATCGCTTGCCGGAGGATGCCGGCCTGCATGCGGTCGCGGCTGATCTCGACAGTTGCCGGCTCGCCGCCGGCGGCAGCCTTTACCCGGATCATGTGATCTTCCTCGGCAAGGGCGTCGTGGTGGCCGCACCCGGCGAAACCGCGCTTTCGATCGAGGCGAAGCGGCGTGCGGGTGGCGAGAGCCTGCCGCCACTGCTGCTTTTCCCCGGCAAGGGCGTGCTGGTGCAGAAGGAGATTTCTGCCGGCGCCTTCGCCATGGCGCGCTGCCTTGCCGACGTGACGGCACGCATCCCGGCGGACGCGCGGTTGCGCTACCTGACGGAGGCAGAGAATGCCGAACTTCTCGGCTGGGATGCCGAGAAATACCGCCAACAACTCAATCGCGCCGGGCAGGTGCTGCAATGAGCGGCCAACCGGACAGGCTCGTCGTCGGCATCGACCTCGGCACATCAGGCGCCCGGGCGGTGGTCATGGCGCAGGATGGTGCTATCCTCGCATCCGGTGCGGCGAAGCTCTCGTCTTTCTCCGGGGATCACCGCGATCCCATCGGCTGGCGGAAGGCTGTGCAGGCGGCGCTCGAGGAAGCGCTTGGGGGTGTCGACAGGCGGAAGGTTGCAGCGCTCGCGGTCGACGGCACCTCGGGCACGATGCTGCCGGTGGATCAGGCCGGCGCGCCGCTGGCGACGCCGATGATGTACAACGATCCGGTTGCCGACCGCGCGCTTCTCGACGCGGTCTCTGCCCATGCGCCGCGTGAAAGCGCTGCCCATGGCGCTACATCCGGCCTTGCCAAGCTTCTCGCTTTCCAGACTGTGCCGAGCGTGTTTCGGGTGATCCATCAGGCCGATTGGCTGGCCGGGTATTTCTCCGGGCTCTACGATGTTTCCGACGAGAACAATGCACTGAAGACCGGCTATGATCCGGTGTCGCGCTGCTGGCCAGACTGGATGGAAAAGACCGGCGCCCGCGTCGAGTTGTTGCCCGACGTGCTGCCGGCCGGCGCGCCGATCGCGACGATCGCACCGGTGGCAGCTGATGCCTTCGGGCTTTCAAGCGATGTGGTGATCGTTGCCGGCACGACGGACGGGTGCGCCTCGCTTCTCGCAACCGGCGCAGATCAACCGGGCGACGGCGTCAGTGCGCTCGGCACGACGCTGACGGTGAAGATGCTTTCCGACCGTCCGTTGTTTGCGCCGGAATACGGGCTCTACAGCCACCGCATCGGCGAGATGTGGCTGGCTGGCGGGGCGTCGAACACCGGAGGCGTGGTGCTGGCCGAGCATTTCTCGCCGGAACGGATTGCGGCCCTTTCGGCCGGGATCGATCCGGCGATCGAAACTGGGCTCGATTATTATCCGCTGGTGAAGCCCGGCGAGCGCTTCCCAATCGCCGATCCGGATTTCGCTCCGCGCATGAGCCCGCGGCCAGCCGATGATGCGACCTTCCTCAAGGCAATCTTCGAGGGCATCGCCGGCGTCGAGAGCCTTGCCTATTCGCGGCTGACATCGCTTGGCGGGCCAGGGCTCCGATCGCTCCGCAGCGTCGGCGGCGGCGCGAAGAATGCGGCCTGGACCGCGATCCGGGCGCGCAAGCTCGGCGTGCCGTTCCTGCCGGTTCTTTCCGAAGAGGCAGCCGCCGGTACGGCGCGACTGGCGCTGGCCGGCGCGAGAATAGCAGGTGTGTTGTGATGGTTGCCCAAGCTATCGAAAGACTGAGCGCGATCGCCGATCGCTATGATGCCTTCCTGATCGATCAGTTTGGTGTGCTGCGGGATGGTCGCGGGCCCTATCCGGGCGCGGCCGAAACGCTGGTGCGGCTGAAGGATGCGGGTAAACGCATCATCATTCTCTCCAATTCGGGCAAGCGCTCGGCGGAGAACGACCGCCGCCTCGTCGATCTCGGTTTCGTCTCAGGAAGCTGGGACTGGTTCCTGACCTCGGGCGAAGTCGCCTGGCAGATCCTAAAGCGGGAAGGTGAGGGCGCTGCCCGGGGACGTCGCAAGTGCCTGCTGATCAGTCGCGACGGCGACCTCTCGCCGCTGACCGGGCTCGATCTCGAACGCACGACTGGCGGTGCCGATGCCGACTTCGTGCTGCTCGCCGCGAGCGAGGGCGATGTCTACCCATTTTCGCACTATGAAGCGTTGCTTGCGCCTGCGGCCGCGCGCGGCGTCCCCTGCCTCTGCACCAATCCCGACAAGGTGATGCTGACGAAGGAAGGTACCGCCTTCGGCGCCGGCCGGATCGCTGATCTTTATGAGGAACTCGGCGGCACCGTTCGCTGGATCGGCAAGCCCTTTGCCGACATCTATGCGTCAGCGCTCGAATTTCTCGGGCAGCCGGATCCGCCGCGGGTCTGCGCGATCGGCGACAGCATCGAGCACGACATTGCCGGCGCTGCGAATGCAGGGCTTCACTCGGTGCTGGTGACGACGGGGATCCTGGAGCGCGCCTCGGGTGAGGAGCGTCGCAAGCTCTTTGCCGAGCACGGTGCCAGTCCCGATTTCATCCTTCCGAGATTCATCTGGTAGCCGGGAGTAAAGCCGTGGGCTTCACGCTGTCGCTCAATACCAATCCACTGGTCAACCGCTTCGCCGATCCGGATGACCTGATCGACACGATCGCCGAGAAGATCCGCATCGGCTACGTGCAGCTCACCCACGAGTTCGTCAATCCTGGCTGGCCGGCCGCAACGATCGCCAAGACCCTCAGGCAGTTTCGTCGGGCAGTCGACCGCACCGGCGTGAAGATCACCTCGGGCATGACCGGCCCCTATGGCCGGCTCAACCATTTCGGCCATCCGGACGCGGATGTGCGCCGCTACTATGTCGACTGGTTCAAGACCTTTGCCGATATCTCCGCCGAACTCGGCGCCTCCGGCATGGGCACGCAATTCGCGATCTTCACGCTTCGCGACTACGACGACCCGGTGCGGCGCGAGGAGATGATGCGGATCGCCATCGACTGCTGGCGCGAGGTTGCCGAGCACGGCAAAGCGGCGGGGCTTTCCTATGTCTTCTGGGAGCCGATGTCGGTCGGCCGTGAGTTCGGCCACACGATCGAGGAATGCCGGGCGCTCGACCGGCGGCTCGCCGAAGCCCATTTGCCGATCCCGATGAAGATGATGGTCGATATCGACCACGGCGACGTCACCTCCGAAAACCCCGACGACATCGATCCCTATGCCTGGGCAGGCGCCTTCCCGGAGCGTTCGCCGATCATCCACATCAAGCAGTCGTCGATGAACAAGGGCGGGCACTGGCCGTTTACCGCAGCCTATAACCGCGACGGCCGCATCACGCCGGAGAAGCTGATCGGCGCGGTCAAGGCCGGTGGCGGTACCGACAACGAAATCTGCCTGGAGCTTTCCTTCCGCGAGCGCGAGCCGACCGACCACAACGTCGTCGAGATGATCCGGGAGTCGGTCGAATTCTGGGAGCCCCACATCGACACGGGCTTCAATCGCACAGAAAAATCACACTAAAAGATCACAAAATAACGTTACTCAAATTGAAATATCACAAATAGGTGTTATCTTCTCACTGTGAGCGTGGCTGAGGTCGCGTGAAATCGGGGCCGAGACGATGAAGCCGGAAGACAGGCGACAGGCGATCATGGATGTGCTGATGGAGGCCGGAACGGCGTCCGTCGAAGATCTGTCGCTGCGCTTCGGCGTCAGCAAAATGACGGTGCATCGCGATCTCGACGACCTCGAGCAGGCAGGCCTCCTGCGCAAGGTGCACGGCGGCGCCTCGATCCAGTCGAGCCCGCAATTCGAAAGCGACTTCCGCTACCGCGAGAAGATTGCGATCTCCGAAAAGCGGCGGATCGCCGAACATGCGGCAAGCCTGATCGAGCCGGGACAGAGTATCCTGATCGACGACAGCTCGACGACGGGCGCGATCGCCGACTGCATCCGCGACATTCGCCCGCTGACGGTCATCACCAACAATCTCGGCGTGATCACCAGCCTTTCGGGCGCGCCCGGCATCAACGTCATCGCGCTCGGCGGACAGTACAGCAAGAAGTTCAATGGCTTCTTCGGCATTGTTACCGACGAGGCGCTCAGGTCGCTGCGCGTCGATATCGCCTTTCTCTCCAGTTCGGCGATCGAGGGCACCACGGCCTTTCACCAGGACCAGGAGGTCGTTCAGGCCAAGCGCCTGATGGTGAAGGCGGCCAAGCGCAAATACCTGCTGGTGGATCACGACAAATTCGGGCGCTCGGCGCTCCATTTCCTGACCGGGCTCGATGCCTTCGACGCGGTGCTGACCGGCGCCGAAGTTGCGGCCGAGCATGCCGCACCGCTCGAAGAGGCAGGCATCCGGCTGGTCAGGGTCGACAATCGCAAGGAGAAAGCATGAGCAAGTCAGGCCTCTGGGTCGGCACCAGCTGGAAGATGAACAAGACGCTCGCCGAGGCGATGGCCTTCGCCGAAGGTTTGGCGGCTGCCGACGCGACGCGTGACGCGCGCATCCAGCGCTTCGTCATCCCGCCGTTCACGGCTGTGCGCGAGGTCAAGGCGCGACTTTCCGGCACCAGCGTCAAGGTCGGCGCGCAGAACATGCATTGGGACGATGCCGGCGCCTGGACCGGGGAGGTGTCGCCGCTGATGCTTGCGGATTGCAACCTCGACGTGGTCGAGCTCGGCCACAGCGAGCGGCGCGAACATTTCGGTGAGACCGATCGCACCGTCGGCCTGAAGACGGCAGCCGCCGCGCGCCATGGCCTGGTGCCGCTGATCTGCATCGGCGAGACGCTTTCCGAGCGCGAAGCGGGCGAGGCAGATGCTGTGTTGAAGCGCCAGGTCGAGGGCGCGCTGGCACTTCTCGAGGGCGAGGCGAAGAAGGCGACGATCCTGCTTGCCTACGAGCCGGTCTGGGCGATCGGCGTCAACGGTATCCCGGCGACGGCTGACTATGCCGACGAGCGCCACAAGCGCATCGCCGAGGTGGCGGAAGCGACACTCGGCCGGCGCGTGCCGGTGCTCTACGGCGGCAGCGTCAATCCCGGCAATTGCGAAGAACTGATCACCCAGGCGCATATCGACGGCCTCTTCATCGGCCGCTCCGCCTGGGACGTCACTGGCTATCTCGACATTCTGCAGCGCGTCGCCAAGGYGATCTGAGCCTCCGGCCGTTGCAGCTCAAGAAGAACGAAAGGAACAATCATGAAGATTGCAATTGGAGCCGACAGCGCCGGCAAGCCCCTGCTGGATGTCATCGCCGCCCATCTCGGCGGCCGCAGCGACGTGGAAGTCGTGGACCTCAGCCAGTCCGGTTTCTATGCGGACCTCGCGCAGAACCTGGCGCAGCAGGTTATCGAGGGCAATCATGACCGCGGCATCCTGTTCTGCGGCACCGGCATCGGCGTCTGCATCTCCGCCAACAAGGTGCCGGGCATCCGCGCAGCGCTGACGCACGACACCTATTCGGCCGAGCGTGCGGCGAAGTCGAACAATGCCCAGATCATCACCATGGGCGCGCGCGTCATCGGGCCGGAGCTGGCAAAGTCGATCGTCGATACCTGGCTCGCATCCGAGTTCGACCCCAACGGCTCGTCGGCCGGCAATGTCGAGGCGATCAATCGCCTGGATGCTGCCAGAGCCGGATGAGGAAAGGTGCGGGCGGTTTTCCGTCCGAGTCCCACTTCCGATATCAAGGCCTAAACCGATCTCTCGATGCCCGTTGATCCTCCCTCAGGCATCGTGACGACACGCCCGGCAGAGATGCCGGGCGTTTTCGTGTCCGGTCTATCGCTTCGCCTTGACGAGGCTTCTGCAAATATTTGAATATCCTTGCGGATCGTCAAGTGAAGGACGTTGCCGCATGAATGAAGCAACCTCGACCGAGCCGCATCAAAGTGCACACCATCATGTGGCGCGCATGAGCGGCCGCGACACGCATGAACATCACCGGACGGCGACGACGCTCGAACTCCTGTTCGACCTGACCTTCGTCATCGCCTTCAGCCTGGCCGCTTCGCAGCTTGCCCATTTTCTCGCCGAGGGGCACACCTTTGCCGGTCTCTTCGGCTTTGCGCTCGCGACCTTTTCCATCTGCTGGGCCTGGATCAATTTCAGCTGGTTTGCCTCCGCCTATGACACGGACGACTGGATTTTCCGCAGCGTCACTATGGTGCAGATGGTCGGCGTGCTGATCCTGGCGATCGGCCTGCCGCCGATGTTCGAGTCGATCGACAAGGGCGAGCACCTCGACAACGGCATCATGGTGCTCGGCTACGTCGTCATGCGCGTCGCGATGCTCTTCCAGTGGCTGCGCGCGAGCCGCCAGGACCCAGCGCGGCGGAAGGCCTGCCTCACCTATGTGAAGGCGATCAGCGTCGCCCAGATCGGGTGGATCGTGCTGATCTTCGTCGACTTCTCACTGCTGGTGACCTTCGCCATGGTCGTCGGGCTCACGGCGATCGAGATGCTTGGCCCCTATTTCGCCGAGACGCGGGACGGTGGCACGCCCTGGCATGCGCATCACATCGCCGAGCGCTACGGGCTTCTTGCCATCATCGCGCTCGGGGAAGGGGTTGTCGGCACGGTCGCCTCGATCTCGGCCGTGGTCGAGGGGCAGGGCTGGGATCTCAATGTCGCGCTCGTCTGCCTGGCGGGTACGGGGCTTACCTTCGGCATGTGGTGGATCTATTTCCTGCTGCCGAGTGCCGAAATCCTGCACCACTACCGCCTCAAGCGGGCCTTTGTCTGGGGCTACGGCCACATGCCGATCTTCGCCTCGATCGTCGCCACCGGTGCTGGCCTGCATATGGCGGCCTATTACATCGAGCACAAGGCGCATATCGGTTCGGTCGCAACGGTGCTGGCGGTTGCGGTACCCGTGGCGTTTTACATCGGGCTGCTCTACGCGATGTACGCCTATCTCATGCAGCAGGCTGACCGCCTGCATCTCTGGCTGCTCGMCGGTACCGCGCTGGTGCTGGCCGCGTCCGTGGTCGCCGCGATCGCCGGGCTCGACATGGCCAAGTGCCTGATCATCCTGATGCTCGCGCCCGTCGTTACCATCGTCGGTTACGAAGTGGCGGGGCATCGCCATCGCATGGCGGCACTGGAGCGCAGCTTGCAGAAGGGCGAGGCGGCGCATTGATTTGACAAGTCGAAACAGCGGCTTGTCCGTTAACGCTGTCGAACCGATTCAGGCGCTTCACGAGTTGATTCAGGAGAGGGTAGTAGGGCGTGGCTGCCCCTCACCCTAGCCTTTCCCCGCAGGCGGGGAGAGGGGACGAGCTCTATAGCCAGCCCGTGCTTCTGAGCTCGGGCGGACCTCATTCTCGATGGTCAAGGGTGAGTTTAGGCGACACGAGTGCCGCGCGTGTCCTTCTCCCCGCGTGCGGGGAGAAGGTGGCGGCAGCCGGATGAGGGGCGAGCCCTCACCGTGCGGATGAGGGGCAACCGCCATTGCGGCGCCGTCAGGCCGGCTGATGTCGGAGCCCGCAGCCGATCAGGCGTTGACCAGCGCCAGCTTGGCGCGGGCGTCGAGGATCTGGGCGCAGGCGTTGGCGGCTTCCGTGCCCTTGGTAACGAAGTGCTCGCGGAAGAAGGCGATCAGCGGCTCGCTTTCCTGGAAATTGTGCGGCGTCAGCACGGCGGAAAGCACCGGCACATTGGTGTCGAGCTGCACGCGCATCATGCCGTCGAGCACGGTGCCGGCGACGAAATCGTGGCGATAGATGCCGCCGTCGACGACGAAGGCGGTGCCGAGGATTGCGGCATAGCGGCCGGTCCTCGCCAGCGTCTGCGCATGGAGCGGGATTTCGAGTGCACCGGGAACGTCGAAGATCTCGACATCAGCCGACGAGCCGCCGAGCTTCGTCCATTGCGCGACGAAGGCATCGACGCAGCGGTCGACGATATCGGCGTGCCAGCGGGCACGGACGATCGCGATCTTGGCGGTGGGGTGGGAAAGAATGGTCATGGTCTCAAGCCTTTCAGGGTTTGGCGTTTTCCAATGATCCCGTCGGGCGAACATGCATGCGCGCAAGGCCCCGTCGCGGGGTCCCACGTTTCTGCTTGCTCTCTTCCATCCGGACTGTGACCGTCGGCTCCGGAATTTGACCGGATCTGCTGACCCCCAGGGTGAAACCCTGAGGCGCTCGCGGGCTTCGGCCTTTCGACCGCTACCGCCGGTGGGGAATTTCACCCCGCCCTGAGAACAACGCGACTATATAGCGCCACCGTGCGCGGTCAAACGCACGRTGCGACGAAATTGCCGGAAATCACGACAGAATTTTCCAGGGTTTGCAGCCATCGGAAGAAATCGTTCCGATGGCTTCAATAGGCTTACTCGCGGATGACGAGCAGGTCCTTGGCGGCGAAGCGCAGCGTTACGTTGTCGCCGGAAACCGGCGGGGCGACGCCCGGATTGTTGAACATATCGAAGGAGATGACGTCGCCGCCGACGCGCAGCCGCGTGCGGATGACCGAGCCGAGGAAGCTCGTCGAGACGACTTCGCCGGCGAGCGACGTATCGCCTTTGGCACCTTCAGCGATCGAGCCTGCTTCGGGGCGCAGCGCCAGCGAAATGCTGTCGCCACCCTTCATGCCGGCGATCGGATCCTTCAGCGCCACCTGCTGGTTGCCGATCGTCACGGCGCCCGAGGCGGGGTCTGCCACCTTGCCCTCGATGATGCTGAGCGTGCCGACGAAGGACGCGACGAAGCGTGTCGCCGGCGTGTTGTAGATCTCGAAGGGGGTGCCGATCTGGTCTGCGCGGCCGCCGTTCATGACGACGATGCGGTCGGAGATCGACAGGGCTTCTTCCTGGTCATGGGTGACGAAGACGGTGGTGATGCCGAGCTGCTGCTGGATCTGCCTGATTTCTTCGCGCAGCGACACGCGGATCTTGGCATCGAGCGCCGAAAGCGGCTCGTCGAGCAAGAGCACCTGTGGCTTGACCGCAATGGCGCGGGCAAGGGCGACGCGCTGCTGCTGGCCGCCGGAGAGCTGGTAGGGGAAGCGGTCCGCCAGATGATCGAGCTTGATCAGCCCGAGCATCTGCTTCACCCTTGCGTCGATCTGCGACTTTTCGGTGCCGGCGATCTTCAGACCGAAGGCGACATTGTCGTGCACGTTCATGTTGGGGAACAGCGCATAGGCCTGGAACACCATGCCGATGTTGCGCTGGTTTGGCTTCAGCGAATTCTGGTCCTTGCCGTTGATGACGATCTGCCCGCTGGTCGGCGTCTCGAAGCCGGCGATCATGCGCAGAACCGTCGTCTTGCCGCAGCCGGACGGTCCAAGGAACGAGACGAACTCGCCCTTTTCGATGTTCATGTTGAAATCGTGCACGACCTGAACCGGGCCGAAGGACTTCTTGATGCTGGTGAGTGAAAGGAAACTCATGAGTGCGGTCCTCAGGCCTTGGGGGGCGCGCTTCTTTGGAAGCGCGAGACGAGCTGGATGAGGCCGAGGCAGCCCCAGGTGATGCCAAATGCGATAACGGCGAGTGCTGCCGGCTCATAGGCGCGGTTGGCGCCGAGAAGCTGCATGTACGGGCCGAAGGCTGGGCGGTTGAGAAGCGCTGCCATGGTGAACTCGCCGATGACGATGGCGAAGGTCAGGAAGGCGCCCGACAGAACCGCGACGAGCACGTTCGGCAGGATGATCTTTGCCAGGATCGTCGCCCATCCGGCGCCAAGGCTCTGAGCGGCCTCGGTCAAGGTGGCAACGTCGATGGTCCTCAGTCCCGTATCCACGGCGCGGTACATGTAGGGCAAAGCGAGTGTTGCGTAGCCGAACATCAGGAGGATGTTGGTGCCCGTGAGCGAACCCGTCAGCGGCAGCCAACTCGAGGTGTTGTAGAGCCGGATATAGCCAAAGACGATGACGATGGCCGGGATGACCAACGGCAAAAGCGTGATGAACTCGATAACGGGACGCAGGCGCGGCAGCTTGAGGCGGACCCAATAGGCGGTCGGCACGACGAGCAGAACGCCGAAGATGATGGTGAACAGCGCCTGCATCACCGAATAGGTGAAGGTTTCCTGGAAGCGCGGGTCGCTGAAGACCTTGCCATAGGCGTCGAAGGAATATTCGCCGCGGCGCATCTTCAGCGAAAAGTTGGTCATGCCGATGAGCGGCAGGGTGAAATAGAGGAGGCCGAAAACGAGGGCTCCCCAGGCCCAGATCTTCTTCATTTCAGCCACCTTTCGCTGCGGGACCGAAGCCAGATGTAGATCGCGTTGGCGATGCCGGTGACGACGATCATGCCGAAGGCGAGGGCGTAGCCGAGATGCGGATTTCCGAGCACGTCGCCGCGGATCTGCGCAAAGAGCAGGATAGGCACGATGGAGAGCGACGAGCCGGTGAGCGCGATGGCAGTGGCCACGGCGCCGAAGGCATTGGCGAAGAGCAGCGCCAGCGTACCGAGCAGCGACGGCAGCAGGATCGGGAAGGCGACCATGCGCCAGTATTGCAGGCCGGTGGCGCCAAGAATTTCGGCGGCCTCGCGCCATTCGCGCTTCAGGCCGTCCAGTGCCGGCGTGATAATCAGAATCATCAGCGGGATCTGGAAGAAGAGATAGGTGACCGTCAGCCCCCAGAAGGAGAGAAGGTTGAAGCCGAGCATTCTCAGGTCGAAGCCGAAGTTCGAGCGAAGAAAAACGGTGACGATACCGACCGGGCCGAGGGTCGCGAGAAACGCGAAGGCGAGCGGCACGCCGGCGAAGTTGGAAGCGACGCCGGAAAAGGTCAGGAGCGGTCCGCGGATGCCTTGAGGCAAGCCGCCGAAAACGATGGCGGACGCCATGGAAAAGCCGATCAGGCAGCCGAGAAGCGCCGAGGCGATGCTGATCTTGATGGAGATCCAGTAGGCGGCAAGGATCGAGGGCGTGAACAGGCCCCGGATGTTGTCGAGCGTGAAGCCGCCATCGGGCGTCTGAAACGCGCCGACCACGATCTTCATCGTTGGCAGAAGCAGGAACAGCGTCACGAAGGCGGCAAAGGGCAGGATGCCCAGCCAGTGAAGCGGTAGGCGACGCGCCGGCGGGCTGGCGTCGGGTTTAGCAGATGACATTCCGTTCGCGCCCCTGAAGCCGCGTTATCGACGCGGGCGTTATAGATTGTTGCAAGCGAGAAGCGGGATGCAGACGGAAACCGCACACAGATTCCAGATCTCGCTCCAAAGACTTGAATTTCTTACGAATAACCTATGCGCCCCGGTCGGAAAACCGGCCGGGGCGACAGGACTGTGGAAAGGCTTACTGGACGTTCGCGCCGACGACGGCATCCCAGCCACCGGTGACTGCGGCCTTGTTGGCGTCGACTTCTTCGAGCGTCGGGAAGTAGGCCTTTTCATAGGCTGCTGCCGGCGGCAGGGCGTCGATCAGTTCCTGCGGAACCTTGCCGGCCTTGACCATGGCGTTGAAGCGGGTCGGGTGGCAGAAGCCCTTGAGCCAGCCCAGCTGACCTTCGTCGGAGTACAGGTGCTCCATCCACAGCTTGGCAGCGTTCGGGTGCGGCGCGTAGGCCGAGATGCCCTGGACGTAGACGCCGGCGAGAACGCCGCTGGCCGGAACGACGACTTCGGTCGGCGGGTTGCCGTTCAGCGTCTTTGCCCAACCGAGTGCGTTGTAGTCCCAGGCGACGACGATCGGGGTCGAGCCCTGGGCGAGCGTGCCGGACTTGCCGATAACCGGAACGAAGTTGCCGTTCTTGTTCAGCTCGGCGAAGTAGCCGAGACCGGCTTCACCGGCTTCCTTGCCCGACTTTGCGCCCTTGGCGAGGCCGGCGGCGAGAACGCCGAGGATCGCCTGGTTCGAGGCGCGCGGGTCGCCGGCGAGAGCGACCTGACCGGCATATTCCGGCTTCAGGAGGTCGGTCCAGTCCTTCGGTACGTTCTGGACGAGGTCCTTGTTCACGAGGAAGGACATCACGCCGTAATAGTCGCCGTACCAGTAACCTTCGGCGTCCTTGACGCTGTCCGGGATCTCGTCCCAGGTGGAGACCTTGTAGGGCTGCAGCAGGCCTTCGGCCTTCATCTGCGGGCCGAAGGCGAGGCCGACGTCGACAACGTCGGGAGCCTGCGGGCCCTTGTTGTCCTTGTTGGCCTTGACGGCTTCGACTTCGTCAGCCGAGCCGGCGTCCGGGTTCAGTTCGTTGACCTGGATTTCTGGATACTTGGCCTTGAAGGAAGCGATGACGTCGCCATAACCGCACCAGTCGTGGGGCAGGGCGACCGTGGTCAGCATGCCTTCCTTCTTGGCAGCTTCGATGAGCTCGGCGCTCGGCTCGGCAGCGGCAATTGCGGTCGTCGCCAGGAAAATGGCGGTGGAGAGCGAAAGCAGGCGTTGGGTTTTTGAAATCACTGGGGTTCTCCTTATGGGTTTAGTCAAATTCGTGGTGTTTCAGTCGATTTCGGCGAAGCTGTTAAAGAGGTGCGATGAAAGTAATGTGACAGTGGTTTTTCCGTTCGCGCCGCCTATGTCGTTGGAAGAACATTTCTTTTTCGATGCTGGCGGCTCACTGTCGCATAACTGTATGAATTTCCGTGAACAGGTCGGCGAGCACTCCTAGACGGGTTTGCGAAAGATGCGGGTGGAATCGAACAGGCCTTCGAGCGTCTTCATTCGGTCCCGGGTCTCCTCCCAGTTCGAACTCTGTACGGCTTCGATCAGGGCTTCGATCAGGAACAGGATCACGACCGAGCTGTCCCAGGCCGACGGCACTTCGATCTGCGAACGGAACACCCGGGAGGCGGACTTGGCGACCGGCGACGTCCAGCGATCGGTGAACAGGATGATCTCGACGCCGCGCTCACGGGCGGACTTGGCGAGCGTCACCATTTCCTGTTCGTAGCGGCGAATGTCGAAGAGAATCAGCACGTCGCCCTGGCGCATGTCGAGCACATAGTGCGGCCAGGCGCTGGCATTGGAGGCGATCTCGATCACCCCGGGCCGGATGACCTGGAGGTGGGTGAAAAGATAATCGGCAAGGGCGTGGGTAATGCGGCCGCCAAGCAGGTAGATGCTGCGCTTGCGGTCGGCGATGAGGGCCGCGGCTTCGTCGAAGTCCTGCGGCTCGATCTGCGTCAGCGTTTCGCGCAGATTGCTGGTGATCGCATCGGCAAAACGGTTGAGCGTGTGGGTTCCCGGTGCGTTGGCTGCCCAGCGGTCGTGCTTGGTGATCGGATTGGAAATCGTCGCTTCCAATTCCTGGTGCAGCCTTGCCTGAAAATCCGGAAAACCGCGGAAACCGAGCTTCTGCACCATGCGCGCAACGGTCGGTGTCGAAACACCGGCGTTCTCGGCAACGGTGGTGATCGAGCCGAGTCCCGAAACGGGATAGTTGTCGAGAAGTGTCTCCGCCAGTTGCTTCTCCGCGCGGGTCAGCACGGTGAAGTGGGCGTTGATCACATCCGACACCGTTGTGGATGTCGCCTTGCTGCTCAAATTGTCTCCCCTGAACCGATCTAAAGCCGGTTTGTGACAGATTAAACATCGCTGTCACAATTGGAGTCAATCGCAATTTTGAAGAGATCGTTTCAGATTTTGATTGACACTTGCCAATCTCTGAAGAATTCTTTTCATTAACGAACGTCTAACGGGGCAAGAGGGGATGCCGGTGTTGACGCGACTTTTGACAGAAGCAGATGGCGATCCGGTTGCGATCGAAAACGCCTCGGGGAAGGGCGATATCGTGCTCGTCTGCGAGCACGCCTCGCGCCGGGTTCCAGAGCGCCTGGGTACGCTCGGGCTTACGGAGCAGGCGCTTGAAAGCCACATCGCCTGGGATCCGGGCGCGCTTGCCGTCGCCAGGCTTCTCGCCGCCAAGCTCGATGGGGCACTGATCTACCAGCGCTTTTCGCGGCTCGCCTATGATTGCAATCGCCCGCCCGAGGCGGAGGCTGCCATGCCGGTCCTCAGCGAAGTGTACGAGATACCGGGAAACCGGACGATGACCGAAGACGAGCGGCAGGCGCGGGTCGACGAAATCTATCGCCCATTCCACGATTCCGTCGCGCGCTTCGTTTCCGAGCGCAAGGCCGCCGGCAGGCCGCCCGTTCTCGTGACGATGCACAGTTTCACGCCCGTCTACTTCGGCAAGCCTCGGTCGGTCGAGGTCGGTATCCTGCACGACGCGGACAGTCGGCTGGCCGACCATATGCTCGTGGCTGCGACGAAAGGGCAGGTCGCCTTCGATATCCGCCGCAACGAGCCCTATGGCCCGGCTGACGGCGTCACCCATAGCCTGATCGAATACGGCGTCCACAACGGACTGCCGAATGTGATGATCGAGATCCGCAACGATCTCATTCGCAACGAAATCGGCCAAAGGGTCATGGCCGATTATCTGGAAGGATTGCTCCGCAAAGGCGCAGTGGCACTTTCAGCACAATAAAAGACCCTGGGGAGCGGCATGGCCGCGGTCCTGTTCCGGCTCGCCGGGACGGGTGGTTGATGGGACCCAGCCGCAATGGGGCGGCCTGGTCTGAAGAAATCAGGGGAAGAAAAATGTCAGACTACAGTGATTTGGACAAAAAGCAGGACATGAGTGTCTTGCACTCTATGGGCTACGCCCAGGAGCTCGAGCGGCGCATGAGCCAGTTCTCGAACTTCGCGGTGTCGTTCTCGATCATCTGCATTCTTTCTGGCGGTATCAACTCGTTGGCCCAGGCAACGGCCGGCGCGGGGGGCGCCGCGATCGGTATCGGCTGGCCGCTCGGCTGCTTCATTTCCTTCGTCTTTGCCGTCGCCATGGCGCAGATCAGCTCGGCATATCCGACTGCCGGCGGCCTCTATCACTGGGGCTCGATCCTCGGCAACCGCTTCACCGGCTGGCTGACGGCCTGGTTCAACCTGCTCGGCCTCGTCACCGTTCTCGGCGCGATCAACGTCGGCACCTACTACTTCTTCATGGGGTCCTTCGGCACGCCCTATTTCGGGCTTGAAGACACGACGCTGACCCGCATCATCTTCCTCGCGATCATCACCGGCGCCCAGGCGCTCGTGAACCACATGGGCATCGGGCTGACCGCGAAGCTCACGGACTTCTCCGGCTATCTGATCTTCGCGACGTCGATCCTCCTGGCTCTCGTCTGCCTGGTCGCTGCCGACAGCTACGACATCGCGCGCCTCTTCACCTTCTCCAACTATTCCGGCGAAGCCGGCGGCAACGTCTGGCCGGAAACCTCGGGCACCTGGGTGTTCCTGCTCGGCCTGTTGTTGCCGATCTATACGATCACCGGCTACGACGCTTCGGCGCACACTTCGGAAGAAACCGTCAAGGCGGCCCATTCGGTACCGCGCGGCATGGTCTCCTCCGTGCTCTGGTCGGCACTCTTCGGCTACATCATGCTGTGCTCATTCGTGCTGATGATCCCGAACATGGATGAAGCCGCCAAGCAGGGCTGGAACGTATTCTTCTGGGCGATGGAAGCTCAGGTCAATCCGATCGTCAAAGACGTCCTCTATCTCGCCATCCTCGTCAGCCAGTGGCTGTGCGGCCTGGCAACGGTCACCTCGGTGTCGCGCATGATCTTCGCCTTCTCGCGTGACGGCGGCCTGCCGGCCTCCAAGGCGCTTGCCAAGGTGAGCCCGACCTACCGCACGCCGGTTGCCGCGATCTGGACCGGCTCGATCCTCGCCGTCCTGTTCGTCTGGGGCTCGTCGCTGGTCTCGATCGGTGAAACGCCGGTCTATACCATCGTCGTTTCGTGCACCGTCATCTTCCTGTTCTTCTCCTTCGCGATCCCGATCACGCTCGGCCTGTTCGCCTGGGGAACCTCGAAGTGGGACAAGATGGGCCCGTGGAACCTCGGCGAGAGCATGTTCAAGCTGTTCGCAGTCTTGTCGATCATCGCCATGGTGCTGATCTTCATCCTCGGCGTGCAGCCGCCGAACGACTGGGCGCTCTACATCACCGTGGGCTTCCTGGTGCTGACCGGCGCGGTCTGGTTCGGCTTCGAGAGCCGCCGCTTCCGTGGCCCGCCGATCGGTGACGAAGTGGCACGCCGCCAGGCGGAGATCGCCGCCGCAGAAAAGGCCGTCGGCCAGATCTGATCAACGACAGGAGGGCGGAAGCGCGACCGCGACTTCCGCCTTTTCTTTGGGGCCGGAACGAAATCGAAAGACAATGTGCGCGGTTTCCGGCCCGCATCCCGCGCCAAACAATTCGAGCTGATCACGTTCACGCGGCCAAAAAATATCGTGACCTCAAGGGAACGGCCGCGTGACAAAACATGGGATGGAAGTTGATGAGCTATACGTTTGATGAGTTGAAGGAAGACGTCGCCGCCGGCCGCATCGATACGGTGCTCGCCTGCCAGGTCGACATGCAAGGCCGGCTGATGGGCAAGCGCTTCCACGCGCAGTTCTTCGTCGACGGCGCCTGGAAGGAAACGCATAGCTGCAACTACCTGCTTGCGACCGACATGGAGATGGAGACCGTTCCCGGCTACAAGGCGACGAGCTGGGAAAAGGGCTACGGCGACTATACGATGAAGCCGGACCTTTCGACGCTTCGCCGCATTCCCTGGCTCGAAGGCACGGCGCTGGTGCTCTGCGACATGCTCGACCACCACACCCACGAGGAAGTGCCGCATTCGCCGCGCGCAATCCTGAAGAAGCAGGTGGCCCGGCTCGTGAAGATGGGCCTCAAGGCCTATATGGCGAGCGAGCTCGAGTTCTTCCTCTTCGACCAGTCCTATGACGATGCCCGCCAGTCGGGCTATCGCGACCTGCAGCTCGCCAGCGGCTACAACGAGGACTACCACATCTTCCAGACCACCAAGGAAGAGGATGTGATGCGGGCGATCCGCAACGGTCTCCAGGGGGCCGATATCCCGGTCGAGAACTCGAAGGGCGAAGCATCGGCCGGCCAGGAAGAAATCAACGTGCGCTACGCCGACGCACTGACGATGGCCGACCGCCATGCGATCATCAAGAACGGCTGCAAGGAGATCGCCTGGTCACGGGGCAAGGCGATCACCTTCCTCGCCAAGTGGAACTATTCGGCGGCCGGCTCGTCCTCGCATATCCATCAATCGCTCTGGAGCCTCGACGGCAAGACCTCGCACTTCTTCGACGAGGGCGGCAAATACGGCATGTCCGAGATGATGCGCCACTATGTGGCGGGGTTGCTCACCCATGCGAGCGAGATCACCTATTTCCTGGCGCCCTACATCAATTCCTACAAGCGCTTCATGGCCGGTACCTTCGCCCCCACCAAGGCGGTCTGGAGCAAGGACAACCGTACGGCCGGCTATCGCCTGTGCGGCGAGGACACCAAGGCGATCCGCATCGAGTGCCGCGTCGGCGGCTCCGATCTCAATCCCTATCTCGCCTTTGCAGCTTTGATCGCGGCGGGCATTTCCGGTATCGAGAACAAACTTGAACTGGAAGCGCCCTTTGTCGGCGACGCCTATGGCGGCAAGGACGTGCGCGAAATCCCGCGCACGCTGCGCGATGCCACTTCGGCGCTGAGCGAATCCAAGATGCTGCGCGCTGCCTTCGGTGACGAAGTCATCGAGCACTACGCGCGGGCCGGACGCTGGGAACAGGAAGAATACGACCGTCGCGTGACCGACTGGGAAGTCGCGCGCGGCTTCGAACGGGCCTGATGGAAGGTTCTGATCTTCAAACCGGTGGCCGCTCCTGGAAAGGCGCGGCCACCGCATCATTCGCAATGAAAGCAGGAAAACGATCATGAGCATGATCAAGTGCATTTCGCCGGTGAACGGCGAGGTCTATGCAGAACGCCCGGCGATGCCGCTGGAGCTGGCAAAACAGGTGGTCTCCCGCGCCCGCCAAGCGCAGAAGGCCTGGGCACGCCGGCCGCTCGACGAGCGCGTCAACCTGGTGCTGGCCGGCGTCGCCCGGTTGAACGAGATGGTCGACGAAGTCGTGCCGGAGCTTGCCTGGCAGATGGGCCGGCCGGTGCGCTACGGCGGCGAGTTCAAGGGCTTCAACGAGCGCTCGAACTATGTCGCCACGATTGCTGCCGATGCACTGAAGCCGCTGGTGATCGAGGAAAGCGACCGCTTCGAGCGCCGCATCGCCCGCGAGCCGCATGGCGTCGTCTTCGTCGTCGCGCCGTGGAACTATCCCTACATGACCGCGATCAACACGGTCGCGCCGGCGCTGATGGCCGGTAACACCGTCATCATCAAGCATGCGAGCCAGACGATCCTCGTCGGCGAGCGCATGGTGCGCGCCTTCGTCGAAGCCGGCGTTCCCGCCGACGTCTTCCAGAACATTTTCCTCGACCACGAGACGACCGCGGCGCTGATCGCGGCCAAGAGCTTCGATTTCGTCAACTTCACCGGTTCGGTCGAAGGCGGCCGGTCGATCGAGCGTGCCGCCGCCGGCACCTTCACCGGCCTCGGCCTCGAGCTCGGCGGCAAGGATCCGGGCTACGTCATGGAAGACGCGGACCTCGATGCCGCCGTCGATACGCTGATGGACGGCGCCACCTACAATTCCGGCCAGTGCTGCTGCGGCATCGAGCGCATCTATGTGCATGAAAAGCTCTATGACGCCTTCGTCGAAAAGTCGGTCGCCTGGGTTTCCAACTACAAGCTCGGCAATCCGCTCGATCCGGAAACGACGCTCGGCCCGATGGCCAACAAGCGCTTTGCCGCGACCGTGCGCGAGCAGATCGCCGATGCCGTCGCCAAGGGCGCCAAGGCGCTGATCGATCCGAAGCTCTTCCCAGCCGATGACGGCGGCGCCTATCTCGCGCCGCAGATCCTCACCAATGTCGACCACTCCATGGCCTTCATGCGCGAAGAGACCTTTGGCCCGGCGGTCGGCATCATGAAGGTGAAGAGCGACAGCCAGGCGATCGAGCTGATGAACGACAGCCAGTACGGCCTCACCGCATCGCTCTGGACCAGGGATGCCGAGCGCGCCGCGCGCATCGGCGCCGACATCGAGACCGGCACGGTGTTCATGAACCGCGCTGACTATCTCGACCCGGCGCTTTGCTGGACCGGCGTCAAGGAAACCGGCCGTGGCGGCTCGCTGTCGGTCATCGGCTTCCAGAACCTCACCCGTCCGAAATCCTACCATCTGAAGAAAGTCACCGCATGACCATCACCGCCAACTGGAGCTATCCCACCGCCATCAAGTTCGGTGCCGGCCGGATCAAGGAGCTTGCCGACCATTGCAAGGCGGTCGGCATGAAGAAGCCGCTGCTGATCACCGATCGGGGCCTCGCGCCGATGGCGATCACGCAGAACGCGCTCGACATCCTCGCCGCCGCCGGTCTCGGCCGGGCGATCTTTGCGGACGTCGATCCGAACCCGAACGACGTCAACCTTGCGGCCGGCGTGAAGGCCTTCAAGGACGGTGGTCACGACGGCGTGGTCGCCTTCGGCGGCGGCTCGGGCCTCGATCTCGGCAAATGCGTTGCCTTCATGGCCGGACAGAGCCGCCCGGTCTGGGACTTCGAGGACATCGGCGACTGGTGGACGCGCGCGAGCGTCGAAGGCATCGCACCGATCATCGCGGTGCCGACCACTGCCGGCACCGGCTCTGAAGTCGGCCGCGCCAGCGTCATCACCAATTCGGCAAGCCACGTGAAGAAGGTGATTTTCCATCCGAAGTTCCTGCCGGCAGTCACCATCTGCGACCCGGAACTGACGGTCGGCATGCCCAAGGTGATCACCGCCGGCACCGGCATGGATGCCTTCGCCCATTGCCTGGAAGCCTATTCCTCGCCCTTCTATCACCCGATGTCGGCCGGCATCGCGCTCGAAGGCATGCGGCTGGTCAAGGAATACCTGCCGCGTGCCTACAAGGACGGCACCGACATCGAGGCCCGTGCCAACATGATGAGTGCCGCCGCCATGGGGGCCGTCGCCTTCCAGAAGGGCCTCGGCGCCATCCACTCGCTGTCGCATCCGGTGGGCGCGATCTACAACACCCACCACGGCATGACCAACGCCGTCGTGATGCCGCCGGTCCTGCGCTTCAACCGCCTGGCGATCGAGGACAGAATAGTGCGCGCTGCCGCCTATCTCGGCATTTCCGGCGGCTTCGACGGCTTCTACGACTATGTGCTGAAGCTGCGCGAGGAACTCGGCGTTCCGGACAAGCTCGCAGCCCTCGGCGTCGGCACCGACCGGATCGACGAAATGTCGGAGATGGCGATCGTCGACCCGACGGCCGGCGGCAACCCGGTCGAACTGACGCTCGATGCCGCGAAGAAGCTCTTCCGCGAGTGCATCTGACAGGGCATGCTGGCGCCTCGCTTTGTGTGAGGCGCCAAATCCCCTTGGTTTAGATGGGTTGAAAATACCACTTGCCATTGCAGCCGATTTGTCACCTAATTGTCACGCAACTGTCACGTTTTAGGTCCGCCAAGCGTTTCCTTTACGCTTCGTTTACCGCGATCTGAAACGCTTCCATTAGAGCGTGCGTATGTATGGCCCGGGATCTGGGGGCCTGCGTTGAGTAGGGTCGACCGATGGCGATTATTTCCCTCGCGAATGCGAAGGGGGGAGCGGGCAAGACGACGGCAGCGCTGCTGCTTGCCTGCGAATTCGCCCGGCGCGGTGACCGGGTCGCGGTTCTCGATTGTGATCAGCTCGCCTGCATGACCGACTGGTTCCGCCACGGCCGCAACGACAGCAATCTCTCCATCATCTCAGGCGTGACGACGACAACGCTCAGCGATCATCTGCGGCGCCTGCGCGGCCGTGTCGAGCATGTGGTCATCGATCTCTCCGGCGCTGCGGACGTGCTGGTGGCGCTCGCGATCGGCCTCTCGGATCTGACGCTGATCCCGGTGCAGGGATGTGTCATGGACGCGCGCGGCGCCACCCATGTGCTCGAACTCATCCGCTACATCGAGAACAATGCGCGCGCCAACATCAACCACGCGGTGCTGCTGACCCGGGTCAACCCGATCGTGACAACGCGCGCCATGCGCAAGGTCAAGCTGATGCTCTGCGAGAGCCGGATCCGGCTGGTCGATACGCCGCTGGTCGAGCGCACGGCGTTCCGTGAACTTTTCGAGCAGGGCGACACACTATATTCGCTCGACGCGAGACGGGTCAGCAATCTGGCGAAGGCCCAGGCAAACGCGGGTGATTTCGCCAACGACGTGCTGACGCTTCTCAATCCGGCGGGGGAGGCGATGCGACACGGCCCGTTCTCGTCGATGTGCTACCGCTCGGAGCGCACGGCCGAGCCGGTCGTGGTGCCGGCCTGACGCCGCAAAACTAGGCTCTTTCCATCGTTATCGCCGCGTGCTGCCGGTCCTCTGGCCCCCGACTGTCAGGTTTCACGTTCCCGCGTTACCAATTCGTTAACCATGTTCTGAAAGGTTTCGTTAAGCAGCGAACCACCGGTTTTGGCCGTCAGGGTTCAGCGCGGAACACGCACAGAATGAGGAATATCATGGCGGTCATCACTTTCGCCAATGCAAAGGGCGGCGCGGGCAAGACGACGGCGGCGCTGATCCTGTCGACGGAGCTGGCGAGGCAGGGACACCGCGTCGTGGTACTCGATGCCGATCCGCAGCGCTGGATCACGAGCTGGGCCGAAGTTTCCGGCCACATCGCCAATCTCACGGTCATCTCGCACATCACGCCCGGCTCGCTCGAATGTCATATCCGCGAGATGAAGGACGAGGCGGATTACATCGTCATCGATCTCGCGGGCGCTAAAGATCAAATTGTCGCACTGGCACTGGCCGTTTCCGACCAGGTGCTGATCCCGGTGCAGGGCTGCGCCATGGATGCAAAGGGGGCCGCACAGATCCTCGAACTCATCCGACAGATCGAAGACCGCTCCAAGCAGCGCATCAACCATTCGGTCGTGCTCACCCGCGTCAATTCGCTCGTGACCACGCGCGCGCTGCAGACGATCAAGGCCATGCTCGCCGAACGCGGCGTCTCGGTGCTCGATACGCCGATCGTCGAGCGCGCCGCCTATCGCGAAATCTTCGACTGCGGCGGCACGCTGCAGACAATGGACCCGGCCCGCGTCAGCAACCTCGACAAGGCGCGCGAAAACGCGTTTGCGCTGGCAAAGGAAGTGCAGGCGCTGCTGCCGGTCAAGACGCGCCGTTCCTGGGCCGCTCGCATGCCGTCCTGGGCTTCGCGCAACGCGGCCTGACCCGCCAAACTCCAGTCGTTTATTGCGTATCAACCGGAATTGACATTCGTCAGTTCCGGTTGAATCCTGTTTTCATCCTCGCGAAATAGCTGTCGCCCGTAAGGCTTCCTTTACCCTGGCGTCCTAACTGTGCCTTTGGACACAGCTTGCCCGTCGCGAACACCGCAGACAGGCAATCGGCCGCCATGACTGCGGCCATGATCTCAGACGCTTTGCGCCGTCGATCCTGTCTCCATGGTCCACGACAGTGCCGCGCGTCCCGTCGGATGCGCAAGGGTCGCTGTATCACTTTGAACTGCCGCATGTTTTGTCTCTAGATCGAACGGATTTAGCAAGCGTGCAGCAGAGCATGCAGGGAAGTTCGCGCATGAAAACGGAACACACCGCTGCCGGCACGCAGGACGTTGCCGGTCGTCTGAATTTCATGGCGCTCGATGATGCCGCCAGAGCCAGCCTCAAGGCGCTGAAGCCGATCCTCGAGAAGGAGCTGAAGCCGGCGCTGGACAAGTTCTACAGCAAGGTGAAGACGACGCCGGAGACGAAGCGGTTCTTCTCGTCCGACAGCCACATCGACCGTGCCAAGGGTGCGCAGGTCGGCCATTGGGCCAATATCGCCGACGCCAATTTCAATGAGGACTACAGCGCCAAGGTTCGCACCATCGGCCAGGTCCACGCGCGCATCGGCCTCGAGCCGCGCTGGTACATCGGCGGCTACGCGCTGGTCGCCGAACATCTGATTACCGAAATCGTCAAGGCGCACTGGCCAAAGCGTGGCCTGTTCTCGCGCCAGGCCACCTCGGCCGAAGAGCTGGGCGCCATGCTGTCGAGCCTCGTCAAGGGCGTCTTCCTCGACATGGACCTGTCGATCTCCGTCTACATGGACGCGTCCGATGTGGCCAAGCAGCGTGCCGTCCAGGAGGAAGTGCTGGCGGCCGAGCGTGCGCTGATCAGCAAGACGTTCGGCGCGGCGCTGAAGAAGATCGCCGACGGCGACCTGACGGCGCGCATCGGCGCTGATCTGCCGGTTGACTATCAGGAGCTTGGCGAAAACTTCAACCACGCGATCGGCGAGCTCTCGCGCGCCATCGGCGGCATCGAGGCCGGTGCCAGCCAGATCCACACCAGCGCCAAGGAAATCGCGGCGGCGGCCGATGATCTTGCCAAGCGTACGGAGCGCCAGGCTGCAAACCTTGAAGAGACGGCAGCCGCCGTCGAGCAGGTGACGCGTACGGTCAAGCAGACCGCCGAAGGCGCCGACCAGGCGAATTCGACCGTGATTGCCGCCCGCGCCAATGCCGAGCAGAGCGGCGAGATCGTCAGCCACGCGATCGAGGTGATGCAGGAGATCCAGACGTCTTCGGCCAGCATCGCGCGAATCGTCGACGTGATCGACGAGATCGCCTTCCAGACCAACCTGCTGGCGCTGAACGCCGGCATCGAAGCGGCGCGCGCCGGCGAGGCGGGCAGGGGTTTTGCGGTTGTCGCCTCCGAAGTTCGCGCGCTCGCCCAGCGTTGCGCGGAAGCGGCCAAGGACATCCAGGGCCTGATCGCCAAGTCGCGCGGCCAGGTGGACGACGGCGTGAACTCCGTTAACCAGGTGGCCCAGTCGCTGCAGCAGATCGTGGCGCAGGTGGTGGAAGTCAGCTCCGTCTTCGGCGCGATCCGCGCCAGCACCGCTGAACAGGCAACCGGTCTGCAGGAGGTCAACATCGCCATCACCCAGATGGACCAGATCACCCAGCAGAATGCCGCCATGGTCGAAGAGGCCAATGCCGCCAGCCAGGCGCTGACGGGCGAGGCCGAGCACATCGCCACGCGCCTTCGCGCCTTCCGGACGTCCGGTCAGGTGCAGGTCAGTGCCGCGTCAGGCTATCGCGCGGCCGCGTGATCGCGCGCTACGGTTTTAGAGATGGCGCCTTGGGTCAGGGATCCGGGGCGCCTTGCTTTTGGGCTGACAGGCTGCGGAATGGGGGGGCTTCTTTGCGCTGGGTTCCGGTCCAATCCTGGCTCCAGACTCAAATTGGTAGGATGTCACGTTCTCCGCGTCGACAAGGTGAGCCCCGGCACAGGCGCCACTGGAGGAGCCGGGCGCTCTTCAGCACCAGGACTTTCGTGCGGCAACCGGAGAAAGTCGAGACAGGCCCGAGGAAGCTCGCCGAACGAGCCGGAAACCTCGCCTGCCTGCAATCGCGCGTACAGCATTCGTTACGTGCCTATCAGGCTGTCTGCTCACCTGTCGGAAGCTGGCTATCCGGGATTTGCTCCAATAATCCTGCCAATCGTTGCTGCCAATGCGGATTGCGCTGTCTTAGCGGCTCTAAAGCATCGCCCGGAGGGTTCTCCATTTCGCCCATCAACGCGCGCGATGATCGAGCCTCTGCAAGACGCCCGGCAGTCGCATAGCAGCAGGCCAGCGTTTCCTGGACCGGCCGCCATGCGGGCCGCACCTTTTGGGCTTTCACGGCAGCGGCAAGCGCGTTGGCTCCGTCGCCTGCAAACAGGTGGGCCAGCGCCAGCAAGTTCAGCCAAACGAAGTTCTGGGGATCGCTGGGATTCAACGTGAGGCCGCGTTCCAGTGGCGCTATGGCACTAGACGCGCTCCCTCTGAAGAGCTCAGCCATTCCCAACACAAGGTGGCCGAGAGCGAAACTCGGGCTGATCTCGATCGCCCTTTCGGCCGCAAGGACCGCCTGTTCGGGGGCATTCGAGTAGGCGCTGCAGATCGCCAACGCGTAATGTGTGTATGGGTTCTTTTCGTCGAGCCGAACGGCCGCCAAGGCAGCATCCAACCCCTCCCTGATATCTTCGGAAGGATGCTCGCTCCATCCATAGGCGACGATGCCTGCACTCACGCGACCAAGCCAGAGATGGGCTTCCGCAAGTTCGGGGTCGAGCCGACACGCCTCCCTGAATAGCTCTCGCGCCACCAGGTGGGTCTGCTGGCCAACGTGGTGGAAATACCAGGTTCCCTGCCGCACTGTCTCCCACGCCGTCATGTTTCCCGTGTGCCGCGCCGCCGCGGGGAGTGACGCCGTCTTCAGCAGTTCCGGCTCAATCGCACCGGCGACCCTCTCCGCGATGGCGTCCTGAACTGCGAATGCATCTTCCAGTTCCACGTCATACCGTTCGGCCCAGACCTGGCTGGCCGAGGTGGTTTCGACCAGTTGAGTGGAGACCCGAAGGCGACCGCCGGAGCGGCGCACGCTTCCTTCGAGCACATAACCGACACCCAGTTCGTGGCCCACCTGCTTGGCGCTTACGGACTTGTTCCTGTAGACGAAACTCGAATTGCGCCCGATGACCCGAAACCACCGAAATCTCGTGAGCGCTGTGATGACATCCTCGGTGATGCCATCCACCAGATACGCCTGTTGCCTGTCATTGCTCAAATTGGCAAACGGAAGAACCACGATCGATGGTCTGCCGAGGTTCGCAAGCGAACCGGGCAACGCCGAGGGCATATCAGCGGCAGCAGGATGCAGGCTATTCACCCGGCCGGCAAAACGATACCCCGCGCGCGGCACGGTGGCGATCCATGCGCTTCCCTCCGGCTGGGGACCCAGCCTTTTTCGTAAGGCAGCGATCTGAACCGAGAGATTGCTCTCCTCAACGATAGCGGCGGGCCAGGCAGCCTCCATCAGCGCGGACTTGCTCACAACCTGCGTCGACGCGCGCACGAGCGCGTTCAACAGCAACAGGCCCTTATGGCCAATTGCCACGCGCCGCCCTTCACAAGTCAGTGCGCCGCGTTGCATGTCGAGGATGAACGCCCCGAACGCGAACTGTTGCGGCTCGACGCTCCCGGCTACGGCTTCTTTAAAAGAATTCGGGACTTTTCGCCCTCCCATTAAGGACTCCAGTCGGTGTTCTTGCGATCCTTTTGCGTAGGTCGACCAGACTACCATGGAGGAGACCAAAATGACGATTTCAAAAGAACGAACCGATGCGGGCTTCTCGCGGGGCAAAGCCCTGGTCTCCAAAGGGGACGCAGGATACCGAGCTGAACAGGGATCCGATTATCTGCCCGGCATCAGTGCGGAGTCCGTTGGTTCAACCGCACTGTGGCTCGGTATCGCTACGATCCCGCCTGGCAAGCGCACCAAGGCGCATGTGCATGAGCGCCATGAGAGCGCCTTCTACATGTTGAGCGGTGAAGAGTTGGAGCTGTGGAGTGGCGATGAACTCCAGCACCGGGATGTCATGCACCGCGGAGACTATCTTTACATTCCTGCGAACGTATTGCACGTGGCCGTCAATCGGGGAGCTGAACCGGCCGTATTCATCGGGGCGCGCAACGAGCCGACCGCCCAGGAAAGCGTTGTTCTTTATCCTGAAATGGATTCCCGCGTGCCGTGACAGGTGGAAGACTGCTTTGTGCTACCGCGCGGCCGCGTGATCACGCGCTACGGTCTTAAAGATGGCGCCTCGGGTCAGGGATGATCCGGCGCGTCTTGGTTGGGGTGGCAGATCTGCGGAATGCGGCGGCTGCGGAAGGGGCAAGGGCTTCGCTGCGAAGTCTGCGGATCGACCACAAGTGTCCGCCTAAAGCTTGCGAAACATAACGAAGGCGTCGACATAGCCGAGCGAAGGGTGAAGGAATGCTTCCGGAAGCCGACCGACGATCTCAAATCCGAGCGACTGCCACAGCCGCACCGCACGTTCGTTGCTGCTGACGACGAAGTTGAATTGCATGGCCCAGAAGCCCTTTGCGCGCGCATGCGCGAGAGAGTGCTCATGCATCTGGCGGGCCACGCCTCGGCCGCTTGCCTTTGCGTCTGTCATGTAGCCGCAGTTGCAAACATGTTGCCCGCCGCCCGCCCGGTTGGACCGGATATAGTATGTACCTAAAATGGTGCCATTCTCTTCCGCAACGAACGTTTCCCGGTTGGGAGCAATCCAGTAAGCCAGCGCATCGTTTTCGCTAAGGTCGCGGTCGAGCGTATAGGTCTCGCCCGCGCGGATGGTCGGACGGATTATTTCCCAGATGGCGCTTCGATCGTCATTGCTTGCCGCACCGATTATCATTGCTCTGCCTACTGTCGGCATGGACGCACGCAACGCGCTTATCGCAGGCGTGGGAAGCGGCAATCGCCTTCCTCGCGCTGCCGCAGGCGGTGGCTTTCCCCGGCGCAACGCACCTCTCCGGAAAGCGGAGTGCGCCGGGCTGGCTGGCCGCAACCAGATGAGCCTGGCTACACATCCATGCTGTCCTTGCGCCGACGTCCCGCCCCGGACGAGAGCGGTCATGTCGCGTTCGCGCCGAGCCAATCGCGATCGGCAAGTCGTCAGTTTATGCAGGAACGTAGGTCAGCCGTACCACGTCCTCACCAATCCGATCATGAGCGACGAGGCGCAGTCGTGGACGGGGGCCGGCGAAATAGGGGGTGCCTTGACCCAGTACGACCGGGTGCAGGTAGATCCGATACTCGTCGATCAAGCCGAGCTCGGTGAGGCTGTGCGCCAAGACCGGGCCGGCGACTTCGATCTCGCCCACGTGCTCGGCTTTCAACGCCCTGATCGCGCCTTCGAGATCTCTTCCAACGAGGCTGGCATTGGGGCCGACAGACTTTAGCGAGCGCGATACGACCCACTTCGGCTGCTTTCGCCAAGCCGCAGCAAAGGCCCGTCTGTCCGCATCCCACTCAGGATGCTCGTCATCCCAGTAGCGCATGATCTCGTAGAGACGGCGACCGTATAGGCTGCCCGTCTGCTGTTCGGCCTCCTTGATGAAGTGGCGGAAGAGTGTGGGACTTGGCGCAAACTCCATATGGTCGACGTAGCCGTCCAGCGACTGGTTCATTCCGAACACGAGCTTAGCCATGGCCACGTTCTCCTCTTGGCACATTCGCGCGGACCTGATTGCGATATGCAATCGGTGCAGGTTAGATCGACTGATGGTATTTCGCAATCGGTTTCTGGGGGGGCGCATGCGCGCCGCGCGCCGCGTGGCCAGAACGATCTCATTTTCAAGGTGCTTGGAATCGCTGAAACGCGATCGCGATCGGGAGTGAATGTACCGATGGTGGGTTGTTGGTGCAGCCAGAGGAGGGACAGCCGAACACATTGGCCGACCGGCGACGGTCTGCGAAGGCCGGCTGTCGGGACCGACCCGGGGTCGCCGGGCTTTCCTGGAAGGTAACAGAAAAGAAGCCGAGATGACGGACCGGCGCGGCCGGTCCGCTGCATTCTCTGGGGCGCTCAGAAGCGCCGATCGATGAAATGCTTGGCCTGGGCGCCGGCGTGGTAGAAGGCCGACTTCACCGTGCGCCAGGTGTCCGGCGTGACCGGCGTTTCCGCAAGCGGGATCGCCGAGGTTTCACCGGTGACGTGGTGGGCGAGTGCCCGGCCGAAGACCGTGCCCGGCGCGATGCCGCGGCCGTTGTAGCCGCTGACGGAGACCACGTTCGGCGCCAGCGTGTGCATCGCCGGCAGGTTGTTGGTGGTCATGCCGATGCGGCCGTCCCACCAGTATTCGAAGCGGAAATCGCCGATATAGGGGAAGAGCTTACGCACGGAGCGGGTGGCGAAGGCGCGGTGCGTGCCTTCGGCCATCGCGTCGAGCCGGCCGATCGAACCGAAGATCAGCCGGTTCTGCTGGTCCATGCGGAACGACGTCATGACGAGGCCGGTGTCCCAGGTGCCCTGGCGTTCCGGCAGGATGCGGCTTGCGACCACATCGGGAAGCGGATTGGTGGCGAACTGGAAATAGGGCAGGATCGTCAGCTCTTGCGTATGCGCCTGCCACGGGCTCTCGGCAAAGAGGCCGCCATAGGCGTTGGTGGCGAGGATCACGTGCTTGGCGCGCACGACGCCCTTGCCCGCCTTCAGCACCCAGGTGTCGCCCTGGCGCTCGGCGCCGGTGAGCGGCGTGTCGGTATAGATCTCGGCGCCGGCGGCAAGAGCCGCGCGGGCAAGCCCGCGAGCATAGGCGAGCGGCTGGATGGTGCCGGCGCGACGATCGAGCAGGGCGCCCGAGAAGCCTTCGGCGCCGGAGAGCGCGCGCGCCCGCTCGGCGGAAAGCGCCTCGACCGGAGCGCCGCGCTTCTGCCACTGCGCCTCGCGGTCCTTGATCTCCGTCACGCCCTCGCTGCCGACGGCCATGTGCAGCGTGCCGTTGCGGACGGCCTCGCAGGCGATGCCGTGCTTCTCGACCAGGGCGTAGACCATGGACGGTCCGTCGCCGAGTTCGGTGAGCAGTCGGTTGCCGGCGGCCGGACCGAGCGTGGAGATGAGATCATCTGGCTTCACCCACATGCCGGCATTGACCAGACCGACATTGCGGCCGGAGCCGCCGAAGCCGATCATCCTGGCTTCGATGACCGTTGCCTTGATCCCTTTTTCGGCGAGGTGAAGAGCCGCCGAGAGGCCGGTGAAGCCGCCGCCGATGATGGCGACATCGGTCGTCAGGTCACGGCCGAGAGGCTTGGTTTCCGGCGCGGCCGGTGCCGTCGCATGCCAGAGGTTGGGCAGGGTACGCTCCGTCGCCATCGCGGCAATCCTTCAAGTGCGGCCGGATGTCGGCCTTGTAGATCGAGGTTCTCTCGGTGATAGCCGATTGCGGGGAAAATTCTCATGACAATGTATCATGAAGTCATGATGCAAGCCGGTGCGATAGCCACCGAGGGGATGGGCGGTGCGAAACCGGAAAAAAACCGCAGCTGGGTCGTCGGCAGCTGCGGTCTTGGAAAATGTATTCGTCTGAAAAGTCTTTGCCGAAACGTCGTCCCGCTTCGGCGATACAGCTTTAAAAATGCACCTGTCGTGGATGGTCGATCAGGCTTCCCCATCTTCTACGCCGTTCAGCCGAAGTCACTCACCCAATTGGGGGAGGCGAGCAAATAATGCTTTCGGAAGAGCTGGTCAGCCCTGCCGAAAAGCGATGCGTCAATCGACGAATTCTACGGTGACGCCGGGGCTGACCATCTTGGCGAGCTCGGTCGCATCCCAATTGGTCAAGCGCACGCAGCCATGGCTCTGGGTCTTGCCGATTTTGGAGGGTTCCGGCGTTCCGTGAATGCCGTAGGTGGGCTTGGAGAGCGCGATCCACACTGTGCCGACCGGGCCGTTCGGACCCGGCTGCAGGGTGAGAATCTTGTCGTTGCTGCCCTGCTGGAAATTGATCTTCGGATTATAGGTATAACCCGGATTGAGGGCGATGCGCTCGACATTGACGGTGCCCGAGGGAGACGGCGTGTCGGAGGAGCCGATCGTTGCCGGATAGGCGGCGATCAGCTTGCCGGTGTCGTCATAGGCCAGCACCTGCTTGCGCGCCTTGTCGGCGAGGATGCGGGCGACCTTGCCGGTCTTGTTCGCGCCCGGGTTGATCACCTTGATGATGGTGCCGGGAATGGTGAAATCGACGCCCGGATTCAGCTCGCGCAGATAGCCTTCGTCCATATGGAACTTCTCGCCGAGCATTTCGGTCGTCGAGGTGAAGGACATGTGCGGCAGCATGGCCTTGTGCGCGTAATCCTCGGGGATCGATGCGACATAGGGGCCGGCAGCGTCCGCAGCCGTGATCGTGTAGCTGGTGATCGGCATGCCGCCGTTCATGCGCAGCCGCTCCAGAATGTCATCGGTGTTATTGGGATCGAGCGTTTCGCCGGTCGCCTGCTGCCAGGCCTCGATTGACTTGGTGACGTTCGAGCCCATCTTGCCGTCGATCACGCCGGGCGAGAAGCCTTCGCGGTCGAGGAAGACCTGCAGCGCGGTGATCTCGGCGCGCGACTTGCTCTTGACCGTCATTGCCGGCGGCATCGACGGGCGCATCGGCTGGGTGTCGTTCGGATCGATCGAGGCTTCTTCCGTGCCGTCGATCAGGCCCGGAAGGCTGTTCGGCAACTCGTTGCCGTCTGTCGATGGCGGCACGACGTCGCGGTAGTCGGGGATGGAGCCGGTGACTTCGCCTGGCTCGGAATAGCCGTAGCCGCGCTCGGTGTCGCGATTGCGCCGGTTCGAATAGATGTCGACGTCGCCCTGGCGGCGATAGCCGCCATAGCCACCCTGGGAGCTGCCGTAGCTATCCCGGCGGGCGCGATTGGGCACCACGGTCGCCACCACATTGCCCCAGCTATCGATCAGCAGCGTGCGTCCGCGGCTGTCGCGCATGGTCTGCACCTCGTCGGCGCGCGGTACATAGTCGAGGATTTCGCCATCGGGCGTGACCAGCATGACGTCGTCGCCATAGCGATTCCTGCCGCGATAATCCTGCGCGAAAGCGCTCGCCAAATCCACGGCGAGAAAGCCGGCTGCGGCGAGAAGCGAGAGGCCGATGCGGGTCGCTGACGTCACGTGAGAACCTGTTTTCATTGTAGTGAATGTGGCGCGGTACATTTGGATTTCGACGTTAATGTGAAAAAAATGAATTCATCATGAACAAGCAGTTAAATTCTATCTAAGCGGGGCAATCCCGGGCTTCAACCGGTGAAATGCATCTCTCCTCAGCTATCATCTCTTTGTGATTGCAGTGATTCTGCGGCCGATTTGAGGAAGAGCAAATGCTGAGGACGCTGGATGAGCCTGCTGACAGGCAGGAGAATCATGTGTTGTACGATCGCCTCTCGGCGCTCGACATCGCCGCTTTCGTCGTCGATGGCGTCGACCTGTCGCCGGGTGCGGCGATCCCCTCCGATGGCGATGCCAGGATCGACCGGGCGCTGGCCGGTTTCCTCTTTACCTGCGGGCCGGAACATATCCGCCACCCGGAGCCGATCGAGGGCGGGGCGGAAGGCGCGCGCTACCCGCTGCACGGGTCGCTTGCCGGGACTGCCGTCGGCCGCACTGAGATGGCACCCGACGGAGCCGAATGTACGGCGACGATCGAGGTGGTGCTTGCGGGCGGCGGGCAGGCGCGGGTCGAGCGGCGCTGGCAGATCGATGCCGTACGGAACGAAGTCGTGCTCGAGGATCGCGTCGTCAACGCAGGCGCCTCCGCCTTTCCGCCGATGATGATGTATCACCTCAACATTGGCGGCCGGTTGCTCGGGAACGAAGCCCGTATCGTCAGCGCTTCGCTCGAGGGCGGCGAACGTGGCTGGCGCTTTGGCGATGGCGAGAGCGCGCATTTCTGCCTGCCGGCGGCCGCCGGTGCCGATGGCTGGTCGGACGTCAGCCTTGCAGGACTTGCCGGTCTCGGCCACCGAAATCTCACCGTACGGTTTCGGACCGACACGCTGCCGTTCCTGCAGATGTGGCGCTGCCAGCGTGGTGCGGCGGATGTGATCAGCATCGAGCCGGTGTCGCACCGTATCGCCAAGCGGCCGGATCTGGCGGCGGCCGGAGAATTGATACCGCTTCTGCCGGGCGAGGCGCGCAGCTACGCGATCGCGTTTGCCGTTGCCTGAGCCACGGCTTTTGAATTGACGCGGAGAAGTGCTGCGCCTACATCAGAGGCCACCACATTTCCTGAGGAAGACGACCATGGACATCCGCCAGATCAACGACGAATACTCGGTCTCCGGCCAGATCACCGTCGAGGATCTCGACCAGATCAAGGCGCTCGGCTTCAAGTCCATCGTCTGCCACCGCCCCGATTTCGAGGCGCCGGATCAGCCGACCTTCGATTCGATCGCCGCACGCGCCGAAGAGCTCGGCATCGAAACCATGCACATTCCCGTGGGCCCGATGGGTGTGACCGCCGATGCCGTGAAAAGCATGGTCGACGCGCTCGACGAGTTCCAGCGCCCGATGCTCGGCTATTGCCGCTCCGGCGCCCGCTCGACGGCCGTCTACCAGCAGACCCAGCATATCCGCGGCTGAAACCAAGCTCTCGCGCTCGGCCGTATCGTTCCATCTGACAGTGGAGGACCGGCATGGCCGAAGCGCATCTCATTTCGCGCGAGCAATGGGCGGATGAGCCCGAGGCCTGGAAGGGTGAGTTCGAGGGCGGCGCCTATGGTGCGGGCCTTTCGGTGATCTTCTTTGCCACCGACGAGATCGGCGACGGGCCGAAGCTGCACCGCCATCCCTATCCCGAGACCTTCATCGTGCGTGTCGGCCGCGCCCGCTTCACTGTGGGCGATCGCACCATCGACGCCGAAGCCGGCCAGATCGTCGTGGCGCCGGCCAATGTGCCGCACAAGTTCGAGAACCTCGGACCGGGAAGGCTTGAATCGATAGACCTGCATGCGGCCGGCACGTTTTCGACCGAGTGGCTCGAGGAGTAGGGCAAGTCGTCGTTTGCGACCGCCGCAATGAGCAGCGGTCGCAATCTTTTCTGATAGATCAGCCGTTGCGAATGTCCGTCAGCGTGCGCGTCGGGGTGATCGCTTCGGGATCGAGCTTGATCTCGATGATCGACGGCTTGCCGCTGGCGCGGGCGCGCAGGAACGCGTCGGCGAACTCTTCCGTCTTCTCGACCGTCTCGCCATGGCCGCCATAGGCGCGGGCGAGTGCTGCAAAATCCGGGTTGGTGAGGTCGGTCGCGCTGACGCGGCCGGGATACTCACGCTCCTGGTGCATGCGGATCGTGCCGTAGATGCCATTGTTGACGACGACGGTGATGATCGGCAGGCGGTAGCGAACGGCGGTCGCGAATTCCTGCCCGTGCATCAGGAAGCAGCCGTCGCCGGCAAAGCAGATGACTTCGCGATCCGGGTGCAGCTGCTTGGCGGCGACTGCGGCCGGCAGGCCGTAACCCATGGAGCCGGAAGCAGGCGCTGCCTGCGTGGCGTAACGGCGGAAGCGGTGGAAGCGGTGCACCCAGGTGGCGTAGTTGCCGGCGCCATTGGTGAAGATCGTATCCTGCGGCGTGTTCGCCTCGATCCAGTTCATGATCGGGCCCATCTGTACTGCGCCCGGGCCGGTTTCCGGCGTGGTCGACCACTTGAGATAGGCGGCGTGCATGATCTCGGTGCGCTCCGACCAGGTCGGTTCGCTTGCGGGCGCAAGGCCTTCGAGGGCGGCGACAAAGTCGCGCGGGCTTGCAGCGATCGCCAGTTCCGGCCGGTATACGCGGCCGAGCTCGGAACTGTCGGGATGCACATGGACCAGCGTCTGGCGCGGGTAGGGGCTATCCATCAGCGTGTAGCCGGACGAGGGCATTTCCGAGAAGCGGCCGCCGATAAGCAGAACCAGATCCGCTTCCTTGACTTCCTTGGCGAGCGCCGGGTTGATGCCGATGCCGACATCGCCGGCGTAATTCGGGTGGAGGTGATCGAAGAGCATCTGGCGGCGGAAGGAGCAGCCGACCGGCAGCTTCCAGCGTTCGGCGAAGCGCTGGAATTCAGCAACGCTTTCCGCCGTCCAGCGGGTGCCGCCGAGAATGGCGATCGGCCGCTTGGCGTTGCCGAGCATTTCGCCGAGCCGCTTGATCTGTGCCGGACCTGGATGACCCTCGACCGGCTGGTAGGCCTTGGCGGCGGGCGCCTCGGCGCTGCGCGTCAGCATGTCCTCGGGCAGCGTCAGGACCACCGGGCCGGGGCGGCCGGAGGTGGCGACCGCGAAGGCGCGAGTGACGAATTCCGGAATGCGGGCGGGATCGTCGATTTCACCCACCCACTTGGCAACCTCGGTGAAGGCGCGGCGATATTCGATTTCCTGGAAGGCTTCGCGCTCGCGCGCTTCGCTCTGCACCTGGCCGATGAAGAGGATCATCGGGATCGAGTCCTGCTTTGCGACATGGAGACCGGCCGAAGCGTTGGTCGCGCCCGGGCCGCGGGTTACCATGCAGATGCCCGGCTCGCCGGTCAGCCGACCCCAGGCATCCGCCATCATCGCAGCGCCGCCTTCCTGGCGGCAGACGACCACGTCGATGTCGGTGTCGTAGAGCGCATCGAGCACCGCCAGGTAGCTTTCCCCCGGCACGCAAGCGATACGTTTTACGCCATTGGCGACGAGTGCGTCGACGACGAGCTGGCCTCCAGTTTTCATGATATTCCTCCCGATGGTCTTTCTTTTGTAGTCAGAGTGTTGTTGTCAGATGGCTGGCGACACCGGAGCGACGCTCGTGTCCTTGTGAATGCGGCGCTCGCGCCAGATGATGTAGAGGCCGGAGCCGATGATGATGGCGATGCCCAGCCACTTCAGCGCGTCAGGCAGGTCGCCGAAGACGAGCCAGCCGAAGATCGTCGCCGAGACGATTTCCAGATATTGCAGTGGCGCCAGCACCGACGCCGGAGCGGCGCGATAGGCATAGACGCCGAGCACGCCGGAGATGGTGGCGGTGACACCGACACCAAGCAGGTAATACCATGTGACGCCCTGCGGCCAGACCGGATCGAAGATGCCGGAACCGGTGCCGTCGCCGAAGTAAAGCAGGACAAGACAGAAGAGCGCGCCCCAGACGCCGGCGTGGAACTGCATCGACCAGGGGTCTTCGTTCTGCGCGACCATGCGGGTGACAAGCAGGAATACGGCAAGGCCGAAGGCGGCGACGATGGGCAGAAGCGCGATCGGCCCGACTTCCTGCATGCTCGGCTGGATGACGAGCAGCGCGCCGAAGAAGCCGACGCCGCAGGCGGTGTAACGCCGCCAGCCGATGGTCTCCTTCAGGAAGATGCTGCCGAGGATCGTCAAGATGATCGGCTCGACGAAGAAGATCGCGATCGCATCGGCGACTTCCATCACTTTCAGCGTGGTGATGAAGGAGAGCATCGATACAACGAGCAGGCCGCCGCGCAGCGCATGCAGGCCGGTCTTGCGCCAGGTGAGATCGAAGAGGCTGCCGCGCACCAGCGCGATCGGCAGGATGAAGACGACCTGCAGCACGAAGCGCACGGCGGTGATTTCGGCCGAGGGCACGGTCGCGATCGCCAGCTTTGCAAAGATGTCGATCAGCGGCGAAAGCAGCACCGCAATCACCATCAGCGTCAGCCCGAAGGAGATGCGGTTGTAGTCCGTGGCGATCTTGGGAAGGGACATGTCGGCCATGATATTTCCGGTCAGCGCTTGCCTGCGATGGCGCGCAGGCACCAGGCGGCAAAGTCTGCCGTCGCCTGTTCCCGGCCGATTTCATTCAGGGTTTCGTGGCGCATGCCGTCATAGACGGTGACGGTGACGTTGCTCAGGCCGGCGGCTTTCATCCTGGCGCCGAGCCAGCGGACGGCACTGCCCATCTCGGTCGACGGGTCGGCGCTGCCGCCGACGAGGTGGATGGGCAGGTCTTTCCGAAGCCGCGCCAGCCGGTCGGGCCGGGCGCCGCCGAAGGACAGGCGGAAGAGATCGAGCCAGAGCGAGACGGTGGCATCGAAGCCGCAGAGCGGGTCGGCGGCGTATTTAGCCACTTCGGCATCGTCGCGCGACAACCAGTCGAGATCGGTCTTGCGATCCTTGATCGCGCCGCCCCACATGCCGAAGGTGAGCTTGGTCAGGAGCGGGCTCGGCACGTCAGAACCCTTCAGCGCCTTCTCGACCTTCAGGATGACCTGGCCGCCGCGGCCGGCAAGGCCGGGACGAAAATTGGAATTCCAGACGGCGAGCGCGTCATAGAGGCCGGGATCGGCCTCGGCAGCGTTGAGCGCAATCAGCCCGCCCATGGAATGGCCGAAAAGGACGACCGGCAGATCCGGATGGGTGCCCGTCGCGATTGCGTGAATGGCCCTTATATCGGCGAAGACCTTGTCGAGCCCCTCGCGGCTCGAAAACATGCCGAGCGGTGCGTCCGGCGCGCGCGTCGCACCGTGGCCGCGATGGTCGTGGGCGTAGACGTGGAAGCCGTGCGCAGCCATGGCCTCGGCAAAGCGGGCGTAGCGGCCTGAGTGTTCGGCAAGGCCGTGGCTAATGAGGAGGATGCCGCGGGCGTCGGCGGTCGCGGGGAAATGGCGCCAGCTCAAGGTGGCTCCGGTCGGGCTTTGATGTGTCTTCACCTGCCCGAACACGATTTCCCCCGGCTACAACGACAGACCAATCCGATATCAAATCGATTTGCAAGGCAAAGGCAATCGCCGCTTGTTGCTCGTTGCGCATGAGGTCACAAGCGAATGTGCGCTCATCTTAATTAAGAGTTGCAATTTTCCCGTTTTGAGCGATATTCGTTCCTGTTTTGTTTCCGCAGGAGGATGTCATGGTTAGTTTCTGTAAGGCGATATCGGGTCCGATGGCAGGAATGCTGGCGGCATTGGCGCTGTTTCTTGCGCCGGCTGCCTTTGCTGCCGGCGAGGAAATGTCGGATCAAGGAGCCGCCAAAGACGCGACCGGCCGCACGGAGTACGTTCTGGCGGTGAGCTGGCAGCCGGGCTTCTGCGAAACGAGGCCGCAGCGCAAGGAATGCGAGAGCCAGACGGCGGAGCGGTTCGACGCGACCAACCTCTCGCTGCATGGTCTTTGGCCGCTGCGCAAGAGCTATTGCGGTGTAGCGGCCGAGGTGCGCGCGAAGGACCGCAAGGGCAGCTGGCTGGAACTGCCGAAGCTTGCCATGGCCGATGACACTGCAGCGCGGTTGCTCATCGCCATGCCGGGCGTTCAATCCGGGCTCGACCGTCACCAGTGGCTGATGAGCGGTACTTGCCAGAGCGGTTCGGTCGACGACTATTTCTCGGTGCAGCTGCGCATGCTGGAGGAGCTCAATCGCTCGGCGGTCGGCGCATTGTTTCGCCAGCGCATCGGTTCCGAGCTCGACGAGGCGACGGTCAAGCAGGCCTTTGACCAGAGCTTCGGCGCTGGTGCGGGGGATCGGGTGCGCATGCGCTGCCAGACGGTTCAGGGCCGCAGTGTCATCACCGGGCTGACGATCGGGCTGACCGGCGACGTCCTGAAGGCGTCGAGCCTGGCGCCGCTGATCCAGGCGGCGGGGCCGACCGAGTTCAAATGCGCCAAGGGTATTGCCGATACGGCCGGGCGCAGCTGACCGACCTCGCAGACACCGTACTTCGGCCGCGAGAGCGCTTTCGATGCAGGGCAGCCGCAAGGGATAGGTTGGGGGGACAAGCCGGGGCGAACGCCTTTGCTCATTGCCCCCTTCCTATAATTCGCCTACATAGCGGGCAAATTTCCTTTCCCTGCGGAGCATTCCCTCATGGCACGTCAGTTCATCTATCATATGGCCGGACTTAATAAGTCCTACGGCGCGAAGAAGGTTCTCGAGAACGTTCATCTGTCGTTCTACCCGGATGCAAAGATCGGTATCCTCGGCCCGAACGGCGCCGGTAAGTCGACGGTGCTCAGGATCATGGCCGGCCTCGACAAGGAATTCACCGGCGAAGCCTGGGTCGCCGAAGGTGCGACGGTCGGCTACCTGCCGCAGGAGCCGCAGCTCGATCCGACGAAGACCGTGCTCGAAAATGCCATGGAAGGCGTTGCCAAGAAGAAGGCGATCGTCGACCGCTACAACGAACTGATGATGAACTATTCCGACGAGACGGCGGAAGAGGGCGCCAAGCTCCAGGACATCATCGACAGCCAGAACCTCTGGGATCTGGAAAGCCAGGTCGAAATGGCCATGGAAGCGTTGCGCTGCCCGCCGGGCGACGCGGAAGTGACCAATCTCTCGGGCGGTGAAAAACGCCGTGTCGCGCTCTGCAAGCTGCTGCTATCGCAGCCGGACCTGCTGCTGCTCGACGAACCGACCAACCACCTCGACGCCGAAACGATCGCCTGGCTCGAAAAGCACCTGCGCGAATATCCGGGCGCCGTGCTGATGATCACCCACGACCGCTACTTCCTCGACAACGTCACCGGCTGGATCCTCGAGCTCGACCGCGGCCGCAGCATTCCCTACGAAGGCAACTACTCGGCCTATCTCGTTGCCAAGGCCAAGCGCATGCAGCAGGAAGGCCGCGAAGAGGCTTCCCGCCAGAAGGCGATCGCCCGCGAACAGGAGTGGATCGCATCCAGCCCCAAGGCCCGTCAGGCCAAGTCCAAGGCGCGTATCCGCTCCTATGACGAACTGGTCAACGCGGCGGAAAACCAGCGCCCCGGTGACGCGCAGATCATCATCCCGGTCGGCGAACGTCTCGGCCAGGTGGTCATCGAGATGGAAGGCGTTACCAAGGGCTATGGCGATCGCCTGCTGATCGACGGCCTGTCGCTGAAGCTGCCGCCGGGCGGCATCGTCGGCATCATCGGCCCGAACGGCGCCGGTAAGACGACGCTCTTCCGCATGATCACAGGCCAGGAGCAGCCCGACAGCGGCTCGATCCGCATCGGCGAGACCGTGCATCTCGGCTATGTCGACCAGAGCCGCGACGCGCTCGACGGCAACAAGACCGTCTGGGAAGAAATCTCCGGCGGCGCCGAAGTCATCAAGCTCGGCAAGCACGAGATGAACTCGCGCGCCTATTGCTCGACCTTCAACTTCAAGGGCGGCGACCAGCAGCAGAAGGTCGGCAACCTCTCGGGTGGTCAGCGCAACCGCGTTCACCTCGCCAAGATGCTGAAGGCCGGCGGCAACGTCCTGCTGCTCGACGAACCGACGAACGACCTCGACACCGAGACGCTGGCGGCACTCGAAGTGGCGCTCGAAAACTTCGCCGGCTGCGCCGTCATCATCAGCCACGACCGCATGTTCCTCGACCGCCTGGCAACGCATATCCTCGCCTTTGAAGGCGACAGCCAGGTCGAGTGGTTCGAAGGCAACTTCGAAGACTACGAGAAGGACAAGATCCGCCGCCTCGGCCCGGACTCGGTCAACCCGAAGCGCGTCACCTACAAGCGCCTGACGCGCTGATCTGTGATCGTCGCCGCCATGTGTGCGGCGCCCATTGCCTCGCAACCGCTCGCGCAAACAGGCGGTGCAACTTGACTTCACGAAACGGGCGAAGCGCAGGCTTCGCCCGTTTTCCTTTGCCGCTCGGACGGCGCAGGCGCCCAGCAAAATCGAGAACGGATTGAAATAGCGCGGCTGGGACCCAGCGATGCGCCGTTGAACGCGTCGCTTGCGGCGCACGCGCCCCCGAGCGCAAAGCCTGTCTTGTGCGCGCCATTGTTCGGCCTTTCCACGCAAATCCGCTTGCGCCGATCTCGCAAATCACATAAACATATCTTTATGTGTTGATGGGGATCGCGATGGCTGCTCAGAGAGAACTGGGTCTGGATGCGCTGGTGGACGTGCTGAAGGCGGCGGGAGAGCCGACCCGCATGCGTCTCGTCGCTTTGCTCGCCGCGGGTGATCTCACCGTTACCGATCTTACCGAAATTCTCGGGCAGTCGCAGCCGCGTATTTCGCGGCACCTGAAGCTGCTTGCCGAGGTCGAGCTCATCGATCGTTATCAGGAAGGCGCCTGGGCCTATTTCCGCCTGAGACAGGACGGCGCGCGCGTCGGGCTCGTTCGCGCCATGCTGGCGGCAGCATCCGCCGACGACGCGGTGCTTTCGCGCGATGCGGCGCGGCTGACGACGCTCAAGAAGGCGAGGGCCGAAAAGGCACAGGCCTATTTCAGCCGCAACGCCGCCGGCTGGGACGAGCTTCGCCGCCTGCATGTCAGCGAGCGCGACGTCGAGGCGAAGCTGCGCGAGATGGTCGGCGACGAGCCGGTCGAGAGCCTGCTTGACCTTGGTACCGGTACCGGGCGCATCCTGCAGCTGTTTGAAGGGCTCTACCGCCGCGGCGTCGGCGTTGACGCCAGCCGCGACATGCTTGCCGTTGCGCGCTCCAATCTCGATCGTGCCGGCATCACCAAGGCCTCGATCCGCCACGGCGACATTTTCAATCTGCCGCTCGACGGGCAGGCCTTTGATCTCGTCACCATTCACCAGGTGCTGCATTTCCTCGACGAGCCGGAGGCGGCGATCGCGGAAGCTGCGCGCATGCTGATGCCGGGTGGCCGGCTGGTCATCATCGACTTCGCGCCGCACGGGCTCGAGCATCTGCGCGACGAACATGCGCATGCGCGCCTCGGTTTCTCGCACCAGGTGATCGCCGATTGGCTCGCCAAGGCTGGCCTGGTGCTCGAGAAAACCACGGATCTTTCGCCGGAAGGCGCCGAGGAAGAAAAGCTGACGGTGACGATCTGGCTGGCGCGCGACCGGCGCGCCGTGAATGAGAATGAAACGCCGCGGCCGCGCATCCATGCAGGGGGAGTTTGAGAATGACGGAACAGACGCTTTATCCGGCCGAGCGAGGCAATCTGAGGCTCTCTTTCGAATACTTCCCTCCCAAGACCGATGAAATGGAAGCGCAGCTCTTCCAGACGGCGGAGGACCTCTCGGTTTTCGGTCCCGCTTTCCTTACGGTCACCTACGGTGCTGGCGGCTCGACCAAGGCGCGGTCGCTGACGACGGTACGGCGGATGATCGAGGAGAAGGGCTTTGCCAACACGGCGGCGCACCTGACCTGCGTCGGTGCACCGAAGGCGGAAGTCGATGCGGTCATCGACGAGTACATTGATTATGGCGTCCGTCACTTCGTGGCACTGCGCGGCGACCCGCAGGGCGGCATCGGCAGCACCTATGCGCCGCATCCGGATGGTTATGCGAGCAGCACCGACCTGGTGCAGGCAATTCGCGCCCGGGGCGACGATATCGAGATCTCAGTCTCCTCCTACCCGGAGAAGCATCCGGAGAGCCCTGACGTGGCCGCCGATATCGACATGCTGAAGCGCAAGGTCGATGCCGGCGCCACCCGCGCACTGACCCAGTTCTTCTTCGACAACAACGATTTCGAGCGTTACCTCGAACGCGTGCGCCGCGCCGGGGTCAACATCCCGATCGTGCCGGGCATCCTGCCGATCAACAATCTGACGCAGGTGCAGAAGTTTGCCGGCCTCTGTGGCGCCACCGTGCCGGAGGCGATCGTCACGCGGCTCGTGCATCTGGAAGAGCAGGCGGCCGAGCGCTTCAAGGAGGCGACGCACATCGCCGCCGAGCAGATTGTCGATCTCGCCCGTCGCGGCGTGCGCGATTTTCACCTCTACACGATGAACCGTTCGCCCTTGGTGACGGCCGTGCTGGACCTTGTCGGCTTCGAGCGGGTCGCAGCGGAGCCGAGCGCGGTGCTCCCCGAAGTGCGATTCCAGGCGGCGGCGGGGGCGGCGGCCTGAGTTTCACAGGCGCACCGGCCGTGGGCGCCTTTGACTGACAGATATCCGAAAATGAGAAAGCGCATGAAGGTTGACCTTCATGCGCTTTCTTTTCTGTCGCAGCGTTTAGACCCTGTGCTCTCTTGGCGGTCTAGCTTGCTTGGTGCTGCAGAATGGATTTCCGGAAATTAAAGTCCCTATTCGGTTTTGGACTCTCAGCGGCCGCTCATCAGATGAAAAGCATCGTGGCCACGAATACGAACGCTGCACTGATCATGAGGACATTCAGCGAATGTGTAAGGCCCATGGATGACCCTCCCTGCGTTAACGCGTTAAAACATAGGGCGAAATCACGAAGTGTTAAAGCGAAACTTGTGCTGCAGTGCGAAATCCGTGAGGGGGAGTGGCCTTATTCACAGGGTTATATAGTTGAAATATCTATCATTTTATGTCTGCCACATTTTTTTCACAATCGCTTCCGCAAGGTTAATATAAACGCTTGTAACCGTGCGTGAGCGCTTCGGAAGGGGACGAAAAGGGCGGCTCGATTCCCCGTTCAGGCAGCCCGTGTGAGCCGTAGAAGCCGTCCGTCAAGCACGGCGAGACCGAGGGCGATCAGCGCCATGCCGGCGATGTCGGCCGCCTGCAGCGTTTCCCCCAGGAAGAGATAGCCGAGCAGAATCGCGCTTGGCGGCACCAGCAAGGTGACGAGCGAGGCGTTGGTGGCGCCGGCTTCCGCCATGATCCGGAAAAAGAGAATGTACCCATAGGCGGTCGAGACGAGCGCGAGCCCGAGGATCGAAAGCGTCGCCTCGATCGGCGGCATCGGCAGTGTCCAGGGCGCATCGGAGAACGCGGCAACGGGCAGCATCATCAGGGTCGAAGCGGTGAGCTGTCCGGCGGCCGTCACCGGTGGGGCGAGATTGCGAAAGCGCTTGCCGTAGGTCGCCGCGAAGCCATAGCTGACGGCGGCCAGCACCGGCAGGACGAGCGCCCAGAGTGGGATGCTGCTGGTCGTGCCGAACAGGCCGGCAAGCGCACTCGGCCCGATCAGAACCACGGTGCCGGTGAGCCCCAGCAGGCAGCCGGCAATCTTGGCGGAGCTCAGCTTTTCATCCTCGGTCGCCATGTTGGCGATGATGACGGTCCAGACCGGCGTCGTGGCATTGAGGATTGCCGCGAGCCCGGCGCCGATCTGTGTCTGGCCGAGGAAGATGAAGGCATGCGGGATGGCGTTGTTGATCAGCCCCATCAGCGCGAATTCGCGCCAACGTCCGGCAAGTGCCTGATAGATGCCGAAGCGGCCGCCGATATAGAGGTGCAGGGCAATTGCTGCGAGGCCCAGGCGCAGGACCACCAGCGTGAACGGCGGCACGTGGGCAACGGCCACGCGGGCAAAGAAGAAGGACCCGCCCCAGATGAGACCGAGCAGCGCCAGCAGCATCCAGGTTCTAACGCTCATCTGATGGCCGTCGATTGTGGTTCGCGCATTCATGGTGATGCCCCGTCCGTGCTGATCGCCTTGTCGTCCGTCAGCCTCATCCAGGCGGCGAATGTACGTATGGCGCAAAGGCTGCGTCCGGTACCCGGGCCGGTTGTGATCTGACCCCTATTTCATAGCCCGGCGTCTTGGCGCATGCCACCCGGTTCTTGCCGACTGATCGAGGGAAGGGCAACGCTTCGAGATGCGCCGTGCGTGCCTCCGGGGTGGACCTGCATCTCGGATAAGGAAACCCCGGGAATCGCTTCCGATCCCCGGAGTTCTGGCTGCTAGGCCGAGCCGCATCCGTGGCCCGAAGTTCGCTTAGAGGGCGTTCAGGAGTTCCAGCGTCGCCCAGCCATCCGCCGGGCGTCCGAGGCGGAGCTGTTCCTTCTGAAGGGCGGCGCGGGTGCCGGAGCCGAGGATGCCGTCGACCTTGCCGACGTCATGGCCGAGCGTCTGCAGCTTGGTCTGCAGCGCCTTCATACCGACATCGTCGAGGCCCGGTTCCGGGTTGCCGCCCTCATAGGTCGGCGCGCCGGCGAGGCGGGTGGCGAAGTAGGCGGCCGACGTCGTGTAGATGAACGACTGGTTCCACTCGAGATAGACGTTGAAGTTCGGGTAGGTGAGGAAGGCCACACCCTTGCGGCCCTGCGGCAGCACCAGGGAGGCTTCGAGATTGCCATTGGCGGTGTTGCCGTCACGCGGCGCGACGCCGAGTGCGAACCAGTCCGCCGCCTTCATGCCCGGCTGCAGGCCGGTCTTTTCCCAGGGGAGTTCTTCGGGAACGCTGACTTCCTGGATCCAGGGCTGGCCGGCCTTGAAGCCGAGGCTCTGGATGAACTTGGCCGCGGTGAGGATCGCGTCGGGCGAGCTCTTCTTCAGGTTGACGTGGCCGTCGCCATCGCCATCGACGCCGTAGGCGATGATGTCTTCCGGCAGCATCTGCACCTGGCCGATCTCGCCGGCCCAGGCGCCGGTGGTCGTTGCCGGGTCAAGGTCGCCGTGCTGCACCATCTCGATGGCGGCGATCAGCTGCGGACGGAACATTTCAGGGCGGCGGCAATCGTGCGACAGTGTCACCAGTGCATCACGGGTATTGAAGTCGCCCTGGACAGCGCCGAAGTCCGTTTCCATCGCCCAGAAAGCGGTGATGACAGGGGCGGGCACGCCGAATTCCTTCTCGGCGCGGGCGAAGACGTCGGCATATTCCTTCATCTTCTGCTGGCCGATATCGAGGCGCGCCTTGCTGACCGTGCGCTTGGAGAACTCGGTGAAGGTCTGCTTGAAGACACCCTGGGCGCGGTCGCGGCTGAGGACCTTCTCGTTGATGGCAGCACCCGCAAGCGCCCGATCGGCGACATCGGCGGGAACGCCCTTGGCGACTGCTTCGGCCTTCACGCCCTGGAGGAAGGCACCGAGGTCGCCGCCGCAGGCGACAGCCGGAGCGGCGCCCTGGGCGCCCGTCTGGGTCGCGGTCTGTGCAAACGCGGTGGAGGCGGTGAGCGCCAGGAGGGCGACGGAGGCCAGGGCGTGCCGGGCAGTGCGGTTCATCATAATTCCTTTCTGTGGCCGCGGGGTGAGGGAGACACCGCACGGGCAGCCAAATTATTGGATTCGCTGCATAAATCTCCAGATCGCGATCGACCCAAGGATGTCTCATGCAGCGGTTCAAAAATGTTACAGCGGCGTTTGCGCGTCCTTGGGGACGTGCGGCACTGTAAATCTGCCGTTGCTCTTTCAGAGCATTATGACCGAAAGAAGAAAATGGGGTTCCTTGCCGCACTTGCCGGCAAGAATGCCGGCCTTACTTCGGCTGCGAGACCGCTGCGACCCAGTTCTTCCAGTTTTTCGCCGAACCGGCGAAGACGTTGATATCGGTGCTGCCGTCGATGCCCGGGATCACGCCGGTGCTGGTGTATTGCCAGAAGGCCCAGCGGCGCTCGACATAGACCTCGCCCGGATGCTTGGCGACCGAGCGCACCCAGAAGTGATGCTCCTTGAACTGGTCGACGAGATTGTCGCGGTGGAAGTCGACCGAGGTGTAGATGATCGGGCGTTTGCCGTAGTGCGCTTCGAGGCGATCCATGAAGCGCTTCATCTCGACGCGCACTTCATCCGGCGTCGGGCGGTGGCGGCAGGTCTTCGATTCGCCGTTCCACTCGACGTCGAGCACCGGCGGCAGGTAGACTGCGGTCTTCGGCACATTGGCGATGAACCAGTCGGCCTGTTCGTCGGCGGTCGAGCAGAAATAGTAGAAGTGATAGGGCGCATAGGGGATGCCGGCGGCACGCGCCTTTTGCCAGTACTCGTTGAAGCGGGTGTCGACCCTGTCCTTGCCTTCCGTCGCCTTGATGAAGGCGAAGGAGACACCGGAGTTCTTCACCTTCATCCAGTCGATATCGCCATTCCATTTCGAAACGTCGATGCCGTGAATGTTGTGATGCTGCGGGGTGCGCTCGCCGAAGTCCTGTGGGTCCTTATCCTGGAAGCGCGGCGGGATCGATGCCGTCTGCATCAGGTCGTAATCGGTCGACGAACAGGCGGAAAGGAGGGTGGCAATGGGCAGCAGAGCCAGGAGAAGCCGGCGCATGAGGTACCTGTCTAGAGACGAGCGACGATCCTGCCTCACACGATGGCTTTCATATCGGTGATTTCCCCCGCGAGGCGTGAACCTCATCTTCACCATATCATCGTAAAAATTGGGTTAGCTCAAGCGGGAATTGCGGGCGAGGCAGGAGCGTCCCGTTTTCTACTGCAACGCGAAAGCGCCGAACTCCCACGGGGGATTTCGGCGCGCTCTGGCGAAGTGAGATGAAGACGACCACCCGCCGGCTGCACGACGGGTCGCGGTCTCAGGCGGCGATTGCGACGGCCGGGCTGTGATAGACCGCAAGCCAGGCATAGCCGCGGCCGATCGCGCGGCGTTCGAGATCGGCGCCATTCTCCCGGGCCTTCACGCGCAACACGTCGAAAAGGCTGGCGCGCGGCGTGACGTGGAAGCGATCGAGCCAGCCGTGCAGCGCCCGGCGGAAGCTCGTCGGCAGGCGTTCCTGCTGGCCGAAATCGGCAATGTGCAGGGAGCCGCCCGGATTGAGTGCGGCAATGGCCGCATCGATCGCCTTTTGCCAGTCGGGGATCATCGACAGGGAATAGGAGATGAGAATGTGGTCGAAGCCGCGTTCGCCGAAGACCTTGGGGTCGAAATCGGTGGCGTCGGCGACCTGAAGCTCGGCGCGGCGCCTGCTGCCACGGTTGAGCTTCGCGTCGGCGGAGGTCAGCATCTCCTGGGAGATGTCCAGGCCGAACAGCCGCGCCGAGGGGAAGCAGTGGCCGATGAGAGCGAGATTGCGCCCGGTGCCGCAGCCGACCTCGAGCACGGAGGCGCCCGGCGCCGGGTGCATCTCCCGGATCAGCGTGTCGCGTCCAAAGAGGTAATACTTCCGCGTCAGATCGTAGAAGTGCCGCTGGTAGCGGTACATGTGATCCATGCGCCGCGCGTGGGAAATGCCGGCCTCACGCATCGGCTCAAGCCTTCTTCCGGTAAATGTGGAAACCGCCATAGATGGCGGAACGGTCTTTCGCGCCGAGCTTGAGCGATGTTTCGGCATCGTAGTGCCACTGATCGAGCAGCGCCGAGGAGACGCGACCGGGGAGGATGCTGTCTTCTGCGGCGGTGCGGAAGATGACGACCGCACCGGCATCGGCCGTACGGGTGATCTCGGTCCAAAGATCGTTCAGCTGTTGGTCGTTCATCCAGTCCTGGGCATCGAGCAGGATGTAGCGGTCGACCGATGCGGCAGGCTTGTTGGCGAGAAGCTCGGTGTAGCTTGCGTGATGGACCTCGACGCGCTCGGCATTGTTGCGGATCGCTTCATAGGCAGCGGCATCGAGGTAGGGCGGAAGATCGCCTTCATGCGGCAGCGGGTAGCGGCGCCCGAAGGCCTGCCAGGCGAAATAGTTCTCCCGCAGCGGGAAGTGACAGGTCAGTTTTTCGAGGCGGTGGCGCAACACGGCGGCGAGCGACTTCTCGCTGCTGAGGCTTGCCAGTTCGTCGAATTGTTGCGGCGGGATGCCGAGACCGAAAAGCGAACTCTTGCGGCCGGTGATCCAGCGTATGGCGGGACGATCAAACAGCGGCGCAAGACGCTCGTCGAAGAACTGCCGCTGCTCGCGCATGGAACCGGCCTGGACGAACTCGGCCGGGTCGACGCCGTGCAGGCGGGCGAGCAGGTGGCTTGCGGCAATGAAGCGGCCGAGCAGGCCGGTGCGATAGATGTTGCGGCCGAAGACCCCGATGCGGCGGCGGCCGGTCAGGTCACGGCCGTTCCAGTAGCTGCGTGTCGCCGTGTCGAGCTTCGGCGAAATGAAGAGGTCGAAGGCCTGGACGTTTGTGGCGGTGCCCTGGGTCGCCAGGAAGCGCGTCACGTCCTTGTGGCTTGGCAGATGACGGAAGGCTGCGAGCTTCAGGCGGTTCAGCGCGATATGGTGCGGGTTGAGGTCGACGACGTCTATTCTGCGCGGGCCGACAGACAGGTAGGTCAGCATGTTGCAGCCGCCGGAGCCGATGGTGACGATCCGGTGTTCAGGACCGAGCTGCATCGCTTCCATGTCGACGATCGGGTCTTCCCAGATTTGCGGGTAGACGAGACCCGAGAAGAGCAGGCCGAAGAGACGTTCCGAAAGGCCGGCAAGGGAGAAGGTCTTGTGCTGGAGCAGCGCTTTTTTCAGCTTCGGATTTTTTCTGCCAAAGCCAACGTCGGGGGCTAGTTCGGTCATCTCTGCCGGTCATCCAGTTGAAACTTAGCCGCTTCTAAATTGACTCGGCTACACTTTGATGACGGGGTTTCCACAGCCAGAGGGCGCGCGCCCGAACCAGTGCACTACAATTTTTCACCCATAAGAATTCATTAAACCCTAGCGTGCTAGCACCGCCTCATATTCGGGGGCGTCGACATGATGTTAAGAACGTTTCTGCCGAAGCCCGAGCAGCGATTTGCAGCTGTCGGCGCGGCATTGGGGGCTCTGGTTTCTGCGGCGTTGCTGGCGACGGAAACAGTCTTGCTTGAACAACCGACAGCCCATTTGGACGTCTCCGCCATGCTGGCAGCGGGCGCCATGCCGTTTCTCCTCGGCGGTTCGTTCTATCGCTGGCGCTACTCGCGCCGGTTGGAGCACGAGTTGCATGCGGCGCGTCGCGCAGAGCGGCGCCTGCGCCACGAAGTCCACCGCGACAAGCTCACCGGGCTTGCCAACCGTGCGGCGCTGGAGGCGGATATTCGCCAGGCACTCTGCACGGAAGGGCCTGCCTTCGAGCGCAATGCCCTTCTCCTTCTCGATCTCGACCGGTTCAAGGCGATCAACGATACCATGGGGCACGACGCCGGCGACCGGTTGCTCGCGCTCTTCGGCGCCCGCCTGCGGCGCGCCTTTTCCGGAGAGGCGACGGTCTACCGGCTGGGGGGCGACGAGTTCGTGCTTACGGCCGGCGGTGCCTCGTCGCAGGCCGAAGCCGAAATGCTCGCAGCGCGGGTAAAGGCGCTGTTCGAAGCGCCGTTCGATCTCGGCGAAGCGCAGGTCGCTTCCGGCTGCAGCATCGGCATCGCCTTCGTCGAGCGCACCGATACGGCAACGGGTGAGGTGCTGAAGCGCGCGGACCTGGCGCTCTATGAGGCGAAGGCTGTGAGCGGCAACAGCCATGCCTTCCATTCGGAGATACTGACCCATGCGGCACAGCAGCGGGCCGAGGCCGAGCGCGATGTGGCGCGGGGGCTGGAGAACAGCGAATTCTTCCTCGAATTCCTGCCGATCGCCGGTGCGGCAAGCGGAGCCATCCGCGCTTTCGAGGCGTTGCTGCGCTGGCAGCATCCGCTTCGCGGGGTGATCGGCGAGCAAGCCTTTATCGAACCATCAGAGCAGAGCCCCGGCACGCGCTCGCTCGGCTACTGGACACTTAAGGCTGCCTGCACCGAGGCCGAGCGCTGGCCTTCGCCGACAGGGTTGACCGTCGCGCCCTTTGCGCCGCAACTCAAGGAGCGGGACTTCGTCGAGCAGGTCCGGCAATGCCTGGGCGAAACGGGCCTGCCTGCGGGACGCCTGACCATCGAGGTCACCGGAGACTTTTCGACCGAGGATCTCGCGCTGATCGCGGACAATCTGAAGGGATTGCGGGCGTTGGGTGTCCGGATTGCGCTTGGCGGCGGTGCCGGCTCATCCTTGCCCTTGAATTTGATCGCGGAACTGCAGCCTCACCAGGTGACGATCGATCTCACCGCCATCCGGGCGACCCACGGCAGCGAGCGCAGCGTCGCGCTGCTTTCCTGCCTCATCAAGACCGGGCAGGTGTTGCGGCTGGCGATTGCCGTGCGCGGCATCGAAAAGGAAAGCGAGGTGGATTGCGCGCAGGCCAGCGGCGCCGTCGAAGTCCGTGGTCCTTGGATATCACCGGCGCTCACGGATGTAACGGCCCTGCTCAAAGCAGGCGCAGCTACGGATTTGCGACGTTCGGCCTAGACGGCGCAAACCGGCGTGCACTTGGGGTTCCGATCTCCCCGGAAATTGGAAACTTGCCGTTTCTAGGCTTTTCCTGTGGGCGAAATGCTGGTTCTCTCTGCAACTCGGCGGCGACCGTGCGTCCCAGCGGACAGGCTTTGCCGCCGTAGCACTTTGAATTGCTGCATGTTTCTGTCCGTGGTCGGCTCGGCTTCCAGGAAACATGAGGCGGCCGGAGGGAACGCATGAGACGCATCAGACGCATATTGAGGATTTCCGGTGCGACGTTGGTACTGGGCATTGTCGCTCTCTTCGGCTGGCTTGCGATCGCGCCGCCGGAACTGCTCAAGGTCGGCGATGGCTACGCCGCCAAGATCGTCTGTTCCAACGTCTTCATCGCGAAACGCGACGCCCAGTCGGTGCTGGCCGACGACGTCCAGGCGCCGGGACACCCGCTGCTGAAGCTGGTGAGGGTTGCTGTCGATCCGGAAAGACAGGTGGTGACGGCGCGGATCCTCGGCTTTGCTGCGGCGGGCTACGCGGCCTATCGACCGGGAATGGGATGTGCGAGCCTGCCGGATGGCGATGGCGCGGGCTTGCCGCCGGTCAACACGGCGGCGACTGCAATCACGCCTGCGTCGGAAGCGGCCTGGCCGGAAGGCGAGGGCGCCGAGATCGATCCCGCCTTGCAGAAGCTGATCGAGGATACCGATCTTGCCGGTCCGGGCGCGCGGGCCATTGCCGTCATTCGCGATGGCCGCCTGGTTGCCGAAACCTACGGTCGAGGCTTTGATAGCTCGACACCCTTGCTCGGCTGGTCGATGACGAAATCGGTCACGGCGGCGCTGATCGGCATGCGCGTCGCGGAAGGTCGAATGGATGTGGCACGCGCCGGGCTCCTGCCGGAGTGGGCAAGCGACGAACGTGCAAAAATCACGCTCGCCGACCTCATGGGAATGCAGAGCGGCCTGGAATTCAACGAGAACTACGGCAACGTCACCGACGTGACCCGCATGCTCTATCTCGAGAAGGACATGGCGGGCTATGCGGCCACCAAACCGCTGACGTCCAATCCGGGTGCGACGTTCAGCTATTCCAGCGGTTCGACCACCTTGCTGTCGCGCATCTGGATGCGGACATTCGACGATCCGGCGGCCGCAATTGCCTTTCCGCGTGATGGGCTGTTCGCCCCCTTGGGCATGAAGAGCGCGGTGCTTGAAACAGATGCGAGCGGCACTTTCGTCGGCTCGTCCTATATGTACGCCACGGCGCAGGACTGGGCGCGCTTCGCGCAGTTCCTGCTGCAGGACGGCGTGTGGAAGGGGAGGGCGATGCTGCCGAAGGACTACGTCGCCTTCATGCGAACGCCAACCAAGGCGTCGGGTGGAAAATACGGCCAGGGCCAGGTGTGGCTGGAGGAAAACGGTGTCCGCGCCGGATCCGGCAGCTTCCCGGCGGATAGCTTCTGGATGCTCGGCCATGACGGGCAGGCGATCATGCTGGTGCCGTCGCTGAAGCTCGTGGTGGTCCGGCTGGGGCTCACGCCCTCGCGTCTCGGCTATGACGTGCAGAAACTCAACGCCAAAATAATAGAGGCGCTCGATTGAGCGCCTCGCAAAACAAGCTGAGCTGTCGGCTGAACAGGCTCACTTCATGCCGAGGTCGTCGAGAAGACCCTTGCGCTTGGCATGGTAGTAGTAGCCGCTGGCATAGAGCTTGACCGCGCTGTCGTGCTGATTGTCGGCCACCATCCAGGCGCCGTGCAGATACTTGGTCGCGTATTTGAGGTTGGTTTCCGCGTCGAACAGACCCTCCGCCGGACCGTCATAGCCGAGGCCCTTGGCGGTGTTGTAGCGGATCTGCATCAGGCCGTAGTTGCCCTTGCTGTAGGCGCGCGGGTTGTAATTGCTTTCGCGCTTGACGACGCGGTGCACGAGCTCGACCGGAATGCCGTTGAGGTCGGCATAGTACTTGATCATCTTGTCGAGTTCGGGACGCGAACTGGTCGGCGTCTTGGAGAACTTCATCGAATCCGGAATGACGCTGGCAACGGCGGCCACAGTCGAGCCGATGACGCCGGTCTTCGGGCGCTCGGTCGGCACGATCATGCGATTTGCGACCAGGTTTTCGAGGCCGACGGGTTCGCCGGTGTCGAAGTCCGATTCCATTGCAGCGGCGACGGCGAGGGTCGAAATCGGAAGGTCCTGGACCCGGCCCGTCTTGGCCGCAACGTCCGCAGAAGTCGGCGCCGGTACTTGCGAGGCGTCGGCGGAAACCTGGGTAACGGCCGCGGTTGCCGTTTCGGCACTGGCGATGGCAGGCGTGGTCGGGGAAACCATGGCAAGCGCCATGGTGCTGCCCGGCTTCGACGCCGGAACCGCAACCATCGCAGGGGCGGCTTCGGCGCCCTGGGCGAGATCGGTCGCGACCGGATAGGTGGTGGCGACGCCGGCTGTCTGGGCTGCGAGGGCGGCGCTTGCCACGGTGGCTGCACCGTCAGGCGTGGGCAGCGCGTAAGCCGTCATTTCAGTGCCGGGCTTTGCGAGCGGGGTGACCGTCTGCACGGCCGTCAGTTCTTCGAGCGACGTGTGCTCTACCGTTGAGCATCCCGAGACGATGGTCGCGGACAAGATCGCTGCCACGCCAAACGTCTGTTTGGAAAGGGAAATACGGTACTTCGCCATTCTGTCACTTTCGTGCTTCTGGGCCCCGTAGCCCCTGCAAATCAGCGGTTGCCAGCCGCCAAGCGTGAATCTCCATTAACCTATGAGGCATCCGGCGGCAAGCGCAGGCGGCAATTTCACGCCGTGGCGCGCTTCATCGTCGCCGTCAGGAGCCCGGCTCCGATGAGCATGGAACCGCCCGCGCGGTTGACGATCCGTCGGACATTAGGCTTGGAAATCGTGCTGCGGGCAGCCGTCGCAAGGGCCGCATAGAGGCTGGCATTGAGGATCGCGAGCGTCAGGAATGTGAGCTCGAAAATCGCCATCTGGGTGAAGAGCGGCTGGCTGAGATCGAGGAACTGCGGCAGGAAGGCGACGAAGAAGACGATGCTTTTCGGGTTCAGTGCAGTCACCGCATAGGTGTGAAAGAAGATGCGCAGCGGACGTTCGCCGGAAGTCGATTCGACCTCAGCGTCGCCGCCGGCGGCCACCGGTGCGCGCCAGAGCTTGATGCCGAGCCAGATGAGATAGGCGGCACCCACCCATTTGAGTACCGTGAAGATCGCCGCGGAGGTCGCAAGCAGCGCGCCGAGGCCGAGCATGGAAGCGGTCATCGCGGTGAAATCACCAAGCGCAACACCGGCGACGGTAGCGCCTGCGGTCTTGCGGCCGTGTCCGAGCGCATAGGAAATGACGAGAAGAATGGTGGGGCCGGGAATGGCGAGCAGCACGGCAGAGGCTGCGGCAAAGGCAAACCAATGTTCAAAGGACATGAAAGGGCTCCGCGTTCCTGCATGTGTCCTTAAATCGCGATCGATTTGAGGACAAATCACGCAGCGGTTTAAAGTCCTACAGCGACCTTGGCGTGCCTTGACGCGGTGGCGCCGTAGAGATTCTCGGCAATGAATTGGCCGAGCCAGCCATGGAAACGCGGAGCCGTCAATCTCTAAATCAGGCGTTGTCGGCGGGCGGCATGCGCGCCCGCCGGGAAGCGGAAAATCAGTGCTTCTGGGCCTGCCACTTCTGGCCGATGACGTCCATGACTTCGCCGAACCACTTCGTCGAGGTGTCGAAGTGCTTGCCGCCCTTGATGCGCGGGAACTCGATCGTACGCAGCTTGCCGCCCTGGTCTTCGTCGTGACCGGTGACACCGGAGACCTTGTTGAGCGCGCTTTCGACGGCAAGATCGACCATGCCCTGGATCAGGCGCAGGTCGTCGCCGTTGGCAGGGGCCGAGCGGGCGTAGTAGCCGGACTTCTGCACCATCGAGCGCTCGGCGCCGAGAAGGGCTGCGAACTGCTTGGAGAACCAGTTGCCGACATTGATGGTGTCGATCTTCACGTGGCCGAAGGCATCGCGCTTGATGGTTTCGCCCGCCGCTTCCCGCTCGGCGACGATCGCATCGAGGCAGGCACCTTCGCTGACGAACAGCGTCACGAAGCCGGTGCGGTCCATGACTTGGCGCAGACGTTCGGCTTCGCCCTGCAGGTCGAACTTCATCTCCGGCAGGTAAAGACCGTCGATGTTCTTCATCTGGCGGTTCATCATGAAGCCGTCGACGAATTCCTTGTCGTCGGTCATCTGGATGTAGGAGCGGGCGGTGGCGGCCGTCAGCCAGCCGCTATGGCGACCCATGACCTCGTGCACGACGAGCGTGCGCGGGGCGGCGCTCTGCTCGTTGCTGACATTGTCGAAGAAGCGGGCGCCGTATTCGGCGGCCGTCCAGGCGCCAAGCGTCTGGCGGATCGGCACGACATCGTTGTCGACCGTCTTCGGCAGGCCGACAACGGTCAGGTTGTAGCCGTTGGCGCCGAGATAGGCGGCAAGGTCGGCCGCCGTCGTGTTGGTGTCGTCACCACCGATCGTGTGCAGGATCGAGATGCCGTCATTGGCAAGCCGCTCAGCAGCGATGCGCAACGGGTTCTCGCCGTCCTTGACGAGGCCGCGCTTGACGCAGTCGGCCGCGTTGGTGAGCTTGACGCGGCTGTTGCCGATCGGCGAACCGCCGTGGCGATGCAGGATATGCGCCTTCTCGCGCATGTCGCGGGTGATCTCGATGCGGTCAGCCAAGAGCAGGCCCTGGTAGCCGGAGCGGTAGGCGACCAGCTCATACTCGGGCGCGACGTCCGTATAGCGTTCGATCAGGCCCCCAACGGCGGATGACAGGCAGGGTGCGAGCCCGCCGGCCGTCAGCATTGCGACTTTTTTCTTGGCCATGTTTCCTCCTCGGGACTTTGGCATGCGATGGGTGGGGCCTCCATAACGCAAATCAGATGGAAATTAAATGACGGGCCTGTGGATGTTGTGTCGAGACGATGCCGTGAGGCGCCCTGGAGCGCCGGATTGGCGAGGCGAGGCAGCGGCGCGCGGATTGTCGCAGGGCGTAAGCCCGGCCTGCGCTATTGCGAACGGCGCGATTACCGGTTTTGCGGGCCCTGACGACATCTCACTTTTATTGGATGGCTGTTCCCGTGGGAACAGCTTTCCGTCGGTTGGCTGTCGCAAGTTCCAATCGATGGATTGACAATAGTGAGGGGCCATCACAAATTCGTCATCCTCGTGGTTCGGGCCGCCCACCGCTTGCAATTTGCCACCACATTGGTCCATGCTATAGAGTGAGAGACAGGGAACCTCGCATGTCATTTTGGGACAGCCTCCTCAGGATCGTTACCGCCACCGGCAATGCGCTTGCCGGTGTGGTCGAGGCCGTGCGCACCCTGTTTGAGGGTGATCCGGAAACGCGGCGCAAGGTGGCCTTCTCCGTCGCCATGATCGCGCTTTCGGCCAAGATGGCCAAGGCCGACGGCGTTGTGACCGAAGCCGAAGTCGCCGCTTTCCACGATATCTTCCAGTTTCCGCCGGACCAGGCCCAAAACGTCGCGCGTCTCTATAATCTGGCGCGCCAGGACGTCGCCGGCTACGAGGCCTATGCAGAGAAGATGGCGTCGCTGTGTTCGTCCTGCGAAAAGAACTGCCCGATCCTTGAGGATATCATCGACGGCCTGTTCCACATCGCCAAGTCGGACGGCGCGGTGCATGAGCGCGAGCTTGCCTTCCTGTTGCGGGTGGCCGACATCTTCGGCATGGACGAGGGGCACTTCAGCCGGATCATGGCCCGCCACGTGCACGGCGATGGTCGTGACCCCTATCAGGTGCTCGGCGTTTCGCGTAAGGATGATTTCGCCGATATCCGCAAGCGCTACCGTGTGCTCGTTTCGGAGAACCACCCGGATATGCTGGTTGCGCGCGGCGTACCGCAAGAATTCCACGCGATCGCCAATGATCGCATGGCGGCGCTGAACGCCGCCTATGAGGCGATCGAGAAAGAACGCCGAGCCGCATGACCTCGAAATACTGCGACTATCCGGGTGCACGCTTCATGCCGTCGCCCAATTTCGGTGACCGCGCCGACCTGCGCGCCCCGGATATGATCGTTCTTCACTATACCGGCATGTCGACGGGCGCTTCGGCGCTCGAATGGCTTTGTCGCGAAGAAAGCCAGGTCTCCAGCCATTACTTCGTCCACGAGGACGGCCGCGTCGATCAGCTCGTGCCGGAGGCGCGTCGCGCCTGGCATGCCGGCAAGAGCTACTGGAAAGGCGAGACCGATATCAACTCCTGCTCGATCGGAATCGAGATCGCCAACCCGGGTCACCCCGGCGGGTTGCCCGACTTTCCGGAAAAGCAGATAGCGGCAGTTGTAGAATTGTGTCGGGACTGCGGCGATCGCTGGTCGATTGCGCCCGAAAGAGTGCTCGCACACAGCGATATCGCCCCCATTCGCAAGGTCGATCCGGGAGAAAAATTTCCCTGGCACGTTCTTCACCGCGAAGGCGTCGGTCACTGGGTGGAGCCGGCCCCGATCGGCGGCGGGCGCTTTTTCCAGCGCGGTGACCAGGGGCAGCCGGTGGAGGCCATCCAGTCGATGCTGTCACTCTACGGTTATGGCATTGATGTGACAGGCGAATTCTGTGAAAAGACCGAAGGCGCCGTGGCCGCGTTCCAGCGGCACTTCAGACAACAAAGGGTCGATGGCATCGCTGACATCTCAACCCTTGATACGCTGCACCGCCTGCTGTCAGGCCTGCCGCAATTCACCGCCTGACGTGGAAGAATTTTTCGTCTAAACGGCACTTCTGCAGATATTCGTGGCATGTTTTTTTAGCTTTGCCACATGTTTACCATGATGCGGCATTCATTTCCCGCCCCATTGGAACTGCAGGAGCATCAGGGCGCAACGCTCACTTCCTGTGAATGAAACGATCGGGAAGTGAGGTTCGAAGCGGGGTGCGCTTCGGTCCATTCCCCAGACCGGAGAATTCAAACTACATGAGAATTTCGTCTGTTGCTGCGGTGGCGGCATGCCTTGGCATGTTCTTCGCCGGGATGGGTACGTCGTTTGCGGGGAGTGTCGACAAGACCATCAAGACCTCAGCCATCCAGTCCGTTACCCGGACAACGGGCTTTCCCAAGCCCGACGTCATGCAGAACGTGGCGTACACATCGCTGATCAAGTCCTACGCCAAGCAATACGGCGTTCCGGTCGATCTGGCGCATGCGATCGTCAAGGTCGAAAGCAACTTCAACCCGAAGGCACGCGGCAGCGCCGGAGAAATCGGCCTGATGCAGATCAAGCCAGCCACGGCGCGCATGCTGGGCTATTCCRGTTCTTCCAAGGGTCTCTACGATCCGGAAACCAACATCAAGTTCGGCATGAAGTATCTGGCCATGGCGCATGAACTGTCCGGCGGCACGACCTGCGGCACGGTTCTCAAGTACAATGCCGGCCATGGTGCCAAGCGCATGAACCCGGTTTCCAAGCGCTATTGCGGCAGGGTCCAGGACATCATCGATTGATCGATCGGATGAACTGATCGATCGCATGACAAGCGCCGGCGCGTTCTTTCGCTTGGCGCGTCATCTCGGATCAAGTGCGTTCCGAGAAGCATGCAATCAGCGAAGAGCTTCATCCGCCAGCCGTATCAGGTGATGGCGGATGCTCCAGCCGGACAGGTCTCGCGTTCCGGCGCATACGGAAAACCACCACAACCACCGTGCCATACCGGCGCCGGCATGCTATCTCCCCTTGAGCAGAGGGACGGGGACAGACATGTCGGAGAACTTTGATTTCATTGTCGTCGGCAAGGGCATGATGGGGGCTGCGGCCGCCCGCCACCTGGCGCTTTCGGGCGCCAAGGTCGCGCTGGTCGGCCCGGATGAGCCGATGGACTGGGCCAACCACGCCGGCGTCTTTTCCAGCCACTACGACAGTGCCCGCATCACCCGCACGATCGACGACGATCCGGTCTGGGCGCGGCTCGCCCGGCGGTCGATCGAGCGCTACGGCGAAATCGAAGGCGAGAGCGGCGTCACCTTCTACCACGAAGTCGGCTGCCTGATCGCCGGACCGGCGCCGGGCGCTCCCTACGATTATATCGAGCAAGTCGAGAAGGCACGCGACGCGCTCGGCGTCGAGGCGCCGCTCTACGATGGCGAGGCGCTGTCGCAGCGCTTTCCCTGGTTCCACTTCCCCCATGGCACGGCCGGCGTCCACGAAAGGCGCGGGGCCGGCTACATCAATCCGCGGGCGCTGGTCGCTGCACAGACCGTTTGCGCCGAGAAGGCGGGCGCACTGATCGTGCGCAGCGAAGTTGCGGCCGTATCGGAAGAGCGCGACCGAGTGATCGTCACGACGGTCGACGGTGAGCATCTCGCGGCAGGGCGGGTGATCGTTGCCGCCGGCGGGTTCTCTATCTCTACGGCGCTGCTGCGGCGGCCGATCGATCTCACCGTCAAGGCGCGAACCGTATTCTTTGCCGAGGTGGCGGACGGCGATCTCTCCGGTTTCGAGGGCATGCCCTCGCTGATCGGCGCAGCGCCCGAGCAGGAGAAAAGCTACTACCTGCTGCCGCCGGTCGGCTATGCGGACGGAAAGCACTATATCAAGATCGGCGGCGATCCGACCGACAGGATTCTCGATGGTGAAGCGGCGGTCCGACAATGGTTCCGTGGGTCAGGTGGCGCGACGGCGGCCGAGCACCTGCGCGGGCTGCTGGCGGAGGTGATGCCAAGTCTCCAACCCGTTTCCACTCACTTTTCTCCCTGCGTCACCTCGTTCACCCGACACGGGTTGCCCTATATCGGTTTTGCCGAGGGCAGCCGTGTCGCCGTTGTCACCGGCGGCAACGGCCAGGCGGCGAAGAGCTCCGACGAGATCGGCCGCCTGGGCGCGGTCCTCCTGCTCAATGGGCGGATCGACGAGCCCGAATACGATGCAGATTTCTCCGTCGCCTTTCGCTAGGTGGCGGCAACATCCGCCAGGCTTCAGCCGATCTGCCCTGTTGGTGGCTCGAAAAACCCTGCCGTTTTTTCTGGCGCCGGGCGGGGGCTTGCGTTAAGGAGCGCCTGCCAGTTGGCCGGGCAGCCGCTCTCCGCAAGTGCCGAAAGGCCGCGGGGGGAGGAAAGTCCGGGCTCCACGGAAGCACGGTGCCGGATAACGTCCGGCGAGGGTGACCTCAGGGAAAGTGCCACAGAAAGCAAACCGCTCCGCTTGCGGAGTAAGGGTGAAAGGGTGGGGTAAGAGCCCACCGCGGACATGGCGACATGGACGGCACGGCAAACCCCACCGGGAGCAAGACCGAATAGGGATGACGCGGACGCGCAAGCGCCCAGCCTGTTTCCGGGCCAGTCATCCGGGTGGGTTGCAAGAGGCTGCGTGCAAACGTAGTCCCAGATGAATGGCTGCCACGTTCCGTTGCCTTCGGGTGGCGGGGCCATACAGAACCCGGCTTACAGGCCAACTGGCGATTTCTCTTTATGGTGGAACCGCGTCTTTACTACTTGGTTGTACCAGTGGTGTCAGCGAGTGCTGACAGGGGGCGCAGGTGACAGTCGCAAAAGCTTTCGGAAAATGGTGCGGTGTCGGTCTGGCGCTGCTTGTGCTGGTGCCGGCAGCCGTTGCTCCCGTTTATGGCGAAAATCTGCCGGACCTTTCGCCGAAGAGCTACCCTGCCGCCAAGGTCTACAAGGGCAAAGTAAAACTTCCGGACTTCAACGGCCGTGACAAGGATTTCCGCCTCTTTCGAACGACGATCGCCAAGGAAATGCTGGAAGGGGTGAACTTTGCCGGCGAGTACCGGGTGAACCAAGTCGGTTGCGGTGCGCAGTGCACTTTCGTCGTTGTCTCGAGCAACCGAACCGGGGAGGTCTTTGATTTCCCTCGGGGCGGCGACGACAACCTTCTGATGACGCTTGGGTTCGGGCTTGATAGCAGGCTGATGATGGCGCAATGGGGCTCCTACGAGCCAGACCGATGCGTGCTTGAATACCTGGTGTTCGATGCTGGTCGTTGGAAAGAGCTCTACAGCCGCCAGGTCGGTACGTCCGAAGCGTGTCACAACTCGATCGACGAGAATGTTGCGCAGTCCGACCCCGGGCGGAAGGCGCCCTAAACTTGATCTGAGGCGCGTCGTCGCGGGCATCTCCGCGATGCGAAGTTGCGTTCGCGGCGGCGGGTGGCCGGCGCCTGCTGCGTCGGTTTTTTTGCCGGTTGGGTTCCGCGCGATTGCGCCCGGCGGTGGCAATGCGCATGTTCCTGCGCTTTTTCTCACATTCTGATTTTTCAACGATTTGAAGCCGTTCGACCGTCGCATTCCCGCACGGAGGGGGTCTCTTCGTAACCCTTCGTTAAACTTAACAACCTATCAATATTTGATCAGCCCGACGGCTGTTTACGATCCATTCCCATTGACGCCCATATGGTCCCATGATATCCCATAATGGCACTGCGCAGGGGCTGCTTCGCGGCCCAACATCGCAAGATTCCAGTGCCTTCCGGCTTCGGAGGGTGGTCGGACATTCCACTGTTCGGCGGGGCTGTCTTGCGTGCGGAGTGACGTGTTCTCGCGGGTCGATGATCGTGGCCCGTCAGTCTTGGGCGGCCGTTTCGCGTTATGAACCGCTTCTTGTCACATGCCACCAATCGGATCGATGCGAAGGGGCGGGTCTCCGTTCCCTCGGCGTTTCGCTCCGTGCTGTCGGATGGGGGTGTTCGGGAGCTATACTGTTTTCAGGATTTCGTCTTTCCGGCGGTCAGCGTCGGCAGGCCGGAGCTCCTGGATCGGTTCGAGAAGCAGATGGCGGCCGAGGATCCATTTTCTCCGGAAGCCAACGAGATGTCGCTGCTGGTTCACGGGGGCGGCGTCTTCGTGAAGCTCGATCCGGAAGGCCGGTTGATGATGACGGATTTCATCCGCGACTTCACCGGGATCTCGACCGACGTGATGTTCGTCGGGCGGGGCGATTATTTTCAGCTCTGGGAGCCGCAGGCCTTCATGAAGGCGCAGGCGGTGGCCCGGGAAGGGCGCAAGTCACGGGGGTTGCGTCCAGACTAGAATGGAGAGAGGGAATGGTGACGGAACAAGGCGGAGGTATTCCTGAAGCCGAAGGCGGACCGGTTCGTCACATTCCTGTCCTCTTGCCGGAGGTTCTTGCGGCCCTCGAGCCTGCGCCCGGCAAGGTCATCCTCGATGGCACCTTCGGTGCCGGTGGCTACAGTTCCGCAATCCTCAAAGCCGGTGCCGACGTGATCGCGCTCGACCGCGACCCGACGGCGATTGCTGCCGGCCAGGCGCAGGTCGCCGAGTGGGGCGGCCGGCTGAAGCTCATTCACGCACAATTCTCCGATCTTGCCGCCCATGCGCCCGAGGGCGGGCTTGATGGTGTCGTGCTCGATATCGGCGTTTCCTCCATGCAGATCGATGAGGCCGAGCGTGGCTTCTCCTTCCAGAAGAAGGGGCCGCTCGACATGCGCATGTCGGCTTCGGGCGTTTCGGCTGCGGATGTCGTCAACCGCGCCAAGGTCTCCGATCTCATCCGCATCTTCGGCTTCCTCGGCGAAGAGAAGCAGGCGGGCCGTATCGCCCGCGCCATCGAGAAGCGCCGGGCCGAGCAGCCCTTCGAGACAACCCGCGATCTCGCTGGCCTGATCGAGGTGGTGACGCCGCGCAAGGCCAAGGACAAGATCCATCCCGCGACCCGCGTCTTCCAGGCGCTTCGCATCTTCGTCAATGACGAGCTCGGCGAACTGGCAGAGGCGCTGTTTGCTGCCGAGCAGTCGCTGAAGCCCGGCGGCCGGCTTGTGGTGGTGACCTTCCATTCGCTCGAAGACCGGATCGTCAAGGCTTTCTTCCAGGATCGCTCCGGCAAGGCGAGTGGCTCGCGCCATCTGCCCATGGTTTCCGCGCGTGCCGCAACCTTCACGCCAGTTGGCAAGCCTATGGTGGCAGCCAGCGAGGAAGAAGCGTCCCTCAATCCGCGCGCCCGCTCCGCCAAGCTGCGCGCCGGGATCCGCACGCAAGCCGTGTCGCCGGGAAACGATCTGTCCATTTTCAATCTGCCGGAACTGGCAAGCCTTGCACGGCTGGGGGGCTGACAAGACATGCTTCGAACGCTCGACATAGTCCTGATCGTCGTCATGACGGCCGCCGCGACAGTGACCTATACGATCAAGCACCGCGCCGAAAACAAGCTTGAGGAAGTTCGCAAGCTCGATGTGGCGATCAAGCTTGAAGAAGACACGATCGATCTGCTGCGCGCCGACTGGGCGCTGCTGACGCAGCCGAATCGGCTGGAGCGTCTGGTCGGTGCTTTCGGGGCCGACCTGCAGCTTGCGCCGACCCCTTCAACGCAGCTCGCTCAGCCGCAGGAGCTGCCGATGCTGAAGGCGGATCTGCCGGTGTCCGAAGACGAAAAGGCTGCGAAGGACGGTGTCGCTGCCATCATCAACAAGACCGATAACATGGCAACTGGCTCGGTGGCGCGCTGATGTCGTTTCTCTCCCGCATCATGGTATTGAAGAGCAAGGCGCACTTCTCGGCAGGCGGCAACAACCGACCGTCCGAAAGCGGCCTCAACGTCACCTTTCAGGGGACGCGCAAGAAGACCACAAATCAGGCCAAGAACCGCGTCGCCATCGTGATCGCGAGCTTCGGCATCGTCTATGCCGTCATCGGCGGGCGCCTGGTGCAATACGGCATGGCGCAGCCCGAGACGGTTTCCAGCATCGGCCGCGCAGACAACCTGATGGCCTCGCGTCCCGACATTCTCGACCGCAACGGCGAAATCCTGGCGACCGACATCCGCACCGTTTCGCTCTATGCCGAACCGCACAAGATCGTCGATGCCGACGAGGCGGTCGAGCGGCTGGCGACGGTATTGCCTGACATCAATACCCGCGAAATCTACAACAAGCTGAAGTCGAAATCGCGCTTCCAGTGGCTGCGCCGCCAGCTCACCCCGAAGCAGCAGAGCGAGATTCTGGCGCTCGGTATTCCCGGCGTCGGCTTCCGTCCGGAAAAGCGCCGCTTCTATCCGGGCGGCCACACCGCCGCCCACATCCTCGGCCACGTCAACATCGACAACCGCGGCGTTGCCGGCATGGAGCGCTACATCGATAGCCAGGGTCTCGCCGACCTTGCCGCGATCGGCATGACCAGCGACGCCAAGCTCGAACCGGTGAAGCTCTCGATCGACGTGCGCGTGCAGAACATCGTGCGCGATGTCATCGACGCCGGCATGAAGAACTATCAGGCGCTCGCCGCCGGCGCCGTCGTGCTCGACGTGCATACCGGCGAAGTGCTGGCAATGGCGTCCGTTCCCGACTACGACCCGAACAAGCCGGCCGAGGGTGCGGAAGAGGGCTGGATGAACCGCATGTCGAACGGCACGTTCGAAATGGGCTCCACCTTCAAGACCTTCACCATCGCCATGGGCCTCGACTCCGGCAAAGTGACGCTGAACGACAGCTTCGACGCCTCGGCGCCGATCCGCATCGGCGGCTTCACCATCAAGGACTTCCACGGCAAGCGCCGCGTGCTGACCGTTCCGGAAATCTTCCAGTATTCGTCGAACATCGGCACCGCCAAGATCGCCGACCTCGTCGGCATTCCCGGCCACAAGGAATTCCTGACGCGCCTTGGCCTGCTTTCGAAGCTGCCGACCGAGCTGCCGGAAGTGAAATCCCCGAGCCAGCCGCGCGAATGGAAAAAGATCAACTCGGTCACCATCTCCTTCGGCCACGGCGTGTCGACGACGCCGCTGCAGACCGCGGTTGCGGGTGCTGCACTCGTCAATGGCGGCAAGCTGATCGAGCCGACCTTCCTGCCGCGCACCGAGGAGCAGGCCAACGCGGTCGCCACGCCGGTGGTCAAGAAGAGCACCAGCGACGACATGCGCTTCCTGCTTCGCTGGAACGGCATTGCCGGCTCGGGTAAACGGGCGCTGGTGCCGGGCTTCAACGTCGGCGGCAAGACCGGCACGGCCGACAAGGTGGTCAACGGCCGCTATGCCAGCGACCAGAACTTCAACGCGTTCCTCGCGGCCTTCCCGATCGACAACCCGAAATACATCGTGCTGACCTTCATCGACGCGCCGAAGACCGGCGAGGGCGGCGGGCGCACGGCAGGCTCGAACGCTGCTCCCATGGTTCGTGACATCATCAGCCGCTCCGCGCCGCTGCTCGGTGTCGAACCAAAGTTTGGAGAAGACGGTTCTGCCTTGCTTGTGTCTTATTAGACATGAAATGAGAAAGCGGACGATTCGCGATTCTCGCGGATCGAAATCGATGCGAGACGTGCGTTCATGAAGATCAAAGACCTGGCGGGAACGAATTTTCCGGAGCTTTCGGCGCAGCTGAATGGTGCTGCTGCCGATATCGACGTTGCCGGACTGACGGCCGACAGTCGGCAGGTTCAGCCAGGGGATCTCTTTGTTGCCGTTTCCGGCAGCAAGGCCAATGGCAGCGCCTATGTCGCCGACGCCTTGAAGCGCGGTGCGGTCGCCGTCGTCACCGAAGCGGACTCGGACGTGGATGCCCCGTCGGCGCCGGTCCTGAAGCTGTCGGAACCCCGCGCGTTCCTGGCGCGCGCCGCCGCTGCCTTCTACGGCCGCCAACCGGAGACCATGGTTGCCGTGACCGGCACCGCCGGCAAGACTTCGGTCGCCTCCTTCACCCGCCAGATCTGGGCGCATTCGGGCTTCGCAGCGGCGATGATCGGCACGACAGGCGTCATCGCTCCCGGTCGCAACGATTACGGCTCGCTGACGACGCCCGATCCGGTGTCGCTGCATAAGCTCTTGGCCGAGCTTGCCGATGCCGGCGTCACCCATGCGGCGATGGAGGCCTCCAGCCACGGCCTCGACCAGAGCCGGCTTGACGGCGTGCGCCTTTCGGCTGCCGCCTTCACCAATCTCGGCCGCGACCACATGGACTACCACCCGACGGTCGAGCACTACATGGCCTCCAAGATGCGGTTGTTCGATGCGCTCCTGCCGAAGGGCGCGCCGGCGGTGATCTTCGCCGACGACCAGTGGTCGGAGCAGGCGATCGCAGCTGCCCGCAAGGCAAAGCTCGACGTGCGCACGGTCGGCCGCAAGGGCGATTTCATCTCGCTGAAGCGGGTCGAGCACTTCCGCCACAAGCAATCGGCCGAAGTGCATGTCGGCGACGACATCTTCGAAATCCACATTCCGCTCGCCGGCGATTTCCAGGTGGCGAATGCACTGGTCGCGGCGGGCCTTGCCATGTCCACCGGCATCAGCGCCAAGGCTGCCTTTTCCGCGCTTGAAAAGCTGCAGGGCGCTTCCGGGCGCCTCGAACTGGTAGGCCAGACCAGGGACGGAGCGCTCGCCTATGTCGATTACGCCCACAAGCCGGATGCGCTCGAAAACGTGCTCGCCTCGGTGCGCCCGTTCACGACGGGCCGCGTCGTCGTGGTGTTCGGCTGCGGCGGAGACCGCGACAAGGGCAAGCGCCCGATCATGGGCGAGATCGCCACGCGGCTTGCCGACGTGACGATCGTGACCGACGACAATCCGCGCTCGGAAATCCCCGAGGTGATCCGCGCCGAAATCATGACTGCCGCCAAGGGCGCGATCGAGATCGGCGACCGCGCCACGGCGATCCGCACGGCGGTCGGCATGTTGAAGACCGGCGACACGCTGATCGTTGCCGGCAAGGGACACGAGGAGGGGCAGACGATCGGCTCCGTCACGCTGCCCTTCTCGGATCATGCGGAGGTCCGCAAGGCATTGGGAGGCTTGTGATTTGAACTGGCTCTGGACAAGCAGCGATCTCCTGGCCGCGATGAACGGCCGRCCGGTTGGCAATCTGCCCGAGGGCATCTCGGGGATCTCGATCGACAGCCGTTCGATCGGCAAGGGCGAAGCTTTCTTCGCGATCAGGGGCGACCGTGTGGACGGTCACGATTACGCGGGCATCGCGCTGGCCAATGGCGCGGCGGTGCTGGTCGTCAGCGAAGGCAAGCTGCCGGCGCTCGGACGGCTGAATGCGCCGATGATCGTCGTCGACGACGTGCTCGAAGCGATGATCCGTCTCGGGTGTGCGGCGCGTGACCGCAGTGCGGCCAAGATCATCGCCGTCACCGGCTCGGTCGGTAAGACGACCACCAAGGAAATGCTGCGGCATGTGCTGCAGCCCCAGGGGCGCGTGCATGCTTCCGTCGCCTCCTTCAACAATCACTGGGGCGTGCCGCTGACGCTTGCGCGCATGCCTGAGGCAACCGATTTTGGCATCTTCGAAATCGGCATGAACCATCCGGGCGAGATCCGGCCGCTGACCGCCATGGTGCGGCCGCATGTGGCCATGGTGACGAGCATCGCCGCCGCGCACCTCGGCAATTTCGAGAGCCTCGATCAGATCGCCGAAGCCAAGGCCGAAATCTTCGAAGGTGTCGCCAATGGCGGCCACGCACTGATCATTCACGACAGCCCGCAATACAAGCTGCTGGAAAATGCAGCGGCCGCGGCCGGTGTCAGCCACATCCATTCCTTCGGCGCCAATCCGAAGGCGGAATTCCGGCTGGTCGAATTCAGTGGCGGCGCGGAGGGCTCGATCCTCTGGGCCGGCATCGGCGGGCGGACGCTGGAAGTCGCGATCGGCGCGCCCGGACGGCACATCGCGGAGAACGCCGTGGCGGTCCTGGCAGCCGTGAAGCTTGCCGGCGGCGATCTCGACCGTGCGGCTTCGGCGCTTGCAACCATGCAGGCCGAAACGGGCAGGGGCCGACGCCATACGCTCACGATCGGCACCGGCACGCTGAAGCTGATCGATGAAAGCTACAATGCCAATCCGAGCTCGATGCGGGCGGCGATCGCGCTCCTGCGTGACAGCGAGCCGCCGGTCGGCGGCCGTCGCATCGCCGTGCTCGGCGACATGCTGGAAATGGGCGAACACGCCGTCGATGTGCACGCGGCACTCGCACGTCCGCTGGTCGAAGCCGGCATCACCGATGTCTGGCTTGCCGGACCCTTGATGGCACATCTTCGCGATGCCTTGCCTCCCGAGGTCTCGGTCATCTACCGCGAGAGCGTCGAGGAGCTGAAGGCCTATGCGCTGGCCGCGGTCGCGGCCGGCGATGTCGTCATGATCAAGTCATCGAAGGGGACCGGTTGCGCCAAGATCGTGCAGGCGTTGATCGAGACCTATCCGGCAGCGGATGTCGAGGGACCTGAAGCCGAGGGATAAGCCGGCGACACTGCCCATGACGGGCGCGGTGGATACAGCCTGGCGTTAGGTGGGCGCGCCCTAACACTTTCGCATGCAAGCGCGTATCGTTTTTCAGATGATTCTGTTGGACGGGTTTCTGATTTTACGGCGCCGCGGGTCCTTGTAAGACGCGCAAAGGTCGCCGTGGCACTTTAAACTGCTGCATATTTTTTCCTTAGGAATTATGCAGGAAACCTTTGGGGAAAGGTCCCTTATGCTCATTTGGCTCGTGGAACTGGCGGACCACTTTCAGTTTTTCAATCTTTTTCGCTACATCACATTCCGCACCGGTGCGGCGCTTTTCACCTCGGCCATGATCGTCTTCCTGTTCGGCCCCGCGATGATCGCCTCGCTGCGTATCCGCCAGGGCAAAGGCCAGCCGATCCGCGCCGACGGGCCGCAGACGCATTTCAAGAAGGCCGGTACGCCGACCATGGGCGGCCTGATGATCCTGGCCGGCATCGTCGTCTCGTCGCTGCTCTGGGCCGATCTTTCGAGCGTCTACGTGGTCTCGACCCTGCTCGTCACGCTGGGCTTTGGCGCCATCGGCTTCTATGACGATTACCTCAAGGTTACCAAGCAGTCCGAAAAGGGCTTTTCCGGCAAGGCGCGCCTCGGCATCGAATTCGTGATCGCAGCGATCGCCGTGTTCTTCATGATGCAGGCCTCGCTTTCGAGCGGCACATCCGGCTCGACCTTCGGTTCTTCCGTTACCTTCCCGTTCTTCAAGGACCTGATCCTCAACCTCGGCTATTTCTTCGTGCTGTTCGGCGGCTTCGTCATCGTCGGTGCCGGCAATGCCGTGAACCTGACGGACGGCCTCGACGGCCTTGCGATCGTGCCGGTCATGATCGCCGCCGCCGCCTTCGGCCTGATTGCCTACCTTGCCGGTAACGCCGTCTTCGCCAACTATCTGCAGATCCATTTCGTGCCCGGCACCGGCGAACTGGCCGTGATCCTTGGCGCCGTCATCGGCGCCGGCCTCGGCTTCCTCTGGTTCAACGCGCCGCCAGCCGCAATCTTCATGGGCGACACCGGGTCGCTCGCGCTCGGTGGCCTGATCGGCACCGTTGCCGTTGCCGTCAAGCACGAGATCGTCATGGTCATCATCGGCGGCCTCTTCGTCATGGAGACACTGTCGGTCATCATCCAGGTCTTCTGGTTCAAGCGCACCGGCCGCCGCGTCTTCCTGATGGCGCCGATCCACCACCACTTCGAAAAGAAGGGCTGGACCGAAAGCCAGGTCGTGATCCGCTTCTGGATCATTGCCGTCATCCTCGCGATGGTCGGCCTCTCCACCCTCAAGCTGCGGTGAGCGGACGATGATCCCGGTCAGCAGCTTCAAGGGCAGGAAGGTCGCTCTCTTCGGTCTTGGCGGTTCGGGTCTGGCGACGGCACAGGCGCTGGTCGCCGGCGGCGCGGACGTTACCGCCTGGGACGACAATCCCGATAGCGTCGCCAAGGCTGCGGCCGCTGGCGTGCCGACGGCGGACCTGCACACGGTGGAATGGGCAGCCTTTGCTGCCTTCGTGCTATCGCCCGGTGTGCCGCTTACCCATCCGAAGCCGCACTGGACCGTGGATCTTGCCCACGCGGCGGGCGTCGAGATCATCGGCGACGTCGAACTCTTCGTGCGCGAACGTCGCGCCCATGCGCCCGATTGCCCTTTCATCGCCATCACCGGCACCAACGGCAAATCGACGACGACGGCGCTGATCGCCCATATCCTGCGCGAAAGCGGACGCGACACCCAGCTTGGCGGCAATATCGGCACGGCAGTGCTGACGCTCGATCCTCCGAAGGCGGGCCGCTTCTATGTGGTCGAGTGCTCGTCCTACCAGATCGATCTGGCGCCGACGCTGAACCCGACGGCCGGCATTCTCTTGAACCTCACGCCCGACCACCTCGATCGTCACGGCACGATGCAGCATTACGCCGACATCAAGGAACGGTTGGTTGCCGGCAGCGGCACGGCCATTGTCGGCGTCGACGACAGCTTCTCGGCGCTGATCGCCGATCGCGTCGAGCGTGCCGGCACCAGGGTCGTGCGGATCTCGCGCCGCCACGTGCTCGCCAACGGTCTCTATGCGGAAGGTTCGCGCATTCTGAAGGCGGAAGGCGGCACGTCGGGCCTGTTCGTCGATCTCGACGGCATCCAGACGCTGCGTGGTGGTCACAATGCCCAGAATGCGGCTGCTGCCATTGCCGCCTGCCTTTCGGTCGGCGTCAACGAGGCTGAGATCCGCGCGGGCCTCAAGAGCTTCCCGGGCCTCAAGCACCGCATGCAGCCGGTTGGGCGCAAGGGTGCTGTCGTCTTTGTCAACGACAGCAAGGCGACCAATGCCGACGCGGCCGCGCCGGCGCTTTCGAGCTACGAGCGCATCTACTGGATTGCCGGTGGTCTGCCGAAGGAGGGGGGCATCACGACGCTTGCGCCCTTCTTCCCGAAGATCGTCAAGGCCTATCTGATCGGCGAGGCGGCACCCGCCTTCGCTGCGACCCTCGGCGAGGCCGTTCCCTACGAGATTTCAGGTACGCTGGAACAGGCGGTGGCGCATGCGGCGGCGGAGGCCGGCAGGGACGAAGGCGGTCCTTCGGCCGTGATGCTATCCCCGGCTTGCGCAAGCTTCGACCAGTATAAGAACTTCGAAGTGCGCGGTGATGCCTTCGTCGGCCATGTGCGCGCGATCGATGGCGTGACGATGCTGATTTAGTCCGTCAGGCCGGTGCTGAAGGCACCGGTCGAAACGGAAGCGGGTGCAGGTATTCGGACGTGGGGCGCAAGAGGCGCCGGAGAAGGGGACTGACAAGATGGTAAGCCGAGCCGAACGTGGCCCCGTGGCCGACTGGTTCTGGACGATCGACAGGTTCTTTCTGGCGACCTTCATCCTGTTGATGGGGGTCGGCTTCATGCTGTCCTTTGCGGCAAGCCCGGCGGTTGCTGAGCGCATCGGCCTCGACAGCTTCCACTTCGTCAAGCGCCACGCGCTCTTCCTCCTGCCGTCACTGGTGGTGATGGTCGGTATTTCGTTCCTCTCACCGCGCCAGGTCCGGCGTGCAGCGATCCTGCTTCTTGCCGGTTCGCTCGGCATGATGGTGCTGGTGCTCTTCATCGGCGAGGAGGTGAAAGGGTCGATGCGCTGGCTTTCAATCGCCGGCATCTCGATCCAGCCGTCCGAATTCATGAAGCCCGCCTTCGTCGTCGTCTGCGCCTGGCTCTTTTCCGAGCATGCGCGCCAGCCGGAAATCCCGGGCAATCTCTTTGCCATCCTGCTTTTCGGCATCGTCGCCGCTCTTCTCGTCGCCCAGCCGGACCTTGGCCAGACGATCCTGACCACTGCCGTCTGGGGCGGCATGTTCTTCATGGCGGGCATGCCCTGGCTCTGGATCATCCTGCTCGGTGGTGCAGCCCTCGGTGGCTTCTTCGTCGCCTATACGATGCTGCCGCACGTGGCCGCGCGTATCGACAAGTTCCTGACCGGGGAGGGCGATACCTTCCAGATGGACACGGCGCGCGAAGCGATCATCCGTGGCGACTGGTTCGGCCGGGGTCCGGGTGAAGGCATCGTCAAGCGCATCATCCCGGACAGCCATACCGACTTCGTCTTTTCCGTTGCGGCCGAAGAATTTGGCATCGTCTTTTGCATGGTCATCGTGCTGATCTTCGCCTTCCTGGTGATGCGCGGCCTCAACCACGCCTTCCGCGAACGCAACGACTTCAACCGGTTCGCCGTTGCCGGCCTGGTTCTCCAGATCGGCATCCAGTCGATGATCAACATCGGCGTGAACCTCGAACTGCTTCCGGCCAAGGGCATGACCCTGCCGCTGATCTCCTATGGTGGCTCGTCGATGGTGGCGATCTGCGTCACCGCCGGTTTCATCCTGGCGCTGACCCGTCACCGTCCGGAGAAGCGCGCCGTGGAGCGCAGCCTCTTTCGGTCCGGCATTGGCGTGCCGGCGGAGTAAAATATGACCAAAGGCATCATCCTGCTCGCCGCCGGCGGCACCGGCGGCCACCTGTTTCCGGCGGAGGCGCTGGCCCACGAACTGAAGGCCAACGGCTATTCGGTGCATCTCGTCACCGACAGCCGCGCCGAGCGCTATGCCGGCAAGTTCCCGGCCGATGAAGTGCATGTCGTGCCCTCGGCGACGATCGGCTCGAAGAATCCGGTCAACGTGGTGAAGTCGCTTTGGACGCTGTGGATCGGCATGCGTGCCGCCCGCAAGCTGATCGCCCGGCTGAAGCCCAAGGCCGTTGTCGGCTTCGGTGGCTATCCGACCGTGCCGCCGTTGCTTGCCGCCACCGGCATGGGCGTGCCGTCGCTGATCCACGAGCAGAACGCGGTCATGGGCCGGGCCAACAAGGCACTCGCCTCCCGCGTCAAGGCGATTGCCGGCGGTTTCCTGCCGGAGGGCACGGGCGCCTTTGCCGCCAAGACCGTGACGACGGGCAATCCGGTCCGTCCGGCGGTGCTCGCCGCCGCCAATTCGCCCTATGCTGCGGCCAACGGCGACGTGCCGTTCCACCTCGTCGTCTTCGGCGGCAGTCAGGGCGCGCAGTATTTCTCCAAGGCGGTCCCGCAGGCGATCTGCCGGCTCGAAGACGACGTTCGCCAGCGCATCACGGTGACGCAGCAGGCGCGGCCGGAAGACAAGGACGGCGTGATTGCGACCTATCAGCAGCTCGGCGTTCCGGCTGAGGTCTCGCCTTTCTTCACCGACATGGCCGAGCGTATCGCCGGCGCGCAACTCGTCATTTGCCGCTCCGGTGCCTCGACGGTTTCGGAACTTTCGGTCATCGGCCGTCCGGCGATCCTGGTGCCCTATCCCTATGCGCTCGACCACGACCAGGCGGCCAATGCCGCAGCGCTTGCCGCCAAGGGCGGCGCGCGGGTGATCGCGCAGAGCGAGCTGACGGCAGACCGTCTCGCCGGCATCCTCAAGGACGCGATCGGCAATCCACAATCGCTCGCCCAGATGGCCGCAAACGCCCGGGAAACCGGCAAGCCGGACGCAGCAAGCTTGCTTGCATCCCTCGTAGAGGCTATTGCCAGCGGTTTGACAGTCGAGAAATTCAGGGAAACACGCTCATGAAAATGCCGAAAACCATCGGGCTGGTCCATTTCATCGGTATCGGCGGCATCGGCATGAGCGGCATCGCCGAGGTGCTTCACAATCTCGGCCATCGCGTGCAGGGCTCCGACCAGGCCGACAGCGCCAATGTGCAGCGCCTGCGCGCCAAGGGCATCGAGGTCTTCGTCGGCCACAAGGCCGAAAACCTCGGCGAGGCCGAAGTGATCGTCGTTTCGACCGCGATCAAGAAGGACAATCCGGAATTGATCGCCGCGCGGGAGAAGTTCCTGCCTGTCGTGCGTCGGGCCGAGATGCTCGCCGAGCTCATGCGCTTCCGCAATGCGATCGCGATCGGCGGCACGCACGGCAAGACGACGACGACCTCCATGGTTGCGGCACTGCTCGAGGCCGGCAACCTCGATCCGACCGTCATCAACGGCGGCATCATCAATGCCTATGGCACCAATGCCCGCATGGGCGAGGGCGAGTGGATGGTGGTGGAGGCCGACGAATCCGACGGCACCTTCCTGAAGCTGCCGGCTGATGTGGCCATCGTCACCAATATCGACCCCGAACACCTCGATCACTACGGCAATTTCGACGCGGTGCGTGCGGCCTTCCGCCAGTTCGTCGAGAACGTGCCGTTCTACGGCTTCGGCGTGCTCTGCCTCGACCATCCGGAAGTGCAGACCATGGTCGGCAAGATCGAGGACCGCAAGGTCGTCACCTACGGTGAAAACCCGCAGGCCGACGTGCGCTTCCACAACATCCGCATGGAGAACGGCACCTCGATCTTCGACATCGAGATCCGTCGTCGCCGCACCGGCCAGGTGATCGCGATGAAGGATCTGCGCCTGCCGATGCCCGGCCGCCACAACGTCTCCAATGCGACCGCTGCGATTGCGGTCGCCCAGCGCCTCGGCATCAGCCCGGAAGCGATCGCCAAGGGGCTTGCCTCCTTCAGCGGCGTCAAGCGTCGCTTCACGCTTACCGGCGAGTGGAAGGGCGTGCGCGTCTATGACGACTACGGCCACCATCCGGTGGAGATCAAGGCGGTACTGAAGGCCGCGCGCGAGGCCTGCCAGGGCCGAATCATCGCCGTGCACCAGCCGCACCGCTACTCGCGCCTTTCGAGCCTGTTCCAGGAATTCTCCGCCTGCTTCAACGACGCCGACACGATTTTGATCGCGCCCGTCTATGCCGCCGGCGAAGAACCGATCCCTGGTGCTACCGCCGAGGAGCTGGTGGACCGGATCAAGGCCGGCGGCCATCGCGACGCTCGCTACGTCTCCGGTCCGGAGGCAATTGCGCCGGTTGTCAGCAAGATTGCACAGCCCGGCGATTTTGTGGTTCTCTTGGGGGCTGGCAGCATCACCTATTGGGCGGCTGCCCTGCCAAAGGAACTCGCGGATATTTCAGGAAATTGAGCATGAAACAGGTCAACGGTCAGAAACTACTGGAGTCGCTTGGAAGTGGTGTCAGCGCGGTGCGCGGCCGTATCACGCCCGATGCGCCGATGGATCGCGTCACCTGGTTCCGCGCCGGCGGCCTTGCCGAGCTCATGTTCCAGCCGCACGATACGGATGATCTCATCACCTTCCTGAAGCTTGTTCCGGCGGAAGTGCCGGTCATGGTGGTCGGTGTCGGCTCGAACCTGCTCGTGCGCGACGGTGGCATTCCCGGCGTCGTCATCCGGCTCTCGGCCAAGGGCTTTGGCGATCTCGAACTCGTCGGCGAAAACCGCATCAAGGCCGGCGCCATCTGCCCGGACAAGAACATCGCGGCCATGGCGCTCGATCACGGCATCGGCGGCTTCTATTTCTACTACGGCATCCCGGGTTCGCTCGGCGGCGCGCTGCGCATGAACGCCGGCGCCAATGGTTCAGAGACCCGAGAGCGGGTCGTCGAGGTCCATGCGGTCGACCGCCAGGGCAACCAGCATGTGCTGTCGAATGCCGACATGGGCTACGCCTACCGCCATTCCTCGGCGGCGAAAGACCTGATCTTCACCCATGCGGTGTTCGAGGGCTACGCCGAAGACAAGAACAAGATTCGCACCGACATGGATGCGGTGCGCCAGCATCGCGAGACGGTGCAGCCGATCCGCGAGAAGACGGGCGGCTCGACCTTCAAGAATCCCGAGGGCCATTCGGCCTGGAAGCTGATCGACGAGGCCGGCTGCCGCGGTCTGATGATCGGCAGCGCGCAGATGTCGCCGCTGCACTGCAACTTCATGATCAACACCGGCCAGGCGACCGGCTACGAACTCGAATATCTCGGCGAGACCGTGCGCCAGCGCGTGCTCGAACATTCCGGCGTCCGCCTCGAATGGGAAATCAAGCGCATCGGCAATTTCATGCCGGGCTACGAGATCAAGGAATTCCTCGGCCGCGGCATCGCCTGAGGCTGAACGGGACCGTGCTAGAAAAGGCCGTGGCGGAGACGCCGCGGCCTTTTTGCTTTGGGGCGATGAGAACCGACGAGCGACCCACATCCTCCGTCATGCTCCAGCCGCGACATGGGTTTGCCCTGGGAATGGACCCTCGGGTCGAGCCCGAGCATGACGGTGGAAGGGGCAGAGCGATCAAAGAAACGTCCTTCACGTCGCCAAGCGAAAAGAGCCGCAGCGTTGCCGCTGCGGCTCTTCTCTTCTAGTGGCCGGCTGCGCATGCGGCGCAGCCGGTCGTGATCAGGCCGAAACCTCGTCTTCGGTCGACAGCACCAGGCACAGAAGCGTGATGGCGGCGGCGGCGAGCAGGTAGTAGCCAACATAATCCAGGCTGTAGTTGGTGGCGAGCCAGGTGGCGATGTAAGGCGCCAGCGACGCGCCGAAGATGCCGGCGAGGTTGAAGGTCATCGAGGCGCCGGTGTAGCGCACCGAGGTCGGGAAGGGGGCGGCGAGTGCCGCTCCGATCGGGCCGTAGGTAAGGCCCATGAGGCCGAGGCCGATGATCGAGAACAGGAAGGCGCCGCCAAGCCCGCCCGAGAGGAGCGGGGCCATGAAGATGCCGAAGATGCCGATGCCGATGGTCGTCAGGATGAGGATCAGGCGGCGGCCGAAACGGTCCGACAGGATGCCCGCAACCGGGATCATCAGGCCGAAGAAGACGACACCGGTCATCTGCACGACCAGGAACTGCTCACGCGAGTAGCCGAGCTTCGCCGTGCCCCAGGACAGCGAGAACACCGTCATCAGATAGAAGAGCACGAAGGTCGCGAGCGCCACGAAGGTTCCGAGCACCAGGCTGCGCTTGTGCGAGCGGAAGATCTCGGCGATCGGTACCTGCACGCGCTCGTGCTTGTCGACGGCCTTCTGGAATTCCGGCGTTTCGGTGATCTTCAGACGGACATAGAGGCCGACGGCGACCAGCAGGATGCTGGCGATGAACGGCACGCGCCAGCCCCAGGCGAGGAAGGCTTCGTCGCTCATCACTTCGCCGAGGATGAGGAAGGTGCCGGCCGAGAGGATGAAGCCGATCGGCGCGCCGAGCTGCGGGAACATGGCGTACCAGCTGCGCTTGCCCTCGGGCGCGTTCTCGGTGGCGAGCAGGACGGCGCCGCCCCATTCGCCGCCGAGGCCGAGGCCCTGGCCGAAGCGGCACAGTGCCAGCAGCAGCGGGGCTGCGACGCCGATCGTCGCATAGGTCGGCAGGAGGCCGATGACGACGGTGGAGATGCCCATGGTCATCAGCGCCGCCACCAGCGTCGCCTTGCGGCCGACCTTGTCGCCGAAGTGGCCGAAGACCACGGCGCCGAAGGGACGGGCGAAGAAGGCGATCGAGAAGGTCGCGAAGGATTGCAGCATTGCCGAGGTCGGGTCGGCGCCGGGGAAGAAGAGGTGCGGGAAAACGAGAACCGCGGCGGTGGCGTATACGTAGAAGTCGAAGAATTCGATTGTCGTGCCGACGAGGCTTGCGAACAGCACTCGGGCAGGGGAGTTCACTGCCGCGTGCTTCGACGCATTGTTCTTCGGCGACAGGGTGGTTGTCGCGTCTGTCATTATCATAATTCCTGATATGGATGTGAGGCCGTCTTGGGAGGCGGTCATGGGCGTCTTAACGCAAGTTTCGGCATGACGAAACCCTAATATCGTAAGATATGCGAACGATCTCGGCGTCGTGCGCAGCATTGTTCCGCTCATGCGTGGCTGCCCGCGCGTTGGCCGAGATTGCCTCTGTTGCAAGCTGTCCGGCACGGCGAACATTGCGACCCACCGGCGCGACAATAATGGTCTCAGCTGGTTCAAGCCGGCGGCCAGGGATCATCTGGACAAGGCCTTCGCAGTCGCCGCGTTGCTCACGCGACATGGCATTGTCATTGAGATCTAGAAAGCCGCAAGGATTGGCTATGTCCTCTATGAGGACGGCCATCAGATCGAAGCCGAGGCCTTTGCGGACTTGTGAATTTGAAGCCAATCTCATCTACAGCGGGTATTGTGGCGAGCGCTCAACCGCTCTTGACCGGAATCGAATTGTGGCAAGCTCTCGAAAACCGAAGCGATCGGCTTCGTTTTTCAGGAGCGAATGCATGTTCAAAAGGCTTTCAGCGGAATTTCTCGGTACATTTTGGCTCGTTTTCGGTGGTTGCGGCAGTGCGGTCCTGGCGGCCTCCTTTCCGGAGGTCGGTATCGGCCTGCTCGCGTTTCCTTTGCTTTTGGTCTAACCGTTCTCACCATGGCCTATGCGGTCGGCGGCATTTCAGGCGGGCATTTCAATCCGGCCGTCTCGGTGGGCTTGCTGGTCGCCGGCAAGTTTCCGGCACACAAACTCGCCGGTTACGTCATAGCCCAGGTACTGGGTGCGATCGCGGCCGCCGCCATGCTCTATCTGATCGCGAGCGGCAAGGCCGATTTCCAGCTCGGCGGCTTTGCGGCCAACGGCTATGGCGCGCATTCGCCGGGCGGCTATTCGCTGACTGCGGCACTCGTCGCCGAAGTGGTGCTGACCTTCTTCTTCCTGTTCATCATTCTCGGTTCCACCCATGGCCGTGTGCCGGCCGGCCTTGCGCCGATCGCCATCGGCCTGGCGCTGACCCTTATTCACCTGGTCTCGATTCCGGTAACGAACACCTCGGTCAATCCGGCCCGCTCGACGGGGCAGGCGCTCTTCGTCGGTGATTGGGCGCTGGCGCAACTGTGGCTTTTCTGGTTGGCGCCGATCATCGGTGCGGCGATTGCCGGCATCGTCTGGAAGATCGTCGGTGACGACGACTAAGCGCTCGTCACACCATCAGACGTGAACCCGCCGTCTCCTTTGCGGCGGGTTTTTTCATTTTTTTGCTTGTTATGCATTCGATTCAGGATCGCTCCGCAACCCTTTGATCTCCCGCTAAAATGCCTTGCCGCACTTGCGCTTGCGCGTACCACGCGTGTTTCGTTTCCCGACTAAGGTTAACGAAAGTAAACGGTTCGTTAACCATAATGCCGTTCTAGTGACCTCAATGGCGCCGGTGACTCGCGAAAACCGGAATCAGCCAGACGCAAGGAAACCTTGCGATAGTGGCGTATTGTCTGGGGGTTCGAATGAGCGGCAAGCATGTGGCTGTCCTGATGGGCGGATTTTCTTCGGAGCGACCGGTTAGCCTGTCGTCCGGGGCTGCCTGTGCGGATGCCCTCGAGGCTGCCGGCTACCGCGTCACCCGAATCGACGTCGATCGCAATGTTGCAGAGGTGCTGGCGGCGCTCCGCCCGGACGTCGCCTTCAACGCCCTTCACGGTCCGTTCGGGGAGGACGGTACGATCCAGGGCATCCTCGAATATCTGGAAATTCCCTACACCCATTCCGGCGTGCTCGCCTCGGCACTCGCCATGGACAAGGCGCAGGCAAAGCACGTTGCTGCCGCCTCCGGCATTCCGGTCGCCGACGCGCAGGTGATGGATCGCCACGCTTTCGGCCCGAAGCATCCGATGAAGCCGCCCTATGTCGTCAAGCCGGTCCGCGAGGGTTCGAGCTTCGGCGTCGTCATCGTCAAGGAAGATCAGTCACACCCGCCGCAGGTGGTGACGTCGAGCGAGTGGCGCTATGGCGATCGAATCATGGTCGAGCGTTATGTTGCCGGTCGCGAGTTGACCTGCGGTGTCATGGGCGATCGTGCGCTGGGCGTGACCGAGATCATTCCGCAGGGTCATGCCTTCTACGATTACGACTCCAAGTACGTAAAAGGTGGTTCTAGCCACGTCATTCCGGCACAGATTTCACCAAATATTTACCAAAAAATACAAACACTCGCTCTGAAGGCGCATCAGGCAATCGGTTGCCGCGGCGTCAGCCGATCCGACTTTCGTTTCGATGACAGTTCCTCCGGTGAGGGCGAGCTGATCTGGCTGGAAATCAACACCCAGCCCGGCATGACGCCAACCTCCCTGGTGCCCGAAATGGCTGCGCATGCCGGCTATGGTTTCGGTGAGTTTTTGAGTTGGATGGTGGAGGAAGCGTCGTGTTTGCGCTGAGGGGCAGAAGAGGCAAGAGGGTTCGTCACCTCGACGGTGATGCTGCCGTCGACGTGGACGGTGGCCGCGTGCTGCCGCGTCCGCTGCGCCGCGCCGTTCGATTCCTGGTCAGCCTCGGGGCTGGCCGCATTCGCTTCCCCGCCCATACGGGCACGATCTCGGCGCTCGCATTCTTTGCGGCCACCGGTTTTTACGGCATGTCGCTTGGCGGGCACACGCAGAACTTCGCCCAGGCATCGACCACGGCCGCCGGTTTCGCGATCGAGGACGTCAAGGTTTCCGGCAACGACCAGACCTCGGAAATCGATATCCTGCAGCAGCTCGGCCTCGATGGCACGACGTCGCTGGTGGCGCTCGATATCGCCGAGGCGCGCAAACTGATTGCCGAAATGCCCTGGGTGCAGGGCGTCACCGTTCGCAAGGTTTACCCCGGCACGATCGAAGTCAGCCTCACCGAGCGCAAGGCGTTCGGCATCTGGCAGCACGGCTCCGACCTTTCGTTGATCGAAAGAAGCGGCAGCGTGATCGCGCCGCTGCGCGACAACAAGTTTGCGGCGCTGCCGCTCTTCGTCGGCCGAGACGCCGAGACGGCGGCTGCCGATTTCTACGACGAGTTTTCCCGCTGGCCGGAGATCCGCTCGCGGGTGAAGGCCTTCGTCCGCGTCGCCGGTCGCCGCTGGGACCTGCGTCTCGACAACGGCATCGTCGTCAAGTTGCCGGAGCATGACGTTGCCCGGGCGATGCAGGTGCTCTCCGACATGGAAAGCCAGCACCAGCTCCTCGAGCGCGACATCGCTGCCGTGGATCTGAGACTGCAAGATCGAACCACAGTTCAGTTGACGCCGGACGCAGTGACCCGGCGCGAAGTTGCCTTGAAGGCGAGGGACAAAATGCTGAAGGCGCAGGAGACCGAGAAGAAGAAAGAGGGGCGGATATGAGTTTGTTCGGGTCCTCCAGCTTTGGCCTGCCGCGCCTGAAGCCGCTTTCTTCGAAGCGGTCTCATGTCGTCTCGGTGCTGGATATCGGGTCGACCAAGGTGGTCTGCATGATCGGCCGGCTGACGCCGCGCGCCGAAAGCCAGATCCTGCCCAACCGCACCCACAACGTCGAAATCATCGGCATCGGTCATCAGAAGTCGCGAGGCGTCAAGAACGGCGTCGTTGCCGATCTCGATGCGGTCGAAAGCGTCGTGCGGCTCGCCGTCGATGCGGCCGAGCGTATGGCCGGCCTTACCATCGACAGCATGATCGTCAACGTTTCGGCGGGCCGTCTGCAGAGCGACGTCTACACCGCGACGATCGATCTCGGCGGCCAGGAAGTCGACGCCAATGATCTGCGCAAGGTCCTGTCGGCCGCCGGCCAGCAGTCGCTGCGCTCCGACCGCGCCATCCTGCACTCGCTGCCGACGGGCTTCTCGCTCGATGGCGAACGCGGCATCCGTGATCCGCTCGCCATGTTCGGCGACGTTCTCGGCGTCGACATGCATGTGCTGACGGCCGAGCGTGCGGCGCTCAAGAACCTGGAACTCTGCGTCAATCGCGCTCACCTTTCGGTCGAGGGCATGGTGGCGACGCCCTATGCCAGCGGTCTTGCCGCGCTCGTCGACGACGAAGTCGAGCTTGGCTGCGCGGCGATCGACATGGGCGGTGGCACGACGACGATCTCGGTCTTTGCCGAGGGCAAGCTGGTTCACGCCGACGCCGTCAGCCTTGGCGGCCATCACGTGACGACGGACCTGGCGCGTGGTCTTTCGACCCGCATCGAGGATGCCGAGCGGCTGAAGGTCGTGCACGGCTCGGCGCTGCCCAACAGCGCCGACGAGCGCGACATCGTCTCCGTCCCGCCGATCGGCGAGGACGACCGCGATCAGCCGACGCATGTGCCGCGCGCGCTCGTTTCGCGCATCGTGCGCGCCCGCATCGAAGAGACGCTGGAACTCATCCGCGATCGTATCCAGCGCTCGGGCTTCAGCCCGATCGTCGGCAAGCGCATCGTTTTGACGGGCGGCGCAAGCCAGCTCACGGGCCTGCCGGAAGCGGCGCGGCGCATCCTCGCCCGCAATGTTCGCATCGGCCGTCCGCTCGGGGTTTCCGGGCTGCCGGCGGCTGCCAAGGGCCCGGCCTTCTCCACGGCGGTCGGCCTGATGATCTATCCGCAGGTCGCCGACCTCGAGACCCATGCCTCCCACGGCGGCATGTTCTCGGCGCTCGGCGCCGGCAACGGCCGCATCGCCCGCATGGGCCAGTGGTTGAAAGAGAGTTTTTGAGTAGAGCTGCCCGGCTCCGACAGGGACGGAACCGGGTGAATACAAACTAGGACTTTGAAAGATTTGGTCGGCTCGGCAAGGCGACCAGAAAACAGAAGGAACGGGTACAATGACTATCAACTTGCAGAAGCCGGATATCACGGAGCTGAAGCCCCGCATCACCGTCTTTGGTGTGGGTGGCGGCGGCGGCAACGCCGTCAACAACATGATCACCGCAGGCCTCCAGGGCGTCGATTTCGTCGTCGCCAATACCGATGCTCAGGCCCTGACCATGACCAAGGCTGAGCGGATCATCCAGATGGGCGTCGCCGTCACCGAAGGTCTCGGCGCCGGTTCGCAGCCGGAAGTCGGCCGTGCGGCCGCCGAAGAATGCATCGATGAGATCATCGACCACCTCAACGGCACCCACATGTGCTTCGTCACCGCCGGCATGGGCGGCGGCACCGGCACCGGTGCAGCCCCGATCGTCGCTCAGGCCGCCCGCAACAAGGGCATCCTGACTGTCGGCGTCGTCACCAAGCCGTTCCATTTCGAAGGCGCGCGCCGCATGCGTCTCGCCGACCAGGGCATCGCCGAACTGCAGAAGTCGGTCGACACCCTGATCGTCATCCCGAACCAGAACCTCTTCCGCATCGCCAACGACCGCACGACCTTTGCGGACGCCTTCGCGATGGCCGACCAGGTTCTTTATTCCGGCGTTGCCTGCATCACCGACCTCATGGTCAAGGAAGGCCTCATCAACCTCGACTTCGCCGATGTCCGTTCGGTGATGCGTGAGATGGGTCGCGCGATGATGGGTACCGGCGAAGCTTCGGGCGAAGGCCGCGCACTGGCCGCTGCCGAAGCCGCGATCGCCAACCCGCTGCTCGACGAAACCTCGATGAAGGGCGCCCAGGGCCTGCTGATCTCGATCACCGGTGGCCGCGACCTGACGCTGTTCGAACTCGACGAAGCTGCAACCCGTATTCGCGAAGAAGTCGACCCGGATGCCAACATCATCCTCGGCGCGACCTTCGACGAAGAACTTGAAGGCCTGATCCGCGTCTCGGTCGTCGCCACCGGCATCGACCGTACGGCTGCGGAGGTGGCGGGTCGTTCCGCCGACTTTCGTCCGGTAGCAGCCAAGCCGGTCGTTCGGCCGTCCGCCGCCATTCCGGCCCAGCAGCCGCAGCCGGTTGCCCAGCATCAGCCGGTCCCGGTTCACCAGCCGGTGATGCAGCAGCCGGTCGCTCAGCCGGTTCAGCAGCCGGTGCAGCAGCAGGCAACTGCCGACCAGATCGCAGCGGCCATCCGCGAAGCCGAAATGGAGCGGGAACTGGATATCGCGACCCGCGCTGCCCAGGCACAGGCCCAGGCTCCGGTTCAGCCGATGCACGAAGAGAACTTTCGCCCCCAGAGCAAGCTTTTCGCCGGCGCAGCACCGGTAGAAGCCGCTCCGGTCATGCGCCAGCCGCAGCCGCAGATGCAGCCGGTTCAGGTCCAGCCGCAGCCGCAGCCGGTCATGCGCCAGGAGCCTGTCGCTCCGGTCATGCGTCAGCAGCCGGAACAGGTGCGCATGCCGAAGGTCGAAGACTTTCCGCCGGTCGTAAAGGCCGAGATGGACCGCCGCGCCCAGCCGGCAGCTCCGATGCAGGAAGAGCGCGGCCCGATGGGTCTGCTCAACCGCATCACCAGCTCGCTTGGCCTGCGTGATCGCGAACAGACCCCTGCAGCCGCCGACATGACGGCGTCCGCTCCGACCGCTGCTTCCCAGCAGCGCCGGCCGCTCTCGCCGGAAGCGAGCCTCTATGCGCCGCGTCGCGGCCAGCTTGACGATCACGGTCGCGCTTCGCAGCAGGCGCGCCCGCACGAAGATGATCAGCTCGAAATCCCGGCGTTCCTGCGCCGTCAGTCGAACTGATTGGAAGGCCCGTTCCTTCACCTTGCCGAATGCCCGGGCAACTGCCCGGGCATTTTTGCATTTTCTTCATCATTTCAGATGTTTGATCCTGTGTTACGGACCGTCGCAAATACGTAACAAAGCGAAACGAACAGTGATTTGGAATGGTGCCTCCAAACTCTTATTTTCAGACTCGAAATTGGGGACGCATGCGATTCGATCAAGCGCTGTCTGTTCGAAACGCAGAGGATCGGACTTTGCTCCGAGACTCTCGGGTGCCTTGCTCGTGCCCTGAAGATTGCTGCGTTCACCGGCAGGTTTTGGCCATCGGCCACAAGTATTGAAAGTGACGAGAATGGGAATCGAATTGCTCGGGTTTCAGACGACGATTGCAAGCCCGGTAACGCTGAAGGGTATCGGCGTTCATTCGGGTGCGGAAGTGTCGATCACCTTCCACCCGGCCGAAGCCGATGCGGGCATCGTTTTCCAGCGCATCCAGGCAAACGGCCGGGTCAGCGAATACAAGGCGGTTTCCTCGCAGGTCGGCAACACTGATCTGTGCACCGTTCTCGGCATGTCGCCGGCCACCTCGATCGCCACGATCGAACATGTGATGGCTGCCATCTACGCGCTCGGCCTCGACAACCTGACGATCGAAGTTCATGGCGCTGAAATGCCGATCATGGACGGCAGCTCCGAACCCTTCATCGACGCGATCGAGCTGGTGGGCGTTCGTGCCCTTGCGGTCAAGCGTCGCTACATCCGCATCGTCAAGCCGGTCCGCATCGAATCGGGCGCCTCCTGGTCGGAGTTCACGCCCTATGACGGCATGCGCTTCGAGGTCGAGATCGACTTCGATTGCCCGCTGATCGGCCGCCAGTCCTGGAAGGGCGACATGACGCCGTCGGTCTTCAAGCGCGAGCTGTCGCGCGCCCGCACCTTCGGCTTCATGCGCGATGTCGAACGCCTCTGGGCCGCCGGCTTTGCGCTCGGCTCCTCGCTCGAAAACTCGGTCGTCATTTCCGACGACAACGCCGTCATCAATGTCGAGGGCCTGCGTTACACGGACGAGTTCGTTCGCCACAAGACGCTCGATGCGGTTGGCGACCTCTCGCTCGCCGGTGCCCCGTTCATCGGCTGCTACCGCTCCTATCGCGGCGGCCACAAGATGAACGCCAACGCGCTGAAGGCGCTCCTCAGCGATCCGACGGCCTACGAAGTCGTCGAAACGGCGACCCCGCGTCAGCGTACCCGCGCGCGCGATATGGTTGCCGTTGCAGTTCCGGGCTTCGCGCCTTGGTCCGCATAACAAAAAAAGTTACAATCTCCTCCAGTCGCCGGCCGAAAGGCCGGCATTTTCATGATAGGGCCGCCACAAATTTGCATGAATCACCGATCATGACGTTGCGGTCTCAAGGTAACTTGCTCTAAAAGCGCATGTCTGGCGGGGTCCAAGCCCGCAGAATGGAACGGGAATATCCGATGGTTCTTGCAGTTTCTGTTGATCTGAGAAAGTCTGCGCGCGTGGCGGCCGTGATTGTTGCGGCCATTGCCGGCAGCGCCCTGATTACCGCTTGCCAGAACGATCCCGATATCGACATCACCAAGCTGACGGCGGAAACCGATCCACCGGAAGTGCTCTATAATCAAGGTCTTGCCAACCTCAACGCCGGCAAGACGACGGAAGCGTCGCGCAAGTTCGAAGCGCTCGACCGCCAGCATCCGTTCTCGGAATATGCCCGCAAGGCGCTGGTGATGAATGCCTTCGTTTCCTACCGCAACGGGCAGTACCAGGAGGCGATCAACGCCACCGGTCGTTACCTCAATCTCTATCCGCAGTCCGAAGACGCGGCCTATGCGCAGTACATCCAGGGCCTGGCCTATACCAAGCAGATCCCGGCGGTAACGCAGGACCAGAAGCCGGCAATGCGGGCGATCGAGGCCATGCAGGCCGTCGTCGATCGCTATCCGGACTCCGAATATGTCGACGACGCCAAGTCGAAGATCCGTTTTGCCCGCGACCAGCTGGCCGGCAAGGAAATGCAGGTCGGCCGCTACTATCTCGAGCGCAAGGAATACCTTGCCGCCGTTTCGCGCTTCCGCGTCGTGATCGAGCAGTATCCGAACACCAACCAGGTGGAGGAAGCGCTGGCGCGCCTGACCGAGGCCTATTACTCGATGGGCGTGACCCAGGAGGCGCAGACCGCTGCCGCCGTTCTCGGCCACAACTATCCGGACAGCCAGTGGTACTCCGATTCCTTCAAGCTGCTGCAGTCGGGTGGCCTCGAGCCGCGTGAAAGCGGCAACTCGTGGATTTCGCGCGCCGCCAAGAACCTCATCGGCGCCTGATTTCGTCAGCGCCCGTCAAGGAAGATTTAACCCCGGATGCTCGCCCAGCTTTCGATCCGCGATATCGTCCTGATTGAACGGCTTGATCTGGCTTTTGACGCCGGGCTCTCGGTGCTGACCGGCGAGACCGGTGCCGGCAAATCCATCCTGCTCGATAGTTTGTCGCTGGCGCTTGGCGGCCGTGGTGACGGCTCGCTGGTGCGCCACGGTTCGGACAAGGGGCAGGTGACGGCGGTCTTCGACGTGCCGGCCGGTCATTCGGCGCGGCTGATGCTCGGTGAAAACGGCATCGACGACGACGGCGATCTGATCTTCCGCCGCGTGCAATCGGCCGACGGCCGCACCAAGGCCTATGTCAACGACCAGCCGATCAGTGTGCAGCTGATGCGCCAGCTCGGGCAGACGCTTGTCGAAATTCACGGACAGCACGACGATCGTGCGCTCGTCGATATCGACGCGCACCGTACGTTGCTCGATGCTTTCGGCGGCACCGCCGACGAGGCGCAGCATGTCGGCAACCTCTTCCGGGCCTGGAAGGACGCCGAGCGCGGACTGAAGAAGCACCGCGAGCGCGTCGAGGCGGCCGCGCGCGAGGCTGACTATCTGCGGTCCTCCGTGGAAGAGCTGGAAAAGCTTAGCCCGCGCGACGGCGAAGAAGACGAGCTTGCCGAGAACCGGGCGCGGATGATGAAGGCCGAGCGCATCGCCGGCGACATCAACGAAGCCTCGGAGTTCCTGAACGGCAATGCTTCGCCGGTTCCGCTGATCGCCTCGCTGGTGCGCCGTCTCGAGCGCAAGAGCCAGGAAGCGCCGGGCCTGCTCGAAGAAACGGTCGAGTTGCTCGACGGGGCGCTGAACCAGCTTTCGGATGCGCAGATGTCCGTCGAGCGGGCGCTGCGCAACACCGAATTTGACCCGAAAGAGCTGGAGCGGGTGGAGGAACGCCTGTTCGCCCTTCGCGGCGCCAGCCGCAAATACTCCGTGCCGGTGGCCGAGTTGCCGGCGCTGGCTGCGCGCATGATCTCCGATCTGGCCGATCTTGACGCAGGCGAAGAAAAGTTGAAGCAGCTTGAAGGGCAGGTCGGCGTCGCCAGGTCAGCCTTCGACGCGTCGGCGCGCTCGATTTCGGAAAAGCGTCACCGGACGGCATCCGCCCTTTCCGCCGCCGTCATGGCCGAACTGCCGGCGCTCAAGCTCGAGCGCGCGCGCTTCATGGTGGAAGTGCAGAGCGACCCGGCCCAAGCGACGGCCGAAGGCATCGACCTCGTCGAGTTCCACGTCCAGACGAACCCCGGCACCCGTCCGGGGCCGATCATGAAAGTGGCCTCCGGCGGCGAACTCTCCCGCTTCCTGCTGGCGCTGAAGGTGGCGCTTGCCGATCGCGGCTCGGCGCCGACTCTCGTCTTCGACGAAATCGACACCGGCGTTGGTGGTGCTGTGGCCGACGCCATCGGCCAGCGGCTGAAGCGTCTTTCGGGCACCGTGCAGGTGCTTTCCGTCACCCACGCGCCGCAGGTCGCGGCTCGCGCGGCAACGCACCTATTGATCTCCAAGGGGCCTTCGGCCGAAAAGTCGGAGATGATCTCGACCCGCGTCGCCCGTATGGACGACAAGGCCAGAACCGAGGAAATCGCCCGCATGCTTGCCGGTGCCTCGATCACCGAAGAGGCAAGGGCGGCTGCCGCCCGACTGCTCGCCGGTAACGGCTAGCCGCTAGCTCTTTTCTGTTGCAGTGGTTGCTTACGGCGCCGCGCGCCCAAAGGACGCGACGAAGGTCGCTGTGGCACTTTGAATTCCTGCATGATGTTGTCCAAATCGATTCCGATTTAAGGAATCATGCAGTAAAAACGACTCCGAATCCGGAGTCCTTGCGTATGTCCAACGAACTGAAACCCGTCGAAAACCTCACCGAAACGGAAGCGGCGGCGGAGCTCGCCTTTCTCGCGGCCGAACTGGCCCGGCACGACGCGCTCTATCACGGTCAGGACGCGCCGGAGATTTCGGATGCCGACTACGACGCGCTGAAGCGGCGCAACGATGCGATCGAGGCGCTCTTTCCAGCACTCGTGCGCGAGGACAGCCCGTCTCGGAAGGTGGGGGCGGCGCCGTCCGTCACCTTCCAGCCGGTCGTTCACGCCCGGCCGATGCTGTCGCTCGACAACACGTTTTCCGACGAGGACGCCCGCGATTTCGTCGCCTCGGTCTATCGCTTCCTCGGGCAGCTGCCCGATAATTCGATTGCCTTTACCGCCGAGCCGAAGATCGACGGCCTCTCCATGTCGCTGCGCTACGAGAACCGCCGGCTGGTGACGGCGGCGACCCGTGGCGACGGCACGACGGGCGAAAACGTCACTGCCAATATCCGCACCATCGGCATGATCCCGCAGACGCTGCCCGCCGCTGCGCCTGACATCGTCGAGGTGCGCGGCGAAATCTATATGGCGAAATCCGACTTCGCCGCTCTCAACGCCGAGATGGCGGCGCTCGGCAAGCCGCTCTACGTCAACCCGCGCAACACGGCTTCCGGCTCGCTCCGCCAGCTCGACGCCAGGGTGACGGCGAGCCGCAAGCTGCGTTTCTTCGCCTATGCCTGGGGCGAGATCTCGGAAATGCCGGCGGACACGCAGATGGGCATGGTCGAGGTGTTCAAGAGCTGGGGCTTCCCGGTCAATCCGCTGATGCAGCGCCTCTCCTCGGCTGATGCGCTGCTCGAGCATTACCACCACATCGAGCGGGAACGGCCGGATCTCGACTACGACATCGATGGCGTCGTCTACAAGGTCGACCGGCTCGACCTGCAGGCGCGCCTCGGCTTCCGCTCGCGCTCGCCGCGCTGGGCGACGGCGCACAAGTTTCCGGCCGAGCAGGCCTTTACCCGGCTGACGGCGATCGACATCCAGGTCGGCCGCACCGGCGCGCTGACGCCGGTGGCACGGCTCGAGCCGATCACGGTCGGCGGCGTCGTCGTCACCAATGCGACGCTGCACAACGAGGATTACATCAAGGGGCTTGGCAATTCGGGCGAGCCGATCCGCGAGGGCAGGGACATCCGCATCGGCGACATGGTGATCGTCCAGCGTGCCGGCGACGTCATCCCGCAGATCGTCGATGTCGTGATGGACGAGCGCAAGGAAGGCTCCGAGCCCTATCGTTTCCCGACCACATGCCCGGTCTGCGGCAGCCATGCGGTGCGCGACATCAACGAGAAGACCGGCAAGGTCGATGCGGTGCGCCGCTGCACCGGCGGCTTCGTCTGCCGCGCGCAAGCCGTCGAGCACTTGAAGCACTTCGTCTCGCGCAACGCCTACGACATCGAGGGCCTCGGCTCGAAGCAGATCGAGTTCTTCTTCGAAAGCGAAGACCCGACGCTGATGATCCGCACGGCGCCTGATATCTTCACGCTGGAGAAGCGCCAGGAGGCGTCGCTCACCAAGCTTGAAAACATCGACGGCTTCGGCCGCGTCAGCGTGCGCAAGCTCTATGACGCGATCAATACGCGCCGCTCCATCGCACTTCACCGCTTCATCTACGCGCTCGGCATCCGCCATGTGGGCGAGACGACGGCGAAGCTGCTGGCGCGTTCCTACGGCAACTACGAGCATTTCGGCACGGCGATGAGCGAGGCGGCGACCTTTTCCGGCGACGCCTGGAACGAGCTCAACAGCATCGACGGCATCGGTGAGGTCGTCGCCCGCGCCATCGTCGAATTCTACAAGGAGCCGCGCAACCTCGAAGTGGTCAACCGGCTGCTTTCGGAAGTGACGCCGGAGGCGGCGGAGGCGCCGGTCGCGAGCGACAGCCCGGTCGCCGGCAAGACGGTGGTCTTCACCGGCTCGCTCGAAAAGATGACGCGCGACGAGGCCAAGGCCAAGGCCGAAAGCCTGGGCGCCAAGGTGGCAGGTTCGGTATCGAAAAAGACCGACATCGTCGTTGCAGGCCCCGGCGCCGGCTCCAAGCTCGACAAGGCCCGCGAACTCGGCGTCCAGACCATGGACGAAGACGAGTGGCTGGTGCTGATCGGCGGGTGATCCCGCCGATCCGTGTTGTCGTCAGGCCCGCTTGGTATCGTAGGCTTCTGACGCAGCCTTCAGGGCGGCGATATCGTCGGCGCAGATGAAGCGACGCAGCGCATCGAATTTCGGCTTGTCCCACCGGTAGATGCCGAGTGCGAGCAGCGTCTCGACATCGGCCGCGGGGAAACGCTGGCGGACGGGGCGAGCAGGGTTTCCGGCAACGATGGTATAGGGCGCCACATCCTTCGTCACGATGGCGCCCGATGCGACGACGGCGCCTTCACCAAGGGTGACGCCCGGCATGATCATGGCGCGCATGCCGATCCAGGCGCCGTCGCCGATGATGGTGTCGCCCTTGCCGATATAGGCTTCGCCGATCACGTCGAGGAAGGGATAGAGGCTCACCCAATCGGTGCGATGGGTGTGGTTGCCGCCCATGAGGATCACGGCCTCGGCGCCAATCGCGACATAGTCGCCGATCCGCAGCTGGTCGATCGGCCATTGCGGCTCCCAGGCCTTGAGGCTGTAGTCGTCACCATAGAGGTAACGAACGACGCTCTCCTCGAAGGATCCGGTCCAGGCGTTGCTGTAGTAGCTGTTGGTGCCGTGCACATGGATGTTCGGGTTGCGCACGGTCTCGTGCAAAAGCTCGACCTTGGACCAGTGCTTGGCTTCGACCTTCGTGGACATGGGATTCCTCATTCTCAATGCTGCAAGCGAAGCTGCGCGGCGCTCGCCATTCGTATCCCGTCCCAACTATCGGATTTACCGGCCGCTTTCTTCTCAAATCGGGCGCCGACCGGAAGCTTTGGCCGGCACTGCGATCATTCCATCACACAAAAACGCCCGCCGCTTTCGGCGGCAGGCGCAAGGTTCGGGGCGCTGCCTGGGATCAGGAGGCCTGCTGCTGGGCTGCTTCCTGGTCCATCCACATGAACTCCCAGACGTGGCCGTCGAGGTCCTGGAAGGAAATGCCGTACATGAAGCCGTAGTCGAGCGCCGGCTTCCACGGCTTGGCACCGGCGGCAAGCGCCTTGGCCAGCATGTCGTCGCATTCGGCGCGGCTCGCCGCAGAAAGGGCGGTGATGACCTCGGTGCCTTTCCTGGCGTCGCTGATCTCGCCGGTGATGAAGTCGCGGAACTTCGGCTCGGTCAAAAGCATGACGAAAATATTGTCCGAGATCACGGTGCAAGCGGCCGTGTCGTCGGAGAACTGCTCGTTGAAGGTGAAGCCGAGCGCGGCGAAGAATGCACGCGAAGCCTTCAGATCCTTGACCGGCAGGTTTACGAAAATCATGCGCATGAAATGCTCCTTGGTATGGATTTGTGTTTTACGCTTCGGGTCATTTCACGCCATCGTGAAAGAACCCAATTCCTGGAAATTGCTCAATTCCGGGGGAGAGCCGTTTCATCGCTTTCCTGGAACTGCCCTAAGGACGAATGCCGGTCGACGATCCCGACATCGGCTCAAAGATTTTTTGAACCGGGCTGATGTGGCGCGCAACCGGAGGTTTTCAAGGACGAGCCGACCAAGGCCGCCGGCGAGATGTGTTGCAGACCGATGCGATCGTCGCGCCTCTCGCCGGTGGTTCTGGATGCGAACTCCGGTCAGCTTGCAACGATCGCGCGTCTCGGTGCGCGCACGGTCGCGATCGCGACGATTGCGGCGAGGATGTTGGCTGCGGCTCCCGCGAGGATAGGCAGTGTATAGCTGTGGCTGAAATCGAAGGCGAAACCGGCGGCGCTTGGGCCGATGAGCGTGCCGATCGCGACGCTGGTGTAGAGCGCGCCGATGATGCCGCTGACATGGCGCCCGCCGAAATAGTCCATGACCACGGCCGGCAGGATGGCGACCCAGCCGCCGTAGAAGACCCCGAAGACCAGCGCGAAGATGGCGAGCGGCCAGAAGCTGCCTGCAAAGGCCCAGATAAAGAGCGAGGCGGCCATGCCGGCAAACATGGCGACGAGGAAGACCTGTCGCCCCTTGCGGTCGGCGAGGCTGCCGAGCAGGAAGCGCCCGAGCGTGCTGCCGATGCCGATGGCGACGAGCAGGAGGACTGCGGAAGCCTGATCCAGGCCGTGGTCGAGTGCATAGGGCACCAGATGCACGAAGGGGACGAAGACGCCGAAGGCTGCGAGCAGGCAGGCGGCGTAAAGGCCGATGAACTGCGAGGTTCGGACGGCCTCGGCGACCGTCGCTCCCGAGGCGGGTTTTGCCGTGGCACGCGTGTCGACGGTGGTCCCGTCGGGACCGGTGCCGCGGTCGCGCGGATCGTTGACGAGCAGGGCGGACATAGCGACGCCGACCAGGGCTGCGAGCAAGCCGAGGACGAGATAGGCGTCTCGCCAGCCGAGGCAAGCGATCAGCCAGGTGGCGAGTGGCGGCATGACCAGGGTTCCGACGCCGATGCCGCTCACCGCAAGGCCGGACGCAAGGCCGCGACGCGCCACGAACCAGCGCTGCACCGTGCCGATCGCCGGCACATAGGCAAGGCCGACACCAAGACCGATGCCGATACCGTAGGCGGCGTAGACCTCGACGATGCTGCGGGCCTGGCTGGCTAGGGCAAGGCCAAGGCCGACGAAGAGCATGCCGAGCATGGCAAGCGGCCGCGCGCCAAAGCGGTCGGCAAGCGGGCCGGAGACGATACCGAGCCCGAAATAGAGGAAGCCTGCCAGTGAGAAGACGAGCGCCACCGAGCCGCGCGAGGCGTCGAGATCGCGCTGCAGCGGCTCGACGAAGGCGCTGAAGGTATAGGCGCTGCCGAAGCCCACGAAGGTGATGCTGAAGGCGGCAGCGACCACCGCCCAGCCATAGAAGACGCTGTCGTTTCGCGCATGAGGGTGCATGTCAGATCCCCGGATGTCTGTGATGCCAGAAGGTGGCGGACTGAAAGGCGGCGCCGCCGCGCACGAGGGTCGCCTCATTGAGGTGGCCGGCCACGAGTTGCAGCCCGATCGGCATGCCGGCGTCGCTGAAGCCGCCGGGCAAGGTGAGCGTCGGGTGCCCGCTCATGTCGAACGGGCAGGTGTAGCGCTGCAGCATAGTAATCAGCTCCGGTTGCTCGCCAAGCGTCGCGACGGTTTTCAGCGTCAGCGGCGCAAAGGGCTGAACCGGCGTCAGCAGCAGGTCGATCGACGAAAACAGCGCATCGACCTCGCCGCGAAACGCCGCGCGCCTGAGCAGGATCTTCTGGTAGTCGGTGCCGGAGAGGTTCTGGCCGGCTTCGATGACGCCGGCCAGAACCGCACCATATTGATCCCTGTGCGCAGCAAAGCTTGCCTCATGGGCAACAGCTGCCTCGACCGCACAGTTGGGCACCCAGTCTGCGACAATTCGGGTGACGTCGGGAAACCGGACTTCGACGATCTCGGCACCCAGATCGGCGAACACGGCGAGGGCCGCAGCCAGCGCAGCCTGTGTTTGCGGATCGACATCGGCACCGTTCCAGGCCGGGTCGATGCCGATCCTGAGCCCTTGTCCACCGATCCTGGCGGCAGCGGAGTAATCCGGGACCGGATCGAGGAGCGCGGTCGGGTCGCGCGGGTCGGAGCTGGCAATTGCGGCGAGCATGGCGGCCGCATCGACGGTGCTGCGCGCCATGGTGCCCACATGATCGAGCGAGGGGGCGAGGGCGAAGCTGCCGTGTCGGCTGATGCGACCCCAGCTGGGCTTCAGGCCGGTCACGCCGGTTGCCGCCGACGGCCAGCGGATGGAGCCGCCGGTGTCGGAGGCTAGCGCGCCGTAGCAAAGCCCCACCGCCGTGGCCACGCCTGAGCCGCTCGAGGAGATGCCCGGCCAGTAATCGCCATCCCAGGGGTTCCGCGGCGGCGTCACCGAGGGGTGGTGGTCGGAATAGGCGCCTTCGGACAACTGCGTCTTGCCGATCAGCACCGCGCCGGCTTCGCGTAGACGCCGCACCACCGTTGCGTCTTCGTCCGGCACGAAGGTCCGGTGGACCGTGGTGCCCGCCGCAGTCGGCTCGCCCTTCAGCCAGAACAGATCCTTGACGGCAATCGGCACGCCATGGAGCGGGCCGCGATACCGTCCTGCCGCAATTTCGCTGTCAGCCTCGTCGGCTTGAGCCCGGGCCGAATCCTCAAGCACGAGGACGTAGCTCTTGAGCTCCTTATCGAGTGCCGCAATACGCCGAAGCTGGGCTTCGACCACGTCTCGCGAGGTGAGAGCCCGATCGCGGATCAAGGCTCCGATCTCCGTCAGCCCAAGATAGGCAAGCCCAGTGGTGTCGGCCGTCATCGCGGTTGATCCTCCCGGCACGGTGGGATCGAGACTGCTTTCTGACATTAGCATTATAATTCCTCACTCAATTACCGGGGCCTGTGCGATGACACCGGTTGCATGAAGCCTTATATTCCGGTTATTTTGGCAGGGACAAACCATAAATAATGCGGGATTCAGGTTAGAATTTCTAAACGATGGATTCGAAGCTCCCACCCCTGAACGCACTGCGCGCCTTCGAGGCTGCTGCCCGCCACCTCTCGGTGAAGGCTGCGGCCGAAGAGCTGTGCGTGACGCCGGGCGCAGTCAGCCAGATGTTGAAGGTGCTGGAACAGCATCTCGGCGTCAGGCTATTCGTTCGGGTGAATCGCGGCATCTTCCTGACGGATGCGGGGCGGGATTACCTGCCGCCGGTGCGCAACGCTTTCCGTCAGATCACCGAGGCATCGAAGCGTGTCGCCAATTCGGCCGACAACGGCGTGCTCACGGTCAGCGCCACGTCGTTCTTCGCGTCCGCTTGGCTCGTTCCGCGCATGGCGTCGTTTCGCGATGTCCATCCCGAGATCGACCTGCAGATCGTCACCAGCAACGCGCTGGTCGACTTTTCGCGCAGCGGCATCGACGTCGCCTTTCGCCATGGTCATGGCCGCTATCCGGGGCTGCGCAGCGATCACGTGCTTTCGGTCGAGATGGTGCCTGTGGCTGCAAGGGCATTGGTCGAGCGCCTGGGACTGCCGACGAGTCCCGCGGATTTGGCCTCCTGGCCGAAGGTGCAGGACGCCGACCGGAAAGGGTGGAGCCTCTGGCTGCAGGCGCAGAATCTCGCAGAAACGGTGCTGCCGCTCGGACCTTCTTTCGATGACACCGGCCTTCTGTTGCAGGGCGTGATCGCGGGGCTTGGGGCGGGCCTGCTGCCAGCAGCGATGGTGGTGCCGGACATCGAAGCGGGGCGGCTGCTCCAACTGGCCGAAGAAACGCATATCGAGGCTTTCGCCTACTATCTCGTCTATCCCGAGGCGAACGCCGCACAGCCTAAGATCGCAGCCTTTCGCGAATGGGTTCTCGACGCGATCCGCACAGACCCGAGTGCAGCGCCGCGGGGCTGATCACGGGACAGTCGCGCGGCTTCGTTGCCGCTCGCCACCGTTCGCGAGGCTTTACGCACGTGCGAACACGTTCGAGCGCCGGGACGGTCAACGCCCTTTGCCGCTTTTGGTGCGGTCGGATTTTCGATCCGGGTCGTAGCCGTTCTCGGTCGCCGTCGGGTTCGTGCGCCCTAGTTCAGCGTGCAGACGCCGTTGGCACCGCCTTTGCCGGTGTAGGAGACGCTTGGTGATCCATCGGGATTGATGCTCAAGGAGATGGTAACGCCAGCGCCATGCGCCTCGTAGTAGTTGTCGTTGAATATCTTGAGCTTGGCTTCCTTGCCGTTGATGTAGACCGGCCCGCCCTCATCGGCGTGAACCTCGATCTTGCCGGGGCAGGTGGCGTTGACGAGCGGAATCTTGGCTTCGGCCGCACCGGCGAAGGCGAGCGCCGGCAGCAGGATCCCAAGGGCGCGCAGGCAGGTCTTCATCTCTTTCTCCAGCGTGAGTTGCAGTCGCGTCGAGGGCCAACCGTGACAGGCTGTCGATGGAAGTCAAGCGCGGCACGGCGTCACGAAGCTGTCATCAATCCGATTGTTTTTTTGCGCTGCACAAGATAGAGGATTGCAGCCGAAATTTGTGCAGATGCCCACTGACGCAGCAGGCTTGCCGCTTGCCGCAGGGCAGGGCGCCGCTACCCTTTCGGGTCGGGCGTTCGCGGATTGGAGGGTCCGGAGATGAAGACTTTCACCACCATCGCCGAACTGCGCTTTGCGCTTGCGGAACATCGCCGCGCAGGCAAGTCGGTCGGCCTGGTGCCGACCATGGGCTACCTGCATGTCGGCCATATGGAACTGATGCGCCGCGCGCGCGAGGAAAACGACATCGTCGTCGCCAGCATCTTCGTCAATCCGTTGCAGTTCGGCGCAAACGAAGATCTCTCCAAGTATCCGCGCGATCTCGCCCGCGACCAGGCGATGCTGGAAACGGGCAGCGTCGACTATCTCTTCGCGCCCGGGGTTGACGACATGTATCCGCGGCCGATGGAAACGGTGGTCGACGTGCCGACACTCGGCAGCGAGCTTGAAGGGTCGGTCCGCCCCGGCCATTTCGCCGGTGTCGCCACGGTGGTCACCAAGCTCTTCAATATCGTCCAGCCGGACCGCGCCTATTTCGGCGAGAAGGATTTCCAGCAATTGCAGATCATCCGCCGCATGGTGGAAGACCTCGCCCAGCCGGTGACCGTCATCGGCGTGCCGACGGTGCGCGAGGCCGATGGGCTCGCCTGCTCGTCGCGCAATGTTTACCTGACGCCCGAAGAGCGCCGCGCCGCGGCGATCGTGCCGAAGGCGCTGGAAGAGGCAGAACGGCTGGTTGCCTCCGGCGTCAGCGACGTCGCGGCACTCGAAAAGGCGGTTGCCGCGTTTCTGGCCAGCGAACCCTTGGCCAAGCCGGAAGTCGTTGCCGTCAGGGATCCGGAGACGCTGGAGACGATCGAAACGATCGGCGACCGTCCGGTGCTGCTGCTGCTCTTTGTGCGCTTCGGCACGACCAAACTACTCGACAATCGCGTGATCGCCCCGAAATCCGCGCATTTTGCAAAGGTTGCCTGACATGAGCGTGCAAACCGCCAAGCGCCGGCTCAGCCCCGCCAACATCGAAGCGCTGAAGGGCGATCGCCCGATCGTCAGCCTTACCGCCTACACGACGCCGATTGCCCGGTTGCTCGATCCGCATGTGGATTTCCTGCTGGTCGGCGATTCCGTCGGCATGGTGCTCTACGGGCTGGATACGACCGTCGGCGTGACGCTGGAAATGATGATCGCCCATGGCCAGGCGGTCATGCGCGGCTCGGAGCGCGCCTGCGTCGTCATCGACATGCCTTTCGGCTCCTATCAGGAATCGAAGGAACAGGCGTTCCGCAGTGCCGCGCGCATCCTCAAGGAAACCGGCTGCAGCGCGGTGAAGCTCGAGGGTGGCGCGGAGATGGCCGAGACGGTCGAGTTTCTCGTCAGCCGGGGTATTCCGGTTCTCGGTCATGTCGGGCTGATGCCGCAGCTCGTCAACACGACAGGCGGTTATCGCTCGGTTGGTCGCAATGACAAGGAAGTGGCAAAAATTCGCCGCGACGCCAAGGCGATTGACGATGCCGGCGCCTTTGCGATCGTCATCGAGGGCACGGTCGAGCCGGTCGCCCGTGACATCACCGCTGAGCTGCGCTCGCCGACCATCGGCATCGGCGCGTCACCCGCCTGCGACGGCCAGATCCTCGTCTCCGACGACATGCTCGGCCTCTTCAACGATTTCAAGCCCCGCTTCGTCAAGCACTTCGCCGAGCTCGCACCGGCGATCTCCAAGGCGGCAGAGGCCTATGCGGCAGAGGTAAAGGCGCGCAGCTTCCCGGGCATCGAACATACGTTTCAGGCGAAAAAGTAAGGGCCAGGCGAAGACCTAAGGCCCAGGCGAAGCAAGGGCAGCGGTCCCCACGGGCCGCTGCTTTGTGCAGGCAAAGCGCAGCGATTTTTCGTGCGGTGCGCATTTCGTTCAAGCCTGCCGCCGTCAGGCATCATAAAATTCAATCATTGTATCAGCGCATTTGAATTGTTGCCGGGGGCGTGAGCGCCTATCAGTCCGGCACCGGCCGCACGGCGCACCTCATCGCCTCGGCCGGCGGAGGTTTCCATGAAAAAAGATGAATTCTGGGAAGGGGTCCGCGGCGGCTTTCCCATCATGCTGGCGGCGTCGCCCTTCGGTGCGCTGTTCGGCGCGCTTGCGGTGGACAACGGCTTTACCATCGCGGATGCCGTGTTCATGAGCGCGACGGTCTATGCAGGTGCCAGCCAGATGGTCGGCATCGAGCTCTTCGGCAATCACGTCCAGCCCTGGCTGGTCGTGCTCTCGGTCTTTGCCGTCAACTTCCGCCACGTGCTCTATTCGGCCTCGATCGCCAAATATGTCCGGCACTTCACCTTCGGGCAGAAGTTCCTTGCCTTCTTCCTGCTGGTCGATCCGCAATATGCGGAGACCGAGAAGCGCGGCGAGCGTGGCTTGCCAATCACCTTTGCCTGGTACCTCGGCTTCGGCCTCGTCATCTATGTTCCCTGGATCATCAACACGCTGGTCGGAGCGATCTTCGGGCAGATGATCGGCGATCCCAAGGCGATCGGCCTCGACGTGCTGCTACCGGTCTATTTCATGGGGCTGGTCATGGGCTTCCGCAAGCGCGACCGCTTCCTGCCGATCGTTGCCGTCTCGGCGCTGGCGTCGGTTGCCGGCATGCATTTCGTCGGCTCGCCCTGGCATGTCAGCATCGGCGCGCTCGCGGGCATCTTGCTTGCCGCCATCCTGCCGCCAAGCGGACAGGCCGCGGCGCCGGTTGTCGAGAAGGAGGCTTGAGCATGGACCCGCAACATCTCAATCTCATCTACCTGATCATCGCGGCGGCCGTCGCGACCTTCCTGACGCGCTTCGGTGGCTACATCCTGATCACCCAGATGAAGCAGATCCCGCCGCGGCTGGAAGCGGCGCTGAACGCCGTTCCGGCGGCCGTGCTGACGACGCTGGTGGCTCCGGCCTTCGTCTATGGCGGGCTCGACGTGACGATCGCCATGTTCATCGCCTTTGCCATAGCGCTCGGGCTGAACCTCTCGACGCTGCGCATGCTCGTTATCGGCTGGGTCGTGGTGATGGTGATCCGGCACCTGGTGATGTAGGGCTCGCAGCATCCGATATGGGAAAAGCAAAACGCCGCGCCCAGAGAGCGCGGCGTCATCGTTTTTGCAGTGACTGCCTGACTCAGCGTGAAAGCGCTTCCGTCGCGGCCTTCAGCCAGGCGCGGGTGTCGTCGCTGGCAAGCAGCGGCGTGAGTTTCTCACGCGTCTCGGCGTGATAGGCGTTGAGCCAGTCGAGTTCCTCGTCGGTCAGCAGTGCCGGCAGCACCAGGCGGCGGTCGATCGGGCAATAGGTGATCGTGTCGAAGCCGAGCATCGGCAGGTCGCCACCGTCCACCATTGCTGCCGGCTGCACCACGATGAGGTTTTCGATGCGGATGCCGAAGGCGCCGGGGCGGTAGTAGCCGGGCTCGTTCGAAAGGATCATGCCGGGCAGAAGCTCCTGCGTGGAAAGCCGGGCGATACGCTGCGGGCCCTCATGCACCGAGAGATAGGAGCCGACGCCGTGGCCGGTGCCGTGGGCATAGTCGGCGCCTGCCTTCCAGAGCGCGATACGGGCCAACGGATCGAGGTCCACGCCGCGCGACCCCTTGGGGAAGCGAGCCGTGCTGATCGCGATCATGCCCTTCAACACCAGCGTGAAGAAGCGCTTCTGTTCCTCAGGTACCGCGCCGATCGCCACCGTGCGGGTGATGTCGGTGGTGCCGTTGATGTACTGCGCGCCGGAATCGATCAGGAACATGGTGCCCGCTTCGATCGCCTGGTCGGTGGCCGTGGTGACACGGTAGTGCATGATCGCCGCATGAGCGCCGGCACCGGAGATCGTGTCGAAGGAGATGTCCTTCAGCGGGTTCTGCATGCGCTCGCCGACGGTGGCGCGGGCAGATTCGAGCTGGTTGGTGGCGCCGATCTCGGTGACCGTGCCGGGCTGCTGCTTGTCCAGCCAGGCGAGGAACTCGACCATGGCAGCGCCGTCCTGCAGGTGGGCACGGGTCGAGCCGTCGATCTCGGCCTTGTTCTTCTGGGCACGGGGCAGGCGGGCCGGGTCGACCGCTTCGACCACCTTGCCGCCCTTGGCGCGGATCAGCTCGGAGATGGCGAAGGAGGCGAGGTCCGGATCGAGCATGACTGCGGCACCGGCGGTGCCCAGTGCGCGCAGGCGGTCGTCAAAGGTCGAAGGCGGGACGATCTCGGCGATCTGGGTGAGATAGGCTTCCTGCTCGATGCCGGTCTTGCGCTTGTCGAGGAAAAGCTCGGCGCGGCCGTCGGCGTGAATGATCGCGCGGGCGAGCGGATGCGGCGTATGCGGTACGTCGGACCCGCGGATGTTGAAGGCCCAGGCCACGGAGGAGGGGTCCGTCAGCACCACGGCGCTCGCGTCGGCCTTGGAAAGGCCCGCAGCGATTCTTGCGATCTTGTCCTTGGCGAGTTCGCCGGCATGCTCGATCGGCTGGATGGTGACCTTGCCGAGCGGGGCTGCGGGGCGGTTCGCCCAGATCTTGTCGAGCGGGTTGTGATCGAGGAAGACGAGCGAGCCGCCGAGCGTCGCGAGCGCCCTTTCCAGCCGGCGCACTTCCGCGCCAGTATGCACCCAGGGATCGATGCCGAGCTTGAAGCCCTTGGATCCATGGTTTTCCAGCCAGAGATGCGGCGGTTCGCCGATGAGGTCGCCACCGGTAAAGACGGAGCCGTCGACCTGCTCCTTCAGCTGGGTGACGTAACGGCCGTCGACGAAGACGACGGCTTCATGCTTGGTGATGAGGGCGACGCCGGCCGAACCGGTGAAGCCCGTCAGCCACGAGAGGCGCTCGGAGGAGGCGGGCACATATTCACCCTGGAACTCGTCGGCGCGCGGCRCGAGAAAGCCGTCGATGCCGAGAGCTGCGAAGGACGCGCGCAGGGCTTCGGTGCGCTCCTTGCCGAATTGCGGCGTGGAGGTGACTTCAAAAGACTGAAACATGGGGGAATTCCGGTAGATTGAGCGGCAAACCGCGGGAAAAGATGGGCCATGTTAGCGGAAATGGCCCTTTGGAGGAAAGAGGCGATATCCTGCGGGGCGGCCTGATCCCCGCTCCGTGCAAAGCTGGAGTTGTGCTGCGATACGAGAGCAATTGCCCATTTACCATACATATGCGCTCAGCGCATGGCACCCATGCTCAGAAATCCCTTTCTCTATCGGAATAATGGTTTATAAGCCGCCTCAACGAACACGGACGAACATCCGGTGGTTCAAAAAGCTGCGGTTCCGAGAATAGTTGGTCACTCTGTTCTCCTCCTCCCTCAAGGGTGGTCAGCTTCGGAACGGTAGACGCCCGCTCGAGCACTCCTCCTCCTCAGGCTCGCGGGCATGGTTGGCCACAAGCCAACCAGCAGGCGATGCCACTGGCATCGCCTTTGTTTCGAAAGGCCGCCCGTCATGATAGACGCGGCGGCCTTTTCGTTTTTTCCGGGTTTGTTGTTTGACGCTCCGTTTGCCGTCCCGTCCGTGCTCGTTGCCTTCACAGAGCATTGTCGAAACATTGGCACCGCTGAATTTCTTTGAAGATTACCCCTCAACCCAACCCTCTCCACGCAGGCGGGGCGAGGGGACGGGCCGGAGGCCCGGGACACAGTTCGGCATGGCTTGGCGACAAGCCGGCGGTGATGATTGGGCAAAAGAGCGCCGCGATGACCCTTCGCCCCGCCTGCGGGGAGAAGGTGCCGACAGGCGGATTAGGGGCTGTCACATCAACAATGAAGGCAGTCCCAGGCGCCCGTTCGCCTCACTTCTCCAGATGAATCGTCACCCAGCCGTTGCGCCAGATGGTGCGGACGTGGCGCAGGTGCTGGCCGTTGTAATGGGCGAGCACCTTCCAGCGCTGTTCGGCGAGAATGCCTGAGAGAATGACCGAGCCGCCGGGGGCGAGGTTGGCGACGAGCTGCGGCGCCATCTTCATCAGCGGGCGGGCCAGGATATTGGCGATGATGAGATCGAAGGGGCCGTTGGCGCTGAAGGCGGTGGAATGAAAGCCGGGGGCGGTCGCAAAGGTCATGCCGGTGACGACGCCGTTCACCCGGGCGTTTTCTTCGGCGACGCGGGTGGCGATCGGGTCGATGTCGGTGGCAAGCACCGGTACGTGCATCAGCTTCCAGGCAGCGATTGCGAGCACGCCGCTGCCGGTGCCGAGGTCGAGCACGTTGCGCACGGTGCGGGTCCGCGCGACGGTGGCCAGCACTTCGAGGCAGCCGGCTGTCGTGCCGTGGTGGCCGGTGCCGAAGGCCTGGCCGGCGTCGATCTCGATGGCGATTTCGCCGGTCTTCACCTTGTCGCGGTCATGCGAGCCGTGCACGACGAAGCGGCCGGCGCGCACCGGCGCCAGGCCTTCCAGCGACTTGGCGATCCAGTCGATATCCGGCAGCACTTCGCGCTCGATCGGAAGATGGGCGAAATCTGCGGCAAGCGCCTCGGTGAGGCGTTCGCTCACGCCTGCCTCGTCGGCGATCATCATGTAGATCGAGGCTTCCCAGACGTCACGCTTTTCATCGACTTCCGTCGTGCCGATGGCAAAGTCCTCTTCGCCGAAGACCTCGCTCAGGCGGTCGAGGACGGCTTCTGCCTGCTTCTCGGTGGTGGTGACGAAAAGTCTGATCTCACTCAAGGCTCTGTCCTTCGGGCTGGCAATCCACGCGTCCCGCATCGAGCCATGCCGTAAAGGCGGCGCGCTGGGCGGCGGCAATCGTGTGCTGTGCGCTATCACGATTGCCCCTCAAAGGCAAAGCGCCGGACAGGGCCGGCGCTTGCAACTTCACGTCACGATAAAAGGGGCTTAGCCCTTGGTCAGGTTTTCCAGCTTCTTGACCGCCGTTTCCGGGTTCTCCTCATAGGCGATCGTGCCGGAGAAATGGCCGTTGGCGTCGAGCAGGAAGACGGAGGCCGTATGGTCCATGGTGTAGTCGCCATTCGGCTGGGCCGCGTCGACCGGTACCTTCTTGGCATAGACGCGGAAGCCCTTGACCATCTCCATGACCTTGTCGGCCGGGCCGGAAATGCCGGTGATACGCTTGGAGACGTTGGAGACGTACTGGCCGAGGATTTCCGGCGTGTCGCGCTCGGGATCGACGGTGATGAAATAGGCCTGCAGCTTGTTGCCTTCGGGATCGACCTTTTCCAGCCAGCCGTTCAGTTCGAACAGCGTCGTCGGGCAGACCTCGGGGCAATGGGTGAAGCCGAAGAAGAGGGCGGTCGGTTTGCCGGTGAAGGCCTTCTCGGTGATTTCCTTGCCGTCCTGGGCGACCAGCGTGAAGGGAACGCCGAAGGGGCCGGATGCGGCCTGCTGCTTCGACTGGGTCATTTCATAGGTCAGCCAGCCCAGAATGCCCGCCATGACGACGACGGCGGCCCAGAGGACGATGCGGATGGTTTTCATGCGTGCTACCGATTTAGTTGGGGCCAGCGATGGCCATGTCCGGTTGATCGCTTCTTGATACCGCCTTCACCGGGGGCGCGCAAATGGGACAATTGCCGCAGGTTGTGGTGAGTAACCTCGCTCGTTACGGACCGCCGCTCATTCCGCTGCGGCGACCTTCTCCCCGCATGCCGGGAGAAGGTTAGTCCTCGGGTTAAATCCGAGGAGAGGGCAAGTCACAGGATTGTGGTCGCTCTAAAAGCACCAGGAAAGGCCGGACTGGGCAAGCGCCAGGAACATCTCGGCGCCGTTCTCCATCCAGCCGCGGAAGGCAAGCAGCATGACAACAGCGACCCCGGCCGCAAGGCTTGCGGCAAGGGGAAGGCGGATCGAGCGCTGGGTCTTCGTGTTCATGGCGTCATCATAGCAGTTCACGGGGCAAGGGGAAGGCGGGCCGTTTTCCAAGTGTCTTCGGGGATCGGTAGTCGGGCGCCCGAAAATGGTGGAAATGGTTCCGGAGCTCCGAACGATTGTGTCTGCAAGTGCTGGAAAACCAGGGCTTGCAGCGCATATGCGCAAATATTGAAATAGCCGTTTTCCCTGGGGATTGGGCGCCCGCCTTAGCGAATGTTTAAGGTCTGTTTGACAGTGTTTTTCCACGCGGGAGGAGTGTTCGCTCTCCGATATGACATGAGGTCAGCCGGCTTTATCGGCCCCGGTTTTCCGTATCGATCGTAGGAGGACTCCGCAGCACGCGGATCCGTGACCATGGACTCCCTATGACTGCCACATCTCCCTCCCTGAAACGCAATCTTTCCGTGAGCCAGCGGCTGGCGACGCTTGCCGGCGCCGCTTTTGTCGGCTTTGGCTCCGTGCTCGGGGTTGGCTGGTATGAGGGCAGTCGTGCGAATGACGCATTGCACGGTGCGATCGCGGCGCAGAACGGCCTGACGACCGTCGACGAAATCCGCCTTGCGACGACCAATCTCGTGCTCAATGCGATGGACAGCATCATCGATCGCGACGAGGGAGCAATCCAGCCGGCGCGTGCCGCAAGCATTGCCGGCATCCTGAAACTGCTCGAAACGAAATCCGCCGATATCAAGGCGCTTGCCCAGCTGCTCGGTCGCACGGATGCGCTTTCGACCTATGACGCCGATGTCGCGGAACTGCGCCGGGCGATCGGCACGGACCTGAAGATGCTGATCGAAGGCAAGGCTTCGGCCGACGACTTCGGCAAGATCGACGATGCGATCGATGGCGCCGGCGAACGGGTCGCCACGGCATTGACCGGACTTTCCGAAGCAGCGACCGCATTGGTGCAGGCGCGCGTTGCCGAGGCGCGCACGGTGTCCGACCAGGCGTTCCAGCTTCAGGTGGCCGCGGGACTGCTGGCGATGGCGACGCTGCTTTATCTGCTCTGGTTCCACGGCAGCACGCTCCGCACCGGCATTCTCAACCTGCGCAATGGCATGCAGCAGATCCAGAACGGTGATCTTGCAGCCAAGGTCGAGGCGCTCGACCGCGGCGACGAAATCGGCGCCATGGCGCGCTCTGTCGATCTCTTCCGCCTGTCGGCGATCGAGAAGCAGTCGCTCGAACAGAGTGCTGCACGCAGCCGGCGCGAAATCGAGAAGGAGCGCGAGGAGCAGCAGAACGAGCGCGAGGAGGCGGTGCGCCGCATCCAGGCGGCGATCGACAATCTCGGCCGTGCCCTGACGCAGCTTGCCGATGGCGATCTCGCCGTTGCGATCGACCGGCCCTTCGACGGCAACCTCGATCAGCTCCGCCAGAATTTCAACCAGACGGTCGAACGGCTCCGTGTCGTGCTTTCGAGCGTCAAGGAAAATGCGCTCTCGATCGAATCCAACGGCCGGCAGATGCGCAGTGCTGCCGACGATCTGGCGCGCCGCACCGAGCGGCAGGCCGCTTCGCTGGAACAGACTTCGGCGGCACTCGATGAAATCACCGTGACGGTGCGCACCGCGACCCAGCGCGCCGAAGAGGCAAGCCGCATGGTCGGCGAGACGCGCACCAATGCGGAAGAATCCGGCCGTATCGTCGGCGAGGCGATCGCCGCCATGGCGCGCATCGAAAGTGCTTCGAACGAGATCGGCAAGATCATCAACGTCATCGACGAGATCGCCTTCCAGACCAACCTTCTGGCGCTGAACGCCGGCGTCGAGGCGGCGCGAGCAGGCGAAGCCGGAAAGGGCTTCGCCGTGGTCGCGCAGGAGGTGCGCGAGCTGGCGCAGCGCGCCGCCGGTGCCGCCAAGGATATCAAGGCGCTCGTCAGCCGCTCCGGCAACGAGGTCGGCAGCGGTGTCAAGCTCGTCCGGGCGACGGGCGAGGCGCTTGGCCGGATCGGCACCGACGTGGCGCGCATCAACGAACACATGACCTCGATCGTCATGGCGGCGCGCGAACAGTCGACCGGTCTCAACGAGATCAGCACCGCCGTCGGGCAGCTCGACCAGATGACGCAGCAGAATGCGGCCATGGTCGAGCAGACCAATGCATCGAGCCATACGCTGGCGCAGGACGCCGAGCGCCTCACTGGCCTCGTCGGCCAGTTCCGCGAGGGCCACACGATGCAGCGTGTCATGCCCACCCTGGCGCCGGCGCCGGCAGCGCCATTGGCAAGGACGGCCGCCCCGGTGCAGGCGAAGATATCTCCGGCTTCGACCGTTCAGCGGCCAGCCGCCAAGGGCACCAGCGAAGCGGTGCCGCTGCGCAAGATCGGCACCGCCAAAATGGCGTCGTTTCCAACTCCATCTCCCGCAAAGGCCCTGATGGGCAAGCTGGCGGGCGCATTCGGCAACAAACCGGGCTCCGTGCCGTCGACGACGGCCTCCGGTGAGAACTGGGAAGAATTCTGACCATGACAAACGCAATCAAGCAGTCCGGCGCCTATCTCGAAATCGTATCGTTCCATCTCGGCGACCAGGAATTCTGCATCGACATCATGGCGATCCGCGAAATCCGCGGCTGGGCGCCGGTAACCCCGATGCCGCACACGCCGCCCTACGTGCTCGGCCTCATCAACCTGCGCGGCGCGGTGATCCCGGTCATCGACATGGCAGCGCGCCTCGGCATGAAGATGACCGAACCGTCGGAGCGCTCGGCGATCATTGTCACCGACATCGCCGGAAAGCTCGTCGGCCTGCTGGTCGAGCAGGTCTCCGACATGATGACGATCAAGAGCGAGGCGCTGCAGCCGGCGCCGGAGATCATTCCGGAAGCACAGCGCGCCTTCTGCCGTGGCATCGTCGCATTGGAAAAGACCATGGTCTGCTTCCTCAACCTCGACACGGTCATCGCCGACGAACTGGCGCAGGCAGCCTGAGTTCGACTGCCGGTAGAATTGACAAGTACCCCGGTGGCATCGCCACCGGGGTACTTTGCGTTTCGGCTCTGCTCGGGCAGTTTGGGGGAGTCTCCGGTCAAGTTAAACTTCGGCAATGATCTTCACGCTTGGGCGATGCCATTGTGACAAAACGTCATGTGGCTGGCAGCAATACTTGTACTAATTTAGCGGTGTTGCTGGGTGCCCGAATGGAGGCCGGGTGCCTGTCCCCAAACAGGAGTTGAACTCATGACAATCTCTGTCAGGAAACTTTTAGTCGCGTTCTCCGTAACGATGTTGGTAGCCGGGCCGGCTTTGGCCGATAGCTATTATCCGGGCATCGACTCCAACAATCCTCCCGGAACGCAGAACATGCACAAGACCACGCCGATGACGAAGCACTACGCTGCGCCGGTCGATACGATGGCGACGGGCAGCATCAGCAGAACCTCTACGCCGACCCCGATCTATCGTGAACGTCAGCCGTTCGGCGGTTATCAGGGCGGTGATGGCGACTACTATCAGGGCATAGTCCCGCCGACGTCCTATTGAGCACGCAGATCCGGGACGAGGTGCTCCCACACACTTCGCCTCGTTCCGCTCTGACGAGGTTCCGGAAGCGTCCGTGAAGGGGCGGGCGCTTCACACCTCCATGACGGATTGCCTTGCAGGCTGATACAGGCGGCAGGGCCGCTGCTACTGCGGCTTTCCGTTCTGCCAGGTTACCGTCTGTCCGTAGAGCGGAATGGTGGTGATCGACATCTTGGCCGAGCCGTCGGTCAATTCACGTGAATGCGCGAGATAGATCAACGTATCGTTCTTGCGATCGTAAATCCTTGTGACCAGCAGGTTCTTCCAGACGAGCGAAAGCCCGGCGCGAAACACTTCCTCGCCTTCCCTTGAGAGATCGATGTCGCCGATTTCGATCGGACCGGTCTGCCGGCAGGCGATCGAGTTGTTCGACGGGTCCTCGAACCAGTTGCCGTTCTTCAGCCTGTCGATGACGCTGCGGTCGAAATAGGTGACGTGGCAGGTGACGCCTTTGATCTTCGGGTCGGTGACGGCATCGACCATGATATCGTTTCCGAGCCAGTCGACACCGACCTCGCCGACCGTTTCGGCGCGCGCGGGCAGGGCGGTCGCCGTAAAGGCGGCGAGACCGGCAACGAAGAGAGCGCGAACAGCACGCAACATGATTTTCCTCCTGCAGCGGCGCGCGTCCCTCAGACGCGTGAGAGGTCGCCTTGGCGTTTCGAATGGCCGCGTGTGTCGGTGAACCGGTTGCGGTCCGGGGAGACATGACTTGGCCAAGCTCACATAGGTTTAGGACGCGGCATTACAAGCCGCAGGGGGGACGGGTCGCAGGGGCAGGCCACAGGGTCAGCCGGTATCGCGCAACAGCCTCGGCTCGAAGCTGCGGCTGTCGGCCGCGCGCAGTTGCGCGGCTGCACCAGCGAGCGCCCGCGCGCTGGCATCGGGCTGGAAGCGGCCGGCAATCGTGCAGCGGTCGCGCCCGTCGGCCTTGGCGTCGTAGAGCGCCATGTCGGCGCGGATCATGATGTCGCTGATCGTGTCGCCCGGCACGGCCTCGGCAAGGCCGATGCTCACCGTCAACCGGATCGGCCGATCGAAGCGGCCGATCGGCGTGTCGCGCACCACGCGGCCGATCTCCTCGGCGAGCGTGAAGGCCTTATCTTCCGTGTGATTGGGCAGGACGATGCCGAACTCTTCGCCGCCGATGCGCCCCAGCGTGCCACGGCCGGTGAGGCAGGCAGCCACGGTGCCCGCAAAGTGGCCGAGCGCAGCGTCGCCGACCGCATGGCCATAACGATCGTTGATCTGCTTGAAGTAATCGAGATCGAGCAGCAGGAAGGACACCGGCTGTTGCCGTGCGAGACTGGTGGCAAGCGCCCGCTGGCCAAGATCGAGCAGGGCACGCCGCGACAGGGCACCCGTCAACTCGTCGCGCGCGATCGCCGTCTTGAGGTCGGCGATCACCCGGTTCTGGATCATCAGGATCACGCCAAGGAAGAGCGCCGGCAGGTAAAAGGAGCGCATCACGGCGCACGCAAAGTCCCAGCTGACGGGTTGAGGTGGAACTGATGCGGCCACATGGGCGGCTGGCGAAAGCACGGTGACCGCAAGCAGCGTCGAACAGCCGGTTGCCGCGCAAGCGATGACGCAGAGCCGCTCCACCGGGCCGGGCGCCTGGCGCCGGTGCTGCGAACAGACGGCGATGATCAGCACGAAGGCGGCGACGATGCCGATGACGGAGAGCGCATGCAAGGTGGTGCTCCGTGCGCCGAATGCCGCGATCAGCAGCGCGACGACTGCCAGGGACCCTGCTGCGACGAGGGCTGTCGAGGTGCGTCTTTGCACGCCGAGCGCATGATGAAAACCGCAGAGCACGAGCAGGCAGGCGCCGGCCAGAAACACGAGGCCGATCAGCGACAGCGGCTGCAGCGTCGGAAACTCGGAGAGCAACATGAACAGGGTCGCGGCGCTTGCAAATGCGCAAGCCGTGGCGAAGTCCGTGCCGCCCTCGACCATCGAGGCCCGCAACGAAATAAGGACCGGGAGCATCGCCAGAAGAGCGATGATCGATATGGCAGGGAGAAAGCTCATTTCGAAACGGCCTGTCGTGCTAAAATCAACAAAGGCGGCTTGCGTCTCAGCCAGATATGCGAGGCCAATTGGTAGCGAGGGCGCCTTAACGAAACCCGGCGAAATCCGTTGCAATTTTACCGATTGGTCAGGATTGGAACGGTTGTTCACAAGGGCACCCGGGCAACCGATGGATGGTGGATCGCTCCCGTCTTCTTGCGTGCCTTGTGGCAGCTGCGCAGATGTCCCTGGACTGGGCAGGGGCGCGCGAAACGGCATGGAAAGCGGGCCTGAAAGCAAGGGCCGGACATCGCGGAACCCGACCGGGTCTTCTCGTTGCGTTTCTGCGGGACCAAATGCCTCCTTGTGCGTTGAATGGGATCCGACCCGCGGCGACGGGCGCAGTCTGGGAGAGGTGAGGTGTTTACGGGAACATGGCTCTTCGAAGACAGGACGGACGCCGGACGGCAGCTCGCCGAGACGATCGCGGGGGAGACGCTGACCAACCCGCTGGTGGTGGCGCTGCCAAGGGGCGGCGTGCCGGTCGCCTATGAGATTGCCGTTCGCATCGGTGCGCCACTCGATATCCTGATCGTGCGCAAGATCGGCGCGCCCGGGCATGCGGAATTCGGACTTGGTGCCCTGGTCGACGGCGAGGAGCCCGAGCTTGTTCTCAACCGCCAGGCCATCCTGCTCGTGCGCCCGGCAAAGGGCTATGTGGAGGCGGAGACCGGGCGCCAGCACGCCGAAATCCTGCGCCGCCGCGCGCTTTATTTCGGCGATCGCCAACCGCTCTCGCCGAAGGACCGCGACGTGATCCTCGTCGATGACGGCATCGCCACCGGCGGCACCGTGCGCGCGGCGATCAAGGCCTTGCGCCGGGCACAGCCGCGCCGCCTGCTGCTGGCGGTTCCGGTCGCGCCGAAAGGCGAGCTCAACGAGTTGCGCAGCTCCGTCGATCGCATCATCTGCCTCGCCACACCCGCCGCCTTCCGCGCCGTCGGCCTGCACTACCGCGACTTCGAGCAGACGAGCGACGAGGAGGTGATCGCCTTGATGAAGAAGGCGCGGCGGGAGGATGAGGCTTGAATGGCTCTTGGAACAGGCCGGCGCGTCGGTTGCCGCAATTGCAGACACCCATCCGAATAGTTGCATGAAGCGCATTGCGCCGTATTGCAACTGCGGGACACGCGCGCCACATTCCCGGCGCGAGATGTTGGCGGAATGGGCGCCGGAGGAGGCGACCCCGAGGAGAGGCTATGACCGCGAAGCTGGAAATTGGAAAGACGCTTGAGGATTTCTGCCGTCCGGAGCGCATGGCGCTCGTCGTCTACGACATGCAGGTTGGCATCACCGGACAGATGAAGAATGGCGCCGCGATTACCGAAAAGGTGCTGAAGGTTCTTGAGGCGGCGCGGGCAGGCGGGTTTCCGGTGATCTTCCTGCGGCATCTGTCGATGCCGAAGCCGCTGATGGGTGCCTTCCAGATGCGCCAGGCGATGGCCTGGCAGCGGACGGATGATCCGGACGCCGTGCATCCGTGGTTCCTGCGCGGCACACCGGGCTTCGAGCTGGTGCCGGAGCTGCAGCCTCGCGCGGACGAGGCTATCCTCGACAAGATCACTTTCTCTGCCTTTGAAGGCACGCCGCTCGCCATGATCCTGCGCGACCTCGGGCTCACCTCCTTTGCGATCTGCGGCATCGCCACCGAGATCGGCATCGACCCGACCGTACGCCACGCAACCGATCTCGGCCTCGTGCCGATCGTCGTGCGCGATGCCTGCGGGGCCGGCCATCACGAAGCCGGGGAGCGTTCGATGGAAAACATCGTCTTCATGGGCGACGCGGTCATGACCGACGTTCAGGCGATCACATCGGCGATGACCAGGCGGCGATGACCAGCCGCCAGTGCCCCTTCACCTCATCTACCACAGGACCAAAAATGACCGACAACCTCCGCATCCGCCCGATAGCCCGGACAGACTACGAACAGTGGCTGCCGCTCTGGGACGGCTATAACGCCTTTTACGGCCGTTCCGGTGAAACTGCGCTCGACCCCGCGATCACTGCCATGACCTGGTCGCGTTTCTTTGATGCCTATGAGCCTGTTCATGCGCTGGTGGCCGAGAGCGAGGGGCGGTTGATCGGGCTCACCCACTATCTTTATCACCGCAACACGACAGCGATCCAGCCGAACTGCTATCTGCAGGACCTCTTCACGAATGCAGAGGCGCGCGGCAAGGGTGTCGGGCGGGCGCTGATCGAGGGTGTTTACGAGGCGGCGCGCGCAGCCGGTTCGCCGCGCGTCTATTGGCAGACGCACGAGACCAATGAGACGGCGATGGCGCTCTATGACAAGGTGGCGGAGAAGTCCGGGTTCTTGGTGTACCGCAAGATGGTTTGAGGCGTGGCTGGTCCGGCGAGCCGCACTTCATGTTTCCGCCTCCGCCCGGCTGCCAGCCACGCTTCCATCGCGGTTCGGCAACTGCATGTCCCAGATTTCGGTCGGGCCGAAGCCTTTGATGTCCTCATGGCCGCAGCTGGAAAACGCGAAGCGGCCGTTTAGCCGCTGCCTGACCTCCGCGGTCGTGGTTATGCAGCCGGGCTTGCCGATCGCTTCCAGGCGCGCGGCAAGGTTCACGGGTGCACCCCAGATATCATAGGCGTATTTCGCTCGCCCAAGCACGCCAGCCGTTACCGATCCCGAGGCCATGCCAGCGCGCAGCTTGAGGACGACGCCATGGCGTTCGCCGATCTCGCGGGCCGCGGCGATGGCGCCGAAGCCGAACACTGCCGCCGCCTTCTCGGGCGTGGGGTGCCGGGCGGGCACGCCCGCCACCGCAAGATAGGCATCGCCGATGGTCTTGATCTTTTCGACACCGGTTGCTGCGGCCAGGCGATCGAACTCGCTGAAAAGCTCGTTGAGCAGGTTGACCGTCCGTTCCGGCCCCAGGCTGTTTGACAGGGCCACGAACTGGACGATGTCGATCAGGACAACAGTCGCATGCTCGAATTCGTCGATGATCGTTTCACGCTCGTTCCTCAGCAGGCGCGCCACGATCTCGTCCGGCATGATCGACGTCATCAGGCGGGCGAGCCGCCCCTGCGCCTCTCTCGCCAGGTGGAAGGCATAGTAGATCGTTGCGAAGCACATGAGCGTGAGCGTGATGATCGACGACGAATGGAGGAGTTGCAGGAAACGGGTGTCGTCATAGACACCCGACCGCGCCTGAGGAAACGCGATGGATGCGGCGATGACCGTGATCGTCGTTACGGCGCTCAAGACCGCCACCAAGGCGATGTTCTGAAACCCGAGGATCGCGAAGGCGACCGGCGTCACGCCGAGCAGGGTCAGCAGCACGCCGGAATCTCTGCCGACATAGGAAGCGATCCACACCAGGATCACGACGCAGATCCCGAATTCCCAAAGCCCTGACGCGACGCGCCCGAACCGATGGAAAAGCGGCGTCAGCGCGGCCGCGACCGCCAGGGCGAGATTGGCGTAGACGAGCGGCACCAGGCTTGGTTCGCCGTAGAGCGCGTAGATGAGCGCAAAGCCGGTCGTGGTGACGACGATCACGCAAGCCGCGACATTCGCGACGAGGATGCCTTCGCGGTCACCCTCGGCGACATTTGCCGCGCCCAGCTCCAGCAGGCCGCGAACAGCGCTCGTCCAGGACATGTCTCCATCCACTTCGCGTCGAGGGAGATCGGTACAAGGTTTCGTTCAAACGCGAGAATTGTGCCTGTAATTATTAGTGCACTTCGCTGGTTTGCGCCATGATATCGACGGTGCGGGGATAATGGGGGATGCACGTGAGGAGATTTGGCCTCCTTACACCTTCTCGACAAACCCATCCAGAACACGCTTCTGGCCGGCGCGGTCGAAGTCGATGGTGAGCTTGTTGCCTTCGATTGCGGCGATGTTGCCGTTGCCGAACTTCATGTGGAAGACGCGGTCGCCGACAGAGAAGCGGGAGGGTTCCGTGGCCGTCGATTTTGCCACCAGTTCACCGTCGATGGTGCGGCCCCGCGGGCCGCTTTCGCCGTAGCCGATGCGTTCGACCGCATGGCCGGAGCGCGTGCCCCAGTTGTCGCGGGTGGCATCGGAGCGGTGCTGCTGGGCGCGCTTCCAGCCGGGTGTCGAATAGTTGTTCTGGAAGGGATCGGCCTTATCGAAGCGTGACTGGCCGTAACCGCCGCGGCCATAGCCGCCATAGGACTGTTCGTTTTCGGCCACGTCCACATGGGCGAGCGGCAGTTCGTCGAGGAAGCGCGACGGCATCGTCGACTGCCAGAGGCCGTGGATTCGGCGGTTGGAGACGAACCAGATGTGGCAGCGGTGCTTGGCGCGGGTGATGCCGACATAGGCGAGGCGCCGTTCTTCCTCGAGGCCGGAGCGACCACCCTCATCGAGCGCGCGCTGATGCGGAAACAGGCCTTCCTCCCAGCCGGGCAGGAACACCGTGTCGAACTCCAGGCCCTTGGCCGAGTGCAGCGTCATGATCGAGACGGCATCGAGGTTCTCGTTCTGCTCGGCATCCATGACCAGAGCGACGTGTTCGAGGAAGCCGCGCAGTGACTCAAACGCTTCCATCGAGCGGATGAGTTCCTTCAGGTTTTCCAACCGTCCGGGAGCTTCTGCCGATTTGTCGTTCTGCCACATGGCGGTGTAACCGCTCTCGTCGAGGATCTGCTCGGCGAGTTCGGTATGGACCGTCGTCTCAAGCAGGCTCTGCCAGCGGCGGAAATCGGTGACGACATCGAACAGGGCTTTCCGCGCCTTCGGCTTCAGCTCATCGGTCTCAATGATCTCGGAAGCTGCCGCCAGCATGGGCACATCACGGGCGCGGGCATAGTCGTGCAGCGTGCGCACGGTGGTATCGCCAAGGCCGCGCTTCGGCGTGTTGACGATGCGCTCGAAGGCGAGGTCGTCGGCCGGCTGGCAGACCAGGCGGAAATAGGCCATGGCATCGCGGATTTCGAGGCGCTCGTAGAAGCGCGGGCCGCCGATGACGCGGTAGTTGAGGCCGAGGGTCACGAAGCGGTCTTCGAACTCGCGCATCTGGAACGAGGCGCGCACCAGAATCGCCATGTCGTTCAGATTGTGCTTCTGGCGCTGGAGCTGCTCGATCTCCTCGCCGACGGCGCGGGCTTCCTCTTCGGAATCCCAGGCGGCGTGCACCTGCACCTTTTCATCGTCCGGATCGGTACGGTCGGTGAAGAGCGTCTTGCCGAGGCGGCCTTCGTTGTGGGCAATCAGATGACCGGCAGCGCCGAGGATATGTTCGGTCGAGCGGTAGTTGCGCTCGAGCTTGATCACCTTGGCGCCCGGGAAGTCCTTCTCGAAGCGCAGGATGTTATCCACTTCCGCGCCGCGCCAGCCGTAGATCGACTGGTCGTCGTCGCCGACGCAGCAGACGTTCTGCGGCACGCCCTTGGGGCGCTGGGCGAGGAGCCGCAGCCACATGTACTGGGCGGTGTTGGTGTCCTGGTACTCGTCGACGAGGATGTAGCGGAACTTGTCGTGATAGTCCTTCAGCACGTCGGCGTGGTTGCGGAAGATGCGGATCGGGTGCAGCAGCAGGTCGCCAAAGTCGCAGGCGTTCAGCGTCAAGAGCCGGTTCTGGTAGGCGGCGTAGAGTTCGCGGCCCTTGCCATTGGCAAAGGCGCGGGCGTCGCCCTCGGGGATCTGCGCCGGATCGAGGCCCTTGTTCTTCCAGCCGTCGATCATGCCGGCGAACTGCTTGGCGGGCCAGCGCTTGTCGTCGATGCCTTCGGCCTGGATCAGCTGCTTGATCAGCCTGATCACGTCGTCGGTGTCGAGAATGGTGAAATCGGAACGCAGGCCGACGAGCTCGGCGTGGCGACGCAGCAGCTTGACGCCGATCGAGTGGAAGGTGCCGAGCCAGGGCATGCCTTCGACCGCATGGCCGACGAGCACGCCGATGCGCTCCTTCATCTCGCGCGCCGCCTTGTTGGTGAAGGTCACCGCCAGGATCTGCGAGGGGAAGGCGCGGCCGGTGGAAAGGATATGGGCGATGCGTGTGGTGAGCACCCGGGTCTTGCCGGTGCCGGCGCCGGCCAGCACGAGAACCGGTCCATCGAGCGTTTCGACCGCTTCGGACTGTTCCGGGTTGAGGCCGGAGAGATAATCCGGGCGCGGCTGGGCGCGGTCACGCGCCGCCATGGCGCGCGCAGCAATACCTCCGGCGGCTGGAATACCTCCAGGGGCTGGCGACTGCTTGCGCGGCGCCGGCTCCTCGTCGAAGAAAGGAATATCGTCGAAACCACTCATCATGCGGCTCAATGTAGTGATTCGGTGGGGAAAGGCCAGAAAGGATGTTCTTCTTTTATTCCGTTTTCTGCACCGGACGCACCAAGCCTGTGGAAAGACAGGCGATTTCGAAGCCGCTTATTCTTGGTCGCGCGGTTTATTCCGTGGCTTTGTCGAAGACGGCATCGACCGGCACCTGCAGAGCGGTCGCAAGCTGGTTGGTGCGGGCGGCAAGCGAGATCACCCGAAGCAGATCCGCGTGCTGGGCATCGCTCATGCCTTTCGCCTTCGCTGCCGCCGTGTGGGAATGGGCGCAGTAACCGCAGCCATTGGTGACGGAGACGGCGATGTAGAGCATCTCCTTCACCAGCGGATCGAGGGCCGAAGGTGTTGCCATCACGGCCTTGACGTCGCGCCAGGTCTGCTCCAGCAGCTCCGGGTCGAAGGCGAGCCACAGCCACATATTGTTGATGAAATCGGATTTGCGCGTGGCGCGAATGTCGTCGAACACGGCTTTGACGCGTGGGTCGGCTTCCGGGTTTCGGGGCGGGGTAACGGTGCTCATGGGTGTCCTTCACTGTTGTCGCTGGTGGCGGCACGCGGGCGGGCCGGTCGCTTGATGCGATGACGATAGCCAAGGTCGCAGCGATTGCCAGCGTTGCGTTTGGGGCAGCCGTCGTCGATGCGTTCAATTGGGGATTTCGTTGCAGGGTTGGTTGTTCGCGCCGAATGGTCCTGATGTAAACAGCACGCCTTTGCTCGAACCCTGATAGGCGTTGCCGTTCTGCGTGACGATGAAGACCTTGGGGCCGCAGAAGCCCGTCGGCCGTGCGGCAACCACGCGTGTCTGGCCGCTGGCGTCAGTGACGGTCTTGGGGTTGCAGGCCCCGTAAGGCGTGTCGGCCATGCGAATGGTTGCGGTCGAGGGGCGGCTGAGCGGTGTGGAACTACCCGGCGGGAACGTACCCGAAGCCGTGCCTGCAGAGGCCACGGCCGATTGCGTGATCTGAAAGTCTGCGGTGCCGTCGTCACCCGCTTCGAAAAGCACAGCGAAAACGACCTTGCGCTCGTCAAACGTGTTTCAGCCAAAACTTGGTTGTGCTCCATAGGTCGGTAACCTAGAAGTAGCTTCGGACGCTCGAAGCGGCGTTCAGGCAGGAGCCCGATCATGATCAAGATGAGCGTCTACTATCCGGCCGATGGCGGCTCGAAGTTCGACCACGACTACTACCGCACCACCCACATGCCCTTGCTCGAGGAGCGGCTCGGCGATGCCTGCCTGCGCTACGAGATCGACAGGGGCGTTGCCGGTCGCGAGCCTGGAAGCGCGCCACAGTTTGTCGCGGCGTGCCACGTCTACTCGCCGAGCCTCGAGACATTCCAGGAGGCGTTAGGTCCGCACCGCGCCGAGATCTCCGCGGATGTCGCCAACTATACGGACATCACGCCCATCGTTCAGATCAGTGAAGTCGTTGGAGGGTAGGGTGCCTTGGCGCGTCAGGCGTAGCCGTTGACCTTTCCGCGATCGGCGTCGTGCTGGCGCACCGTGATTCATGGTGACGCAGCCGGTGCGGAACTGGTCGACGATCGGCAACATGTGGTTGCCGTGGAAGCGAAAACGACCTTGCTCCCGTCAAACTCGCTTCAGCCAAAACCTGGGTGTGCTCTATAGGTCTGTGACCTAGGCCAGCGCGAAGACGCGCGCCGGGCCGCCGGTGCCGCCGCGGTGCTTCGGCGCGCCGAGAATGAGCGTCGCGCCCTTGGCCGGCAGCTTGTCGAGGTTGGCGGCAGCCTCTAGCCCCCAGCGTCCTTCGGGTAGCCAGGCATAATGGGTGGCGAAATCGGGCGAAGGGCCGTGATCGAGCGACAGCGTATCGACGGCGATGCCGGCCGCCTTGCTCTCTTCGATGAGATACTTCGCCGCCTCGACGTGAAAGCCGGGGAAGTGCAGTTTGCCGCCGCCATCGGCATTGCGGAACTTGTCCGTGCCCATATGCGCGCTCCAGCCCGAATGCATGGCGACGCAGGCATTTTCCGGGATCTCGCCATTGGCGGCGACCCAGGCCTTGAGGTCGTCCGGCGTCACCTGGGCGTCCGCGTCCGATGCGGCCTTCGCGCGGATGTCGACGATCACGAGCGGCACGACGAGCTTGTCGACCGGCAGTTCGGCAACGGAAAGGCCATCGGCGGAAAAGTGCAGGGGCGCGTCGACATGAGTGCCGGTGTGTTCGTTCACCCTGAGCTCGAACATGTTGAACTTGTCCTTGGCGTAGTTGAACTTCTCCTCGCGGAAGAACTGCTGCTGGCCGAAGAAGGTCGGGAAATCCTCATGCAGTTCGTGGGTCAGGTCCGTGACGCTGCCATGTCCCTGGGCGAGCGCGGGAGGTGCTGCGCCGGTGCTCGCCACGGCGAGGCCGGCGGTTCCAATTGCAGCGGCTTTGAAGAAGCTGCGGCGCGAGAGCATGCGCTCCTTCACCGTTTCCATCACACAGGCATCGCACATCGTTCTTGCTCCCCTTCAAGAAACTGAAAAACCAGACGGCGAAACCGCTCGGCAAAAGCGGCCAGCGGTTGCAGGATAGCGCGGCCGAAGCCGCTGTAAATGCCGGCTTGCGCAGCAAAGTGCGATTCACGCCGGAAGCTGCGGTGCAATCGCTCCGCGCGTCATCATCCCGCCAACAAATTCGCTTTTATTACAATTGCGTAATGATGGCATTCCGTCATTGCCCCGACACGCGCGAACAGGGATACTCCGCGCTATCGGAACGAACCGCCGGACGTGCCGCGCTGGGGCGTGTTTTTTGCTTAATTTGGAGACTTGAATGCGGGTTTGGAAACAGCTTGCGGTGAGCGCCGCTGTGCTTCTCGTGGGCGCAACCGTCTGGGTGCGGTTCGTGCCCGGCGCAGGTGAAACGCTCGCCGCCATCGGCGTTTCTCACCCGCTGATCGATGCCTTGTCGAAGCCCACGACCGGCGGTGGCCAGGGTGGCGAGCGCGGCAACGGCCGCGGTCAGGGCGGCAATGCGGCCATTCTGGTGATGGTTCGTCCCTCGGCAACCGCCGTCGTCAACGACCGGCTGAATGCCATCGGCAACGGCGAGGCGATCCATTCCGTCACAGTGACGCCGACGGCGACCGGAAACCTCACCGAAATCCTCGTGAGCTCCGGCGAGAAGGTGGCCGAGGGCCAGGTGATCGCCCGGCTCGACAGCGACGACCAGAAGATCGCCGCCGACCAGGCGCGGCTGAACCGCGACAGCGCCCGTGAAAAGGTGGAGCGTTACCGTAATCTCAGCACCGCCCGCGCGGTGACGGCCGTGGACGTGCGCGACGCAGAAATCGCGATGCAGACCGCCGAACTGGCGCTGAAGACCGCCGAACTTGATCTCAAGCGCCGCGACATCGTTGCGCCTTCGAAGGGTGTGGTCGGTATCATCACCGTCAATGTCGGCGACTATGTCACCACCACGACGCCGATTGCCGTCGTCGACGACCGTTCGGAAATCCTCGTCGACTTCTGGGTGCCGGAGCGGTTCGCCAACAAGATCGTCGTCGGCCAGCCGGTTACCGCCTTTGCGATCGCCCAGCCGGGCAACCAGCTCGATGGCGTAATCCACGCGATCGACAACCGGCTCGACCAGGCAAGCCGGACGCTGCGTGTGCGCGCGCGACTGGAGAACCCCGAGGACAGGTTGAGGGCAGGCATGTCCTTCTCCGTCACCGTGGCCTTTGACGGCGACACCTATCCGACGGTCGATCCGCTGGCGATCCAGTGGAGCTCGGAAGGCTCCTATATCTGGCGCGTGTCGGGCGACAAGAGCGAGAAGGTGCCGGTGAAGATCATCCAGCGCAACCCGGACAAGGTGCTGGTCGATGCGGCGCTTTCGGAAGGCGACGAGATCGTGACCGAGGGCGTGCAGCGCCTGCGTGACGGCGGCGAGGTCCGCATTGCCGGCCGCGAGCGCAAGCAGGATGCAGCGCAGAAGGTTGCGGAGGAAACCAAGTGAGCGGGGGCGAGGGGCACAGCAAGCCATCCGCCCGCGAACGCGGCAAGACCGGCTTTACCGCACTCTTTATCCGCCGGCCGATCTTCGCGCTCGTCGTCAACACGCTGATCGTCGTTGCCGGCCTTGCGGCCTGGAACGGAATCGAGATTCGCGAGTTGCCGCAGGTCGACCAGCCGGTCATTTCGGTGACGACGACGCTCGATGGCGCAGCACCTGAGACGATGGACCGCGAGGTAACCTCGGTGGTCGAGGGCGCCGTCTCGCGCGTTCAGGGCATCCGCGACATCTCCTCGACGTCCTCCTTCGGCCGCAGCCGTGTGACGCTGCAGTTTTCCGACACCACCGATATCGGCCAGGCCTCCAACGACATTCGCGACGCGCTCGGCCGGGTGCGCAACCAGCTGCCCGACAATGTCGACGAGCCGAGCATCGTGAAGGCCGATGCCGACAGCCAGCCGATCATGCGCCTGGCGCTGACCTCCGACACGATGTCGATGGAAGACATGACGCTGCTCGTCGAAAACGAGATCAGCGACCGGCTGGCGGCAGTGGAAGGCGTGGCCGACGTCGCCGTCTATGGCGACCAGGAGAAGATCTTCCGCATCGATCTCGACCAGGCGAAGCTCGCCGGGCGCGGGGTGACGGTCGCCAACCTCAGGACCGCGCTCGCCAACGCCTCCTACGACGTTCCGGCCGGCAAACTGACCAGCGCCAGCCAGGATATCTCGGTGCGCGCCACGGCCGATCTGCAGACGCCGGAACAGTTCGAAAACCTGATCCTCGTGAACAACGTGCGCCTGCGTGACGTCGCCACCGTGACGCTCGGCCCCGATACGGGCACGACGGCGCTGCGCTCCAACGGCCGCCAGGGCATCGGCCTCGGCATCATCCGCCAGGCGCAATCGAACACGGTCGATATTTCCGAGGGCGTGCGCAAGGTCGTCGACACCATCCAGACGCAGATCCTGCCCGAGGGGACGCAGCTTCGGATCACCAGCGACGATGCCGTCTTCATCAACGGCGCCATCCACGAGGTGGAGATCGCGCTTCTCGTCGCCGTCTTCATCGTGACGCTCGTCATCTACATGTTCCTGCTCGACTGGCGGGCGACGCTGATCCCGACGATCACCATGCCGATCGCGCTGATCGGAACGGTGGCGGCGATCTATCTCGCCGGCTTCTCGATCAACATCCTCACGCTGCTTGCGATCGTGCTTGCGACCGGTCTCGTCGTCGACGACGCGATCGTGGTACTCGAAAACATCGTGCGGCGACGGGCCGAGGGCCTGGGTCCGCGGGCAGCCGCAGTGCACGGCACGCTCGAAGTGTTCTTCGCGGTGCTGGCTACGACAGCGACGCTTGCCGCCGTCTTCGTGCCGCTGTCGTTCCTGCCGGGGCAGACGGGCGGCCTCTTCCGCGAGTTCGGCTTCGTACTTGCCTTCTCGATCCTGCTTTCCTCCTTCGTGTCGCTGACGCTTTGCCCGATGCTGGCCTCGCGCATGCTGACGAAGGAGAAGCACACAGTGCCGGGGCCGATGGCCCGGTTCGGCGCGCGCGCCGCCGGCTTCTACCGGGTGACGCTGCGGGCCTGCCTGAATTCGCCGCTGATCGTCTTTGTCGTTGCCGGCTTCTTCACAGTCATGGGCGCCGCCGGCTTCCTGACCCTGAAATCGGAGCTGACGCCGAGCGAAGACCGGTCGCAGGTGATGATGCGAATCAATGCGCCGCAGGGCGTCTCGCTCGAATACGCCCAATCGCAGATGCGCCGCATCGAAGACGGGCTGCAGCCGCTGGTCCAATCCGGCGAGATCGACAACATCTTCTCGATCTCCGGGCAGGGCGGTTCGGTCAACAGCGGCTTCATGGTGCTGACGCTCGCCTCCTGGGAGAAGCGTGACCGCACGCAGCAGGAGATCGTTGCCGAGATCAACAAGGTGACGGCGCGCATCCCCTCGGTCCGCGTCTTCGCCATGCAGCCGAACAGTTTGGGCATTCGCGGCGCCGGCAGCGGCCTGCAGGTGGCGCTCGTCGGCAACGACTACAACAAGCTCGGCGATGCGGCGGCGAAGCTCGTGCGCCAGATGGAAGATTCCGGCCGCTTCGAAAACGTCCGCCTCAACTACGAAGCCAACCAGGCGCAGCTTTCGATCACCATCGACCGCGAACGTGCGTCCGATATGGGTATCGATATCGGCGGCCTTGCCTGGGCGCTGCAGGCCATGCTCGACGGCAACAGCGTCGTCGACGTCTATGTCGACGGCGAATCCTATCCGGTGAAGCTCCTGTCTTCGACCAACCCGGTCAACGACCCGACCGACCTCCAGAACATTTTCCTGAAGGCCGGCGACGGCAAGATCGTGCCGATGTCGACGATCGCCAGCGTCGAGGAGAAGGCGGTGGCGCCGCAGCTCTCGCGCGAATCGCAGCTTCGCGCCGTGTCGCTCTCGGCCGGGCTCAAGTCCGACCTCGCGCTCGGCGAGGCGCTGACCATGGTCGAGCAGATGGCCGAGCCGCTGCTGCCGCCGGGCTCACGCATCATGCCGCTCGCCGAAGCCGCAACACTCAACGAAAACGCCAATGGCCTGTTCGTGACCTTCGGCTTTGCGATCGTCATCATCTTCCTGGTGCTGGCGGCGCAATTCGAAAGCTTCGTCAGCGGGCTCATCATCATGTCGACGGTGCCACTGGGGCTTGCCTGCGCGGTGTTCGCGATGATCATGACCGGCAATACGCTGAACATCTACAGCCAGATCGGCCTCGTCATGCTTGTCGGCATCATGGCGAAGAACGGCATTCTGATCGTCGAATTCGCCAACCAGCTGCGCGACCGTGGCCAGGACGTGCGTTCGGCGATCGAGAATGCCGCCAACATCCGGCTGCGTCCGGTCATGATGACGATGATCGCCACCATCGTCGGCGCGGTGCCGCTGGTGCTGGCAAGCGGCGCGGGCGCGGAAGCGCGGATCGCGCTCGGCTGGGTGCTGGTCGGCGGCTTGGGGCTGGCGGTGATCGTCACGCTCTACCTGACGCCGGTCGCCTATCTGGTGATTGCGCGCTTCACCAAGCCGCATGCGGACGAAGAGCGCAAGCTGCACGAGGAAATGGAAGCGGCAGCGGCGCTGGAGACGCACTAGCCGGTCTCTTCGACGCTATATTTCGAGCCAGGCGGCAATGAGAAAGATCGTTGCCGCCAGCCCGCCGAGCGCGGTTCGCCCGGCATGGAGCCTGCCCCAGCGCTTGAGCAGGGTGCGGCTTTCTTCCCCGGCTTCATCTGGCCGCGTTGTCTCCAGCTTGCGATTGACCGGCATGACGAAGAGCAGCGTATAGGGCCAGTTCAGGATGATGATCGCCGCTCCCATGCCCCAGAGCACGTGGCCGGTCCTTCCCCAGGCAGCAGCGCCGAGCAGGCCCGAGATCAGGGCGAGTGTCGCCTGCATCTCGAAGGCGCGGCGGTAGGAAGGTACCCATTGCGCGAGGGCCGCGCGATCGTCGAGATGGAGCCTTGCGGGCTGYTCGACCAGATTGATGTAGACGGCGGCGCCGAAAAAGATCGACGCGGTGAGCAAAGCGGTGAGACCCAACATTGCCTCTCTCCCTTCACCCCGACATGATAATCCAACGCCCGCAATTGAGCAGGTGTTTTCTTCCGTTTTGCCCTCATAGGTGGGCGCGGATCCTCCAGAACTGATTCCGGTTTCGGTGGCAGCGCCTTGAAATAGAATCGCTTTCTCGCCGGGTGGATCTCCTAGCGTTCGCGCCGTTGTGCCAGGCCTTCGACGATCGTGGTGAGGCCGTATTCGAAGCTGGCGTCGGGTCCGCTCTCGTCGAGCGCCCGCATCGCGGCGGCCAAAAGCGGCGCCGTCTCGTCAGATGCCGTTTCGCCGTCGGTCCTTTCTTCGGTTGCTTCCAATGGGGTCTGCTGTTCCAGCACCGAGCCGACGACATAGTGGCTGATCAAGAGCAGGGCGGAAGCGGCTTCGGCCGGGGGGAAGCCTTGCGCATGCAGCAGGCGGATCTGCGCTTCGACGGATGCCATCTGCGGTGCGCTCGGCCGGGTGCCGGCATGAATGCGCGCCCCGTCGCGATAGGCAAGCAGGCTCCTCCGGAAGCTTCGGGCATTGGCCGTGAGGAATGCGCGCCAGTCCTCGTCGGGCTCTGGCACGGAGCGATCATGGTTCTCGGCCATCATCGCCTCGGCAAGCGCCGCAATCAGCGCCTGCTTGTTCTTGAAGTGCCAATAGAGCGCCGGCTGCTGCACGCCCAGCCGCTCGGCAAGCCTGCGGGTCGTCAGGCCGTCCAGCCCCACCTCGTTCAGCAGTGTCAGCGCGGCGCGCACCACCGTGTCCCGTTGCAGCTTCGTCATCGTCGTCTCCATCCGTCGCTTGACAATTTATCAGCGATAAGTTTCCCGTGCATTAATTTATCAATGATAAGGAATCGGCGATGACCCTTGAAAAGACGGATGAGGCAGTCCCCTGTGTGGGCGACGGCACCAGGGCAGGGCGCAAGGCGCTGTGGGTGCTTTTTGCGGCGGTGGCGCTCGATGCATTCGGCATCGGCCTCGTCATGCCGGTGCTGCCGGGCCTCCTGCGCAACCTCACCCATGCCGATCAGGTCGCCGGGCACTACGGTGTCCTGGTCTCGCTCTATGCCGTCATGCAATTTGCCTTCGCGCCGGTGCTCGGCTTCCTCTCCGACCGATATGGTCGGCGACCCGTTCTGCTCGTCTCGCTCGCCGGTGCGGCAATCGACTATACGATCATGGCAACGGCGCCGACGCTCACGGTGCTCTACCTGGGGCGCATGATCGCCGGCATCACGGGAGCGACGGGCGCCGTTGCCGGTGCGGCCATTGCCGATACGACGGAAGGTGAGGCACGGGCGCGGCACTTCGGCACGCTCGGGGCCTGTTTCGGTGTCGGCATGATCGCCGGGCCGGTCGCGGGCGGTCTGCTCGGCTCCATCGGCTTGCACGCGCCCTTCGCCGCTGCGGCTGTCATGAACGGCTTCGGCTTTCTCTTCGCCTTGTTGTTCCTGGCGGAGAGCCGCAAAGATGGCCCGGCGAATGCGCCCGCAGGCGGGCTCAATCCCTTGGCAGGGCTGCGACAGACCCTGCACGGTCCGCTCCTCCTGCGGCTCGTAACCGTATTCTTCGTCATGCAGCTGGTCGGCCAGGTCCCGGCCGTGTTGTGGGTCATTTTCGGCGAGCACCGTTTCGGCTGGGACGCACGCATGACGGGCCTGTCGCTAGCCGCCTTCGGCCTGCTGCATGCCGTGGCGCAAGGCGTGATCGCCGGGCCGGCGGCGGCGCGGCTCGGCGAGCGACGTGCAGTTGAGCTCGGCATCGTGCTCGACAGTCTCGGTTACGGGCTGCTGGCGCTTGCCAGCGCAAGCTGGATGGTGCTGCCGATCATGCTGCTGCTTGCCGCCGGCGGTATCGGTTCGCCGGCCTTGCAGGCGCTCCTGTCTCGCGCCGTCGACGAGGAAGGGCAGGGCAGGTTGCAGGGGGCGTTGGCAAGCCTCACCAGCCTCGCGTCGATCGTCGGGCCGCTTCTCTTCATCGGCCTCTATTCGCTGACGCTCGCTTCCTGGGACGGCTGGGTGTGGATTGCCGGCATCGGGCTCTATCTTCTTTGCGTGCCGGCGCTGAGACGGTTGCCGCGCTGAAAAGCCCGTTGTTTTCCACGCTGTCGTACAGTCTTGTGACACTCCGGTCTCACGTCAGGCGTTTTCCTGCGCTAGGCTCGCGGCCAAGAGCGCGAGCGTCTGGACAAAATGATTCCGATTTGCACAGTAGCGCCTTGAAATGACTGCGCTTCCGAAGCACCGCTTCGGCAGGGAGCGCATGCAACAGGAAGGGCGTTTTCCGTGGCATTGAAGGCGATCAGAGCTGGCGAGAGAAACGAGGCCGGCATCACGGCGGCGAAGCAGGAACTGGCCGCCCGCTTCGGCGACCGGCTCCAGACTGGCGAGGCGATCCGCGCCCAACACGCCCACACCACCACCTATATCCCGGCGCAGCTTCCCGATGCGGTGGTATTTGCCGAAAGCGCCGAAGACGTGCGCGAGATCGTCCGGATCGCCGCCCGGCACAAAGTGCCGCTGATCCCCTTCGGCACCGGCTCCTCGCTCGAGGGGCATATCAATGCCCCCAATGGCGGTATCTCGGTGGATCTCGCCCGCATGAACAAGGTGCTGGAGGTCAATGCGGAGGATCTCGACTGCCGGGTGGAACCCGGCATCACCCGCGAGGAGCTCAATACCTATCTGCGCGACACCGGCCTGTTCTTCCCGATCGATCCCGGCGCCAATGCCTCGATCGGCGGCATGGCCTCGACGCGGGCGTCGGGCACCAATGCGGTGCGCTACGGCACCATGAAGGACAATGTGCTGGCCTTGACGGTGGTGACCGCTGACGGGCGCGAGATCCGCACGGCGCACCGGGCGCGCAAGTCCTCTGCCGGCTACGACCTGACGCGGCTTTTCGTCGGCGCCGAAGGCACGCTCGGCATCATCACCTCGATCACGCTCAGGCTGCAGGGCATCCCGGAGGTGATTTCCGGCGGCGTCTGCCCGTTCCCGACGATCGAAGACGCCTGCAACGCGGTGATCCTCACCATCCAGTCCGGCATTCCGGTGGCGCGCATCGAGCTTCTCGATGCCCTGCAGATGAAGGCCTGCAATGGCTATTCCGGCCTTTCCTATGCGGAGACGCCGACACTCTTCGTCGAATTTCATGGCAGTCCCGAGAGCGTCGAACTGCAGGCACGCCAATTCGGCGAAATCGCCTCGGAGTTCGGTGCCAGCGATTTCCTCTGGACGACCAATCCGGAGGAACGGGCGCGGCTCTGGAAGGCGCGGCACAATGCCTATTGGGCGCAGAAAAGCCTGATCCCGGGTGCGGCGATCCTGTCGACGGACGTCTGCGTGCCGATCTCGCGGCTGGCGGAATGCGTGGTGGCGACCCAGGAGGACAGCGCCGCCCATGGGCTGACCGCGCCGATCGTCGGCCATGCGGGCGACGGGAACTTCCATGTCGGCCTGCTGTTCGATGACAAGGACGCGGCCGACGTGGCGCGGGCAGAGGCCTTCGTCGAGCGGCTGAACGCCCGGGCGCTTGAAATGGACGGAACCTGCACGGGCGAACATGGCATCGGCCAGGGAAAGATGCCGTTCCTCGAGGCAGAGCTTGGCGACGCGCTGGACCTGATGCGGCAGGTCAAACGCTCGCTCGATCCGGACAATATCTTCAACCCGGGCAAGATCTTCGCCTGAGGCGGAACCCCGTACGGCGGCGTCAGCATTTGGCCCAATTTTTCGGGCAATGCGCCGGCGCCAAAGTGTGGTAGTGCATAGTTCCGAAGTCGGAATCGACCCCGAACGAATTATGCGGCAATGAGAGCGCTACGGCATGTCTCCTTGGATCGTTTCCGATTTGAGGACGAAACATGCGGGACTGCAAAATGCTGCAGCGACCTTTGCGCGCCTGATGAGGCGCGACGTTGCAGGCGCCAAACTCTGGCGCGCAAACTGACATGCGGCGCACATTTGCGCCGATGAACTGGATGGAATGTAGGCACGGTGCTTTCGCGAATTTTGCTTGCTGTCGGTGGACTTGTGGTCGTTGCGCTTTTTGCGGCGCTGATCGCCCCGTGGTTCATTGACTGGACCGACTTTCGCAAGGAATTCGAACGCGAAGCCAGCCGCATCATGGGCAAGCCGGTCGTCGTTCATGGCAGCGTCGATGCGCGGCTGATCCCGTTCCCGACCGTGACGCTCAACGACGTGCGCGTCGGCAGCGAAGACGGCGAGCCGCTGATCCAGGTGGCGCAGTTTTCGATGAGCGCGGAACTGGCGCCGTTCCTCAGTGGCGAAGCGCTGATCTTCGACATGCGGCTCGACCGGCCCAAGGCCAAGGTACGGCTGTTGCCGGACGGGACGCTCGACTGGGCGCGCGGTCGCCGCACCTCGATCCCGGCCAAGACCGTCGTGCTTGAAAACGTCGAGATCACCAATGGCCAGATCGAATTCATCGACGAGCAGACCGGCCGCACCCGCCGCGTAAGCGGGCTTGCTGCCGACGTATCGGCCCGTACACTTGCCGGCCCTTGGAAAGTGGAGGGGCGCGCGGCGCTCGACGGCGAAGCCGGCAGCTTCTCCTTTACCAGCAACGAGGTGGACGCAGCCGGTGCGTTGAGCCTCAAGGCACGGGTAACGCCCGACAAGCGCCCCTTCGGCGTCGAAACCGATGGTGCGTTGAAGATCGTCGACTTCAAGCCGGTCTATAGCGGCCGCTTCACCCTGACCGAAAACCGGCAGGGCGAGGAGAAGGATGACGCGCGGGCGCCGTTGCGCATCAATGGTGATTTCCAGCTTACCAACGAAAGCATCCGCGTTCCGGACTATCGTTTCGAGGTAGGCTCGTCGGAAGACCCCTATGTGGTGACCGGCGAGGCGACGCTCGATACCGGCAAGGACCAGAAATTCCTGCTGATCGCCGACGGCCAGCAGATCGACGTCAGCCGCATCGGCCCCAACCGCAATACCAAGACCGGCCGCGACCCGGCGATTTCCATGCGCCAGCGGCTGGAGGCGATGCTCGCCATTGCCGCCGACATTCCCATTCCGCAGGTGCCGGGCCGCGCGAGCCTGAAGCTGCCGGCGATCGTCGTCGGCGACACGACGGTGCGTGACGTGCGCATCGACGTGCAACCCGACGGCGCCGGCTGGGTGATCGACAATGTCGTGGCGCTGCTGCCGGGGCGCACCCAGCTCGAAGCCAAGGGGCGGCTGAACCTCAAGGGGCAGCGAAGTTTCCGCGGCGACCTGCTGCTCGCCTCCAACCAGCCGTCAGGTCTGGCGAACTGGCTGGCGGGCTCGGTCGACCCGGCGATCCGCAAACTGAAGACTGCCGGATTTTCTGCCACGGTGAACCTGACCGATACGCTGCAACAGTTCGAGAACCTCGAATTGGCTGCGGGCGAGGCGAGCCTCAAGGGCCGGCTGGAGCGGCAGTCCTTTGCCGAGCAGCAACCGAACCTCTCGCTGCAGCTCAAGGGCAACCGCATCGATTTCGAGGCGCTTCAGGCGCTGACCGGACTGGTGGCGGGCGACGCTTCCACCGACACGCTGCTGCAGCACGCCATCGCCGCCGACCTTTCGGCTGACGAGTTCTCCGCCTTCGGTGAAGAGGCGCAGGACGTACAGGCGGTGCTGACGCTGAAGAATGGCCAGCTCCAGGCCGAGCGTGTGGCGATCGGCTCGCTTGCCGGCGCCCAGCTCGCCTTTTCCGGCCGTGCAAGCGGCGATCTGGAAAAACCCGTCGTCTCGGCCAAGATGAAACTTGCCGCCAAGAACCTGACGCCGTTCCTGGAAATGATCGGACGGCACGCGGTCAACCATCCGGCCCTTCGGCAGCTGATCAAGGCTGGCCCCTATTACAGCGACACGGCTTTCGACGTGACGCTGACGGCCGGCAACAAGGAAGGCAATGCGCCGGCGACTTTCGGGATTTTCGGCACGGCGAACGGTACCAAGATCGCCGCCAGCTATCAGGCGCCGGACATGGTGCAGGCGATGACCGGCAAGGCCATACTGCTCGAAGCGACGCTCGAAAACCCCGAAACCCGCCTGCTTCTCGGGCAGACCGGTTTCGATCCCTTGCCCTTCGATGCTGATGCCAACGGCATTCTCTCGGTCAAGCTGCAGAGCACTGAGGGCTCGAAGGCGAACGGTACGGTGACGTTCACGACCGAGAAGTCGTCGCTCGCCGCCAAGGGCAATGTCGATCTTTCGCGCGATCACTTCCTCGAAGGGCAGGCAAAGGTCACGCTCCAGACCCAGGATTTGGAACCCTATCTGCTCCTGCAGGGGGTGGCACTGCCGCAGATGGGGAGCGGCCTGCCGCTGACGATTTCGGCCGATGTTGCCGCAAGCCCGGAGGCGATCGCCCTGACAACGGTCGAGGGCAAGGCGGACAACAACAGCTTTACCGGCACGCTGACGGTCGACCGCAAGGCGCCCGGTGCCGCCAGCGGTCAGCTCACCGTCGATACGCTCGATCTTGCCTGGCTGGGCGAGGCGATCTTGGGTCCGGTCGAGGATGCGAACGGCGCGTTTTCGAAGAGCGCTCTGGCGCAGCCGGCCTGGACGGGCCTCAACGTCGCGCTCGACGTGCAGGCCGGAAAGTTCTGGCCGGGCGTCTATGGCGCGGTTACGAGCTTTGCCGGCAAGATGGAATGGAAGGGTGACGAGCTTTCCCTGACGGACGCCACCGGCGATTGGCTGGGCGGCAAGCTTGCGGGCCGAGTGCAGGTCGGGAACGCCAACGGCTCCGGCTTCCTGCGCTCACGCCTGGACGTGAAGGGTGGCGATCTGACCCAGGCGGGGTGGACCCATGCCGGCGCACCGGTGGCGACCGGAACTTTCGATCTCTCCGTCGCGCTCGAAGCATCCGGCGCGACACCGGAGGCGATGGCTCATTCGGCAAGCGGTTCCGGCACCGCGACCTTCAACGGCATGACCCTGAACGGCATCAACAGTGCGGCTCTGCCCCAACTGATTGCTGCGGCCGATGGCCAGAAGACGCAGATCTCGGCCGATAGCATCCGCGGCGTGGCGGAGGCGGCGGTTTTCTCGGGTCAATCGGTTGTCGGCGTCGTCAAGGCTCCGTTCAGCGTTGCCGGCGGCGTGCTGCGGGCGCAGAACGTGACTGCTGGCGACGGCAATGCCGCCTTGATGGGCGCTGCCGCCCTCGATCTTGCGGCCGGCCGGATCGATGGCGGCATCGACCTCACCTTCCGCCCCGGAGAGGAAGCGCTTTCCGGTACCGAACCGCGTGTGCGGATTGGCTATGCCGGCTTGCTGGAGGCGCCGGGCGTCAGCCTCGACGTTGCTGATCTCGCCAATTTCCTGTCGCTGCGCGCTTTTGAGCGCGAGCGTCGGCGGGTCGAGATCCTGCAGGCAAACGTATTGGAGAAGCAGCGGCTGCGCCGCGAAGTGGCGCTTTACAAGGCGAAGGCAGAAGCGCGGGAAATCGAACGGCGGCGTGCCGTTGCCGAAGAACGCCGGCGCGTCGCGGGGGCTGCGGAAGCGGCTCGGGTCAAGGCCGAATTGGAAGCGCGCGCCGAGGCCGAGCGCAAGGCCGAAGCCGAACGGCAGGCCGAGGCTGCGCGCCGGGCACAACAGGGGCCGGCAAGCGTGCGTGGTGCCGGTCAGGAACAGCAGCCGGTCCTGCCGCCGAGCGGGGCGGACGACGCCCAGGGTGGCAGCACCGGGCGTGCCCCCAGCCAGAAGCTCGATTTCGATGTGTTGCCGGACGTCCGGGTGCAATAACCGACGCTCGGATCGTAACAGATCGGCGCGCCCCGCAACCGCCTTCCGCGCGTTGAGTCCGTACAACAGCCGCGCCTGCACAATCCGCGTAAGTGGCGGGCCCCCACATGACTGGAAGTGCGCCAATTTTGGGGTATCGGCAATAGTGCCGGATTTCGCTGGGGATTAACGCTCTCGCAGCGCGGGTTCAGAAAAAGTTTAGCAATTTCTGAAGTCATTTCTCCACGATTGATCACTAAATTAGCAATCTGTTTTGGAGCGCAGGGAGGGACGCGGCCAGCTGGTCGCATTTCGCTCCAACTCATTGGAATCGATGACGCCTTTTGCTTTGGAGCCGTGTGGCTCCGAAGTCGTCGTGATCTGTTGAGGGGCAACGAAGCAAGATGCGCAGCAATCTGAAGAACAATCTCATCCGCATCCTTAAGGATGAAACCGGCAATTTTGCCGTCCTGACAGCTCTGGTGATGGTGCCGTTGCTTACGGGAGCCTCCATCGCCATCAATCTCGCCCGGATCAATCTCGAGTCCGCCAAGATGCAGGATGCACTCGATGCTGCTGCATTTTCCGCGGTCAAGTCCTATGGCGAAGGCGGGGATGCGGCCGCGGCGAAGGACCTCGCGAACAACACTTTCTTCGCCAATTTCGGGGTGCCGGACACCGTCGAAGAGCTCGGGTCGGGGAGCTCGGCGCCGGTGGCGACCCAGGCAATCAAGGTCGCTTTCGGCGCACTCGGCATGGAGAGCACCGCAACGGCGACCTATCAGCTCAAATACGCGCCGCTCTTCTTCGGTCTTCAGCCCTATACGATCGATCGCGTCAGCGTCGCTGCGCGCATGCCGGGGCGGGAAGCGTGCATTCTCACGCTTCATCCGACCGCAAGCCGGGCGTTCGAAGTGAGCGGCAGCGCCACCGTCGATACGTCCGGCTGTACGATCACGTCGGACTCGAACGATGCACAGTCGATCTATCTCAGCGGATCTGCGACCTTGAAGGCCGAGTGTCTGTATGCGACCGGCAAGGTGTCGGCGACGCTTGCCCATCTCCAGCTCGCCTGCGACAAGGCGGTGGAAGACGTTCCGCCGATCCCGGACCCGTTCTCGTCCAAGAAAATGCCGACGACGGGCAGCTGGGTGAACCTTGCGGGGTGCGGGCAGAATTTCGTCGCCGGCGGTGGCGGCAACGGCAATTGCAACGGCACGAGCAAGACGCCGAACAACGCACCCGCCAATTACACTGTCGAGCTGAAGCCCGGCACCTACGGCGGCTTGGAGATCAAGGGCAAGGTGCTGCTGCGGCCGGGTTCCTACATCATCGATGGCGGTACCCTGAAACTCGCCAGTCAGTCGGTGCTGACGGGTGAGGGCGTTACATTCTTCCTGATGAACGGTGCCCAGCTCGACATTCACGGCGGCTCGACCTTCAAGATCACGCCATCCCAGACTGGGGACTGGGCAGGCTTCTCGATCGTTGCCGCCAGGAACAATACGGCGACGGCGACGATCAACGGCAACAGCGCCTCGTCGCTTGCGGGCATCATCTACATGCCGGCATCGCGTGAGATCCAGTATGCCGGCAGTGGTACCACCGGCGGCGAATGCGTGCGCATCGTCGCGCAGGAGATCACCATGATCGGCAACAGCAGCTTCAAGCTGGATTGCAAGGCAGCGCTTGCGAACAACACCATCAACAATCCGGGTGCAATCCGTCTGGTCAGATAACAAAAAACAATCAGGCGGCTGGGGGCAGCGCGGGGCGACGCTCTGAGGGTGTTGTGTCGCCAGGCATCAACGAATGCTTTGCGTTGCGCGTGAAAGCCCGGCTGCCCTGCGGCCGGGCTTTCCTTATGTCGGGACCTGTTGCCGTACGGCGGCGGCGTCACGCCTCGCCGGGAGACGCCCGGGGCGATTTCAGCCACTCGAGCACGTAGACACGCAGCGCCGAGGAGAGATTGCTGTCGGGTGTGCGTTGGTCGTCGATCTCGGCGATAAGCTGCGCAAGCGGCATCGCCCTCATCTCGGCGATTGCCTTCAGTTCCTGCCAGAATGCGTCCTCGAGCGAGAAGCTGGTGCGGTGGCCGTGGAGCGTTGCGGAATGCTTACGGATCATTGTCCGGTCTCTGGATCAAAATGACTTTGGGACGGGGCGCCCATAAAGTGCGATCGATTGTAATAATCTGGAGCGGGATGCCGACAGAAAATCGCGCGCAGCGGCGCTGCGAGATCGATTCAACTTCCTGGCAATTCGATTCGGAAAGCGGTCGCAAGTCTTTGCTCCGGAATCGATTTTGTACGGGGAGGGCGGCTCAGTCCTTGCTGTCGCCGCCTTCGTCCTTGGCGGGCCGTTCGAGGCGGCCCTGGTCGAGGCGGTCCTCCGCCTTGTCGTTCAGCGCCTTCGTCAGGGATTTTTCAGCCTTGGTGCGGCCGAAGGAGATGCGGTTCTGTTCGGCCTGCTTTTCCTTGTCCGTGCGCTCGCGGCGCTTGCGGAACTGGCGCAGATTGACGACGTCGCCGGTCATGATCCGATGCTCCTTCAGCGCTTACGCGTCTTCAACGCACTCGGTCGCTGTAGCACTGCGCGTGGCCGCATGATCCCGCTCCCCCGTCGGCTGCGACGAGAGGAGGCATGCAGCCGGTTGTGATCAGTTCTTCTTGCGGAAGGAATCGAGCGAAACGACGGAGCCGCCACCGTTCTTCGGTTCGGTCGGCTTGTCGTCCTTGGCCGAGGCTTCGCCGTTTTCTTCCGGAACCGGATAAGCGGTGATTTCGGCCGATTCCACTTCCTCTTCCTCGCCGGCGGCGACATCGAATTCCAGCTCGAAATTCACCGAGGGATCGTAGAAACCGCGGATGGCGTTGAATGGGATAACCAGGCGTTCCGGCGTGTCGGAGAAGGACAGGCCGATCTCGAAGCCGACGTCAGTCACCTTCAGTTCCCAGAACTGGTGCTGGACGACGATGGTCATCTGCTCGGGATATTTGGCTTTCAGGTGCTGCGAGATACGCACGCCCGGCGCGCCGGTCAGGAAGGTGATGAAGAAGTGGTGCTCGCCGGGCAGGTGGCCGGTCGTCGCGACCTCGGTCAGGACCTTCCGGATGACGCTGCGGAGCGCGTCCTGTGCCAGAATGTCGTAGCGGATGTGGTCCTGGCCCATGAGTGTCCCGTCTTTCCTCGAACTCAATCTTACTGCTTTGCTGCCGGCTACCCTGCCGTCGACTTTTCATTGCCCGTCCACAGGGGACGAGTCAATTATTTGAGCATCTATAGACCATTTCGAGGCGGGGGAGAAGGTGAAGGCTTCTGTTGCCAGGTGCCTTCGGACCCCGCCTTACGGTGCTACCCGGAAGGACTTGATTTGAAGTGTCGCACCGCCGTTAGGCAGCGAGACGTGCTTCAGCATAGTTGTCGTTTGCAACTATAAGTTTAGCCCGATGACGGTGGTACAATGCCGAGCAAAAAGTCGATCTTTACGCCCTTGTCGATCCTATTTCGCCCCCATCAAAAGCCGATCGGCGAATGATCGGTTTTTGGTGGAGGCGCCGGGTACCGCCCCCGGGTCCAATGGGTTTATTTCATCGCCCGTTTATTGCCATAGCCGCCCGAAGACGGCACGGTTCATATAGGTCTTTCCGGGGCCCAAGAAAAGGGGGATGTGGCGGATATATGACTTTGTCCCGCACCGTGCGGGTGTCGAACTGCCTTGACTTGCCCGACATCCATGAAAAACTCCCGCTGCTGCCACGCGGCCGCTACCTGCGGCCCGCAATTTCGAAAAGCAAAGCAAGCTGGAGGCCTCATGACGGACTACCTCGCAGATGTGCAGAAATACGACAGCGGCGCCGACGAAGCGATCGTGAACAAGATCGTGCGTCACCTTGGCATTGCCCTTCGCAACCGCGACTCCTCGCTCGTTTCGGCGACGGATCCGACGGAGCTCGACCGGGTCAAGGAGAAATGGTGCGAAAAGAAGCTCGGCATCAGTGGCGCCGATGCCGATACGGCAATCGCAGCGACCGTCAAGGCGATGTCGGCCGATCGCTCCAAGTCGCGCGTCACCTTCTACTACTTGGTGGCCAAGAACCTCGGGAAGCTGCAGGCGCTGTAGTTGCACCGAATTATCCGGGATAATCACCCGGAGGTCATTGGTTCGCCGCCGGCTTCGTCCTAAATTTGGGGCATTACGAATCGGCGGCGCCAGACCATGCAGCAATATCTCGACCTTCTCGACCATGTGATGACCAACGGAACCGACCGGGGCGACCGGACGGGAACGGGCACGCGCTCGGTCTTCGGCCACCAGATGCGCTTCGATCTCTCCGAGGGCTTCCCGGTGCTGACGACGAAGAAGCTGCACCTGCGCTCGATCATCCATGAGCTGCTGTGGTTCCTGAAGGGCGATACCAATATCCGCTACCTCAAGGAAAACGGCGTCACCATCTGGGACGAGTGGGCCGACGAGAATGGTGACCTCGGCCCGGTCTACGGCTACCAGTGGCGCTCCTGGCCGGCGCCGGACGGACGCCATATCGACCAGATCGCCGGGCTCGTCGAAAGCCTCAAGACCAACCCGAATTCGCGCCGTCACATCGTTTCGGCCTGGAACCCGGCGCTGGTCGACGAGATGGCCCTGCCGCCGTGCCACTGCCTGTTTCAGTTCTACGTGGCGGACGGCAAGCTCTCCTGCCAGCTTTACCAGCGCTCCGCCGATATCTTTCTCGGCGTGCCCTTCAACATCGCCTCCTACGCGCTTTTGACGATGATGGTGGCGCAGGTGGCCGGCCTCAAGCTCGGTGATTTCGTCCACACGCTCGGCGACGCGCATATCTATCACAATCATTTCGACCAGGCTCGGCTGCAGCTGACCCGCACGCCGAAGGCGCTACCGCGGATGGAAATCAATCCTGACGTGAAGGACCTGTTTTCTTTCCGCTTCGAAGACTTTACGCTCGTTGGCTACGAAGCTGATTCAACGATCAAGGCGCCGATCGCCGTCTAGGGACGCGGGCGCGGCGGGTATCGCCTGCCGAAAGATGCCGTCGCCGGGGTTTTGCTGGCGCGGCCGCAAGGCTGCCGGCCAGGGTTGCAACGGGCAGGGACCGGGGAGGGCTGGTCCACTAGGGAGGTATGATGCTCACATTGATCCATGCGCCCCTGTCGCGGTCGTCTCGCATCGTCTGGCTGCTTGAGGAGTTGGGCGCCGAATACGAGATCCGTTATGTCTCGATCCGCCGCCGGGACGGCTCAGGCGCCCCCGACGACGACAACCCGCATCCGCACAAGCAGGTGCCGGCGCTGCTGCACAATGGCGCGGTGATCTGGGAAACGGTGGCGGTCGTGCAGTATCTCACCGATCTCCATCCCGATTGCAGCCTCGGTCGCCCTCCAGGCCATAAGGAGCGCGGCGCCTATCTCTCCTGGCTTGCCTATTATGCTGGGGTGATCGAGCCGACGGCGTTCGCCCATATCTCCGGCGCCACTATCAACAATCCGGCGCAGGCGCAGCTTTATAGCGAAATGTGCGAGCATGTGATCCGCGTGCTCACCCGCCAGACCTATCTGCTCGGCGAGACGATCTGCGCGGCTGACCTGCTGCTTGCCAGCGCGCTGCAATGGATGCGCAAGATCCTGCCGGAGAGCTCGGTGGTCGATCGCTACATCCGCGTGGTGACGGACCGGCCGGCCCATGACCGGGCAAGGGAAATCGACAGCAAACCGCAAGGTTTCCACGACTGAAAAGGCTTCCATGACCGAGACGAAGAGTACCCATCCGAAGATGTCGATTGTCGTCGCAGTCGCGGCCAACGGCGTCATCGGCCGTGACGGCGATCTGCCGTGGCGGCTATCGACCGATCTCAAGCGTTTCAAGGCGCTGACGATCGGCAAGCCGGTGATCATGGGGCGCAAGACCTGGGCTTCGCTCGGCCGTCCGCTGCCCGGGCGCGCCAATATCGTCATCACCCGCAATGCGGAATTTGCCGCTGAGGGCGCGGAGGTCGTGCCGTCGCTCGATGCGGCGATCGCGCTGGCGAACCGCGAGGCGGCGGCAGCGGGCGCCGACGAGATCTGCGTCATCGGCGGCGGCGAGATCTACCGCCAGTCGATCGCGCTGGCCGACATTCTGCACGTGACCGAGGTCCAGGCTGAGGTCGATGGTGACACGCGCTTCCCCGATATCGACCCGCAAGTCTTCGAGAAGGTGTTCGAAGAGGATCTGCCGCAGGGCGAAAAGGACAGCCACGCCATGCATTTCGTCACCTGGCGGCGGCGTGCGACAGCCTGACGCGGCGGATCGTCAACTATTTTGAACCATTTACGGTGAACTCGGGCCTACCGCGTTGAAAGCGGTGCAGGTGATACCTATAACGGTTTCACATCATAAACGACCGTGCGGTGGCGCGGCTGTTTGGCGTGGGAAGTTTCAATAGAGAGGTTTTGATGCCCTGGAGCAATCAGAATGGCGGCGGCGGCCCATGGGGCGGCGGTGGCGGCGGCAATCAGGGGGGGCCCTGGGGCCAGGGGCCAAACCGGCCGCGTGGCGGCAAGGGCGGCCCGCCGGATCTGGAAGAGATCATTCGCCGTGGGCAGGACCAGCTTAAGAACGTCGTTCCCGGCGGTTTCAACGGCGGCGTCTTCGCCATTGTCGGTCTGCTGATCGTCGGCTTCATCCTGATCAACTCGATCTACACCGTCCAGCCGGACGAGCGTGGCGTCGAAATGCGCTTCGGCAAGCCGAAGGACGAGATCTCGATGCCCGGCCTGCATTATCATTTCTGGCCGTTCGAGACCGTCGAATTCGTCAAGATCACGGAGCAGCAGCAGAATATCGGTGGGCGCGCCAGCGGCCAGGCGAATTCCGGCCTGATGCTGACCGGCGACCAGAACATCGTCAACGTGCAGTTTTCGGTGCTCTACTCGGTCACCGATCCCAAGGCCTATCTGTTCAACGTCGAGAATCCGTCCGACACGCTGCAGCAGGTTTCGGAAAGCGCCATGCGCGAAGTGGTCGGCCGCCGTCCGGCACAGGACATCTTCCGTGACAATCGTCAGGCGATCGCTGCCGACGTGAAGAGCACGATCCAGGCGACGATGGACACCTACGGTGCCGGCGTTTCCGTCAACACGGTCGCGATCGAAGACGCAGCACCGCCGCGCGAAGTGGCCGATGCGTTCGACGAAGTGCAGCGTGCCGAACAGGACGAAGACCGCTTCGTCGAAGAAGCCAACCAGTATGCCAACCAGGTGCTCGGTAAGGCCCGCGGTCAGGGTGCGCAGATCCGCGAAGAAGCGGCTGCCTACAAGGACCGCGTCGTCAAGGAAGCACAGGGTGAAGCGCAGCGCTTCATCTCGGTTTACGACGAATATTCCAAGGCGCCGGAAGTGACCCGCAAGCGCCTCTATCTCGAAACGATGCAGGGCGTTCTCGGCAAGTCGAAGAAGGTGATCCTCGACGAGAAGAACGGGCAGGGCGTTCTGCCCTATCTGCCGCTGAATGAAATCGGCAGGCCTCTCCAGTCGGGAGCAGCAGCAGCATCGGGAGCAGGCCAGTGATCAACAATCGTACCTCCGTCATCCTGATCCTGCTCGCCGTCGTCTTCGTCGGCATCTATTCCTCGGTCTTCGTCGTCAACGAACGCCAGCAGGCGATCGTCGTGCGCTTCGGTCAGATCAAGGACGTCAAGAGCCAGCCGGGTCTCTACTTCAAGCTGCCCTTCGCCTTCATGGACGCCGACCGTGTCCAGTATGTCGAAGACCAGGCGCTGCGCTTCGACCTCGACAACATCCGCGTCCAGGTTTCGGGCGGCAAGTTCTATGAAGTCGATGCCTTCGTCGTCTACAAGATCGCCGATCCCCGCCGCTTCCGTGAAACCGTATCGGGCGATCGCGATGCTGCGGAGTCGCGGCTGAGGACCCGTCTCGACGCTTCGCTGCGTCGCGTCTACGGTCTGCGTGGTTTCGAGGCAGCGCTTTCGGACGAGCGCGCATCGATGATGCGTGAAGTTCGCGCCGACCTCAAAGGCGATGCCGAGTCGCTCGGCCTCAACATCGAGGATGTCCGCATCCGCCGCACCGACCTGACGCAGGAAGTCTCGCAGCAGACCTACGACCGCATGAAGGCCGAGCGTCTGGCAGAAGCCGAACTGATCCGCGCTCGCGGTAACGAAGAGGGCCAGCGCCGTCGCGCCATCGCCGACCGTCAGGTCGTCGAGATCGTCGCCGACGCCCAGCGCGATTCGGAAATCCTGCGCGGTGAGGGCGAAGCCGAACGGACGAAGACCTTTGCCGACGCCTTTGCGCGCGATCCGAAGTTCTTCGAATTCTACCGCTCGATGACGGCCTATACTCAGTCGATCGCGAGCCCGGATACGACGCTGGTGCTTTCGCCCCATTCGGAATTCTTCCGTTACTTCAACGATTCCGAAGGTACTGCACCGGCTGGTCCGGCGCCGCAGCCAACCACCGGGAACTAGGCGAGCGATGTCGGATTTCCTGACGGGAATCGCTTTCTTCCTGATCATCGAGGGGCTGGTGTACGCACTGGCCCCTTTGGTTTTGGTGGAAATGGCGAAGCGTTTGCCGTATGTCCCCGAACATCAGCTTCGACTGGCGGGGCTCGTTTCCGTGGCTGCCGGGGTCGGACTTGTATGGTTGCTTCGAGGATAATGCGAAATGCCACATAAACTGCTGATCCGGCTGGTCGATGCCGAATACGCCATCACCCGCCTCAATATCGGTTCCAGCATACCGGAATGGTTGCCAGGGCCAGGCTTCTGGACCGTGTCGAGCTCCCGCGAGGAGATGACGCTGGTCTGCCGGGCTGCCCGCGTGCCTTCCAGCGTCCAGAGCTCGCTCGGCTGGCGCTGCTTCCGCGTCGAGCAGCACTTTGCCTTTGACGTGCCGGGCGTGCTCTCGTCCGTGCTCCGGCCGCTTTCGGCCGCCGGCGTGGGCGTCTTCGCCAATTCGACCTTCAGCACCGACTATATCTTCGTCGCCGGTTCCGATCTCGACAAGGCGGTGCAGGCTCTGAAAGACCACGGGCACGACCTGACGACCTGACACGTCGCGCCTCCTTCCAAGAACGCGCAGCCGGGACCTCTTGACCTCCAGCAGTCATCTGCGCGGGGATCAGGAAATCGTGTGTGGACGCTTCCGAATTCCGCCTTATCTTCAGGTGAAAATCGCAAGCCACGCGGTTTGCGGATTGCGGTGACGGTTCTGACTGCATAAGCGCTGTTGCCGGTTCCGGTCGACGCGAAATTATGCGAAGAATCAAAGTACTATGACGCCTCGGCGCATAGGCAGGAGAGGTGGGAGGCCTAAGGAAGTGGCCGACCATCGAAAAGCCAGAGGAGCTTAAGCGACTTGTCCACGCGAACGAAATCCCGAGCGCACTCGCTTGGCACCGCCTTGGGCGTTCTGGCGCTCGCAAGCGCGCTGGCCTTTAGCTCCACGGCGCTCGCCCAGAACACGGCCATCCGCCCGCCGACCAACGGCCCTGCTTCCGTTGCCGATCTCGCGGCCGGACTGTTGGACGCCGTTGTCAACATCGCGACCTCGCAGAAGGTCAAGAACGACGACAATGCGCCGGCGCCGCAGGTGCCGGAGGGCTCGCCCTACCAGCCCTATTTCGACGAATTCTTCAAAGGGCAGGGTGGCCAGGGCGGCAGCCGCCAACGCACGGTCGATTCGCTCGGCTCCGGCTTCGTCATCGACCCCTCAGGCTTCATCGTCACCAACAACCACGTGATCGAAGGCGCCGACGACATCGAGATCAACTTCGCCAATGGCAGCAAGCTGAAGGCCAAGCTGGTCGGCAAGGACACCAAGACCGATCTCGCGGTCCTGAAGGTGGAGCCGAAGGCGCCGCTGAAAGCCGTGCCTTTCGGCGATTCCCGCAAGATGCGCATCGGCGACTGGGTGATGGCGATCGGCAATCCCTTCGGCCTCGGCGGCTCGGTTTCCGTCGGCATCATTTCGGCACGTGGCCGCAACATCAATGCCGGCCCCTATGACAATTTCATCCAGACCGACGCGGCGATCAACCGCGGCAATTCCGGCGGACCGCTCTTCAACATGGCCGGTGAAGTGATCGGCATCAATACGGCGATCATCTCGCCCTCCGGCGGCTCGATCGGCATCGGCTTCTCGGTTCCGACGGAGCTTGCCGCCAATGTCGTGCTGCAGCTCAAGGATTTCGGCGAGACCCGGCGCGGCTGGCTTGGCGTGCGTATCCAGCCGGTGACCGACGATATCGCCGAAAGCCTGAAGATGGCGACGCCGCACGGTGCGCTCGTCTCCGGCATCATCGAGGGCGGACCGATCGCGAACGGCGAGATCAAGGCGGGTGACGTCATCGTCAAGTTCGACGGCCGCGACGTCACCGAGATGCGTGACCTGCCGCGCGCCGTTGCCGAAAGCCCCGTCGGCAAGGCGGTCGACGTGGTGGTGGTCCGCGATGGCAAGGAGCAGACGGTCAAGGTGACGCTCGGCCGCCTCGAAGATGGCGCCGATGTCGCCAGCGCACCGGCGGCGACATCCAATGACGAGACGCAGAAGCCGGACAAGCCCGAAGCCGCGCCGCTGCCCGCGACCGATGTCGTGCTCGGCATGAAGCTTGCGACGCTCAACGAAGAGACGCGCAAGAAGTACGGCATTGCCGACGACGTGGACGGCGTTGTGATCACCGAGGTCTCGCCGAATTCTGCCGCTGCGGAACGCCGTGTCGAGCCGGGTGACGTGATCGTCGAAGTCGGCCAGGAGGCGATGGACACGCCCGGTGACGTTGCCGATCGTGTCGAGGAGCTGAAGTCGGACGGTCGGCACAACGCGCTCCTGATGCTCTCCAACAAGACCGGCGAACTGCGCTTCGTCACGGTGCGGGTAGAGTAGGGCGCGTTGCGCCTTTGCGGGTTTTGCGGTCGCGGCATCGGATCGATGCCGCGACGTTGTTTCAGCCGAAGGCAATTGAGCGAGTCTTTTCAAGGGTGTCGGGCAGTGGGCTGGCAGGCAGAATCCGCTTCTTGAGGTTTTGATTCAAGCGTGCGCTCGGCTGATAGTCTGTTGCCAACGTGAGCAGGCAAGCGCCTGCCCCTCATCCCGCTGCCGCGACCTTCTGCCCGCAGGCGGGGAGAAGGGGCATGCCGCGTCCGCTCGCAACATTGCGGCGATCCCATCCCGGCGCCTCCATATGCCCCTCTGTGACTTCTCGGGCTGTGCCGCCAGCCGAGCGCCTGCGGCGGAGCGCGTTTCCTCTCCCCACTTGCGGGGTGAGGGCGAGGGCGAGGGGCGGCTACGGGCACCGCGTGGCGAGCAAAGCGTGGTAGTTCTCAGCGGTCGTCGCCGACTGCTGTGGGGGCGGATGAACGGGACTTTCGTGCCGGCTGGAAGGTCATCAGCCGCAGGGCTTCGAGCAGGATCTCGATGATAGCAAGCATGGCCAGACCTCCGTTCGTGGGGCGAGCGTCATGCGCTCGGACGAACGCACGCGGGACGCTCTGGCGGTGTGATTTTAAAGCACCTTCTCCGCCACCGTTGGGTTCATGCGAGGGCGGAATGCCTCAGTATTTCACCGCACTTGCCCGCGGCCCTCAAACGAGTTTACTGTCGCCTTCGGATAACTTGAGGTTATGCATGAAGCGCGGACGGTTGCCTCTGACGGCGTTGCGGAGTTTCGAGGCGGCCGGGCGGCTGGAGAGCTTCACGCTGGCTGCTGCCGAGCTTTTCGTCTCGCAGGCCGCGATCAGCCGGCAGGTGCGCGAACTCGAGGAGCTGATCGGCCGGCCGCTGTTCGAGCGGCGCCACCGCAGCGTTCGGCTGACGACGGACGGCCGTGCGCTGCTCGGCACGTTGACGGCGGCCTTCGATATGGTGGGCGAGAGCCTCGACGCGCTCTCCGGGCGGCGGCTGTCGCAGACGCTGAAGGTCAGCGCCGAACCGTCCCTTGCCGGGTGTTGGCTGGTGCCGCATCTGCAGGACTTTCAGGAGCAGCATCCGGATATCGATCTGGTGATCGACGCGGACCCTCGGCTGGCCGAGTTTCGCAGCGGTGACGCCGATATCGCCATCCGCCACAGCCTGGCCGCCCGCTCATGGCCGCGGGTGGAGACGCGCCTGCTCGCCAAGGTCGAGATGGTGCCGGTGATGGCGCCGGCGCTCGCCAGTGCCGGGCGGACGCTCGATCGACCCGAGGACCTGCTGCAGCACGCGCTCTTGCATGAGGATAACCGACAGCTCTGGGCGCAGTGGTTTGCGGCCGCCGGTACCGCGCCTGTGCAGCTGGATCGTGGTGCCATCTTCGCCGATGGCTCGATGGTGCTGCAGGCGACGCTCAGGGGCAGCGGCATTGGCCTGATCGACCGCGACCATGCACGCGATGACATCGATGCCGGGCGGCTGATCCAGCCCTTCGAAATTTCCGTGCCCTATGGCGCGTTCTTCATCGTGGCGCGGCGCTTCGATGCGCTTTCGGATGCGGCGAAGGCTTTTGTTGACTGGCTCGAGCGGAGCTACCCGGGGGCGGGGCAGGAAAGGTGAGGTGCGGTGGAGGCGTTGTGATTTTCCCTTCGCTGTCCTGCCGCACGTCTCTCCCCTCGGGCGGGGAGAGTGCGCCTAGGGGCCAGCACGCCACCACGTGCCGAGGGCGCGGAGCCTGCCGGATCGTTGCATGACAACTGGAGGCGCCTTCTGACGTGGCGATGCCCGGCCACGGAGTTGTCCCTCATCCCGTGGCGAGGGTTTGCCCCTCATCCGCCTGCCGGAACCTTCTCCCCGCAGGAGGGGAGAAGGACCCATGGCGTGAGTGCACGGCGCTTATCAACGTTGAATAGGGCACCACGTTGCGACTGGCGTCTCTCGTCCCGCTTGTGGGGAGAGATGTCCGGCAGGACGGTGAGGGGCTATGGCCGACTATTTCTCGGCCTTCGCCCGCCAATCGGCGGCGCTGATCGCGTAGAGCACATGCCGCACCAGCGTCGGGTAGTCGGCCGAGACGCGGGGGTGGTCGAAATCACGGCTGGCGTCGCGGTGCATGCCGATCCGTTGCATCACCGCCGTCGAGCGGGTGTTGGCGGCGACGGCGAAGGAGACAACTTCGTCGAGCCCTTTTTCCTCGAAGCCGTAGCGCAGCAGGGCGGATGCCGCTTCCGTGACATAGCCCTTGCCCCAATAGGGCGGCGCCAGTCGCCAGCCGATCTCGACCGTTCCGTTGGGCAGGTGCGGTTCCAGGTCCGTCAGCGCCAGACCGCAGAAGCCGATCGGCCGGTCGTCGGCCTCCAAGGCCACGGCGAAGAAGCCGAAGCCGGTCTCGACGATGCCGCGGCCGACGCGGTCGAACAATGCGTCGGCTTCCGCACGGCTGCGGCGGAAGGGAAAGAACTCCATGACCCTGGGGTCGCTGTTGATCGCGAAGAAGAGATCGCGATCGCTTTCCTTCCAGGTCCGGATTCGCAGCCGCTCGGTCTCGGAGATGATCATCCGACGAAGTCCGTCTTGCGATAGCCCTGCAGATAGAGAAGAGCGGTCAAGTCGCCGTGGTCGATGCGCACCTTCGCCTGCTCGGCGACCACGGGCTTGGCGTGCAGCGCAACGCCCGTGCCGGCAAGCTGGATCATGCCGAGATCGTTGGCGCCGTCGCCGACGGCAAGGGCATCGTCTGTCGAGATGCGGAGGCGGTCGGCAATATCGATGAGAGCATCGACCTTGGCCTGCTTGCCGAGGATCGGATTGGCGACCTCGCCGGTGAGCACGCCCGCTTCGGCGATCAGCGTGTTGGCGCGGTTCTCATCGAAGCCGAGCATTTCGGCGATCGGTCCGGTAAAGACGGTGAAGCCGCCGGAGACGAGCGCGGTATAGTGGCCCTTGCTCTTCATCGTCGCGATCAGTTGTTTTCCACCCGGCGTCAGCGTGATGCGCCTGGCAATCACCTCGTCGACGACGCTGAGCGGCAGGCCCTTCAAGAGCGAGACGCGCTCGATCAGCGCCGGCTCGAAGGCGATCTCGCCGTTCATGGCGCGGGCGGTGATCGCAGCCACCTTGTCCTTGAGGCCGACTTCGGCGGCGAGTTCGTCGATGCATTCCTGGCCGATCATGGTCGAATCCATGTCGGCGATCAAAAGCTTCTTGCGACGGCTCTCGGCGTCCTGCACGGCGACATCGACCGGGGCGCTGCCGATCACACCGCGCAGCAGGGCTTCCGCGGCGCCCGTGTCGGTGCCATCGGTGAGCGCGATATCGCAGGCGACGCCATCGGCCAGCCAGTAGAGGCCGGATGCCTTGACGGCATCGGCGGCGGCTTCCGCCAGTGCTGGCGTCAGAACAGGATTTGACGGATTGGCGATAAGCGTGGCAACGAGAGCCATGGACAATAACCTTGAAACCGAGAGCGACGCGATCCTGATAACCGGGCCGACCGCCAGCGGCAAGTCTGCGCTTGCTGTCGAACTGGCGCGCCGGCATGGCGGCGTGGTCGTCAATGCCGACAGCATGCAGGTCTATGATACGCTGCGGCTGCTGACGGCGCGGCCGGACGAGGCCGACATGGGCGGCACAGAGCACTGTCTCTACGGCCATGTGCCGGCGGCATCAGCCTATTCCACCGGCGCTTGGGCACGCGAGGCGCAGGCGCTGGTCGAAAGGCTCCGCCAGGAAGGCCGGCTGCCGGTCTTCGTCGGCGGGACCGGGCTCTATTTCAAGGCGCTGACCGGCGGCCTCTCCGACATGCCCGAAATCCCGGACGCGATCCGCGAGCGGCTGCGCGAACGGCTGAAGGCGGAAGGGCCGGAGGCACTTCACCGCGACCTGGAGGCAAGGGATCCGGAAACGGCGGCGACGCTGAACGTCGGTGACGGCCAGCGGATCGTCCGGGCGCTCGAAGTGGTGGAAGCGACCGGCAAGCCGATCCGGTTCTTCCAGAAGCAGAACGGCCCCGTCATCGTCGATCCGGACCGGGCGGCAAAATACGTGGTGCTGCCGGAACGCAAGCTTCTGCACGACCGCATCAATCGCCGCTTCGCATTGATGCTGGCCGGCGGCGCGATCGAAGAGGTGCGGGCACTGCTTGCGCTCGACCTGCCGCCGGAAATGCCCGTGATGAAGGCGATCGGCGTCAGCCAGATCGCGGCACTTCTGAAGGGCGAGCTCGACGAGGCCGATGTGATCGAGATGGGTGCCGCGGCCACGCGGCAATATGCCAAGCGCCAGATGACCTGGTTCCGCAACCAGCTCGACGAGAGCTGGCGGCGCATCGAGAGCGCCGACGAAGTGCTCTGAGCGGGACGAGGAAAACTGTGCGCGGCTTTCCGCCCGCATCCCGCTCCGGTCGATCAGTCGGCGAGGTTCAGTTGCCAGGACACGCCGAAACGATCGTTGATCCAGGTGAAGCGCTGGCTGAAGCCGTAATTGTCGAGCGGCATCAGTATGGCGCCGCCCTCGGCCAGCATGGTCGCGAGCGTGATGATCTCGTCCTCGCTCTGGCATTCGACGAAGAATGAGAAGGACGGGGTGAATTCGAAGGCGTGCTTGACCGGGCTGTCGATGCACTTGACCCGTTGCGCGCCGAGCCGGAAGAGCGCCACCTTGATGCTGCCTTCAGCTCCCTGCTCGCCCGGGCCATAGTGCTCGATCTCCAGCACCTCGGCGTTCGGGAACAGCGAGACGTAGAAGGCCATGGCGGCTTCGGCCATGCCATCCTGAAACATCAAGAAAGGGGTTATGCTTGTGACCATGCCAGCCTCCGATCGATGCGTGCGCTATTCAAACAAAACAAGGGATGCCCGTAGAGCCATCCTCAGCAACGATGCGTCCAGCGCAAAAGTTCCCCAGGGATCGGTCCTGAGGACCGACGGCTGTTGTCGGGACGCGCCGAGGACAGTCTTCCCGCCATTCCTGTCAAGCCGCAATCCAGGAGCTGGGCTCAAGCCTTCGCCGCCGAAAAGAAGAGGAAGCGCGGCCTGGTCGTCAGGCTCTCATACGCCTCGGGGAAGAGGGTGCGGGCGCGCGGGTCGGGCTGGGGTTCGCTTATCGTCTCGATGCGAAACCCTGCGGAGGTGAGCGCCTCGACCATGGCGTGGAGCGGCCGGTGCCAGAAGCGCATCTCGATCGTCCGGCCACCGCGTTCCCATGTGTCGTCGAAACTGTAGGTCTCGAAATAGTTGTCGTGGCCGGAGAGCTGGTGATCCATGAACGGGTGATGCGTCGAAAGCACCAGGCGCCCGCCCGGCGACAGCACCCGCCTGAACTCGAGGAGAGCGGGCGACCAGTCGTGCAGATAGTGCATGACGAGGGACGCAAGCACGACGTCGAAGGCGCCGTCTTCGAAGGGCAGAGGGTCGTTCAGGTCAGCGACCAGCAGGCGTGCGCGTCCTTCGAGGCGGCGGCTGGCGATCTCCAGGAGGCCGGCGCTTCTGTCGATGCCCGTCAGCGTCGCGCCGCGCGCGAGCAGTGCTGCAGCATGGGCGCCGCCACCACAGCCGGCGTCCAGCACCCGAAGCCCGGCGACATCGCCGACGAGGGCAAGGGCCGCCGGCCGCTCGTAATAGGCGTTCCAGGCGTTGTTCTCGTTGTCGGCATCATAGGCGGCGGCAAACGCATCATAGTCATTTTCAGGCAAGATCTTCCTCCGCGCGGGCCCCCCTTTGGGCGAGCACTCGGATCACGAGTCAATCGAAACCTGAATTCTACTGCATGTTGCCTTCAATCGTAGCCGGTCGAAGGACAAAACTTGCGGGCTTTCAAAGTACCACAACGACGCTTGCGCGTCCGACCGGACGCGCGTCGTTGAATGGCGGCTCAATTGCCAGGTATCGCGCCAGAACGGCCAGGCGTTCGCGCTAGGTCTTGCGGATGATGCTGCCGAGCGGACGCTTCAGCAGGCTTTCGCGAAGCGAACCTTCGCGTGGCCGATCGCTGCCGGTGGCCGACGAACCGTGTCCGGTTGGCGACGCTCCGAAGCGGGGCGCCGGCTGCTCGGCGGCGGGCTTCTCGTTCAGAAGCTGCTGGCGGATCAGGTTGAAGCGCTCCAGTTCCGGATTAACGGCTGGAGCCGCACGCGGCAGCATGTCCGGGCGATAGGGTTCGATCTCGGGCGGCGCGTCGTGGGGGGCCGGATCGGGCGCGGCGTCTTCCGCAGAAGCGCCGAGTTCGGCGTCCCAGAGGCGCTCCTCGCTGCCGGATTGCGCCGCCATGTAGCTTTGCTGGAAACCGGAAATGTCGGGGCCGCTGATCGAGCGCATGCGGCTGACGATCGAGCGCAGGTCGACGATCGGTGGCGCGTCCTCGTCGACGCGATCGATGATGCCGTGGGCGCGCGGAAGGCGCTCTTCGGAGATGCGGGAAAAGCGCATGCGCATCGGCACGGCGACGGCTTCACCGAAGGCGATCGCTTCGCCGTTGCCGATCGAGGAGATGAAGCTGGTGGTGGAGGTCGACGAGTTCGGAATGGCCGAACGGATGATCTCCTGGTCGCGGTCGTTGGCAAGGCGCATGGCAAAGACCGTCGAGCACTGCGACAGGATCGTCGGGTCGAGTTCGCCGGGGCGCTGGGTGATGACGCCGAGCGACACGCCGTATTTGCGGCCTTCCTTGGCGATACGGGCGATAGCCTGGCGGGTCGGCAGGAAGCCGAGCGAGGTATCGGCCGGCACATAGCGGTGCGCTTCTTCGCAAACGACCAGCATATGGATGCCGCCATTGCTCCACAGGCCAATTTCGAAGGCCATGCGGCAGAGCACCGAGGCAACGGAATTGACGACTTCCGAAGGGATGCCGGCAAGCTCGAAGGTGGCGATGGGCTTGCCGTCGCCGGGAATGCGGAAGATCTTGGCGATCGTATCCTGGATCGTGTCGGTGATCGTGTTCGAGGAGAACATGAAATGGTAGCGCGGGTCGTTGATCGCCGAGACGATCTTGACCTTCAGTGAGCGCAAATGCGGCTTGTCGTTGCGTCCCTCCAGCCGGCCGATGCGTTCGTCGATCAGCGCCAGCAGGTCGGCGATGCGATAGGGCACCGGCGTATCCGCGGTGATCGAGCTCTTCTCGGTCTGGCGCCGCATGAGCCCCGATTCCCCACCCCGGAAGGCCTTCTTCGCTTCTGGGATGATGTCGCGCAGCATGTCGAGTTCGTCCGGCGGCGCGGGGCGGCCGCGGAAGATCACCTCGGCGAATTCCTCGAGGCGGAAGAACCAGAAGGGCAGGTCGAGCGTATCGGTATCGATGACGACCGCGAGTTCCGGGAAGGCGGCGGCGAATTCGTTGTGCGGATCGAGGATCAGCACCCGCAGCTTCGGATCGGAAGCGATCGCCTTGTTGAGCAAGAGCGTGACCGCGGTCGACTTGCCGACGCCGGTCGTGCCGACAATGGCGAAGTGCTTGGCTAGCATCGAGGGCACGTGGATCGTCGCGTCGAGGCTCTCGTCCTGGGTGAGCTTGCCGATGATGCAGCTATCGTTGCGACCGTTATCGTAGATCCGCGCCAGGTCGGACGCGCGAATGCGGTGCGCGATGGCGCCAAGATAGGGATATTGGCTGATGCCGGCGGAAAACTCTTCGCGGCCGTCCGGACCGATGTGGACCTCACCCATCAGCTCGACTTCGATGCGGAAGGTGTTGTTGCTGTCTTCGCCCCATTCGGCCGAGGCGGTCTGCATGGAATAGACCAGCGCCACGACGCGGTTTCTGCCGACGGAGATGGAGATGAGCCTGCCGACGGACCAGAGTTCGGCCAGCGACGTCTCGCCGCCTTCGGAGACGGCGGCGATCGTGGCACGGGCGCCGTTGCAGGCGACGACGCGCCCCAGAAAGCGGTTGCCAGGTTTCAGCCCGTCACGGCGATCCTGCTCTCCTGCGCGGATGGAAGAATGGAGATCATTGTTCAGCAACGCAAAAAACCCCGGCTTCACGGCCCGCTCATGTTAGCCGGGGGGATTTAACAAGTGGTTTCACGGATTTGCCTGTCGCTCAGCCGAGAAAATGGCGGAGGAAGCCGGCCGAAGCGATGCCGATCAGCACGGTTGGGAGCAGCGAGAACCGGGTGGCGGCGACATGTGTGATGACCAGCGCGATCAGGCTGGCGGGCTTGTCGGAGACGAAGTCCGGGGCGATGACGGAAATCAGCACGCAGCCCGGGGCCGCCTCCATCACGGCGGTTGCCCGATAGCCGAGCGTGCGGCCGCGGAGCGCCAGATAGCCGAGCGCGCGGGTCGTGTAGGTGACGGATGCCATCAGTAGGATGGTGAGGAGGGTGACTGTGTCGATCATGGCTGCTTCGCAAGGAGATAGCTGGACACGAGGCCGGAGAGCGCACCGGCGGCCACATACCAGGCGCCGGGGACAAGCAGGTAGACGAGGGCCGCGGTCACGAGACTGACGAGCCAGGGGCGGGCGGCGCGAAGCCCGGTCCACATGCCCTTCAGCAGCACGAGGAATACGGCAGGGAAGGCCATGTCGAAGCCATAGGCCTCGACATCGCCGATCATCGGGCCGATCGCTGCTCCGACGGCGGTGAAGGTCATCCAGCAGGCCCAGAGCGCAATACCCGCGCCGAGGAAATAGGGCATGCTGAAGGAGGACCGGGCGCGGGCGTCGGCAAGGGCCATCGCCCAGCTTTCATCGCACATGAAGAACAGCGCCGGCAGAACCTTCCGCTTCGGCAAGGCACCGAGAAAGGGCGCGAGCGCCGCGCCCATCAGCAGGTGCCGGCTGTTGATCAGAAAGGTGATGGCGACAATCAGCGCGATATGCGGCGGCGAGGTCCAGAGATCGATGGCCGCGAATTCCGAGCCGCCGCCGAAATTGAGGCCGGTCATCAGCGGAACCTCCGCGTGGCTCAGGCCCTTCTGTTGAGCCTGCGCCCCGAGCACCAGCGCGAAGGGAACAAACCCGATCTGGACCGGTACGGCTGCGGTCAGCCCCCGGAGAAACTCGCTGACCCCGACCGGCTTTGCGACCTCGCCGAGGCTATCCAATTCTATGCTGCTCATGGTGTCTCCTTATGCGGGCGGAGACTAGCCAAGCGGTCGCGCAATTGGGTTGCTTTTATGCTTCCCAATTGCGAAAATTGGGCATCCGAATATCAAAGAAGAAAGATGAGTGGCACGCGATGCCAATCGAGTTGGATGCAATCGATCGGCGCATTCTTGCCGCCCTGCAACGAAACGGCCGCCTGCAGAACGTGGAGCTTGCCAAGGAAGTGGGGCTTTCGCCTTCGCCCTGCCTCAGGCGCGTCAAGCTCCTGGAAGACGCCGGGGTGATCAGCCGTTACGTCGCGCTGCTCGACGCTTCCAAGGTGGGCATGGGCCTCACGGTCTTTGCCCGGGTATGGCTGAAGGGGCAGGACGCCAAGTCGGTCGACGATTTCAACGAGGCGGTGAAGCGGCTGCCGGAGATCGTCGAATGTCACCTGATGGCCGGGGAGTGCGACTTCCTGCTGCGCATCGTCGCCCGCGATCTCGATGATTACCGGCGCTTTCAGATCGAGCACCTGACCCGGATCAAGGGGGTACAGAGCGTCAAGACGGATGTGCCGATGCAGAAGGTGAAGCTTTCGACGGAGTTGCCGCTTTAGTTACGCGCCATTGCTGTTGCTGCCGGCCCGGATCAGGCTTGCCGCGCAGTCGACGATCGTGGCGCTGGCCGTGCGCGGCGAGAAACCCAGGACGTTTCGGGCCTTTTCCGCGCCAGGTGGTCGGGCTCGAGGCGCTGGGCCGGGACAAGGACGAGGACCTCGAGCGTCTGCTCGGCGATCTCGTGGCACGGCTGGTGGACGAATAGGCGAGGGGTGGGACACGCGGTCCGTGCCTTGCGCCAGATTTGCACGCCGGCTGCGTTGACTTGACAAAAGTCAATGCGCCTTTGCCCGAAGCGGCATAATCATGGGGTATAGCCAATCGAATCCGGCCGGATGTGGCATCCGGCGGCCGCAGGGCGCGGATGCTTGTCGGTTGGCGCTGGGGAGGCAGCCTTGGGCAGTGCATTTGATTATGTTCGCCGGACACCCATTCTGTGGCTGCTCGTCTTCGTACCCGTCGTCATCGCCGGCGAGCATATCTGGCCGGGGGCACACACTTTGCTCTTCCTGCTCTCGGTCGCCGCCATCGTGCCGCTCGCAGCCCTGCTCAGCCAGGCGACGGAGGCGGTTGCGGCGCGGACCGGCGATACGATCGGCGCACTGCTTAACGCCACTCTCGGCAACTTGACGGAGCTCGTGATCGCGCTGATGGCGCTCCAGGCCGGCCAGTATCTGCTGGTCAAGGCATCGATTGCCGGCGCGATCGTCACCAACACGCTGTTCATGCTCGGCGGCTCATTCCTCTTCGGCGGCCTGCGCCATCACCTGCAGGAATTCAACCGGGTGAATGCACGCTTCCAGGCGAGCCTCCTGTTTCTGGCGACGGTCGCCGTGCTGGTGCCATCGCTGATCGGCAGCGCCGACCATCAGCCGCAGACGGCCTTCACCCAACAGCTCAGCGCCGGCCTCTCCGTCGTGCTGATCGTCGTTTACGCGCTCTGGATGCTGTTTTCGCTGAAGACCCACCGCGAGCTCTTCGCCTCCGCCGGTGGCGGGCATGGCGAGGAAGAGGTGCATTGGCCGCTGGCGACGGGCATCGTCGTGCTTTTGGCGGTCACGGTGCTGGTGGCGCTGGTCAGCGAGGTCTTCGTCGGATCGGTGCAGGTGGCCGCCCAGGAACTGGGCATGACGCCGGCCTTCGTCGGCTTCATCGTGGTGGCTCTGGTCGGTGCCGCGGCCGAGATGGCGACGGCCTTTTCGGCCGCGCGCAAGGATCGCTTGGATCTCAGCGTTGGCGTTGCGCTCGGCAGTGCCGCCCAGATCGCCCTGTTCGTGGCGCCGCTGCTGGTTCTGCTGAGCTATGTCATCGGGCCGCAGCCTATGGACCTGCAATTCTGGCCGGGTGCTGTGGTGATGATGCTGATCGCTACCATGGCCGCTACTCTGCTCTCCAACGGTGGGCGTTCGGCCTGGTACATGGGCGTGCTCGCGCTCACGGTCTATGTGATCTTCGGCATGACCCTGTTCCTGCTGCCGCCGGTACAGCCGTGAGGCATGCCGCCCGGCTGCTTGGCGATATCCAGGGAACTTTGGGTGGGATGGCCGGATCTACACTGTAAGCGAGGGGCGATGCTGTGAGCGCGCCGCGCGACCGTTATTTGGGGGAGTTCATGTCGAACACGACCCAGCGAAAGAACAGATAGATCGCGGCAAAGCTGATCACGAGCGGCATCAGCACGGGAAGGTCAAGCATATCATTGCCCTTGGTTTGAAGCTGCTTCATGCAGCAAAGCTAATTTGCCTGTGAGTTGTTAATGCAAGGTGCACAGGACGGTGCTCGGCCTCTAAAATCTTTGTGGTCCCTCGAGTGATGATCTCAACTGTAGTTGGGCTCTTCCAGGCCGCTCCGGACTTGGGCGTCCCCAGGGGATGACGGCGTGAACCGGGCCGAGCGCCCGCTTCATTTCGGCAGACCCGCCTTCAACAGGCCCTGGCGGAACAGGTCGCGGTGTTCGTCCTGTTGGAGCAACAGGCCCTGCCGGATGAAATCTTCCGTCGAGAAGTCCGGCCGCGCTTGCAGAAGTCGAGCCTTCGTCTCCTCGGCGGCGAGGCCGTTGCCGGCCTGCGCATGGCAGGCGACGAGACGGGCTAGCGTGAACGGGCCGGGATTGGGCAGTTCCTTGAGTGCTGCCGCGGCCTCATCGTAATGGCCGAGAATATAGAGGGCGTTGCCGAGGGCGGCGCTGTACCAGGGCGGCGGAAACGGGTTCAGCCGGAAGCCCTCTTCGATCCACTCCATCGCCTCGTCGAGCTTGCCGCGCCGGGCAAAGAGGCCACCCATCTGCACCAGCGTATTGGCGTCGTTGGGGTTCAGCAGATAGGCGCGGCGATAGTGCCGCTCCGCCAACTCGAATTCGCGGCGATTGACGTGAATGAGTGCCAGCAGCCGCTGGCAGCCGCGCCCTCGGTTTCATCGAGCGATACGGCCTTGCGGGCCATCGCCAGCGCCGCGTCGAGAACATCCGCCGGCGCGTTGCCGTAGCCCTGCTCGGCGATGGTGGCGAGCGCCAGATAGGCGTGGGCCAGGGCAAAATGCGGGTCGCGTCCGACCGCCGCCTGAAACATGGCGCGGGCCTGCCGGTTGTCGTCCGGCTCGTAGCCGCGAATATGGGCAAGCCCGCGCAGGTAGAATTCATAGGCCGCAAGGCTCGTCGGCGGTTTGCGCAGCACCTGGCGCAGGTCGGCGCTTTCGATCTGGCCGACGAGGGTCGACACGATCGTCCGTGTCACCTCATCCTGGACTGCGAAAATATCCGTGAGGCTCCGGTCGTAATGGTCCGACCAGAGGTGCGCGCCGGTTGCGGCTTCCACCAGTTGCGCGGTGATGCGGATCCGCTCGCCGACGCGCCGCACGCTGCCCTCGACCAGGTAGGTGGCGCCGAGCCTGCGGCCGATTTCTCTCCTGTCCGTATTCTTGTCGCGGAAGCTGAAGGACGAACTGGCTGATGTGACGGAAAGCGAGCGGAAGCGGGCAAGGCCGCCGATGATATCCTCGCTGATCCCGTCGCCGAAAAAGGTCTGATCCGGCGCGCCGCCGAGGTTTTCGAACGGCAGCACCGCGATCGAGGTGCGCGCGCAGGCTTGCGAGGCTGCCGGCCCCATCGTCGGTGCGTCCGTCCAGTGCCAGACGTGGGCCGGGCGCGAGATGTTCTTCAGCGCGATCTCGCCGCCGTCGAGGAAGGCTGACCGGCTCTTGGCGCTCAGTTGCCGGTGGACGACATCGGCGATGCAGATGCCGCCGGGCGATGCCGACGCCTGAAGACGGGCGGCGACATTGACGCCATCGCCGAGCAGATCGTCCCCCTCGATGACGACGTCGGCAAGGTTGATGCCTATCCTGACGAGGATGCGGTCATCGGCCGCTTGCTCCTTCTGGTCGCAGGCGAGCGCCCCCTGAAGCGAGATGGCGCAGTCCACCGCATCGACGGCGGAGTTGAAGACAACCAGAGAACCGTCGCCCATGAGCTTGACGATCCGGCCGCCGCGGGCGGCAATTTCCGGGGCGAGGATCGCGTTCTGCAGCCGCTTCATCGTGCCGATCGTGCGCAGTTCGTCGGCCTCGGCCATGCGGGAATAGCCGACGATGTCGGTGGCCATGATGACCGCAAGTCGCCGCTCGACGTGCTCGTTCGCCATCCCGTTCTCCCCAATCGCTTATATTTTAGCGTGTTCTCATAGGGGCAGGAAGACGGACGCCATTGCGGCTAGGCGCGGGCCATCTCCTGCTGCAGAAACTCGATGAAGCGTTGGGTCTTGGCCGGCAACAGACGCGTCTCGGTGATGGCGTGAATGGCGATGGAGGTGCCCTCCCAGCCGGGCAGCACGCGTTTCAGCCGACCTTCAGTAAAGTCGTCGCCGGCGATGCGTTCGGCCAGGAGCGCGATGCCCTGGCCGTTGACGGCGAGCGCGCGCATCATGCCGACATTGTTGACCGTGAAGCGGCCGGTGACCGAAACGTCGATCCTGTTGTTGTGGCCATCATGGAGCGTCCAGTCGGTTGCCCTCGGCATGGAGATGCAGTCGTGACGGGCGAGGTCCGCCGGCTCCTGCGGCTCGCCGTGGGCTGCCAGATAGACAGGGGAGGCGTAGAGATAGCGTGCGTGACGGCCGACAAGCCGCGCGATCAGGCGTGAATCCTGCAGCTCTCCCGCGCGGATCACCACGTCAAAGGGCTCCGTCACCAGATCGACGCGCCGCGGCGTCAGGTCGAAATCGAAGGTGATGCCGGGATAGCGCCGAGCGAATTCGGCGATCAGCGGTGTCATGTAGATGGTGGCGAAATCGACCGGCATCGACACGCGCAGCAGGCCGCTCGGTTGCTCCAGCATGGCGCCCAGCTGCTCGTGCGCCAGGCGCGCTTCATCGACGATGCGCTTGCTGCGCTCGAAGTAGAGCTGGCCCGCTTCGGTCAGCTCGATCTTTCGCGTCGTGCGGTGAAGCAGCCTCAGCCCGATCGCTTTCTCCAATTCGCTGATTCGTCGCGACAGGGTAGAGTTGGGCATGCCGACGATGTCGGCGGCTTTGCGAAAGCTTCTGGCTTTCGCCACTTCGACGAACAGCGCCATGTCGTTCAGATGGCTCATCCGATTGCTCCATTAATGGAACTGTAATTCCAAATTGCCCGTATTTATCCCGAATGCGGAATAGTGGACAAGGGTATCAACACTTGGAACTCTCGAAGGAGACCCCGATGAGCCTGCTGTTCACCTCCGTTCGTATCGGCCGCCACACGCTTGCCAACCGGCTGGCCATGGCGCCCATGACCCGCAGCCGCGCCGACTACGATGGTACGCCCGGCGCGCTCGCCGCCGAATACTATGCCCAGCGCGCCAGCGTCGGCCTGATCGTGACCGAAGGCACGCAGCCTTCGGATGACGGGCAGGGCTATCTCACCACGCCCGGCATCTACACCGATGCGCATGTCGCCGGCTGGAAGACGATCACCTCCGCCGTACACGCGCGGGGCGGTCGTATCTTCATCCAGCTCATGCATGCAGGACGCATGTCGCACCCCGACAACACGCTGCACCATCGCCAGGGCGTTGCGCCGTCGGCGATCGCGCCCGGCAGCACGATGTTCACCGCGACGGGCATGCAGGACATTCCGACGCCGCGGGCGCTGACCTCTGAAGAGGTGCGCCAGACCATCGCCGACTTCCGCCATGCGGCCCGCCGCGCGATCGAGGCCGGCGCCGACGGCGTCGAGATCCATGGCGCCAACGCCTATCTGGTCCACCAGTTCCTGGCGCCGAGCGCCAACACCCGGACCGACGAGTATGGGGGCTCGATCGAGAACCGCGCGCGCTTTGCCATTGAGGTCGCCACGGCCATCGCCGAGGAGATCGGCGCGGACCGCACGGCCATCCGCCTCTCTCCGGGCCTCAAGATGTGGGGCATCGACGAAGGTGCGGACGGCCCCGATCTCTACCGCTATCTGGTTGCCGAACTCGACAAGCTCGGCCTTGCCTATCTGCACATCATGCACGCGGGCGACGAACCGCTGCTCGCTTCGATCCGCAAGCTCTGGTCGCGGCCCTTGATCCTGAACCGCCCCGGGCGCGTGCGCGACGAGATCGGTTCCGATCTCCCTTCGGGGCTCGCCGATCTGGAAGCCTACGGTCAGATGGTGCTGGCCAATCCGGATTTCGTTCACCGACTGAAGGCCGACGCGCCGATGAACGAGGCCGATCGCATGACCTATTTCGGCGGCACGGCGAAAGGCTACGTCGACTACCCGGCGCTCGCCGCTTCGGCCTAGAGCGCTCCGCTTCGGAGCATGAAGCGTCCGGTTGCGGAGCCGATCGACCCCATCCGGGGTCGATCGTATTTTCGTCAGGACAGCCGGCCCGCAGCGCCGCGCCGCCGCGCCGCCTGCCACAACACCAGCATCGCGACCGCGAGCAGCAGCGCTTCCGCTGTCGGCGTGGCAAACCAGATGCCGGGTTCGCCGAAAGTCGACGCATAGAAGGCGACCAGTGGCATGGTGAAGAGATAGGGCTTGGCAAGCCCCAGGACCGCCGCCCGGCCGGCATCACCGATCGCCTGGAAGTAGCTGCCGAGCATGATCAGCGGTCCGGACAAGACATACATCGCGACCATCACGGGCATGATGCGCGCGACGTCTGCGATGACCGCATCACTGTCGACGAAGGCCGCGCCGATCGGCCGGGCAAAGCCGACGAGCAGCACTTCGACGGTGAGGCAGTAGGCCAACGCCACAAGTAGCCCGAGCCGCAGCATCCTTTCTGCCCGATCCGCAAGGCCGGCGCCGACATTGTTGCCGACGATCGCCTGCATCGCCTGGCTCAAGCCCAAGAGCGGCAAAAGGGCGAAGGTCATGATGCGGGTGACGATGCCGTAGGCGGCGACCGTGGTATCGTAGTTTTCGGCCGCCGTCTTCTGCAGCGCCGCCATGATCGTCACCGAAACCAGGGCCATGCCGATGAAACCGAGGCTTTGCGGGCTGCCCAGCGCAATAATGCGGCTCCATCCCGTCAGTGGACTGTACCGGAGTAGGGCGGAGAGCCGCAGTTCCGTGCGTCCGAACAGGCGGAAGAGGGCGATGAGGCCAAGGGCCAGGACCTGCGCCAGCACGGTGGCGGTGGCGGACCCCGCAACACCCAGGTCCAGCAGCGCGATCAGCACATAGTTGAGGACGAGGTTCGCGACCGAAACCAGCACACTGAGGCCGGCCATCAGCCCGGCGCGCCCCTCGCACCGAAGCGCATCCGATTGCACCGCCAGAAGGAACTGGACGGGCGCGCAGAAGATGATGATCGCGATATAGCGCTCGGCCATGCCGGCGAGCGGACCCGGACCATTGGTGAGCGTCAGCACCAGTCGTTCGCCGAAGACCACGAACAGCACGATCAGCGCTGTGGCGATCGTCAGCGCCAGCATATGGGCGCCGGCAAAGACGCTGCGGGCCTCGGCAATGCGGCCGGCGCCAAGATGACGGGCAAGCAGGCTCGCCATGCCGCTGACGACGAGGGTCGCCAGCGCCACCGTGAGAATGAAGATCGGAAACACCGCGGTCACGGCGCCGACGGCTTCGCTGCCGACATAGATCCCGAGCATGATGGCGTCGACGACCGTCAACAGCCCGTTCATGCTCATCACGAAGATGATCGGCAGTGCCGTTTTCAAGAAGATCGCGCCGAGCGGTGCTGTCAAAAAGAGATTCTGGCTGGAGGTGTCCCTGGACATCCCGCACTCCTGTTCTTCGCATTTCAAGAAGGAGGAGGGGCTCGCATTGCCTGCCACACGAAATGCGATCGGGGCGAGAGGATATCGTCAGAAGTCAGATTTCACCGAGACTGAAAGCCTGCGAGCGGCGGGGATCTGAAGCCCGGAAAGGGAGGTAGCGCCAAGCCGCATCGCCGTCAAGCCGGCGCTTCGATGGTCTTCGCCCGACCGCAGCCGCGCGGCTTTCTCGGGCCGGCCACGGGGAGGCGAACGCTTCGGCGGCGCAACAATGTTCCGCGGCGAAGCCCGGTCGTGTAACTAAAAGCCGTTGACGCCTTCCGCATTTGTGGTTATCAACTCGCCCCATGAAAAATTTTGCGGTTATTCTTGTGGTGGGACGGCGCATGGGCAGGATGGTGTAACCATCCGGCGGTAGCCACCCATGCGCTGAACGAGGCTCCTGACGGGGCCTTTTTTTATGCCTCCAAACAAGCTAAGCACCCAACTGGGAAAAGGGACGGAAGCAAGTCAATGAGCGGTACAGAAAACCAGATGACAGGCGCGGAGATCGTTCTCCAGGCTCTGAGAGACAACGGCGTCGAGCATATCTTCGGCTATCCCGGCGGCGCCGTGCTTCCGATCTATGACGAAATCCACCAGCAGGACGATATCCAGCACATCCTCGTTCGCCACGAGCAGGGCGCCGGCCACATGGCCGAAGGCTATGCCCGCTCCACCGGCAAGGTCGGCGTCATGCTGGTTACCTCCGGTCCCGGCGCCACCAATGCGGTGACCCCGCTGCAGGACGCGTTGATGGATTCCATCCCGCTCGTCTGCATCTCCGGCCAGGTTCCGACCTCGCTGATCGGCTCCGACGCCTTCCAGGAATGCGACACCGTCGGCATCACCCGGCCGTGCACCAAGCACAATTGGCTGGTCAAGGACGTCAACGATCTCGCCCGCATCATCCATGAGGCCTTCCGCGTTGCCCAGTCCGGCCGCCCAGGCCCGGTTGTCGTCGATATCCCGAAGGACGTGCAGTTTGCGACCGGCACCTACACGCCGCCATCGGCCGTCCCGACCCAGAAGAGCTACCAGCCGAAGAAGCAAGGTGATCTGAAGAAGATCGAAGAAGCGGTCGAGTTGATGCGCACCGCGCGCCAGCCGATCATCTATTCCGGCGGCGGCGTCATCAATTCCGGACCGGAAGCCTCGCATCTGCTGCGCGAACTGGTCGAACTGACCGGCTTCCCGATCACCTCGACGCTGATGGGCCTCGGCGCCTATCCGGCTTCCGGCAAGGCCTGGCTCGGCATGCTCGGCATGCACGGCACCTACGAGGCCAACATGGCGATGCATGACTGCGACGTCATGATCTGCATCGGCGCCCGCTTCGACGACCGCATCACCGGTCGCCTCAACGCGTTCTCGCCGAACTCCAAGAAGATCCACATCGACATCGATCCGTCGTCGATCAACAAGAACGTCCGCGTCGACGTGCCGATCCTCGGCGATGTCGGCACCGTTCTCGAGGACATGGTTCGTTTGTGGCGCGCGGCCTCCAAGTCGGCCGACAAGGCGCGGCTTTCGGACTGGTGGGAGATGATCACCAAGTGGCGCGCCCGCAATTCGCTCGCCTATGCGCCGAACGACGACGTCATCATGCCGCAATACGCGATCCAGCGTCTCTACGAGCTGAGCAAGGACCGCGACACCTACATCACGACGGAAGTCGGCCAGCACCAGATGTGGGCAGCCCAGTTCTTCGGCTTCGAGCAGCCGAACCGCTGGATGACCTCGGGTGGCCTCGGCACCATGGGCTACGGCTTCCCGGCGGCCATCGGCGTCCAGGTCGCGCATCCCAACAGCCTCGTCGTCGACATCGCCGGCGACGCCTCGATCCAGATGTGCATCCAGGAAATGTCCTGCGCCGTTCAGTACGGCCTGCCGGTCAAGATCTTCATCCTCAACAACCAGTACATGGGCATGGTGCGGCAATGGCAGCAGCTCCTGCACGGCAACCGCCTGTCGCATTCCTATACGGAAGCCATGCCTGACTTCGTCAAGCTGGCGGAAGCCTATGGCGGTGTCGGCATTCGTTGCGACAAGCCGAGCGAACTCGACGCTGCGATCCGCAAGATGATCGACACGCCAGCACCGGTCATCTTCGATTGCCGCGTTGCCAACCTCGCCAACTGCTTCCCGATGATCCCCTCGGGCAAGGCCCACAACGAGATGCTGTTGCCCGACGAAGCCACGGACGAAGCGGTCGCCAACGCGATCGACGCCAAGGGCCGTCAGCTGGTCTGAGATAGGTAGAGGAACCAACCGAAATGAACGCACACCTTCAACCGACCGGCTCCGCCTACTTCATCGCCAAGGAGACCGAGGTCGCCGAAACCCACACGCTTTCGGTTCTCGTCGATAACGAGCCAGGCGTCCTTGCCCGCGTCATCGGCCTGTTCTCGGGCCGGGGCTACAACATCGAGAGCCTCACGGTTTCGGAAACGGAACACGAGGCGCACCTTTCGCGCATCACCATCGTCACGCGCGGCACGCCGCACGTGCTGGACCAGATCAAGAACCAGCTGGAACGGCTGGTTCCGGTCCACCGCGTCGTCGACCTGACCGTGCGCGCAGCCGGCCTTGGCCACGACCGGCCGATCGAGCGCGAACTGGCGCTCGTCAAGGTACACGGCTCGGGCGACCACCGCGTCGAGGCTCTGCGTCTTGCCGACGCCTTCCGCGCCTCGGTCATCGACGCCAACATCGATCACTTCGTCTTCGAGATCACCGGCAAGCCGTCGAAGATCGAGCAGTTCATCGCCATCATGAAGCCGCTCGGCCTCATCGAAGTCTGCCGTACCGGCATCGCAGCGATGAACCGCGGCCCGCAGGGCATGTGATCTCGGGCAGGCGAGGGGCCGACAACGCCGCACCTTGCTTCAAACTGGGCAGCCCACGCTTCACGCTGGGGCTGCCCTTGTCGTTTAAGGGCTTCAGGTTGGGTTTGCCTCTCTCCTCGGGTCCGAGCCGAGGACTAGTTCTCTCCCCGCATACCGGGAGAGGTCACTGGCACCGAGCGCACCCGGCCGGATGAGGGCAGACGACACGGCCCCCTGAAATTGCCCGACGTCATGCGCGCGGTTGACTTCGCAGGCATTTCCCGCCGACAAATTTCACACAGTATTTCCGAAGCTATCAGGTGCCGGATGAGCGCGACGACGATGCAGGCATTCGTTCTGACCCGATACGGCGGTCCCGACGCTGGGCAGTTGCGCGAGGTGCCACGTCCGCGACCGGCGCGCGGCGAGGTGCTGGTTCGGGTGCAGGCCGCCGGTCTCAATCCCGTCGACTACAAGACGCGGGAAGGGATGCTCAAGGTCGTCCAGCGCTATCCATTGCCTGTTGTCATGGGCAATGAACTCTCGGGCGTCGTCGAGGCGCTGGGAGAGGGCGTCACGTCGTTTGCCCCGGGAGACCGGGTGTTTGCGCGCATGCCAAAGGGGGCCATGGGCGCTCTCGCCGAATATGCGGTCGTGCCCGAAAAATTCCTGGCAAAGATGCCCGCGTCCATCGACTTCAACACCGCAGCCGGCGTGCCCCTTGCGGGCCTCACCGCATTGCAGGCGCTGCGCGACGAGCTCCGCGTTCGCCCGGGGAGCCGGATCTTCATTCCCGGCGGCGCCGGCGGTGTCGGCACCTTCGCCGTCCAGCTGGCCAAATGGCTAGGTGCGGAGGTGACGACGACGGCATCGCCCCGCGGCCGAGCGCTTGTCGAGGAACTCGGCGCAGACGTGGTGATCGACTACACCAAGGAGCGGTTCGAGGAGCAACTGCGCGACATGGACGGCGCTTTCGACCTGCTGGGCGGCGAAACACTTCTAAAATCCTTCGGCGTCGTCAAACGCGGCGGCAAGGTGGTTTCGATCGCCGGCATGCCCGAGCCGGAAACAGCGCGAAAGGATCTGGATCGGGGCATGCTTCTAAGGACGCTTTTCTGGCTTGCGTCCTACAGGACACGCGCAGTCGCGCGAAAACATGGCGTCTCCTACCGCTACCTCTTCATGCATCCTGATGGTGTCGAGCTTGCCGAGCTCGGCGATTTGATCGATGCCGGGACGATCCGGCCCGTCATCGACAGGGTGTTTCCGCTCAGGGATGTGGCGCAAGCCTTTGCCTACCTGGAAGCCGGCCACGCCAAGGGCAAGGTGGTCGTGGAGATTGCGAGCCGGCAGGCGTGATCGAAATCTGCCGTCCCGGGAACGCCGAAATATGGGCCTCGCAGGGCCAGGCGCGTCGTGCGGGCTTTGCGGCCATCACCTGTTTCAGCCTAATCCGGTAGCTGCTGAACAACCTCGACGATGTCGCGCGTGCGTGTTGCCCGCCCGCCCCATTTGGCATCAAATTCGTTGCCCGGCGATTGAATGGCAGCGTTCGCCGACTCCATGTTCGAGAACTCATAGAAGGCAGTGTGCTTCGAGGGATCGGTCCGGCTCCAGGTGCGCCACGCCCGACGTGCACCAAATGCGCGCAATGCCTCTGGCATATGGCGATCATACCACTCGTCGAAGGGCGCTCGGTCCACCTCATTCGGAACATCCGCATGCACTATTAGCAGCACGTGAGTGGACATTTCGGCCCCATTTCCCGGATCGCATACGACGTGACGCGCTGCGAAAAGCATACAGGAATTCGGCGCGGTTCACGACAACGCAGCGCAAATCGTCCGCCGGTTTGCGGGGCGCAGCTGGTGGCATCTGTTACACGGATTTCCTGCTCCCCGGAGGCAGGGCCGGATGATGGGGCAGTTTGGCGCGAAGCGAGTGCCCTCAGATCATCTCCAACGATCGCTTGCGCTTCGGCGGCGGGAAGGCGTGGTCTAGGGCGGTGAGGTCTTGCGCCGTCAATTGGATGTCCATCGCGTCGCGGTTTTCGCGGGTGCGGTCGGCCGAGCCGGTCTTGGGGATCGAGATCACGCCGGGGCGGGTCTTGAGGAAGGCGAGGGCGATCTGGGATGGCGTCGCCTGGTGCGCCTTGGCGATGTGGATGAGATCCGGGTTGCGCAGCAACCGGCCCTCGTCGAGCGGCGAATAGGCCATGATGGCGATGCCTTGGCTCTGGCACCAGGGCAGCAGATCGAACTCGATGCCGCGGCGCGAAAGGTTGTAGAGCAACTGGTTGACGGCGACGTTCCTTCCGTCCGGCACGTCCAGTAGCTCTTCCATATCGTCGAAATCGAAATTCGAGACGCCCCAGGCGCCGATCTTGCCTGATTTCTTCAGCGCCTCGAAGGCGGCGACGGTTTCTGAAAGCGGATAGCCGCCACGCCAGTGCAGCAGGTAGAGGTCGATGTGGTCGATGCCGAGATGCTTCAGGCTGCGCTCGCAGGCAGCCTCGGTGCCGATGCGACTGGCATTGGAGGGCAGCACCTTGCTGACGATGAAAGCTTCGTCGCGGCGCCCGCGCACCGCTTCGCCGACCACACGTTCGGAGGCGCCGTTGCCGTACATTTCGGCGGTGTCGATCAGCGTCATGCCGAGATCGAGGCCGAGCTGCAGGCTTTTCACCTCATCGGCCTTGCGCGCTGCGCTGTCGCCCATGCGCCAGGTGCCCTGGCCGAGGACCGGGATCGCGCGGCCGCCGGGAAGTGTCGTCGTCGGGATTGGGTCGTGCATGCTGTTCTCCTCGCGGCCGAAAATGCCCACAGCGGGCGCGCCTTTCAAGATACGTCTCAGACGCTGTAGCACTTTGACGTGTGTCCTGTTGCTATCCGTAAAAGCGGAAACGCTTTCAGGAAATAGGCGGGTAGCGGTCAATCTAGCGCATCCCGCCGGTCTTTCGAGCCATGGCCCGTCATCCGGCAAGCCTCCCGCGCTCCTTCTCCATGCGTTGCAGGATCTCGACGAAGGCGCGCACGCGCGCCGGACGGAAATGGGAGGGCGGATAGACGACATGGATGCCGCCCGAGGGCAGCGACCAGTCGGAAAGCAAGCGCACCAGGCGGCCTTCGGCGATGTCGGTTCGCACCTGATAGTCCGGCAGCACGGCAAGGCCGATGCCGGCCACAGTGCAGCAATGGGCGGAATCGGTGCTGTCGGCGGTCACCAGCGCTCGGCCGACGACCATCGCCGCTTCGCCGGCAGTGTCGGTGAAGGTCCAGTCGAGCGGCGCTTTCAGCGCGCCGTTGGCGATCCAGTCTGCGTCGGTGAGTTGCTCAGGGCAGGTTATGACACCAAGCCTTGCTACGTAGGCGGGCGAGGCGACGAGGTGCTGCTGAAATGTGCCTATGCGCCTTGCCCGCTCGCTGGAGTCGGTGAGCCAGCCGGCGCGGATGGCGAGATCGAGGCGCTTCTCGATCATATCGAGCACCGTGTCGTTGAAGCTCAGCTCTACCCGCATGGCGGGATAGGCCGCGAGATAGGCGGCGACGGCGTTGGTCACGACCTTGGCGCCATAGTCGAGCGGCGCCGTCAGTGTCAGCGTGCCGCTCGGGATCTCGGTTTCGGCGGAGACCGCACCGACGGCTTCGTCGGCGTCGCGCAGGATCAGTGCGCAGCGCTCGTAGAAGCGTTGGCCGGTGGCCGTCGGGCTCAGCCGCCGGGTGGTGCGCACGAGCAGGGTCGTGCCGAGCTCCTTTTCGAGCTGGGCGACCTGATGGCTAACGGCGGCCTTGGCAAGGCCCAGTCGTTCGGCTGCGGCCGTAAACGAACCGCTTTCGACCACGGCAACGAAATGCGAAAGTCGATTTAGATTTACAGTCATCCGAAGTTCTTCACGATTGTCTGAAAATTTCGGACAGTCTGTTCGGATTGCCCGGCTTTTTCAAGAGCGCGCATGTCGTCATCCTGCCGGGCAAGATTAAAGCCCAAGGAGATCCCATGCAGATCCAGTTGACCCGGCGGACCGCGCTCAAGACAGTGGCGGCGGCCGGCGCCGCCATCCTCATTCAGCCGATCGGCAGCAGCCTTGCCAGGGCTGCCTCGAAGCTCGAATGGCGCTATTTCCAGGCGGATGATGCCGGCTTCAACCGCACGCCGGTGCTCCTGACCGGCCACAGCGAAGCGATCCTGATCGATGGTGGCTTCACGCTCTCCGATGGCCGTGCCGTCGCCGAGGCGATCAAGGCAACCGGCAAACGGCTGACGACCATCTATGTCAGCTGCAACGATCCGGATTTCTATTTCAGCCTCAAGCCGATCGTCGAAGCCTTTCCGGATGCCAAGGTCATCGCCGCTTCGGCTACCGTCGAGGCGATCAAGGCCAATGTTCAGGGCAAGCTTGAAACCTGGGGGCCGCAGTTGAAGGACAATGGTCCGCAGACACTCGCCGATGTGGTGATGCCGACGCCGGACGACAGCACGTCGTTGACGATCGAGGGCAGCACGATCGAGATCGTGACGATTGAGGGGATGAAGGACCGGCGCTATCTCTTCGTGCCGGAACTGAACGCCATCTTCGGCGGCGTGCTCGTCTATTCCGGATCGCATGTCTGGGTGGCCGACGAGGCGACGGTGGAAGGGCGGCAGAAGTGGATCGAGGCGCTCGATGCCATGGCGGCGCGCAAGCCCGTGATCGTCGTGCCGGCACACAAGAGTGCGGGCGGGCCGGAAGGCGTCGAGGCCGTCCGCTTCACCCGCGACTATCTCGCAGCCTTCAACGAAGCGGCGGCCGCCGCCAAGGATAGCGCCGAGCTGATCGCGGCGATGACCAGGCGCTATCCGGATCTCGCAGGCGTCTCGACGCTCGAACTCGGTGCCAAGGTCGCCAAGGGCGAGATGAAGTGGGGCTGAGGTCAGCCATCTTTCCACGATGATTGCGACGCGTGGCCAACGCCACGCCGCGCGTTCTCCTTCCGGTGGAGGCCGGAAGGAGTGATCAACTTGTCACCGTGACAAGTTGGCTGCTGGTGCCGGTCAATAGGTCAATTATGTTGACCCAATTAGACCGGAGGAAACCATGCAGGCCGATACGCTGCTGGCGCTGTTTTTGTTCGCATTCACCACCTCGATCACGCCGGGGCCGAACAACATGATGCTGTTCGCATCGGGTGTGAATTTCGGCTTCGTACGCACCGTTCCGCACATGCTGGGCATCGGTGCCGGGTTCTTCCTGTTGCTCATCGCCGTCGGGTTCGGCCTCGGCGCGCTGCTTCACTCCGTGCCGTTGCTCTACACGGCGTTGAAGTTCGCCGGCGGCGCCTATCTCGTCTGGATCGCCTGGAAGATCGGCACCTCGCGTTCGCTGAGCGAGGGCAAGGCAGGCGCCAATCCGATGACGTTCCTTGCTGCCGCAGCCTTCCAGTGGGTCAATCCCAAGGCCTGGGTCATGGCGGTTTCGGCGATGGCCACCTATACGAGCAGCGACAGCTATCTCATGAGCGTGCTCGTCGTCGGCCTCGTCTTCGCGCTCGTCAACGTGCCGAGCGTTTCCACCTGGGCGGGCTTCGGCTCGGCGCTGCGCCAATGGCTGTCTGAGCCGTCGCGGCTGAAATGGTTCAACATCACCATGGCGGTGCTGCTCGTCGTCAGCCTCTGGCCGATGCTAAAATAGTGCGAACTGCGGCTTCACCAGCATCAGCCAGAAGATGCMGGTGACGGCAAAGAAGGCGGGGAAGCCGCAGGCAAACCAGATGGCATAGAGCCGGTCGAACTCCGGTGGCAGCGGCGCACCGTTTGCCGTTGCAAGCCGAGCGAGATCGCGCAGCCGCAGCTGGATCCACACCACCGGCAGCCAGAAGAGACCGGTCACCACATAGAGGATCAGCGACAGCGTGATCCATCCCTCGGTCAACGACCAGCCGATGCTTTGCGCCAGCAGATAACCGGTGATCGGCTGGATCACCACGGCGGTCGCGGTGAAGACCGTGTCGGCAATCACCACAGTGCCGGCGACATGGGCGATCAGCCGGGCATCGCGCGTGCGCCTGGCCATCACCATGAAGAAGGCGATGCCGGCGCCGGTTCCGAGGAGCACGGCGGCACCGATCACATGGGCAAGGCGCAGCAGATCTTCGAGCGGCATCAGCGTTCATCCAGAATAGCCAGCGTCGCCAGCGTGAGAAGGAGCGACGGCAGCACCTTGACCAGCGGCCCGAGCGGATCAGCCCAGAGCTCGGGTTCGACCAGGGTGGCGGAGGCGAGATAGGCCACCGTCAAGCCAAGCATGCCGACAAGCGCGCGTCTTGCCCACGGGCGCACGAGCACGGCGATGCCGAGCGCGATATCGGCAATGCAGGTTGCAAGCGTCAGCGTGGTTGCCGGGTCTTGGCCAAGAAACCGCAGGAAATGTTGGCGGGCAGCGTCGAGGTCGAACAGCGGGATCAGGCCCGAAAGCAGCCAGAAGAGCGAGAGCCCCACGATCATCAGTGGCTTCAACAGATAGAGGCGGGCAAACCAGAGGTCTTGCACGCCCGATGGATTGGCGGCGAGGCTCTGGCGCGCCGAAAGAAGCGGGACCGTGGCGTGAGCGCCGTCCTTGGCCGAGACGCCGCCGGCCATGACCGAGAGCGCGGTGGAGCGCAGCGGCGAGCGCCAGCCGAGCCGCCCGGCGAGATCGGCAAGGAGGCCGACAGGGGCCGCAAGCGCCGGCGGCAGGGAAATGGTCCGTGCCGCCCGAAGGCCGAGCCATTGCCGGTGCAGCGCCACGAGTTCGGCGAGCGTCGGCGGTTCCCCATGGCCGAGCACGAAATCGCTGCCTTCCGGCATCAGGCCGGCGACGGCGGCGCTGACGGCCTCGGCCACGTCGCTCAGGGCCACGGTCTCGACGCGGGCCTGCGCATGGACGAGCGGCGTGACGAAGGGCAGGGCCGCGAGCGCGCGCAGAAGGGCGGTGCCGCCATGGGCGTTGCGGCCAAGCACCAGCATCGGCCGCAGGATGACATGCGGTATGCCGCTTGCCGCCAGCGCCTCGTCAGCGCGAAACTTGGTGGCGAGGAAGGCGCTGTCGCTGCCGGCGCTGCCGCGGGGGGCGGAGATCTGGACGATGCGGACGGGAGAGCCCTTCGCTGCCGCATAGAGCGCCAGCATCGCCGTCTCTTGCGTTGCGGCAACATCATCGGCAAGACCATCCTGCAGCGCACCGGCGCAATTGACGATGACGTCATGGCTCTCGATGAGCGGCCGCCAGTCGCCGGCGTCACGCATGTGCGCGAGGTCGGCGGCAAGCCATTGCGCCTCCGGCCGCTTCAGCCGGGCGCGGGTCACATTGCGGCCAAGCCCGGTCACCTTGTGTCCGTCGCTTGCCAGTCGAACGAGGAGGGCCGAGCCGATGAAGCCGGTGGCGCCGAGAATCAGAACCTTCATCGTGCTAGAATAGAGGAGGCGGTTGCGTGCGGCAGTACCGCGTGTCGTCAAAGTTTAGTGGGCGGGCGGCCACGCCAGATTCCGAAATGCGAACCAGACTTGTTACCGTGACAATTGCGGGTACCCGCAGGCGTTGAAATCGATTTCGAATCCGGGGTTTATGCGCTACGACTTTATGAGGAGGCAGCGCCATCTTTGTGCCTGTGATGGCACGGCGTTGCGAGGAGCCAGGCAATGTCCGAACACCATCACGGCCACGATCACCACGATCACGACCATCATCACCACGACAACCATTTCACCGACATGGAAGCGCGGGTGAAGGCGCTGGAAACGGTGCTGACGGAAAAGGGACTGATCGACCCGGCGGCGATCGACGCGATTGTCGAGACCTATGAGACGAAGGTGGGGCCACGCAACGGGGCACGCGTCGTGGCGAAGGCCTGGGCGGATCCGGATTTCGCCGAATGGCTGAAGCGCGATGCGACGGAGGCGATTGCCAGCCTCGGCTTCACCGGCCGCCAGGGCGAGCACATGCGCGCCGTGTTCAACACGACCGATACCCATAATCTCGTCGTCTGCACCCTCTGCTCCTGCTACCCGTGGTCCGTGCTCGGCCTGCCGCCGGTCTGGTACAAGGCGCCGCCCTATCGCTCGCGCGCCGTCATGGATCCGCGCGGGGTGCTCAAGGAATTCGGCGTGACCTTACCGGAAGCGACGCGCATCCGCGTATGGGATTCGACCGCGGAGCTGCGCTATCTCGTCGTGCCGGAACGGCCGGCCGATACGGACGAGTTCAGCGAGGAAGAACTTGCCGCGCTGGTGACGCGTGACGCGATGATCGGCACGGGCCTGGCGCTTTCCGCAGAGGCGCTTCGATGAACGGTCCCCACGATCTCGGCGGTGCGCATGGCCTCGGCCCGGTGGCGCCGGAAAAGAATGAGCCCTATTTCCATGCCGAATGGGAAAAGCGGGCGCTCGGCGTCACGCTCTCCTGTGGTGCCTTCGGCGCCTGGACAATCGACGAAAGCCGGCATGCGCGCGAAAACCTGCCGCCGGCGACCTATCTTTCGGCAAGCTATTATGAGATCTGGACCCGCGCGCTGGAGACGCTGTTGAAGCGCCACGGCTTCGTGACCCAGGCCGAACTCGACGGCGGCCACAGGCTGGAGCAGGGCGCGGCGCCGAAGCGGGTGCTGAAGGCCGACATGGTGGCGGGCGTCCTCGCCAAGGGCGGCCCCTGTGATCGGCCGGTGGAGGAGCTCCCACGCTTTGCCGTCGGCGACCGAGTGCGCACGAAGAACTTCAATCCGGAAACCCATACCCGCCTGCCGCGCTACGCCCGAGCCAAGCTTGGCCGGGTCGAGGCGGTGCAGGGCTCCTTCGTCTTCCCCGACGACAACGCCCATGGCCGCGGCGAGAATCCGCAATGGGTCTATACCGTCGTTTTCGACGGGTCCGAGATCTGGGGCGAGGGCGCCGACCCGACGCTGACGGTCTCGATCGATGCCTGGGAGAGCTACCTTGAACACGTGTAAGGTGACGTCACCGCTCGTCGCCTCGGCCGAGCTGCCGAAATCGCCGGAGGGCGACCCTGTCTTTGCCGAGCCCTGGCAGGCGGCCGCATTTGCCATGACCGTGCGTCTGCACGAAAAGGGCGTCTTTTCCTGGCCGGAATGGGCCGAGGCGCTCTCGGCCGAGCTCTACAAGCCCGGCCGCAAGGCCGATGCCAGCGACTATTACGATTGCTGGGTGGCGGCCCTCTCGCGCCTCGTCACCGAGCTCTCGATCGCCTCCGGCCGCGAGCTGGAGCACCTGACCGAGAGCTGGCAGCGCGCGGCGGAGGCCACGCCGCATGGGCAGCCGATCGTGCTTGCCAACGATCCCGAGCGAGCCTGATTTCAAAGGCGCCGATCCGCTGGACCTGGCAAGTTGATCGCAGACCGTTTTTCACGTAGAGGCTGCTAATCTTAACGATCTGGAGCTCGTCGTGGGCGATACGCAATATCCTTTTCCCTCCATGGAGGCGGCGGCGGAGATGTTCAGGAGAACACCGCTCGAACGCCTCAGCACATGGCTGGAAACGAAAAGGATGGCCCGGCGCGAGAGGAAAAAGAAGCGCCGGCACGAATTGACGTGTCTGAACGCGCGGGGGCCGGCGACCTTGTCGGCCGACGATATCCCGCTGATGTTCATCACCCACAACGACCTCAAGCTGATGCCGTCGTTCCTGGCACATTACCGCAAGCTCGGGGTGACGCGCTTCATCTGCATCGATGACGTCTCGGCCGACGGCTCGCGCGAATATCTGGTGGCGCAGCCGGACGTCGACGTCTGGTCGTCCACCGTCCGGTTCAAGGAGGCAAGGCGCGGACGCGAGTGGCGGGAAACGCTGTTCGAGCGCTATGGCACCGGTCGATGGTACATCAATGTCGATTCCGACGAGTATCTCGTCTACGACGGCTATGAGGAACGCGGACTGAAGTGGCTCATTCCGGCGCTGGAGCGCATGGGCGCCCGCCGCATGCTCGCCCCCATGCTCGACATGTACCCGGTCGATCTCGAGCGCGCCGATGTCGAGAATCTGAAGCAGCAGGCGCCCTGGGAGATTGCCGATCATTTCGATGCCACCGGCTATGCCATGCATTCGATGAAGCGGGCCTTCAGCGTCAAGGGTGGGCCGCGTCATCGCAAGTTCGGAACCGACCTGGAGATGGTCAAGTATCCGGTGCTGTTCTGGGACGACGCGTGCTGTTTTGGACCCAGCATCCATCAGCCCTTGCCCTATGACCGGAATTTTCCGGCGGCCATGGGCGTGCTGCTGCATTTCAAGTTCTTTGCCGACTATGCCGAGGTCGTCGATGCGGCGGCGGCGGGCGGGCAGTATTTCGATGCCTCCGCCGTCTATGTGAAGATCAAGGAGAACATCGCAAATGCCGGCGGTCTGCAGTTGACGTCGGATGTTTCGGTGCGCTTCACCGGATCCAGGCAATTGCTGGACCTCGGATTTATAACGCGGCTTGAGCGCGCCTGAGGCGCGGCTCGGCAAACGGCTTGGAGTGAGAATGGAGAAGGCGAAACTCGTCGTTCTGTTTCCGGTCTTCAATGGGGCAAAGACCCTGGAGAAGTGTCTGCAGTGCATCGCGGACCAGGATTTCAGGGATTTTCGCGCCATCGTCGTCGAAAACAGGTCGACCGATGGTTCGCTGGAGATTGCCAAGGCCTTCGCAGCCAAGGACCCTCGTTTCGAGGTGATCGAGAACGAGGTGCATCTGAAGGCTGACGAGAACTTCCTCAAGTGCTTCCGCCTTGGTACCGAGCTTGGCGAATATTTCTGCCTCAGGGCTTGCGACGACTTTTCGACGCTCGACTACCTGTCGCGCCTCGTCGCCGCGCTCGACGCGGACAAGACCAAGCTGCTCGGGGTCTCTGACGTCCGGCGGTTCAACGACGGCAAGGGCCGCCTTGCCAGCCCCAATCGCGACGTCTTCAATTTTGCCCAGCGCGTGCGGGACGGGAAGCTCCCGCGCAATCTGAGCTATCCGTCCGAATGGGTGTACGGCATCTATCGCTCGCAAGGCAGCCTGGAGATCCTGCTCCGGCGCTATGCGGAGTTCAGCTACCCCTGGACCGGCGCCTCCTATATCGTCACGGAGTTCGTGGTGCGCGATCTCGTTGCCTATGTGGAAGGCCCCGAATTTCACTTCATCGAGGGCTCAGGGTCGGTGCAGCGCTATGGTGCAAAGACCTTCCGGGAAAAGTTCTCGCAGCGCTGGGAGTATACGGTCGGCTGCTACCGGCTGAAGGACAAGCTGCCGCCGATGTCGCCGTGGACGAAGTTCCTGCTGTTCCGCATGTTCTGGAACGACGCGCGTCGCAAGACCCGCTACAAGCTGCTCGGCTTTTTCTGAGCGGGCCGGAACGCGCCTGAGGCGGCACGCCGCCGTCTTAGCTTCCTGTCGCCTCGTTCTTGTCGAACTGACGGTAGCATTCGTCAGCCACCTGCTGCAGCAGATTGCGCGGCACCTCGCCGGTGACGGCGTAGCCGATCGGGCCGTCGATCCAGTAGAAGGTTTCGACGCCTTCGGAGCTGTCGATGCGGAAACTGGTTTCGCGGTTGTCGTCGTTGCGGCCGAGAAGAACGGTCAGCCTGCGCCCGGTGCCATCCTCATACATGAACATCGCGCCCGCCTTGCCGTTGACCGGCAGCAGCCGGCCGCCGACCAGCGAGAAGCCGAGCGAGGAGAGGTCGGGGATCGTCAGCGGATGGTCGAGGCGTTTTCCGAGCCAGGTGGCAAGATGGCTCTGATCGTCGGCGCCGACTTCGACGGCGTGGCGTACTTCGCTGGCATAGACCAGGAAGGCCGATTGCGCCTGTCGCGGCAGGCTGTCGGCGGTCTCGACCGATCGGTCGGCGCCATCAGCGGAAATCAGGGACGGCGCGTAGAGGCCGGTAAGCCCGCCGGCGGCAAAGAGGGCGAGACCGGCGGCGATGGCGCGCAGACGGCCGGCGGCGGATCGGGTGTCCTTGCTCGGAAGCGCCTGCGAAGGGTCGTTGCTGCTGCTTGAAAGCAAGGCGCGGTCGCGTGCGTCGCTGCGGGCGTAACCGCCGAAGAGCGAACGAAGGTCTACCGCCTGCGCCTGCCATTGCCGGACTTCTTCGGCGCGAGTGGGGTTGCGCTCCAGCCATTGCTCGATCCGTTCGCGTTCCTGTGGGGTCGCGAACCCGTCGACATAGGCGTGCAGGTCGTCTTCGGAGACGGTGTTGAGATCTTCCGTCATTTCGGTCTCCGCATGCTGATCACATTGTCGTCCTTCATGGCTTCGGCAAGCTGGCGTCGGGCGCGTGACAGCCGCGACATCACGGTGCCGATCGGAATGGCCATCATTTCGGCCACGTCCTGGTAGCGGTATCCTTCGATCACCACGAGCATCAGCACTGAACGGTTATCCGAGGAAAGGCCGTTCAGCGCCCGTTCGAGCCTGGAGCGTTCGAGCGGATCGCTTTCGCGGTTCTCCGCCTCCAGCCCCAGATCTTCATCCAGTGCGACCTGCGGGTGCATGGCAAGGTAGCGGTGCCGGTTGCGCCCGAGATTGGTCATGATGGTGAAGGCCCAGGCGCGCAGGTTGACGCCGCGCCACTGCGCGCGGCGCGCCAGCACCTTCTCCACGCAGTCCTGCAGCAGGTCCTCGCCATCCCGGTCCGAGCGCACGAGGCTGCGCGCATAGCGCCTCAGCGCCGGCACCAGGGCCAGCACATCCTCCTCGAACCGGTCGGATGCGGGGCCGTCGGCCCCCGCATCCGCATTTCCGCCGTTACGGCTTGGCGACATTCCATTCGCCCTTCTTCATGCCGTCACCGGCAATGTCACCCATCTTCTTGTCCTTGACGAAGAAATAGAGCGGCATTCCATCCTTGGCCCATTGCTTCTTGCCGTCCTTGCGCTCGACGAGCGTATAGGCGCCGTCCGCCTTGGCGCTGGCTTCCGCCAGGAACGGCGGCCAGTTCTTGGCGCAGGCGTCGTAGCAACTGGACTTGCCGCCATGGTCGTCCTTGTAGGTATAGAGCGTCATGCCGTTTTCGTCGGCCAGCACCTTGCCTTTGGCCGATTCAACTTCCTTGACCGGCGGCGCGGCAAAGACCGTGACAGTGGCGGCAAGCAGCATGGCGATCGTCAGTGGAAACGTTCTCATGGCAATTGTCCTTCCTCAAGATGATTTTCCTATCCGGAAACGGCCGAATGCCTCCTCGTTCCGCTTCCGTGAGAGCCGCATGGTGCAGATCCAGCCGTAAGACACGGTGCGTGGCGGATTTATTCCCGGAGAACTGGTGAAAAGGCGAGAGGAGGGGAATGCTGCCGGAAAACCACGATCGGCGGCGGTGCCCCCGGTGTTTCAAACCCAGGAGGGGCGTGCAAGCCCCAAGCGGCGCGCCTCAGGCGCGATCGGCGACGAAGCGGGCAAGCGCCGGGCCGATCATGGTAATGATCAGCAGGCGGGCGGTCTGCAGCGCCATGACGAAGGACAGATCGACGTTGCTGGAAGCGGCAATGACCGCGATCGAGTCCAATCCGCCGGGGCTGGTGGCGAGATAGGCGGTGAGCGGATCGATGCCGACGACCTTGATCAGGAGTAGGGCGAGAAGCCCGGAAAAGGAGATCAGCACGATGATCGAGATGACCGTCGGCACCAGAGCGCGGCGCGCGTGGACGAGGATCTGCCGGGTGAAGCCGAGGCCGATGTTCCAGCCGAGCAGGGCATAACAGAGGCCCAGCAGCCACTGCGGCAGCACCGTGGTCATCACGCCGCTGACGTTCAGCGCCGCGCCGATGAGGAAGGGCAGCAGGAAGGCGCCGGCAGGCACGCGCAGGAAGCGGCCGGCCAGTGCTGCCCCCAGCCCGACGGCGATGGTTTCAAGGAAAGGCAGACCCGCGACCGGCGCGAACCAATGGGTGGTCTGTTCGGCCTCGGTGCTGGTGACCCACATATGCGCCACCACGGTCGCGGTGCTGGCGACGAAGACGACGCGCAGATATTGCATGAAGGCGACGAGGCGGGCATCGGCGCCATAGGCATCCGCCATCAGGAGCATGGTCGAGGCGGCACCCGCCGAAGAGCCCCAGATCGCGGTCGTGCCCGGCAGGATGCGCATGCGGGTGATCACCCAGCCGCACAGCGTGCTGACGGCGATGACCGACAGGACGACGGCGAGGAACAGCGGCCAGTTGCCGGAGAAGGTGACGAGCATGCCCGGGGTCACAGCGCCGGCGATCATCATCGCCAGGATGAACTGCACGCAGAAGAAGAGCTGGCGCGGCAGGCGGATCGTGCCGCCGTTGAGACCGACGAGAACGGCTGCGAGCATCGGCCCCATCAAGAGGCCGGCGGGAATGCCGATGAATTCGAAGCAGGTGGCAAAGACGAGGGACACGACCGAGAGCAGGCACCATTGCAGCCACGGCGCCAGCCGTCCGATGCCGACCTTTTCCGGAGAGGCGGCGGCTTTGGGCTTGTCGGTCGTCACAGGCATTCTCCGGCGTGGCCCCGAAAGGCGGGAGCGGCCATCGGTGGCCGGCCTCAGCGGGCTTCGAGCAATGGTGATCACGACAGCGCCACGCTAAAGCGGCGGGATCGCGGCGCCATCACGCCTTGCTCGTTAGCAACAATGCGGCGTTGCATTCAAGGGGCAAGGCAAGAAAGTGCCACAGCGATCGTCGGCCGCAAGTGGGGGTGGCGATGCTTCTGCTCGTGCTGCAGAGGCTCGTGGCCGCGTCGCGAAGCCCGGTGACGAGAAAAAAACGTGAACAAAGGACCTTCGGTGTGAGCGAGGCGATAACTGCAATTACGCGGAAAACCATTGATTCTACGCGAAAAAATCCCACGAGAACGGGAGACATCCTCAAAACGGCCGCCAGGTGGCCTGGATGGCCGACAAATCCGGGCTTGCTTGTGCCGCCCGAATCCTGACACTCAGCCTCATGCAATTTGCACCGCAACAGGATGAGGCCCTCAAGGCCGTTTCGCAGTGGCTGAAAGAGGGCCGCTCGCCGCTGTTCCGGCTGTTCGGCTATGCCGGCACCGGCAAGACGACGCTTGCGCGCTATTTCGCCGAGCATGTCGACGGCGAGGTGCTGTTTGCCGCCTTCACCGGCAAGGCCGCGCAGGTGCTGCGCTCCAAGGGCGCCAGCAACGCCAAGACCATTCATTCGCTGATCTATCGTCCGCGCGGCGAAGAGGAGGTTTCCGACGAGGAGACCGGCAAGACCTCGATCGCGCCGATGTTTTCGATCAACCGCCAGAGCCCGGTTGCCAAGGCGGCGCTGATCATCGTCGATGAATGCTCGATGGTGGACGAGGCACTCGGCAAGGACCTGATGAGCTTCGGCACGCCGATCCTGGTGCTCGGCGACCCCGGCCAGTTGCCGCCGGTTTCGGGCGGCGGCTACTTCACCAATCAGGATCCGGACTACCTGCTGACGGACATTCACCGCCAGGCGCGCGACAATCCGATCATCCAGCTCGCCATGCAGGTGCGCGAAGGCAAGGAGATCATGCATGGCGACTACGGCACCACGCATGTGATCGGTCGCGGCCAGGTCAACCAGGAACTGGTGCTCGAAGCCGACCAGGTGCTGGTCGGCACCAACAAGACCCGCCGGCGCTACAACCAGCGTCTGCGCGAGCTCAAGGGCTTCACCAGCGACTACCCGCAATCCGGCGACAAGCTCGTCTGCCTCAGGAACGACCCGGCCAAGGGCCTGCTCAACGGCTCGCTGTGGCAGGTGATGAGTTCCTCGAAGGAGACGGTGAAGCCGGGCATCAACCTGATGATCCGCCCGGAAGACGACGACATGGACCGGGGGGCTGCCAAGATCAAGCTGTTGAAGGCCGCCTTCGAGGATGTCGAGGGGGAGATCCCCTGGACGACGCGCAAGCGCTACGACGAGTTCGACTACGGCTATGCGCTGACGGTGCACAAGGCGCAGGGCTCGCAGTGGAACAATGTCGTGCTGTTCGACGAAAGCTGGGCCTTCCGCGATACGCGCGAGCGCTGGCTCTATACCGCGATCACCCGCGCGGCGGAGCGGCTGACCATCGTTCGCTGACGGCTGTTACGGGGAAGGGCTGCTTCAGCGTTTGGTCGCCATCCACAACACGTGGCGGGCACCGCCACGTTTGCCGTTGGCGCGCACATTCACCTCGTCCGTGGCAAAGCCGACTTCGCGCAGACGGCGGGTGAAGGCGCTGTCGGGCGCGGACGACCAGACCGAAAGCACGCCATTCGGGCGCAGCGCGGCCTGGGCGGCGCGAAGGCCGGTATGGCTGTAGAGGCTGTCGTTGGAGGCGCGCGTCAGGCCGTCCGGGCCGTTGTCGACATCGAGCAGGATGGCATCGTAGGCAGCCTTCTTCGAGCGGATCAGGGCGCCGACATCGCCGATATGGATATCGACCCGGGGATCGTCGAGCGTGCCCTTGTGGAGTTCGGCCATCGGCCCACGTGCCCAGTCGACCACGGCCGGCACGAGTTCGGCGACGGTCACCCGGGCATCATCCGGCAGCACGCCGAGGGCTGCCCTGAGCGTGAACCCCATGCCGAGCCCGCCGATCAGCATGCTCATGTTTTTCCGGCCGGCGATCCGTTCGTAGGCGAGCGTCGCCAGCGCCTCTTCCGAACCGCTCAGCCGGCTGTTCATCAGTTCGGTCGAACCGAGCATGATCGAAAATTCCTGGCCGCGCTGCTTCAGGCGCAACTCGTCTCCGTCACCGGGAATGGTTGCGCGGTCTAGCTGGATCCAGGGAAGCATCGGGATATCTCACTTGTGTCGTTTCAGCGCCTCGTAACATGAGCGTGCCGTTGAAGACATCCCATTGTGGCCGTTCCCGAGAGAATCGCGACCCAACCGGCCGCGCGACCGGCCACCAGGAGGAACCTTGGCCGGCCTGCGAACCGCGCTGCGGCGCGGTGCCACGACGCGGTTGGGCGAGGCGTCGACCGCTGAAAGCCGCTTCGGCTACTCCGCCGAGATCATGCCGGCGATCACGGCCTTGGCGATTGCCTGGAAGCGGTTGTTGGCGCCGAACTTGCGGATGATGCCGGCTTCGAGCGTGAGGGCGGCCGCGACATCCATCTCCATCAGGCGGGCGATGCGCGGGGCCGGATAGCCTTCGGCCATGAAGGTCAGGCATTCGCTCTCGATCGGAGACAGGTGGACATGATCATCATCGTCCGCCTCGGGGCCGCTGCCATCGCCGCTTTCGAGCAATTCGGTGATGCGCTGCATCTGGCGGCGAAGGTTCGCCTGCTGGGCCGCCAGTTCCCGGCGTCGCGCCAGGAGCGCCTCGCGAAACAACCGGTCGGCGTCCGCCTGATCCTCGGTCGCGGCAAGGCCGGTCAAAAGCTCCAGGATGGCGGCGATCGGCATGTCGATCTCACGACAGGCGTTGATGACGGCCATGCGGCGGATGTGTTCTTCGTTATAGATGCGCATCGGGCCCATACGGGCGGCGGTCAGAAGTCCCTTCTCCTCGTAAAAGTGCAGGGTGCGATGGGTGACGCCGAAGGCATCGGCCATGTCGGCAATCGCCAGCGGCGTCGTCGGGTCGTGGTGGGGAAGGGGAAGAATGGGCAGGAAGCCGCCGCGGTCAGGCGCGGCCAGCATGCCTTCGTATTTCCAGTGATCTCGCGGCATATCGATTGTCCCCGGTCTACAGGCCGCGCCTATCCAGCGCGTTGTCTCTGTAACGTTTGATTTTCCGCATATTTTGCCTGGATCGAGACCGACCCAGGGAGGCGCAGTCCACGTCCGGAAGCGGCGGCAATCACCGGGTTTCTCACAGGTGCGGATCCTTGTCCGCGTGCTGAGCCACTCGTTGACCGACAACGACAGTGCTGCTGCTCGGCTGGGCATCCCGCGTGGACGACGCGGCGTTACTCTGGACTTCGATGCTTGCCTGACGAGCAACCAGGCATCCATTCCCAACGCATGCGTGCACCGTATACGCGAATCGAATACATGACCAGTCTTTAATATTGTAGACTGACGACCGCTCCCCGAGTGGTCGAGCCGTGGCCGTTGCCCGTCGTCGACGATCCGGAAAACATGCATTAATTCATGGTGTTACGGTGAAAATGCCGCGTCCTCGAAGACGCGGCCCGCGGGCTGACAAGGTCAGTGCCCGATTACCTTGAGCGGACTGTTGGAGCTCAGGATGAACAGCGGCTCGTCTCCGCGCAGCGGCGACAGTTGCTGCTGGCAGGACCAAGCCGCCTCGAAGGCATCACGCGTCAGGTGCTTGCGATAGCGCTGGGTGGCGGCCATGCAGCCCATCAGCGGACTTTCGATCTGCTCCTGGCGGGCGTGCTGGTAGATCTCGCCGTCGAGCGAAAACAGTTCCGACGCCAGCGACATGCTCTCGTAAAGCAGGTCCGGCTCCGATTCCAGCCGCTTCCAGGTGATGAAATCCTGACGCAGGGGCACGTTCTCGCCATCATGAGAGAGAGTGACGCGGATACCCTGTGCCGGCGCATCGTACCAGGTCACCTGCACGGTGAAGGAGAGGGCGGAATTTCGCGATACGGGGCGACCGGTGTCGCCATCGGTGGCGCGGGCCAGCGTCTTGTGGCGCTGGGCCGCAAGGCGAAGCGCCGTGGCAAAAGACTTGGCATCGTCATTTTCGGCGCCGGCTATCGTCACCTGCACCGAGGGCAGTACCCGCTCGGTCGCGTGGCGCGCGTTGAAGAGCTTTGCCTGCGCGTCGATGTCCAGCGTCATTTCCTGCGAGGGCATGGGCGCGAAAAGGAGGAGCGGCAGCACGGTCAGCACCGAAAGCGGCGAGGAGAACGGCGCCGGCGGCCAGGCGGGCCGGTGCCCGGCGAAGCGTCGCTTCGTCGGCTTCGGCTGTCGGGGCGACGCGGCGGCCTGATGCTCTTCCTCGTTGCGGGCGCGCTGGTACTCCGGAACATAGGTGCCCTTGGGAATGGCGATCCGCCATTCGTCATCGGCCCCGTCGCCCTCGTAGAAGGCCTTGAGCAGCTTGCGCAGTTTACCGGCGTGCACGCGCACCAGCGGGTCGCTGTCGGCGTTGAAAGCCTGGGGGCGGTCGAAGACGTCGATCGCGATCGAGTATCCCTTGAGCTGATGGCCTTCGCCGGCCATCTCCTTCTCAACCACATAGGCGAGGAAGGCTCTGAGACGTTCTGAGCGCGCGAAAGCCTTGCTTTCGAGGATACGGCGGAGCGCCCGCCGAATCGTCTCGTCGCAGGGTCTTTCGACCGTCATCATCGGTTCTTGCTCCAGGGTCATATGAATTAAAATCTATGAAATGCGATCGCGGCACGGGCTGGGCCATTCGATCTGATTCGGAAAGTTAAGCCCAAAAAAGGTGGTTGTCAGGGGTAGTAGACGCCAAGTTTGAGTTTTTTCTGAAATAAACCTGAAAATTGCGCCTGTTCGTCCTGTGGCAGATGGTAGCGGAAGCCCACACGGCCATTTTCGCCGCTCATGATTGAGCCTTCTCGCATATTAGAGATGGCGATTGTCAAGACTTGGTCAAGACAAAGCCGACAAACGAACCGCGCGCAAACGCCGCATCGTGCTTCTGCGACCTCGTTGGAATTGCTGCATAATCGGACCTCAAACCGTTTCTGATTTCGGCAATTATGCAGTAGAACATTGCAACCACATTGCCTGCGTCCGGGCCCCGCTTCAGGGTCCGCTTTCTGGAAAGTTCAGACATGCCTGCAAAACTGTCCGTGAATCTGAATGCCGTCGCAATGCTCCGCAACCGGCGCGATCTGCCCTGGCCCTCCGTCACCGCGCTGGGCCGGATCGCGCTCGAAGCGGGGGCTGCCGGTCTTACCGTGCATCCGCGTCCCGACCAGCGCCACATCCGCTTTAGCGATCTGCAGCCGATCCGCGACCTGATCGACGGGGCGTTTCCGGAGACGGAATTCAACATGGAAGGCTACCCGAACGAGGAGTTCCTTGTCCTCGTGGAAACGCATCGGCCGGAGCAGGTGACTTTGGTGCCCGACGATCCGGCGCAGGCGACCTCCGATCACGGCTGGGATTTCCGCAAGAACCACAACCTGCTCGGCAATGTCGTCGGCCGGCTGAAGAAGAAGGGCTTCCGCGTTTCGCTGTTTGCCGATGGCGACGAGGACCAGGAGGCGCTGCGCATCGCCAAGGAAACCGGCGCCGACCGCATCGAGCTTTATACCGGCCCCTATGGCGGCTGCTACGACGATCCGGAAAAGGCGGAGAAGATCGCCGGCGAACTCGGCCGCACCGCCGCGATTGCCGAAAGCCTTGGTCTCGAGGTCAATGCCGGGCACGATCTGACGGTCGCCAACCTGCCACTGCTTGCGAGACACATTCCGAACCTTGCCGAAGTCTCGATCGGCCACGGCCTGACGGCGGATGCGCTGGAATACGGCATGGCCGAAACCGTGCGCCGCTTCCGCCGCGCCTGCGGCCAGGAAGTCTGAGGCGCACTGCGCCTCCACACCATGACAGTCCGGCGTTCCATCGCGATTGGAGCGCCGGCAGAGTTTGGCACGGTTCAGCGCCCTTGCGTGGTGGCGCCGCGCTTTTTCGGGTACCCGTCCGTAACGCCTTGAACGCTGAGTCATGAAGGACCTCTTTGTCGTCACCCACACGGAATCCGTCCATCACCTGGAAGGCAAGGTGGGCGGCTGGTATGACACGGGCCGGCGGCGCGCGGCAGACGGGATGCGCAAGCGACCGCTGAACGCCTGGCGACTCTCGTCGGTTCGCGTGATTTGGAGATCCACAGTTCGGATCTGTTGCGCGCTGCAGAAACAGCGGCGGCGATCGCCGGGCGCCTGTCGCGGTCGGTCACGGAAGCCGCCGATCTCCGGGAAATCAGCTATGGTGTCGCGGGCGGCAAGCCGCAGGCCTGGCTCGATGCGCGCTACTCCCCGGCGCCTGACGACAATCGGCTGGATCATGATTGCGGAATAGAAGGTGCGGAAACCCGACGAGATGTGGCGCTTCGCGTCTATCCTTGTGTCGAAGCGATCGTGGCGCGGCCTTGCGAAACCCAGATCATCGTCACCCATGGCTTCACGCTGACGCTCGTCATCGCCGCCTGGATGCGGGTTCCGGTCGAGGCGACGGGCTTTCTCAGTTTCCCGGCGAAATCCGGCAGCATCACGCATCTGCGCCAGGATGATTTCTTCCGGAATCGGGCAGTTATACGTCTGGCGGATGTTGCACACCTGAGCGCGTGAGCCCGCAGATATCCTGCAGCGGAGGTCGACCTTCCGGCAACGCCAGTCGCAAAACAGCTGTAAAACCCAGATTCTCGCGGTCGACCTTTCGACTGGCGCGCGCAAACCGGCGCTCGGACTGCTATAGGTCGAATCCAGATTTTCCCTTGTGTGCCGCCCATGACATCTCCCACCAGCTTCCGCGAGCGCATCGCCCTCTATGCGCTTTTGACCTCGCTCACCTCGATCAGCATCGACGCCCTGTTGCCGGCCTTGCGGCAGATCGGCGCCGACGTCGGCGTCGCGCCGCCACTTTCGACCCAGCACATCATCTCGCTTTTCATCCTCGGCATGGCGTTCGGGGAGCTGCTGCTCGGGCCGCTCTCGGACGCGATGGGGCGGAAGAGGGCGCTTGTTCTGGGGCTCGGCGTCTATGGGATCGGAACCGTGATCGCGTTTGCCGCGGGTTCGCTCGAGACGGTGATCCTTGGCCGGTTCCTGCAGGGGATCGGGGTCTCGGGGCCGAAGATCGCGACCAGGGCGATGATCCGCGACCAGTTCGAGGGGGACGCGATGGCGCGCGTCATGTCCTTCATGTTCACGCTGTTCATTCTCGTGCCGATGCTCGCGCCGACGCTGGCGCAGGGCATCATTACCATAGCCGGCTGGCGCAGCGTCTTTGCCGTCTATCTCGGCGTGGCGGGGTTTCTCGGGCTGTGGCTGGTGATGCGACAGCCCGAAACGTTGCCGATGGACAAACGCATTCCCTTTCGGCCGCGGCTTCTGCTCGCGAATGGGCGGCGCATCCTGTCGCATCGCAGGGTGTCGCTGCTGATCGTGGCGACCGGGCTCGTCTTCGGCGCGCAGCTTCTCTATCTGAGCACGGCGGCCGACCTCTTCTTCGACGCCTATGGGATCGGCCAGACCTTCCCACTCTATTTTGCCATGCTGGCGACGGGCATCGGGCTTGCCTCGTTCCTCAATGCCAAGCTCGTGCAGCGCTTCGGTGCGGAGGTCATGGCGCGGCGGGGCTTTCTGGGATTGGCCGCCGCAGGACTGGCGATGCTCGCGGCATCCCTCTTCTGGGGCGGGCGTCCGCCGCTGACGGTGCTGCTGATGTTGGGCTTTGCCGCCTTCTTTGCGGTCGGCGTGTTGTTCGGCAATCTCAATGCCATGGCCATGCGCTCCCTGGGGCAGGTTGCAGGGCTCGGCGCGTCGCTGATCGCTTCCGGCTCCAGCCTTGTGGCGACCGTGTTTTCGATCGCTGTGGGCGCTTTCTACGATGGCACGGCGCTCAATCTTTCGGCCGGCTTCTTTCTGGCTGGCGTCGGCGCGCTCGTGCTTGCTGAGCTTGCGCTCAGGGCCGATGCCGCGCCGGTGGAAGCCATACGGTAGGCGGCGGCAATCGCCGGGCAGGGCCACGTGACGAGCACTCCCACACCGGCCTCGCTGATGCGGATCCTCGGTTCGTGCCCTGCCAAGGCGGCGATGCACTAACCGTTATAGACGACGGAAATCTTGTTTCCGGAGGGATCGCGCATGTAGGCGGCGTACCAGTGCGGCCCATAATGCGGCCGCGGGTTGGGGGCGCCATCATCCGTTCCGCCATTGGCCATGGCGGCTTGGTAGAAAGCGTCGACCTCCCGACGGGACTGGACCATGAAACCGACCATCGAGCCATTTCCAGCGCTCGCCGGTTCATTGTTGAAGGGTTTGCAAACCCACAACACCGGACCATTGCCGGTTCCGCCTTCGGAGTAGGCGCGCCAGTCCGGAAATTCCGTGTGCGTTTTCCAGCCGATCGTCGCCAGGGCGGCATCGTAGAAGGCATTGGACCTGGCAGAATCCAATGCGCCGACGGTCAAGTAAACGCTCATGATTTCCCCATCTTTTGTGGCGGTGAAGTCGGGGGGATTTATAGAGCGAAAAATGTGAACAAAGCAAGAACAAATTGCGGCGTAGACCGCGGCGAAATTGTCTCGCCGGCAGGAGCGGGGGCGGGTGCTCCAGGAGGTCCCTCGAGCCCGGCGCAAAGGGCCGGGCTCGCATCGTCGTGGTCGCTATCACTCAGCCGGCAAGGCGGGCCTTGCTCGCTTCCAGGAAGGTGCCGAGCTTCACCGGCGTCGCGCCCGTCAGCGATGTCACATCGTTTGTCACCATGGCGATGTGGCCTTCGCGGGTATTGGTGTCGAAGGAGACGACGATCGGGATCAGGAAGTCCGGAAGGCCGGCGCCCTTCAGGCCACCCGCAAGGGCATCGTCCGAAATGTGCACGACGCCAAGCGGCTTTCCGGTTGCCTTGGCGACGAGGGCTGCGATCTCATCGGTCGAGCGCTGCTCGCCGCCGGTCAGCGTGTAGGTGCGGCTCTCGTTCGTGGTTGCGGCAAGCGCTGCTGCAGCGGCCTTGGCGGCATCGGCGCGGGCGATATGGGCGAGGCGGCCATCACCCGATGAGGAATACCATTGACCGGTTTCAAGCGCATGGGGCAGCGCCATGAACAGGTTTTCCATGTACCAGCCGTTGCGCAGGATCGTGTAGGGGATGCCGGTCGCCTTGATGGCGTTTTCGGTGCCGAGGTGGTCGGGCGCAAAGGGGATGACCGATGTCTCGGGGCTCGGCATCGAGGTGTAGAGGATGTGCTTCGCACCTGCCTTCTGTGCGGCCGCTACGGCGGCCAGATGCTGCTTCAGCCGCTTGCCCGGCTGGTCCAGCGCGTCGGTCGAGATGATCAGGATCCGGTCGGCGCCGGAAAAGGCGTTGTCGAGCGATGCCGGGTCGTCGAAATCGGCGACGCGGGCCTGGACGCCCCTGGCCGTGTAGTCGGCAAGCTTCGCCGTGTCGCGGCTGGTGGCGATGATCCGGTTCGGTGCGACGCCGGACGCAAGCAGTTGATCGAGCACGAGCTTGCCGAGTTGGCCGGTTGCACCGGTGACGAGCAATGTATCGGACATGTCTTCCTTTTCCTCTTTCGGAATTGAGCGGCGAGATCGGGTTTGCCCACCTCGCCGGTTGCGGCCGGCCGCCTGGGAGGAGGTGCTGGCACATGGTCTCTTTTTGAGACTTGCTCTTATCTAGTAATCTCGATAGAGCTGTAAAGGAGGCAGTTTTTTCTCTCGTGGTTACAGGAAGGGTACCGCCTATGAACAAGGTGACGGGCGAGGTGAAGGGCAAGCGCGTGGCGATCATCTGCGGCGTGCCGATGGATATGGAGAATTGCCCGGTCCGCGATGTCATGGACAATATCGGTGGCAAGTGGAATTCGCTGATGATCCTGTCGCTGGCCGACGGTCCCTTGCGCTTCTCGCAGCTTCGCCGGCTGATCCCGGACATCTCCCAGCGCATGCTGACCCAGACGCTGCGCGACCTGCAGCGCGACGGCTATCTCCACCGCACCGTCTACCCGACCCAGCCGCCGAGCGTGGAATATGCGCTGACCGATCTCGGCCGCTCGCTGCTCGGCCTGCTCAAGCATTTCGTCGATTGGTCGGTGGAAAATCACGGAGCGATCCGCGCGGCACGCGAGGTTTATGACGCGGAGGCGTAGGCGCTTCGTTGCGGCTGCGTGCCACCCGAGAGCCGCGATTTCGTGCGCGCCGTGGTGGGTCTTCCTGTTTTGTTTCCAGCAATCGTTACGGAGTTTGCCCCTCACACTGAGCCTCTCCCCGCGAGCGGGGAGAGGGGACGTGGCCGCTCGCGGCCCAAACGAAGACACCCCGGAGGGATCGCGGGCGCCATCGTTGAGAAGGGGGGATGCCACGATTGACGTGAGCCGAGGGGAAGCGAGCGGGTGCCGCGCGTATCCTTCGCCCCGCCTGCGGGGAGAAGATGGCCGGCAGGCTGGATGGGGGGCGGTTGCGAGGCGCGCGCGACGCCGTGTCCCACGCGGCAATCTTGCCCTAGCGCCTTGATTTTCCCTATAGTTTCGTCGAGCGTCCACGTCACCTCGGGGAATCATGAAGACACTTGATATCGGCATTGCGGGCGCTGGCCCGGCGGGGCTCGCGGCGGCGCTGATGCTGTCGCGACAGGGGCATCGGGTGGAAATCCTCGAGCGGTTCGCTGAGGCGTCGCCGGTCGGTTCCGGCCTGATGCTGCAGCCGACGGGCCTGACGGTCCTGAGTGCGCTCGGCCTGTTGCAGCCGACGCTTGCGCTCGGCAGCCGGATCGACCGGCTCTATGGCGCCGATGCAAAATCCGGCCGCACGGTGCTTGATGTGCGCTACGACGCGCTGGCCGGTGGCCGCTTCGGGCTGGCGGTGCAGCGCGCGGCCCTTTTCAACACGCTTCACGACGCCGCGGCTGCGGCAGGGCTGCCGGTCAAGACCGGCGTTACGCTGACCGATATTCGCATGGCAGGCGGCAAGGCCGTGCTGCTGGATGCGCAAAGGCATGAGGCGGGCGCCTATGATCTGGTGGTCGATGCGAGCGGCGCGCGATCGGCGCTCTCGGCGGGCTCCCCTGTGGCGCCCAAGCTTCGCGAGCTTGCCTATGGCGCCTTCTGGGCGACGCTCGACAGCGACGGGCTCAATCATGATCCGCAAGCACTGGTGCAGCGCTACGACCGGGCAAAGGTGATGATCGGTATCTTGCCGGCGGGCCGCGCGCGGATGGGCGAGCGCGAGCGCGTCGCCTTCTTCTGGAGTTTGCGGGTAGCGGATGCGGACGCGATACGACAGGCCGGGCTCGACCGCTGGAAGGCACGTATCCGCGATTACTGGCCGGATTGTGCGCCCTTGCTCGATCAGATCACCGACTGGGAGCAACTGACGCTGGCGCGCTATGCGCATCGCACCATGCGCCGACCGGTCTCCGGCCGCATCGCCTTTGTTGGCGACAGTGCCCATTCGACCAGCCCGCAGCTCGGGCAGGGGGCGAATATGGCGCTGCTCGATGTCGCAGCACTTGTGCATGCGCTGGAGACTGCCGGCGATCTCGATGTCGCACTTGCCGCCTATGCCGCCGCACGCCGCAACCATGTCGCGCTGTTCCAGCTGCTTTCGCTCCTCTTTACGCCCTTCTACCAGTCGGACTCCACGGCTCTCGCCTGGCTGCGTGACCGGCTGGTGGCGACTGTCGCGCGCACGCCGCCGATGCAGGCGCTGCTCGCCTCGATCGTCTCGGGCACGCTGATCGACCCGTTCAAGCCGGCAGGACTAGCCGAATGCGACTGGCAGGCGGTCGGCACGCGCACGCAGCACCTATCGGCCGGACCACCGAAAACGGCAAGCGCCTAAGAGGTACTGCGGGGGCGCAGTTTCCACCATAAAGGTGGCTGCGAATCCTGTAGGGAGATAGGGGCGGCAGTGTTGCCGGTCGGAATGGTGGATGCGGAGCGTGCGATGACCAACAGTGTGGCGGCAATTCTCGTGCATGTTCCGGATCCGGAAGCGGGTCTTGCCTGGTACGCCAGCGCCTTCCCCGAAGCGGAACGGTTTCGGCTCGACGAATTCGATTTCAGCTACTTGCGGATCGGCGCCATCGATCTCGAAATTGTCCAGGCGGACGAGAAGGTGACGAGCGGTGCTGCAGGCTCCGTCGTCTATTGGGCGGTCGACGATCTCGACCGTGCGCTTGCGCATTTCGAAGCGCTCGGCGCGCATCTCTATCGCGGGCCGATGGCGATACAGGAGGGGTACTGGATGTGCCAGGTGCGGGATCCCTGGGGCAATTGCATAGGCCTTCGCGGGGCGAGGCCTGGGCACAAGGGAGGCGAAGCCTGATGGCAGAAGGTCCCGTCACCTGCGAAATTCGCTACCGGCTCGATGAAAGCCGGTTGGCGGAATTCGAGGCCTATGCCCAAACCTGGACGACCCTGATCGAGCGTTACGGCGGCAGACATCACGGCTATTTCATCCCGCGCGAGAAGCCCGAAGGCATCGCGACGAGTTTCCCCGGTGTCGGCGCGGAGGGCGGTGGTGATGTCGCCGTGGCGCTCTTCACCTTTCCGGACGAGGCGGCGTATCGGCGCTATCGCCGTGAGGTTGCTGAAGATCCGGATGGCATTGCGGCCAATGCGCGGTATGCGGATGATCCGCCTTTCCTCAGCTACGACCGCATCTTCCTGCAGCCGCTTCCAAGAACCGAATGACCGGACGCAAGCAAAGGCGGGGTTGCGCCCTCCTTGCTTGCGCCTCTTTCGCTCTTTCGTTCAGGCAGCCCATGCCAGTGCAGGGTTCTTCAATGCGAACTCGACGGCGGCTTCCGCGTGGATCGCGGTGGAATCGAAGCCCGGCAGCGGCAGGGCGCGCGGGTCGAGGGTCAGGCAGATCTCGGTGCAGCCGAGGATGACGGAGTCGGCGCCCTGGGCTTCCGCCTTGTCGATCAGGTCGATCAGCGCCCGGCGGGAAGAGCGCAGCACCTTGCCGGCGCAGAGTTCGTCGAAGATGATGTTATGGGTTAGTGCCCGGCCTTCGGCATCCGGCACCATGATGTCGATGCCGTGGCTGAGCATGCGCTCGGCATAGAAGCCGTGCTCCATGGTGTAGCGGGTGGCAAGCAGCAGCGGCCTGCGGCTGCCGGCAGCCTTCAGGCGCACGGCCGTCTCATCGATGATGTTGATCAGCGGAATGTTGACCGCCGCCTGCACTGCGTCTGCGATCAGGTGCATGGTGTTGGTGCAGATCAGCACGCAATCGGCACCGGCCGCCTCGAGACCGAGGGCGACATCGGTAAGGCGCTCGGCGGCATCGGCCCAGCGGCCGGCCTTCTGCAGGTCGACGATCGACTGGAAGTCGACGGAATGCAGCAGCACTTCGGCCGAATGCAGGCCGCCCAGGCGTTCGCGGACGGCCTCGTTGACCATGCGGTAGTAGATTGCCGAGCTCTCGAAGCTCATGCCGCCGATCAGACCAATCTTGCGCATAACCGTTCCTTTTTCACTCTGGGGCGTGCCGGGCACGCCGTTGTTCGATGGCCGGAACTATGCCGCCGAAGCCGCCGGAATGGTTCGCTTTGTTGGCGACGAAAATGCGGTTCCGCGCGAAAAATTTGCGCGCTGAATTGGATTTGTGCAAACATGGGCGGCAATGAGCGACAATGGGGGGAGGGATCGGCGTGCTTGACGAGAGAGACAGGAAGCTGCTGGCGCTGCTGCAGCAGGATGCAAGTGTCGCCGTCGGCGAATTGGCGGAAAGGGTCAATCTTTCGCTGTCGGCCTGTTCGCGGCGCATCCAGCGGCTGGAGGAGGCGGGCTATATCGCCCGGCGCATCGTCGTGCTCGATCGCGAACGCATGGGCGTGCCAACCACGGTATTCGCGCTGATCAAGACGGCGCATCATTCGGACGAGTGGATCGAGACCTTCCGACGGGCAATCAGCGATATCCCCGAAATCGTCGAGGCGCATCGATTGACGGGGAACTACGACTATATCGTCAAGGTCGTGTTGCCGCGCGTCGAGCACTACGACGTGGTCTACAAGCAGATCGTGCGCAAGGTGGAGCTCTTCGACGTCTCGGCCTCGATCTCGATGGAAATCCTGAAGAGCGGCACGGCGGTGCCGGTCGACTATGCGGAGTAGGAAGCAATGACGGGTGAGGCAAACGACGCGGGTGTGGCGAATGACGGCGACGTTGCCGGTGCACTGCTGCTGGTCGATGTCCAGCGCGCCTTCATCTCCGGGCCGGAGGCCGTGCCCGGCCATTTCGACCTCCAGCGGGCCGTTGGCATCCTATTGAGGCAGGCGCGGGCGGCTGGCGTGCCGGTGATCTTCCTGCAGAACGATGGGCCCGAGGGTGCCCCCGACGAGCCGAAGACCGACGGCTGGGAGCTCTTCTTCCCCGCAGAGGCAGGAGAAGCGGTGGTGCGCAAGCGCAAGGACGACGGTTTCGACGGTACCGATCTCGAAGAACTGCTTCGGGCAGGGAAGGTCGAGACGATCGCGATCTGCGGCATGCTCTCCGAAATGTGCCTGGCGGCGACGGCCCGGTCGGCGATGGCGAAGGACTTTACCGTGATCCTCGCCAACGACGCGCACGCGACCTATGACGTGCCGCCCGGTCCCGGCCGTTCGCCGATGGTGCCGGCGCGTCTGGCAGCACGGGCCGCCGAATGGTCGCTGGGCGACGAGATCGTGCTGGTGGATGGTGTCGAGGACATCGCTTTTGCGGCAGCGCCTTCGTCTTCCTGAGCCTGCGCCCGGGGCGTTCCCCCAGCGGCTCAAGATGCGCTCGGCAGGCGGCTTGGACCGAAGCGAGCCTCGTAGTCCGAAGGCGAGATGCCCTTGCGGCGCTGAAAGGCGCGGCGCATGCGCTCGGCATTGCCGAAGCCGAAAAGGAACGGGGCACGGGAAACGGACGCGTCTCCTCGCTGGATCGCCTCGCAGGCCGCATCGACGCGCAATTCCTCGATGAACTGCGCCGGGCTTGCGCCCATCGTCTGCGTGAACAGGCGCGAGAAATTCCGTTCGCTCATGCGCGCCATCTCCGCAAGGCGAGGCACGGAAAGGTCGGCCGCGAGATCGGAGCGGATCTCCGCCACCAGCGCATCGAAGCGGTCGCCCCGGCTCGTCACCTGCTGATGCAGGGCGGCGCTGAACTGGCGCTGGCCGCCGGTCCTCTTGACGTAAAGCACCAGGGAACGCGCCAGCCGCAAAGCCTCGGCGCGACCGAGGTCCTCTTCGACCATCGCAAGCGCCATATCGATGCCGGCGGTGACGCCGGCGGAGGTCCAGATGCCGCGATCCTCCTCGAAGATCGAATCTTCCCGCACCTCGATTGCCGGGAAGTCCCGGCGAAACTGCTCGCAATCCTCCCAATGGGTCGTTGCCCGCCGCCCATCGAGATGGCCGCCCCGCGCGAGAATGAAGGCGCCGAGGCAGATGGAGCCGAGGCGCCTGCATTTGCCGGCCACGCCGGCGAGAAAGGCGAGCAGCGCATCCGAATTCGCTGCTTCCAGCGCGCTTTGACCGCCGGAAACGAGCAATGTGTCGGGCGGGGCCGATGCGCAAATGGAAAATGGCCGCGTTTCAAGGGCGATGCCCGTGTCGGTGGCGATAGGTCCGCCGGTCTCGGAGACGAGCGAAATGGCATAGGCCGGCAATCCCGAGGCGGTGCGGGCGTCGTTGAAGACCTGCAGAGGGCCGGTCACGTCGATCAGCTTGGTGCGATCAAAGAGCACGAAGGCGACATTTCGGGTCATTCGATCCGGCTTGGCGTAAAACGAGGGCATATTGTCATTTATGCCAGTGCGTGCCCATGGCAGCAAGGAGGAAGCTTTCACCCGCAGCCAAGGAGACGGACATGCTTGAACTCAGGCCAAACTGCGAGCTTTGCGATTGCGAGCTGCCGCCGGAATCGGAAGATGCGCGCATCTGCAGCTACGAGTGCACCTATTGTGCAGGCTGCGTAGAGGGGATTCTCGAAAATATCTGCCCGACCTGTGGCGGCGGGTTTGCGCCGCGGCCCATTCGGCCCACGAGATCCTGGCGACCGGAAAAGCGGCTGGGCCTGGGTTTCGACCCGGCAAGCGAGGTCCGCCGCCACTCACCCTTCACGGCGCAGGAGATTCGGTCACATGTGGCGCGGATCCGGCATCTTGCTCCCGGCGAACGCTGACGGCTGGGCAATCCGGCAAGATGCGTCGAGAACGCAATCAGGGGCCGTTCTTGACTTTTTGCAAGGGTGGCATGAGGTGGTTGCGCTTGTCCTTGGCCACCACAACCCCAATGTTGTTGCATGTCCAACAGGAAGGCCGGCTGGGCAGCCAGCTGGAAGCAAACATGCAGGACAGGCATCACGTGGTCGTCGTCGGCGGCGGGTTCGGCGGATTGCAGCTCGTCAAGGGGCTTGCCGGCGCGCCGGTCAGGATCACTCTCATCGACCGGCGCAACCATCATCTTTTCCAGCCCTTGCTCTACCAGGTCGCAACGACGCTGATCGCGACGTCGGAAATCGCCTGGCCGATCCGCAGCCTCTGGCGCGACCGGCCGGAGGTGACGACGCTTCTCGGCGAGGTGAGCGATGTCGACGAGGCCGGAAAGGCCGTGGTGCTCAGGGACGGAAAGCGCATTGGTTACGACACGCTGGTGCTGGCGACCGGGGCGACGCATGCCTATTTCGGCCATGACGAATGGGAGCCGTTTGCGCCCGGGCTGAAGACGCTGGAAGATGCGACGACGATCCGCCGCCGGGTGCTGCTCGCCTTCGAGCGCGCCGAGCTGGAAGAGGATCCGGTCGCGCGCGCTGCACTGCTGACCTTCACCGTCATCGGTGCCGGGCCGACCGGCGTCGAGCTTGCCGGCATCATCGCCGAGATGGCGCACCGCACGCTTCCGGACGAGTTTCGCCGCATCGATACGCGGCAGGCCCGCGTAATCCTGGTTGAAGCGGGGCCGCGCATTCTTGCCACCTTCAGCGAGGATCTCTCTGCCTATGCGGTCAAGGAGCTGGAGCGGCTCGGCGTCGAGGTTCTGACCGGCACGCCGGTGACATCCTGCACCGAAGAGGGTGTTGTCATCGGCGAAGAATTCGTCGGCAGCCGCACGCTCGTCTGGGCCGCCGGTGTCCAGGCGTCGCCAGCCGCCCGCTGGCTGGATATCCCGGCCGACCGCGCCGGCCGGGCAATCGTCGGGAATGACCTCACGGGCCCAGGCCGTGCGGATGTCTTCATCATCGGCGATACGGCTTCGGTCACCTATGACGGCGGCAAGCCGGTGCCGGGCATAGCACCCGCCGCCAAGCAGCAGGGCGCCTATGTGGCCGATGTCATCCGCGCGCGGCTTTCAGGCGACAAATCGCCCGGCGATTTCCGCTACCGCCACCAGGGCAGTCTCGCCACCATCGGCCGCCGTGCCGCGATCATCGATTTCGGCCGCTTCAAGCTCAAGGGCGCGCTTGGCTGGTGGATCTGGGGCATCGCCCACATCTACTTCCTGATCGGTACCCGCAGCCGCTTCGCCGTTGCCTGGAGCTGGTTCTGGACCTACTTGAGCGGCCAGCACAGCGCCCGGCTGATCACCCAGAAGGAGACGTTGAAGGAAAAGGGTTGAACTAGTCCCGGATGCACTTTCTAGGTGGTGCCTTCCTCGTTATGTTCCCGCTCTGCGATTGCGTGAAGCCGAGGAATAGATGACGAAATACCAGCACGTAAGCTGCCCCTCTGCCGCTTTCTTCCTGTTCTTTGCCTTTGGTGCTGCGGCGGTAGAGGCCGCCGGCGCCTGCCCAAAGATCAGCTATTCCGCCGAGCGCAGCAAACTGCAGCAGTTTTTGTCCTCAAGCGCGGTTCCCCGCGATGATGTGCGGTTTCTGGTGAAGGGCGTGGAGCAGCGGCTCAGGGAAATCCCGCAAAACCGCTTGAACACGCGCGGTCTCGAATGCGGGGTTCAAACGGTGCGTGCCCTTGTGCTGGGCTGCCTGAATGAAACCATGCCTGCGTCCTTCCGGTCTCTCACCTCGCCAAACCGCAAGACCGGCAAAACGCTTTGGGGAAAGGCGAATGTTTCCAGTGGGGAAGCGGTTGTGATCGGGACGTTTCATGCCTGCCGCGGCGGCGCGGCAGAGGCGTTCCTTTCAGGCAACTGACCGGAAACAAGGTTGGGAACTGGCGTTCCCTACTTCTGCACCTTCACGATCAGGATCATCGGGCGATCGACCTCTTCGGCCAGTGCCGGGATTTCGGCGATCTGCGCTTCGGTCGGGCGCCACTCCTCGACATGGCGGATGGCAAAGCCTGTTGATATCAGCGTGTTGAGTGTGGTGCCGATCGTGCGGTGGTGCTTGATCACGCCCGTTGCCAGCCAGTCCGTCGTGCGCGGTCCCTCCTCGGAATAGTGGTCGACCGGCCAGGTGCGTTCGCCGTTATCGATCCGCCAGCCGGGGTTGGACGAGGCCATGTAGATCGGGTGCTCGATGGTGAACACGAAGTGCGCGCCGGGAACGAGCGCCCGGTGGATGGTGGCGACGAGCCGGCCGAAATCCTCGACATAGTGGAAGGCGAGCGAACTATAGGCGAAGTCGAAGCTCGTTTCGGGCAGCTCAAGCTGGTCGAGATCGGCGATGCGGTAATCGATCGCAGCATCGGATGTGTCGGCCTTGGCGCGGGCGATCATCTTTTCCGAGAGATCGAGCCCGACCACATGGGCGGCCCCGGCCTCGCGGGCATAACGCGAAAACCAGCCATAGCCGCAGCCGAGATCGACGACGCGATTTCCCGACAGATCCGGCAATTGGGCGCGAATCGCCGGCCATTCGGCAGCGCCGGCAAGGCCATGCACCGAGCGCCCGAGTTGGCTGTAGCCTTCGAAGAATTCCGGCTTGTCGTAGATATTCTGGGCCATGGTCGTCTCCTTGAAGAGCCAGCGGACGGCGCGCACTTCCGTCTGCCACGCGCGATAGAGCGAGTTGGCGCCCTATTGCCGTTACCGAGGGAACAGCTTGCTCCCTGATATCCTGCTCCATGCAGGAAAACATGCAGCACATCAATGCACTAGAGCAACGTGTCGAAATGGTGCGCGGTGTCGCAAGGTCAAGTTGCGCCAGCCGAGCAAGTTTTGCTTGCGTTTTCAGGCGGTGTGCTAATGTAAGATTCTCTTGGTTCAGTCCCATCTCGGGGAGGCGTAATGTCCGAGACCATTCATCCTGCTGCCATCCACCATTTACCAGCCTTCATCACCGCGCCGGGAGAAAGCGACTGGCTCTTCAATGCCGTCGTCGTCTTCCTGATCGTTTCGATCTTCGCGCTCGGTACGCTCTATCTCCGGCTGCATGCGCTGCCGGAGCACATGGCGCACAAGACCAACAAGATCCAGCTTGAACTGGTGGCGGTTCTGGCACTGCTTTCACTGCTCACTCACAACAATCTCCTGTGGGGTGCGGCGCTCCTCCTGGCGCTGATCGACCTGCCGGATTTCTCCTCTCCGCTTTCATCGATCGCCGGCTCGCTGGAGAAAATTGCCGGCAAGGTGGTTGATCAGCCTGCCGCGACCGCGCCGGTCTCGTCGGAGACCGAGTTTGCCGAGAGCCACCCGCAGCCGTCACACGGCCACGCGGCACCCATTCAGCCGTCGACGGAAGGGAAGGCATAAGCCATGTTCGAGTTTCTGCTTTGCTCGATGTTGACCATCCTGCCCGACTATCTCTTCCGCCGCTACGTTCAGGGCAAGCGGATCGGGCGTGAAATTACGCTGTTCTCCGTCTGGTTCGAACTGCGCTGGGGCATTACCGCCTGTGTCGTGCTGACGATCTCGCTGATCACGCTGATCTTCTACTTCCATCCGTCGACCACGAGCGTCAGCGCGGCGTTCCGCACGGTGGCGGTCCTGCCGGAGACCAACGGGCGCGTGACGGAGATCTATGCCACCCGCTTCGAGAAGGTGAAGGCCGGCCAGCCGCTGTTCAAGCTCGACAGCTCGGAGGAGGAGGCGAAGGCCGAGGTTGCCCGCCGGCAGATCGCCGAGGTCGATGCGGAGACGACCGTTGCCCGCACCGAGCTTGTGGCCGCCGATGGCGTGATTGTCCAGGCACAGGCCGCCATGCAGCAGGCGCAGGACGAGTACGACACCCAGGTCGAGCTCAACAAGCTCAACCCCAATGTCGTCGCTCGACGCGAGATCGAGCGGCGGCAAGTGGCCCTCGAAGGGACCAAGGGCGCGCTGACGGCCGCCCAATCCAACAAGCAGACGCTCGAGACGAAGCTCTCCTCGCTGCTGCCATCGCAGAAGGCCAGCGCCGAAGCGGCGCTGGAACAGGCGGAGGTCGACATCGCCAAGACGACCGTGCGCGCTGGCGTGTCTGGCACGCTGCAGCAGTTCACCCTCCGGGTCGGCGAAGTCGTCAACCCGCTGCTGCGTCCTGCAGGTGTCCTCGTGCCAGAGGATGCCGGGCGGGCGCGACTGGTTGCCGGCTTCGGCCAGATCGAGGCGCAGGTGATGAAGGTCGGCATGATCGGGGAGGCGACCTGCGTCGGTAAACCCTTCACTATCATCCCGCTCGTCGTCACCGAGGTACAGGACGTGATTGCGTCAGGCCAGGTTCGCGCCAGCGACCAGCTGATCGATGTCACCCAGATCTCGCGGCCCGGCACGCTGACGGTGGTCATGGAGCCGCTTTACCCCGGCGTCCTCGACGATGTTCCGCCCGGCAGCAGCTGCATCGCCAATGCCTATACCAGCAATCATGATGAACTGGACAAGCCCGGCATCACCACGCTGCAATGGGTCGCCTTGCACGGGATCGATACAGTGGGCCTCGTGCATGCGGCGATCCTGCGCATCCAGGCGCTGATGCTGCCGGTGCAGACGCTGGTGCTCGGCGGGCATTGAGGGGCCACAAGCCTCTGAAATGCCCCGTGGCAGTCAAAATTAAAGGGCCCCGACCGCAAATGGTCGGGGCCCTTTCTCGTTCCCCATTTCTCAAATGAATTGAGCCTCCGCGGGGAGCGGAGGCCCAAGCGCGCAATAAAAATAAATAATGCAACTGCACGGCAATAAAAACGCAACCATACGAACTCTTCCGGGGATTGTATGTCTGCGGTGTGCAATTACAGGTACAGTTTGGCAAAAGCGGTGCCTGAAATCAATAAAATTTAAGTGGCATTTGAGTAGTCAATTTGGGCTAGGCAAAACCGCGCGCTGCCCTACCCAGGCGGGTTATCAAGGCATTGACGGGATTAGGCGCCGTTTCGGTGCAGTGGCCCGTGCGATCACTGGCTTTCGTTACCGCCTTGAACGTCCGATCGGCATCGTCCAGGGTTCCCAGGTGGCGTCGTGGCTGCCGCCTTCGCGGCGGTAAAAATGCTTGGCAGTTTCGTTGGTCGCCAGCACCGTCCAGTTGATGCGCGGGGCGCCGATGTTGGCGGCATGGCGTTTCAGGCCGTCGATCAGTGCGGCGCCGGCGCCCGAGGAACGTGCTGTTTCATCGACGAAAAGTTCCTTCAGCACCAGCGTTGGCTTCAGATCGTAGGTCCAGGGGATGACATAGTGCACGGCGATGCCGATTGCGCGGCCGTCGCGCTCGGCGACCAGCACGCCGAAGCGCGGGGCTGCGCTGAAGCCATGCTCGACCAGATCCGCTTCGGTGACGCAGAACTTGTCGATGTAGCCTTCGAACACCGCAAGTCCGCGCATCAGCCGCAGCACGTCTTCCACGTCGCGACGTTCGAAGGGCCTGATGGTGAGGGGTGATGCCTGCATCTCGATCGCTCGTGCAAAGGGGTTAACGGGAAGGCGCGGGTTACGCAAGGCCGGCGAAAGACCGACTGCACTGCACCATTTTTCGGGATCGCGATCGATTTCAGGGTGAAATCAAGCGCGATCCCGGATGCTGCAGCGCCGCGCGTCCGACAAGGCGCGAGGCGCGGGAATGAGCACCGTCGCGCCTGGCTCAGGCGGCGAGCAAGGCCTGTGCTTCGCCCGGAGCCGCGCCGCTTGCGAAGGCAAGGCCCTCGTCTTCCCAGCCGGTGATGCCGCCGATCATGATCTTCACGGGACGGCCGAGGCGGGCGAGCTTGAGCGCAGCCTGGTCGGCGCCGTTGCAATGCGGACCGGCGCAATAGGCGACGAAGAGGGTATCTTCGGGCCATTCCGCCATGCGCTCCGCGGTGATCTGCCGGTGGGGCAAGTGGATGGCGCCCGGCACATGGCGGCGGGCGTAGGCGGCATCGGAGCCGACCACATGCAGAAGCACGAAATCCTGCTCGCCGCTTCTCAGTGCGTGAGCAACGTCCGAGCAGTCGGTCTCGACGCTCAGGCGCTTGGCAAAATGGGCGATGGCGATCTCGGGGGAGGCGGCAGGGGTTTCGGTGACAAAGCTCATCGGGGCTCTCCTTGGCTCGGTGCGGGTTGACGAGGAGATGTTTAGCAGCGGCTGAAGGGGGCTGGCAGTTGGCAGCTTTGCCATATATGCTCAAGATCATGCCAAAGTCGTCCTCCACTGTTCCACCGCTTCAGAACCCGCTCGTCGTGGCGCTCGCCTATGACGGGCTCTGCACTTTCGAGTTCGGCGTCGCCGTCGAGATGTTCGGCCTGCCGCGGCCGGAAATGGGCGAGGGCTGGTATCGCTTCGCCGTCGCCGCCGTCGATCCCGGCGAGCTCCGGGCAACGGGCGGCGTGCGCTTTGTCACTGATGGCGRTATCGAGCTTTTGGGGCAGGCCGGGACGATCATCGTGCCCGGCTGGCGCGGGGCCGACCAGCCGGTACCGGAAGCGGTCTGTGAGGCGCTTCGTGAGGCCCGCGCCCGCGGCGCGCGCGTCCTTTCCATCTGCTCCGGCGTCTTCGTGCTGGCGGCGGCCGGGCTGCTCTCGGGCCGGCGGGCGACGACCCACTGGCGCTATACCGACAAGCTGAAGGTGCTCTATCCCGATGTCGAGGTGGTGCCGGATGTGCTCTATGTCGACGGCGGTCAGGTCTTGACGTCGGCAGGCAGCGCGGCCGGCATAGACCTCTGCCTGCATCTGATCCGCCGCGATTTCGGCAGCGAGGCGGCCAACCGCGTGGCCCGCCGCCTGGTGGTGCCGCCGCATCGTGACGGCGGACAGGCGCAATTCATCGAGCGGGCGGTACCGGACGTGCACGAGAGCGCCCGGCTCGGGCCGCTGCTTGACCGGATGCGCGCGCGGCTTGGCGAGGATTTTTCGATCGCGGCGCTGGCAAAGGCCCCCGGTATGAGCGAACGCACCTTCCTGCGCCGCTTCGAGGCAGCGACCGGCACGACGCCGGCACGCTGGCTTTTGTCCGAGCGGCTTTCCCGCGCCCGGCAATTGCTGGAGGAAACCGCACTCGGCATGGAGCAGGTGGCCGAAGCCTCGGGCTTCGGCTCGACCCAGACGCTGCGTCACCACTTCCGCCAGCAGCTTTCCACGACACCCGCCGCCTACCGCACCGCCTTCGGGCGGATGCCGGGGGTAAATCCGGTGACGGAGGTCGCGGCGGAGTAAACCGCCGCGCGCCTCGATAGCAGGCTTCAAGCCTCAGACAGGGCAGGCTCGCCGCCTTCCTTGCGGAAGAAGGAGCGGAAGAACACCCGGTCCGGCGCCGAGACGATCACCCGGGCGATGATTGCCGTGGCGACGATGGCGAAGACAAGGCGGCCGAAGAAGACGCTGGTGAAATCAGCGCCGAGTGCGACGACGACCAGCGTATCTTCCACCAGGCTGTGGCCGAAGCCCATGAAGACGCAGGCGAGGAAGACCTGGCGCGGCTCCACTCTGGCTTCGCGGGCCTCGCGGATCAAAAGCGCACCGCCATAGGAATTGCCGAGCAGTACGCCGACGGCGGCGAAGGGGACCGTTTGCGCCTGGATGCCGGCCAGACGGAAGAGCGGAGCCATGCCCCGGTTCAGCCAGCCGAGGATGCCGACCAGCTTGAGGATCTCGATCAGCCAGCTCAGCGCCAGCAAGACCACGAGCATGGTGGCGAGTGTCTTCAGCATGCTTAGCGCGAAGCCGCTCCAGCCCGGCGCTTCGCTGACCGGTATCCACGCGGGCTGAAGCGGGGCAGAGAGCCATCCGGTGGCGGCGAAGATCTGGTGCAGGATGGCGGCGAAGACGAGGCCGCCGCCGATACGAAGCGCTGCGGTGACGACGAAGCCGGGGCCCGCCCGCTGGATGATACGCTGCTCGATCGGGATCGCATGCGCCACCAGCAGCAGTGCCGAAAGGACGGTCATGTCGGCGGTGGTCAGCTCCGATACCGGCACCAGCGTGAACACGACGACCACGGCGCCCCAGATGCCGACCAGAAGGCCGGTGAGCCAGGCAAAGGCAAATTCTGGCGGCAGGCCAACGAGCGTCATCAGCGGCTCGAAGGCCGGCGCGACGGCGCGGATGACGCCGAGTTCCTGCAGCACATGGGTGACGATGGTGATGGGAACGATGATGCGTACCAGGTCCCAGTAGACTTCGAGGGTCGTCAGCGTCTTGCGGTAAAAAATGATGTGAACGGGCATGGTGGTCTCTCCTTGAATTTGTTGTCCAAGGACTAGCGCGAGGCTCTTCGCAGTTGTGGTCAAAATATGCACATCTGTGCAATAAAATTGCATTGCGCCGAAGCGGGGATGGATATGGACAAGATCGACGGCAAGCTCTTGAGGCTCCTGCAGCAGGACGCGTCGCGCACCAATGCCGATCTCGCGGCCGAGGTCGGGCTGTCGCCTTCGAGCTGCCTGCGCCGCATCAGGCGGCTTCACCAGACCGGCGTCATCGACAGGATCGTCGCGGTGCTTAATCCCGCAAAGGCGGGTCGCACCATGAAGGCGATCATCACCGTCGAGCTCGAGCGCCACGGCGAACAATATATCCGCCGTTTCCTCGACATGGCGACCAGGGAGCCGGCAGTCGTCCAGGCCTATAGCGTCAGCGGCGAGACCGACGCCATTTTGATGCTGCGGCTGAAGGACATGGACGAACTCGACGCGCTGACCGAGCGGCTGTTTCGGGAGGAGAGCAACGTCGCGCGCTATTACACGGCCTTCGTGATCCGTACGGGCAAGGAAACAACGGAGATACCGGTGTGAGGGCGGTCGCCAAAAGGCAGTAGCGGCGACCGTCGGCGACAGGCTTGCCTGGCATGCGGTCGCGCCGGGGGTAGTCCCCCGGCGCTTAGGCTGTCATCACTTCACCGCAGCATTGCCGCCATCGGCAAAAAGCGCAGCGCCCGAGACGAAGCTTGCCATCGGGCCCGAGAGGAAGAGCGCGGCCTGGGCGATTTCCTCCGGCTGGGCGATGCGCTTCATCGCGTGCAGACCGGCGGCCCAATCCTTGTTCTCCTTGCTGCCGGCTGCCGGCGTGTCGACGCCGCCCGGAAGCAGCGCGTTGGCGCGGATGCCCTTGGCGCCATAGTCGGCGGTAATGCCCTTGACGAGCCCCATCAGGCCGACCTTTGCCGCGCCATAGGCGGCCATGCCGGGGATGCCGACGCTGGTGCCGACGAAGGTGGAGGTGAAGACCAGCGAGCCGCCGTCACGCGCGAGCATCGCCGGGATCTGGTGGCGGGCGCCGAGGAAGGCGGAGGTGAGGTTGGTGGCAAGCGATTGCTGCCATTCCGCAAGCGTGATCTCGGCGACCGGCTTCATGACGTTGACCGCACCGGCATTGTTGACGGCGATGTCGAGACCGCCGAAATGGTTGAGCGCCGCTTCCACCAGCCGGATATGGGTTTCTTCCGCGGTGACGTCACCGCCGACCGCGATCGCTTCGCCGCCGTCCTCGCGGATCGCTTCGACGACGGCGTCGAGCTGTTCTTCGCCGCGGGCGTTGGCGACGATCTTTGCACCCTCGGCGGCAAAGAGCCTGGCGACGGCGCGGCCGATACCGGAGGAAGCGCCGGTGACGATCACGATCTTGTCTTGCAGCATGGTCATGGACTTTTCCCTTCTCTTGATTGAGGCGCCCTGACTACTGCCGGCGCGGGGCAGCGCCCACCCGATTTCCGATCGGTGATTGTGACGGCGCAGATTTTCAATCGCGCCGCTGGCATAGCCGGGCCGACAACGAGGGCAGGGAGGAAGGGATGCTGAAGACGAATAGCGGCAGCTGCCATTGCGGGCAGCGCGGGTCGAAGCGGATCTGGACATCAGCGGCATGAGATCTGCCGTGTGCGGCTCGCACCCAGACTGTACTAATCGCAGCCGCCCGATTTGTCACCGGGCGGCTTTTCCTACCTGGCAAGCGCGGCCGTGGCCGCCCCGTACCGGTTTGTCACCCGAGCAGGGTCACTTCTTTTTGTTGAGCGCGCTCTCGCTATTCTTTACCTGCGAGCCGAGGGCTGGCGCCGCCGATTTCTCGACCTTGTCCTTCTTCGGCTTGCGAACCTCTTTGTTGCTTCGAACCTGACCTTTAGCCATCACCTAGACTCCTCTGGTTGATGGACGAGAAATACCCGCTTTCACCCCACTATCCAAGGGCGCGCCCGGGCTGCTAATCCCGCATGCCTGAATAGGGAGCCGGACCTCAGGCCCGGTTCCCCGATGTCTCAACTTGTACCCTCAGGAGAGGGTAGAGGTTGGAACACCATCATTGGACAATGTGGTAGGTTTGAGCGTCGGCGCCTTCGCCATGCCCCAGGAACTGAACTAGGGCAGATAGTAGGTCTTCCGCCATTGCCCGATTTAGCATGACGTGGATCAGTTGGTCGCCGTCTCCCATAAGCTCAAGGCGACCGAGGAGCGGGTCTTTGGAGACCACGTCGATGTGGTTGCCTTGGTATTCTGCGTCGATCGAGTATTCGCCGTCGTCCATGCCGTCACCATCCCATGCAGTTGTCGCAGATAGGGTTATCTGGGTCGGTTGCTTCCCATAAGGGCATTGGGGTTCGACAGTGCAGACATATCGTGTCCGTCCGTGGCTGCCATGATTTGAGCCACGCCTCATTTCTTTCCTCTCGCCGTTTGATGGCGTTGTCACGTCGTTTCAACCCGGCTGCTCGTTCCTTGTCAGTGAAGCCACTCATTGCCCCCTCCATGGCTAAGGCCAGCAGGATTGCGCAGGCATGCAATATAAGCAAGTGGTGAAATGATGCGTCCGCAACCGCTAGCCGCAAATGTCCGACGACATCACCTCACCAGCGTTCGCGCCAGCCGAAGACATGCCAGACTGGGTAGAGGCAACGTTCCTCGATCTGGTGTCTCCGGTGCACAATCCGGACCACGCTCATCTCGCTCACGCTGACATCGGCTTCCTCGGGACCATCGTCGGCAACAGCAAGAAGGGCCGGCGTGTCATCGGCCAGTGTGAGACAGGATCTCCACAAGGCGCGATGGGCAAGTGGTCCCGCGCTCGTGCCGAGATGCAGGTCAAGCAGTGGTTCGGCCATGTCCCGGATTTCATCATCACGCTGGACGCCGATTACTGCCGAGGCTGTGGTGACGCCGAGTTCATGGCGCTGGTCGAGCGCGAGCTCTATCACGCTGCGCAGGACGTCGATGCATTCGGCGCCCCGAAGTTCAGCCGATCGACTGGCCGCCCAGTCTTCGTCATCCGTACACACGAGGCGTTCGCCGGAGTAGCCAGACGTTGGAGTGCTGCTGGCGTCCGGGCCACGGTCGCAGCCGACCAGAAACCCGAAATCGCCAGAGTGCAGAGCGCGCATGCATGCGGCGCCTGCCAGCTTCGAACCGCTTAGTCCTTATCCGACGTCGCCGACATGTCGCGCAAGACTGCTTCCGCCGCGACTTCGGCATTGCGTCTTGAGCCCGAGATGGTTCCGGATTTTACGAGCTGCTTGCCATCAAGCAGCAGCTGCCAGTTCCATGTGTTCAGGCCGCGTCCTTGGATGCGGAGTTTCAATCTATCGGGATCGTACTTCGTCACGGCTTGCTCCTTTGACGGACTTTCACAGAGCAAAGGCCAAACCAAAACTAGACGATGAGGTCAAGAGCTACATCATTCAGGCTCTGGCATGTTTCGACAGCCCGCCCGTGGTCGCTTGGCATTCAAGAAGGGTTAGGACTTGATGTCAGGCTGTCCAAGCGTTGCCAGCGTCTTCAGCTTCGCCAGTGTCTCGCGCAGCGCCCGGTCGAGCCGCTTGTCGCGGCGAAGCACCAGGGCGAAGCGGCGCGAGAGCGGCGGCGAGAGCGGGCGCACCACCAGCCGGTCCCGGTCGGCGGCGCGCAATGCTATTTCGGGGACGAGGGCGGCACCCAGGCCGACGGCGACCATTTCCTTGATGGCATCGACGCTGCCGAGCGCCATCATCGGCCTGGTTGCGCCACCGCCTGACGCCAGCCAGTCATCGGTGATCCGACGGGTGTTGGCGCCCGGTTCGTAGAGGATCAGCGGTCGCTCGGCCAGAATCTCCGGCGTGACGATTTCGGGCAGGTCTGTTCCGGCCGGCGCAATGGCGGCGAAGCGCTCGTCGAAGAGCGGCGTGACCTCGAAGATGCGGCCGGAAACGGGAAGGCTGACCAGCCCGATATCGAGCAGGTTGTCGTCGACCGACCGGACGATGTCGGCGCTGTTGCCGGTCGTCACGGTGATGTCGAGATCGGGAAAGCGGTGCTTGAGGCCGGCCAGGAGCGGCGGCAGCAGGAAGGCGCAAGGGGTGGCACCGGTGCCGAGCCGCACGCGGCCGAGAACGCCCTTGGCGTGGCGTGCGACAGCCTCCATCGCCTGGCTGGTCGCAGCCTCGATGCGCTCCGCATGGTCGAGCAGTTCGACGCCTGCCGCACTCGGTCGTGCAGTGCGGCCGACGCGCTCGACCAGGCGCACGCCGAGCTGCCTTTCCAGCGCCCGCACCTGCAGGCTGATCGCCGGCTGCGTCAGCCCCAGCCGCTCGGCGGCAGCCGAGAAGCTGCCGAGCTCGGCGACCAGCGCGAAGGTCTTGAGATAGTCGAGGTTGAGGGCACTCATATCAAAGTTTCCCTTATGCTTTGGATATGAATGCTAAGCTTCTTTTATGAGAAGTCGAGGCGCAAACTGTACCCATGGTTGGAAACAAAACATGGGTGTTCGACATGATCCGGGAACTCGGCCTCTATCTCGTCGCCTCGCCGCGCTCGCGGTACTGGCAGTTGCAGCAGCTCAGCGAGCTGGACGCGGAGCGCCTCGCCGACATCGGCATCACCGCGAAAGAGGCGCAGGCCGGAAGGCGCAGGGCGGATCCGCTGGCGGTGCCATCGGCCGTGAGACAGAGCCAAGCCGCCCGGGCGGGTGCGATGTGACCTTGCGCGACAAGGCGCCGTTGTCGGCCTGAACGCGATGGGCCGGATGCGTTGGGGCCAGTGCGGCCGGTCAGACGCATGGAGGGCTCGCTTCAACCCGGTTGCCGATCCCAGCTTTCGATCTTCAAGCCCGGCCAACCGGCGCGCCACCGCTCGGCCTTCCGCTCATAAATCTCGCGCGTGATCTGGGCCTTGTTGGCCCGCACGACGAGCGACATCAGGTCGGCAAGGCCAAAGGGTGCTGAGACCTCCAGCCCTTCGCGGGAAGGGCGGACGCCGATGGCGGTCGCTGTCGTCGGGAATGTCGCGATCGCCTCTTCGGCCGAGCCGTAGGGCTCGATTGGATTGCCGAACTTCTCCTCATACCAGAGGTGAACGCGCGCTTCGTTCTTGACGTCGACCCGCACGGGCAGGTCGCAGAACAGGTGTCCGATGCGGGCGGCGTGTCCGGCTTCCGCCTCTTCTGAGAGGTCGTCGCGGTCGAAATAGACGACGTCGATGTCGCTGATGCCATGCGTCGGCGACAAGCCGAAAGCGTGGTTCCAGACGGTCTGCGCGATCGCTCCAGCCACCAGCTATGCGTCCGGCAGGGCAATCTGGTTCCAATGTTCCAGGATCGGAGCGAGTAGCGGGCTCTTCCGAATGATGATCTGCAGACCCAGGTGCTGGCTCATCAGGAGGCTTTCATGCTCGAAGGGGAGGCTCAGGCGGGCGTATTCCATCGGGGGTCGAAGGCCGTCATTGGTGGCCCTGGGGCTACTGTCCACGGTGTAGTCCGGGCCCGTCACGGCATCTGCTCCAGCGTGAGGCCTTCGAGCCTCAGTTCCGCCGATGCCCGCACCGCACCACCCGAGATCCATAGGGGATCGCCGAAACACTCGATCCGCCCGTCCGAAACGACGATGCCTTCGCCGTCATTGCAGGCAACAATCGGTCGCAGCGTCGACAGGCTGTAGCGCAAGAGCGCGGGCAGGTAGCTGTCGTCGTCGCCGAGATGCGGGAAGAACTCAAAGGGCACGAGAGCAAGTGCATCGCCATCCTCGATGTCCTCGGGCCGTTCACCGATAAAGAGCGCGTCGGTCGCGATGGTCGGGGCCATCAGAATGGCGCCAGCGCTGACGCCGATGAGGATGCCGCCGGACCGCGCCCAGTCGCTGAGCTGGCCGAGCATGCCGCTGCGCTTCAACCGTTCGAGAAAACCGCCGGTGTGCCCGCCCGAGAGGTGGATGGCGTCCGAGGCGAAGAGCGCTGCGATGTCGTCTGCCGAATGCGGTTCGTCCAGATCGAAGAACAGCGCGAGATCGAGACCGAGCCGCCTGTAATAGGCCCGGCCGGCGAGGAAGAAGCTGTGGTCCGGTTCCGGCCCTGAGGCGACATAGGCGATGCGGGTTCCGACGCCGTGTGCCTCTATCATCTCCGCGAGCCTGAGGTCTATCGCCGAGCAGGCGGGGAAGATCTGGTCGCTGTAGAGGACGAGGTTGAGCATGTCTTTCCTGTCGTGATCAAGGGGTACAGCCCGGTTTTCTCGGGTTAGCCCGCGATCGCCTTCACCCGGCGGCCGTAACGCCAGATCCCGAGCCAGCTGAAATAGTTGACCAGAAGGGACAGGCAAAGCCAGAGCAGCGGGGTGAGGTCGTCACCGCCTTCGAACTGACCGGCAAATCGCACGACGCTGATCAGCGACAGTCCGCCGAGAAGGATGCCGAGCAGCCAGCTGTAGGGCCGCCAGAACCCGAAGGGAGGGACCTGCAGGTCAAAGGCGTAAGCGACTAGGCCGACCGCCGTTGCCAGCGCCATGATCAGGCTGATGCCGCCGAGGATCTTGATCCCGTATGCCATCTCGTCCCACAGGCCCAGGAGCAGCGTCGCGCCTATGACCAGGCCGAAGGCGAGGCTGAGCACGTAGAAAATTGCAAATGCCTTCCACATCGCGAATCATCCTGAAACTGCGTTGGTACCAGCTTGGGTGGTGACGGGCGCCTTGTCTATCGTTCGGCGGTCGACGCTGTCGCAAGGCCTTACGCCTCGAACGGCCTGCATGCCGCCGGCTCGCGCATTCGTTCACCGGAGTGCATGGTGCGCCGACGTTCCGCCGTTAGCCCATGACGGCCGGCCGCCGCTCCATGCGGCGGCCATAGCGCCAGACGCCGAGCCAGCCGAAATAGTTGAGAAGGAGCAGGAACAACAAACCGAGGGAGGCCGACAGCAGGCCTTCGTCTCCGGGCTGGGGGCTGGTAATGAGCGTGACGAGATCCCAGGCATCGGCCAGCAACGTGTAGAGACACCAGCAGGCGAGAACCCAGCTGAATGGCCGCCAAAATGACAAGGGCGGGACCCTCAGGTCGAAGGCGTAGGCAAAGACGCCTATCATGGCCGCAAATTCCACGGCCAGGCCCGCATAGAACAGGGCTCGGTCGGCGGACGACAGCTGCACGGCGATTTCAGGGGGTAGCGTGACGAAAGCCGATGACAGCATGAAAATGAAAAGCAGCCCATAGAGAACTGCAAAGGCCTTCCACATCGCGATCACTATCTCCCAACCAGAATGCTTCGTCTGTCCTCAGCAGGAACGGGGTCTTGCCGCAGCATCCGCACCAACCTGAAGTAGATCCTGCAACGCCTGCCTCTACCGCGCTTGCGCCGGTTGCTGCGCCATGCGCTGTCCATAGCGCCAGACGCCGAGCCAGCTGAAATAGTTGAGAGCCAGGCCGAGGACCAGCCAGATGAGGTTCGTGACGCCAACGTCGCTTCCGGCCGGGATGGTGGCGAACATCTGTGCGAACCGCACGACGCTGAGCAGCGACACCAGCAGCTGATAGACGCCGATGAGCCAGCTCAGCGGCCGCCAGAGCCCATAGGGTGGGGCATTCAGGTTGAAGGCGTAGGCGACGAGCCCGACGGCGGTCAACAACACCATCACGAAGGCCACGGAAGCCAGGCCAAGGCCGATAGTTGACATCGGCACTGACCGGCCCGCGATGATGTAGCCGCCAAGCAGAACGCCGAACGTCGCCAACAGGCAGTAAAAAACGGCAAACGCCTTCCACATCGCGAATCATCCCCCAAGCGAGCAGTGCCTGCTATCTTGGGTCGTGTCGCGATACTTGTCTACCGTCTGACGGGCAAGAACATCGCTCTTGCCTAGTCCGCGCTCAGCGCCACCGCCGGCTGCAGGCGCGAGGCGTTGCGGGCGGGGAGGAAACCGAAGACAAGGCCGGTCAGGAAGGCGCAGGCAAAGGCGAGCGCCACCGGGCCGAGGGTGAAGGACACGGGCATGCCGAACTGTCCTGCAAGCGCGCCGGTGCCGAGCCCGAGCGCCACGCCGAGCGTGCCGCCGATCGCCGAGACGACCAGCGCCTCGATGATGAACTGCAGCAGGATATCGCGCTGGCGGGCGCCGGTCGCCATGCGCACGCCGATCTCGCGGGTGCGCTCGCTGACCGAGACGAGCATGATGTTCATGACCCCGATGCCGCCAACCAAGAGCGAGATCGCGGCGACCGAGGCGAGGAACAGTTTTAGCGTGTTCGAGGTCTCGGTGAAGGCTTCGCGCACGGAGGACATGTTGGTGATCTGCGTGTCCTGGCGCTTATGGCGCTGGTCGAGCAGCGCCTGGATCGTCTGCTGGGTGATGTCGATCGCCGACCCGTCCTTCACCTGAACGGTGATGGTGCGGATATTGCGCTGGCCGAAGAGGCGGATGCTGCCGGTGGTCAACGGCACCAGCACAACGTCGTCCTGGTCGTTGCCGAAGGAGGTGGCGCCCATTTCGGCCATCACGCCGATCACCTGGAAGGGGATCTTGTTGACCAGCACATATTGCCCGATCGGGTTGTCGCCATCAGGGAAAAGCGTTTTCACGACTGTCTGACCCAGAACGCCGACCGGCGCATAGGTGTCCATGTCGTTCTGGTTGATGAACTCGCCCCTGGCCATCTTCCAGGATTTTGCCGTCGTAAACTGCGGCACGGTGCCGTTGGCGGTGGTCTGATAGTCGATATTGCCGCGGCGAAGGGTGACGGAGCTCGTCATCTCCGGCACGGCGAAGGCGACGTTCGGCACTTCGAGGATCGCATCGGCATCGGCTGGCACCAGCGTCACGTTGCTGCCGCCGGCGCTGCCGCGGAAATTCGCCATGCTTGGCCGCACGACCAGCAGGTCCGAGCCCATGGAGGAGATGCGGCTCAAGACAGAATCCTGCGCGCCGGTGCCGATCGCCAGCATCGCGACGACCGAGCCGACGCCGATGACGATGCCGAGCAGGGTCAGGATGGTGCGGAACAGATTGGCCTTCAGCGCCCGGAACGCCATCTTGACGGCTTCGGTGACGTCGGCGATCGCGGCCGAACCTTCGCTGACATGGCGGGCGAGGGCGGCAGCCCCCTCGGCATTCACCCGCGCTTTCTTGGCGCGGTCGGCGACGATGCGGCCGTCATGGATCTCGATCAGTCGGTCGGCCTGTTCGGCGACCTCGCGCGAGTGGGTGATGACGATGACCGTGTGGCCCTGGTCGTTCATGTCACGCAGCAGCGCCATCACGTCGGAGCCGCTCTGGCTGTCGAGCGCGCCGGTCGGCTCGTCGGCAAGGATCACGCGGCCGCCGTTCATCAGTGCGCGGGCGATCGAAACACGCTGCTGCTGGCCGCCGGACAACTGGCTCGGCCGGTGGTCGAGCCGCTCGCCGAGCTTCAGTGCCTCCAAGAGCGCCTCGGCGCGGTCGTGCCGGTCGCGGGCCGACATGCCGGCATAGACGGCCGGTACTTCGACATTTTCCTGGGCGCTGGCCGTCGGGATGAGATTGTAGCTCTGGAAGACGAAGCCGAAGGTGCGACGGCGCAGCGCCGCCAGTTCGTCGGTGTCAAGGTCCGCGACACTTTCGCCGTCGATCAGGTAGTCGCCGCCGGTCGGCTGGTCGAGGCAGCCGAGAATGTTCATCAGCGTCGACTTGCCGGAGCCGGACTGGCCGACGATCGCCACGAACTCACCCGCTTCGATATCGAGCGAGAGGCCATGCAGGACCTCGACGGCGAGATCGCCGTTGAAATAGGTCTTGCTGACGTGTTTGAGCGAAATGAGCGGGGACAAGGCCATTCTCGGGAACCGCCTCAGAACATCGGCGGCATGCGCATGCCGCGCTGGCTGCGGCTGTCACGGGCGTTGCTGCCGCTGCCGGAACCGGTGGTCACGACGATCTTTTCGCCTTCCTCCAGGCCGCTCCTGATCTCGGCGCTGACGCGGTTGCGGATGCCCACTTCGACTTCGCGGGTTTCGAGCGCACCGGAGGCGGTGACGACGGTCACCTCTGCCTTGCGCGGCTCGCCGCGGGCGCCATCCGTCTGGTTACCCCTCTGGCCGTCGCGCCGGCCGCTGCCCTGGCCCGTGGCTTCGCCGGTGCCTTTGGCCGGGTGGCTGAGCGCAGCGCTCGGCACGATCAGCACGTCCTTGGCGGCGGCCTGCACGAAGAACACTTGCGCGCTCATCGACATCATCAGTTCGCCTTCGGGATTGGGCACGTCAAAAAGCGCGTAGTAGAGCACGACGTTGTTGGCGGTGTCTGGCATCGGCTGGATCTGCCGGAGCTTGCCGACGAAACGTTTGCCGGGCTGGCCGAGCAGGGTGAAATAGGCATCCATGCCCACCTTCAGCCTGGTGACATCGGCCTCCGACACCTGCGCCTTGACCGTCATGGTCGAGAGGTCGGCGATGGTGACGATGGTCGGCGTCGTCTGGTTGGCGTTCAGCGTCTGGCCTTCCTTGGCCGGATTGGCGACGATGGTGCCGGTCATCGGCGCATAGATCTTGGTGTAGCCGAGGTCGACCTTGTCGCCGGCGAGCGTCGCCTGCTGCTTGCGGATCTGCGCCTCGATGGCGTTGACGTCGGCTTCAGCGGCGGCGAGGTCGGCAATCGCCTGGTCGAGCGTCGACTGCGCCACGCTTTTGGTTTCGACCAGATTCCGCTGGCGGTCGATATTGGCCTGCTTGAGGACGAGTTGCGCCTTCTTGGAGATGAGCTGGGCCTGAAGATTGGCAAGCTCGGCCTGGTCGATCTCGATGCGGTTTTCGATCGTTGCCGGGTCGATTTCGGCGACGAGCGCATTCTGCGTGACCTTGTCGCCGATCTCGACATGCAGCGCCTTCAACTGGCCGGAGACCTGCGCGCCGGCATCGACGGATTTGACCGCATCGAGCGTGCCGACGGCGGTGACGCTGTTTTCGATATCGCCGCGCATCACCACATCGGTCACCATGGCCGCCGTCGCCGGCTCCTCGCCATAGCGCGTCCAGCCGTAGTAGGCCGCACCCGCGACCGCGAGCACGACCGGAAGCCAAAGCCAGGAGCGCGAACGCCGCTTGCGTTTCACCTTCTTGACCGCACCGGGAATGAAGGTGACGTTGGGGGCCGCGTCGTCGCGGGGCGTGGTGTCGGCTCGCGCCGTCTTGGCTGTCTTGTTCATCGCTTGCGCCTAACCGGCATCGTCGATGCCAAAAATGGATAGGTCAAAAATAGAAGCGAATGGACGCGGCGAAAAGCATTGAGATCATTATATTTTCGTAATCTTCCTCAGCCGCCGGACAAACAACGGGGCGTCCAGCTTTGCCGGACGCCGCATGTGTCGCTTGCGAATGACTGATCTGTCAGCCGCCCGAGCCAACCAGGGCGGCGACGTCGACGACGGCGCCGTGGTGGTCGGCAAGGCCCGCAAGCTCGGCCTCATGCAGGGCACGGGCGGAAATCGTGCCGGCCGCCGACGGCAGGTCGCGGGTGGTGCAGGCATCGGCGGCAATGGTGATGCCGTAGCCGAGATCCTTGGCGGCGCGTGCAGTCGAGGAGACGCAATTGTGGGTCATGAAGCCGGCGAAGATGACCGGCGTGCCGGCCGGACCGATGATTTCGGCAAGGTTGGTGTCCGAGAAGCCATTGGGCCGGATCTTCTCGACGACGGCTTCGCTTGGCAGCGGCGTCAGCGCCTCGACGATCGCGCCGCGGTGGGCCGCGCGGTCGAACATGCCGCCGGCGGCCCCCTTGTGGGCGACATGGATGATCTTCGCGCCGGCAGCCCGGGCCGCGACCAGCAGTTGCCGCGCCTTTTCAATCGCCGCTTCCGGCTCGACCAGGCGCACGGGGCCGGAAAGATATTCGTTCTGGTAGTCGATCAGGACCAGCGTCGCCTGCCCAAGCGGCGGCGGGGTGAGCGTGACGCCGGCGAGCGTGAAGAGGGTTGCGGGGGCAGCGGGCGAAAGGGTGGCGGCGGTCATCGTCAGGCTCCTTGCTTTTTCGAAGCGGGGTTGTTGATGGGCTTGATCTTAGCGACTGCACTCATGCAGAGTGATCCGAATTTTTCGGAGGGAAATCTGCATGAATGCAGGAGGGTGGGCAGATCTCGAGCTGCTCGATCATCTCGTGCGCGGCGCAACACTCAGCCAGGCGGCGCGCTCGCTCGGTGTCGACCAGACGACGGTGTCGCGCAGGCTTTCGGCGCTGGAGCGGCGGGTGGGCGCGGCGCTCTTCGATCGCATCGATGGCCGGCTGACGCCGACGCCGGTGCTGGCCCCGGTTGTCGAGCGGCTGAGGACGATCTCCGAGGAGGCGTCGCTGTCGCTGGCGACGCTCTTGCGGCGAACGGCGGAGCTGAAGGGCCAGGTGCGGGTGACGAGCATCGGCTTCGTCTTGAGCGCCATCCTGGCGCCGGCGCTGTCCCGCCTCGAACAGCGTCATCCGGGCCTGACGCTCGATCTCATCGCCGACAACCAGATGCTGAGCATCGAGCGGCGCGAGGCCGACATCGCCATCCGCATGGCGCGCACCGGCGAAGACACCGTGCGGGTGAAGAGCCTCGGCACGCTCCGTTTCCGGCTGTTCCGGCCGAAGGGGCAGGGAGACGGCCCTTGCCCGGTCGTGCGCTACGGCCCGGCGCTGGCGCATGTGCCGGAGATGCAGGCGCTGACAAGGGTGCGGCCCGGGGCGCGCGTGGCGCTGACCGCCGACAAGCTGGAGATCCTGATCGAGGCAGCCCTTTCGCTTGGCGCCGAACTGATGCTGCCGGAGGTTTCAGGCGCCCGTGATCCGCGTTTCGAAGCGGTGGATGAACCGGATGCCGCCGCCGAGCGTCCAGTCTACCTGATGATGCATCCCGAGCGCGCGCGAGTGCCGAGCGTGGCGGCGGTCGCGGCCTTCATCGAGGAAGCGGTGCGCGGGTGGCGGTAGGTGCGGGGGGCTGAGGAACGATCAACAAGATCTGCCCCTCACCCTAACCCTAACCCTCTCCGCGCAGGCGGGGAGAGGGGACGTGAAGGACGGTTGCATCTTCACGTGAGGTAACTGTCGGCGAACGCGCTCGTGCCGAATGGAGCCTTCCTGCGGGAACCGCTGATGTTTGATTTTTGAGGCAAGCGGGCGCCGTATGCTTCCTTCGCCCCGCTTGCGGGGACAAGCTGCCGGCAGGCGGATGAGGGGCACTCGTTGAACTATGGCCTAGCGAATGCCCCAATGACATCGACGTTTCCTGCGGTCGTCATTCACTGATCAAATTCGCGGCGATAAGTCCTTCATCACAGCTTCGAGCGCCCCGGATGCGGCCACGTCAACGCACCGGATGTTGGCGGCTCGGGCGACCTCCAGCATCTCTCGGTTGTCGCGGACCGAGCGCTCGATGAACTTCTCGATGATCCTGGCCTTCTGCTCGTACGCTTCGTCGCGGCGCGCTTCATCCATCATCCGCCGGCGCAGGAATTCGTCATCCGCGTATAGGAACAAGGCGGTGACGCTGCCGGGGTCGAGCTCAGCCACATATTCCGGCCTCAGCGCGGCCCCTTCGAGCACAAACGGCCTTGCGACTTGGCGATGGCTGTCGATGATCTGGCGAATGCGCGGCCACATGTTTTCGTGGTGCACCTTCAGGAACCAATGGATCGTCTCGTCCGTCAGGCTGGCATAGTACTCGGTCACCTGCGGGCGCACCGACGGCCATGGCCTGCCGGGATGGCGGCCGAGCGCGTCCGTCGAGATCAACTCGCGGCCAAGCGATCGTGCCAGGGTCGCAGCGAGCGTCGACTTTCCGACATGCGAGCTTCCTCCGATCAGAATACCGAGGGGCGGATACTGCATTCGTTGAACTCCATCACACGTTCGATTGATCTATCTCGCCGAAGGCCGGACAGTTCGGCATGTGGCTCGCGTTTCGTTCGCATTCAAAGGGCGCGCGACTTCATCCCCAAGCGACGTAAACAAACCGGGCTAGAACAAGTGCGCCGCCGATAGCGGTAAGTCCCCAGAACCACGCAGCGATCGCGTCTCTTTCGCGCCGGAAACGCCTCACAGCGTTGATACAGGCCACGATGAAGAAAACCACGACAATGAGAATATATGCCTTCTGGAATGGCGGCACCGTCGACCTCTCTCCCTCATGTCGGCCAGCCTATGGGGTTCGGCTTTCGCCGTCACCGCCGAAATTTTGCCTGCTTATGAGAATCGTCTTGACGCCCCAGAGACGCTTCACTAGAAGAATGCGAACCGTACCGTACGGTACTGATCGGGAGCGAGGCGACGTGCAGATGGCTGTGGCGATGAGGGAGGCGAATGCCGGGGAGGGGCTGACGGAACGTCAGGGCGCCGTTCTCGAGCAGGCATTGCGTCTTCTGGTCGACGGCGGCGAAAAGGCGCTGACGACGGCCGGCATCGCGCGGGCTGCCAATTGCTCCAAGGAAAGCCTCTACAAGTGGTTTGGCGATCGCGACGGGCTGATCTCGGCGATGATCGGCTTCCAGGCAAGCAAAGTGCGCACGCAGGATGTTGCCGCCCGCACGCTCGATTCCGAGAGCCTGCGCGGCCATCTCATCACCTTCGCCAAGGACCTGCTGGAGGTGCTTGCCGGCGACGTGTCGCTGGCGCTCAACCGCCTGGCGATCGGCCAGGCGAGCCGCGACGGCTCCAAGCTCGGCCACATGCTGCAGGAACGCGGGCGCCGGCAGATCGGCCGCCGGGCGGCGGCGCTGCTCGAGGCCGGCCGCAAGGCAGGGCTGTTGACGTTTGACGATGCCGACGAGGCTTACGGCGCACTTTACGGGCTGATCGTCTCCGACTGGCATCTGAAGATGCTGCTCGGCGAAGAGGCCGGCGAGATGAAAAAAGGTTTTGGCCGCAAGGCGGAGCAGGCAGTTTCAGCCTTCCTCGCGCTTTACGGTACGAAAGGGTAACGGCGGGGCAATCCTCGTCTCAAGCAACTGAAAAGCAACGGGAAGGACCACAACAATGCGCGTCTATTACGATCGTGATGCCGATATCAACCTGATCAAGTCGAAGAAGGTCGCCATCGTCGGCTACGGCAGCCAGGGCCGCGCCCATGCGCTGAACCTGAAGGATTCCGGCGCCAAGGAAATCCGCATTGCGCTGAAGCCGGGCTCGGCAACGGCTGCCAAGGTCGAGGCCGACGGTCTCCAGGTTCTTTCGGTTGCGGAAGCTGCCAAGTGGGCCGACCTCATCATGATGGCAACCCCGGACGAACTGCAGGCCGAAATCTACAAGGCTGAAATCGCCGGCAACATCCGTGACGGCGCTGCGATCGCCTTCGCCCACGGCCTCAACGTTCACTTCGGCCTGATCGAGCCGAAGGCTTCGCTCGACGTCGTCATGATCGCGCCGAAGGGCCCGGGCCACACGGTTCGCGGCGAATACCAGAAGGGCGGCGGCGTTCCCTGCCTCGTTGCCGTTCACCAGGACGCTTCTGGCAACGCCCTTGACCTCGCGCTCTCCTACGCCTGCGGCGTCGGCGGCGGCCGTTCGGGCATCATCGAAACCAACTTCAAGGAAGAGTGCGAAACCGACCTCTTCGGCGAACAGGTCGTTCTCTGCGGCGGTCTCGTCGAGCTCATCCGCGCTGGCTTCGAAACGCTGGTCGAAGGCGGCTACGCCCCGGAAATGGCCTATTTCGAGTGCCTGCACGAAGTGAAGCTGATCGTCGACCTGATCTATGAAGGCGGTATCGCCAACATGAACTACTCGATCTCGAACACGGCCGAGTGGGGCGAATACGTCACCGGTCCGCGCATCATCACCGAAGAAACCAAGGCCGAGATGAAGCGCGTCCTCAAGGACATCCAGACCGGCAAGTTCACCTCGGAATGGATGCAGGAATACAAGTCGGGTGCGGCCCGCTTCAAGGGTATCCGCCGCGTCAACGACAGCCACCAGATCGAAGAAGTCGGCGCCAAGCTTCGCGGCATGATGCCGTGGATCGGCAAGAACAAGCTGGTCGACAAGGCGAAGAACTAAGCCTCATCGAACGGTCGAATGAGACAAGCCGGGGCAGTGCCCCGGCTTTTTTCGTGAGGCCGACATGCGTGTCGCCGGCGCGGGGTGCGGCATGGGCGGGAGCTAGGCGAAAACAAAGCTCAAGAACATGTCCAGGAAAAACGAAGGGAAGGCGGCCAGCGCCGAGCCGGTGCCGAACCCGACGAGGCCGAAGCCGACGGCTCCACCCCAGCCGCTGCTGTGCCACCCGATCATGGCGCCGATCGTCGTCGCGGCTGCGATGACGGAGACGCTCCATAGGCACCGAGCGGTAAACCTGAACATCTTGCTCATTCCTGGCTCCCAGCCGATAGCGGAACAATCTGCGGTTCCAAATTGCAGATAAGTTCGCGTGGGCCTGTTCGCCAGGGGCGTCCGTTCCGATTTCCAGCAATGCGAATGGGGGCAGCTTGCCGCTCAGGCCTGCCAGGCCTGCAGCCGTTCGACGGTCGTCGTCGCGCCGCCGCAGACGATCATCAGCACGCGTTCAAAGTGCAGCAACTGACCGGCCTGGCCATAGGCGATTGCGAGCGCGGCGCCGCAGGCGGGTTCCACCAGTACCCGGTGATCGTCGAGGAAGCGGATGCAGGCGTCTACGGCTGACTGGTCGTTGACCACGACACATTCGACCGGCCGGGTCTGGCTAATCTCGAAGGCTTGCTCGCAGACCTTTCGGGCGCCGAGCGAGGTGGCGACGCCGGTGACAGAGGGAAGCTCCACCAGCGTGCCCGCCTTGACGGAGGCGACGAGGGACGCGGTGCCTTCGGTCTCAGCGGTGATGATGGGAATATCCCGCAGGCCATTGCGCTCCAGCCCTTCGGCAACGCCCGACAGCAGTCCGCCGCCGCCGACCGAGAGCGCGACCGCATCGAATGAGAGGCCGGATCTGACAACCTCATCGATCATCGTCGCATGCCCGGCCCACAGCAGCGGATCGTCAAAGGGGTGGATGAAGGCGGTCTCGGCATCGACGGACGCCAGCGCGCGGGCGTTTGCTTCATCCCATGCACCACCGTGCACGATTACTTCGGCACCTTCCTGACGGATGAGCGCCTTTGCCCGTTCTGTCGTCGTTTCGGGAACGAAGACGGAAACGGGGATCGAGAGGCGCCGCCCGGCATAGGCGACCGCCATGCCGGCATTGCCGCCGGAGGAGGAGACGAAGCGCCGTTTGCCGTTTCGCGCATGGTGCTCGCAGGCAGCGCCGACGCCGCGGATCTTGAACGAGCCGGATGGTTGCAGCGCATCCATCTTCAGCCAGATGGAGCGCTTCGAAGCGAGGCTCAAGGGGCGGGATTCAATCAGCGGAGTTTCGAGATGCAGTGCCATGGGACGTTCCGTAAAAGCGCAATACCGGCTCACGCCGAGCCGGCAAAAGGTGTCTCGGAGATTCTTGAGGGTGGAGTTTGCCTGAGATCGCGGCCTTGCCGCAAGTCGCTCGGCCATGTCATCGGCAACGGTGGTGTGCGCCCGGCGGACCGGGGTTCAAAAGGGGCGATCTGGCAATGCTACCAGAGAAGCCCGCTGAAGATTACGAATGCGACGAACAGCAGGGACAAGACGAGCGATGCCTTGATCGCCGCAAGCGTGTAGTCGTATCGGCGAATTCTGTGTGCGAGGGCCTGGAACATGTGGTCGTCCAATCGTGGGTTGCCTGCGACGCGTCGTTGTACAAGCGGCTTGCGTGGGGGTCTACCGTCCGAATGGAGGCGCTGCAGATCGTGCACCGCGCCCTCGTTCCATTGGACAGAAGCGCATCCGTCTCAAGCCGTCCTGAGCCACTGTTTCCTGCCGGGTCAGCCTAAGGAGCGTTGCAGGATGTGGTTCAGATCTGCCGGTGAGCCTGCGCTCGCGCACGGCTTTCCAGTCGGTCGCGCAAGCCTCGCCGTCGATAAAGGGAAATTGGCGGGCCGTGGACCTCTGACGCCGCGAAAAGCCAAGTCGGCCTATCTCGATTGGTCAAAGATGCGCTTCAAATGCGCCCAATACAAGGTCGTTCTCTCGCCCGGCGGGCGATCGCGCGAAAGCGGCGGAGCCTGYGGCGACGGATTACGGCCGCTGCGATTTACCGGCTCTTTTGGGGGCGGGAGGTGCAGCCTGCGGTTCGGCGGCGGCGCGTTCGAGGCGGAGCGCTTTCAGCTTCTCCGTCTTCTTGTCGCGGGCGATTTTCTCGGCGGCGATGATGGTTTTCGCCGAATGGTCGCTGGCGCTGGCCTTGTCGGCGGCCGAAGCCTTGCCGGGTTTGAAGAGATTGCTGCCGGTAGAAGTCATGGCTTGTCTCCGCGGGATGGGCGCGACGCCATGAACGGGCAGACACGCCACAGGAGTGCTGTCTTCGCTTCATAAGCGCTACGCGGTCGCGCAGCGCTGTAGCCTTTTGATTCTCCGGGTAATTTTACCTGCAAATCGCGTCGGGCCTAAAGGAATTATGCCGACGATGCGCAGGGTTTGTTCAGGCGGCTTGGTTTCGCCCATGGACCCGCTCAATTGGCGGTCCCGGTGGCGCCATTGGCGCCACCGTTCTTGTCATTCGCAGTCACCGCAATGCGGGACCGAAGCGCAATCAGCGCGCCTTTACAGCACGCTTGGGTGCCGGCAGCAGGCCTTCGCGCTGAAGCTTCTTGCGCTGCAGCTTGCGCTGGCGGCGTACGGCTTCCGCCTTCTCGCGGGCGCGCTTTTCCGAAGGCTTTTCGTAGCTGGTGCGCGCCTTGAACTCGCGGAACAGACCTTCGCGCTGCATCTTCTTCTTCAGGACGCGCAAAGCCTGGTCAACGTTGTTGTCTCTAACAAGTACCTGCAAAATACGTTCTCCCTTATCAATCCTGGGCAGCATCAAGGATGCCGTGACTATCTGACTGTCGGCCTATCGAGCGCTCAAAGGCTGAGCCAAGGTCGAGCGGTGATGGCGGTCCGACCCGTTGCTTCGGGAAGGAAGGCCGGCGTGGCGCTTGCCGTGAGCGAGGCTAAGTCACTCATCTCGTAGGCTTGCGGCGCACGTTGATCTCCGAGGACGAAGATCGAAGGATCCATAGACGCAAAAAGGTCGGGCTGTTTCCCCGACCTCTTCCCGTCATTCAAGCGCTTCCCTGCCAGTACATCCGTGGTCAGAGGAGAGCGAATGACAAATCATGCCGTTCTGAGGTTGTCAGCCGAGCTCTTGCCGGTGCGACGGTCGGCGACGACGTCGAAGGTGACCTTCTGGCCTTCGGCGAGCGAGCGCATGCCAGCGCGTTCTACAGCAGAGATATGCACGAACACGTCGGTGCTGCCGTCATCCGGCTGAATGAAGCCAAAGCCCTTGGTGCTGTTGAACCACTTTACGGTGCCTGAAGCCATGATGATTTCCTTTCATTCGTTGAGTTATCCGGAAGATGGTCTACCGGCCGTAATCGATATTTGAGAGGAAATCTGGCCGCGCGGAAGCGCTTCGTCAAAGGTCACAAGCAATATTCGATGCGACGATATATAGGCGATACTTTTTTCAGATCAACAAAAATCTCCGGAATCGCGATTGCCGGTGCTTGTGCGGACCAGGCTACGAACCTGGAATGCCAAGCTTTTCGTCCGATAATTTTTCTCTTTTTGAACCGGCGCGGCGTTCATCGCCAAGGGGCGGGGCGCTGGAGATGGGGCTGCCCGCTTCGCCATGGCGGCTTCGGGCGGTTGCGACCGGATCGCTGGCAGGTGGGGGGAAGGCGGCGGCGCGCTTGTCTTTGGCGCACCGCCGCCGCTTGTCAGGCGGCGTTAAAGGTCTGCGGCGAGACCTGCAATGCGGCGGCGATGCGCTGCAGCTTGGCGGGATCGGTATCGGCGCCAAGCTCGATCTTTGAGATTTCAATTTCCGTCAGGCCAGTCGTGACCGAGAGATCGTCGACCGAATAGCCGGCGGTTTCACGCGATTGCTTGATGGTGGCTCCGATATTGACGCGGGACAGAGATGCGCCGGGGGCCTTGGTTAGGTCTTTCTTAAAGGACATGAAGTGTCTCCTTCGTTGGTCCACCGACAAAGAACATTGTCGGTTGAAGGGGGCCCAAAACTGAAATGCGACTCGGACAGATGAGCGCGAACCTAGGGCGTCGCTAATATAAGCGAGAAGTCCCCGGGCGCAAGTTTGCGGCCGAATTTTTGTGAAATATCTATTTTAATCAATGTTTTGCCCTGTGATTTCCGCGATTGGACGCAAGCGAAGTGCGCAAATCCGGGGCATGATTTTCGCGGCACGCCGGGCTTCGACTCAGCGCAAAAACGACATGGAAAATTACACGAGGCGCGCCTCGATCAGGAATGGTCCGCGGCGCGACAGGGCGGCATCGAAGAGCGCGGCAAAGGCCTCGCAGGAGGTGGCGACGGCGGCTTCGACGCCGAAGCCGCGGGCGAGCGAGACCCAGTCGAGCGCAGGCTGATCGAGGTTCAGCATGCGGCGCGCGTTGGTGCCGATCTCCTCGACGCCGACATTGCGCATTTCTGCATGCAGGATCGCGTAGGTCCGGTTGGAAAAGATGACGGTGACGATGTCGAGATTTTCGCGCGCCTGGGTCCACAGGCCCTGGATATTGTACATCGCACAGCCATCGGCCTGCAGGCAGATCACCTTGCGCTCAGGACAGGCGATCGCCGCCCCGATCGAAAGCGGGATGCCTTCGCCGATGGCGCCGCCGGTCTGCATGATGAAGTCGTGGGGGGCCGAGAAGGCGGAGAGCGTGAAGAAGCGGCGGGCGGAAGTGGCCGCCTCGTCGCAGACGATGGCGTTTTCCGGCACCTTGTGGGCGACGATGACCGCGACCGCGTCTTCCGTCAGCGTGCCGGAAGGCTCGCCCTCGTCGGTGGGTGCGTCCGCCGCGGGAAGCGGGTGGGTGGGGCTGATGCCGAGTTCGTCGCGCAGCGCTTCGAGCGTCGCCTTGAGGTCTTCACCGTGGCGGGCAAGCGTTGTGACCGCGCAGCCTTCCGGCACCAGCCGGCCGGGCTTTCCCGGATAGGCGAAGAATGCCACCGGCTCCGGTGCGCCGACGAGGATCAGGATCTTGACGCCGCGGAGGGTCTCCAGCGCCATGTCGATCGGGTAGGGGATGCGCCGCGGCGCCACTCGTCCACGACCTCGCTGGGTGTGGGCGACAAGCACCTCGTTGAAAAGCTGGACGTTGCAGGCGGCCGCGATCCGCCCGGCGATGGCGAGGCTCTCTGCCTTTGCGGCAGCGCCGCTCAAGACCATGGCGACCCCTGCAGGATTCGCACGGATGAGGCGGGCGATTTCGCGCACCGTCTCGGGGCTCGCTGGCTGGGGCGTTTCGAGGAGCACTTTCTGCGCTGGCGCATCGGTGGAAAACGTGCCCCAGGACGCGTCTGCCGGCAAGATCATCGTGGCGACACCCGGTGGCGTCAACGACGCGCGATAGGCTTCCGCCGCCGTCGGCCCCACGTCGGCCGGATCTTTCGCCCGCCGCACCCAGTTCGACATCGGGCGGGCCAGTCCCTCGATGTCGCTGGTCAGCGGTGCATCGAGCGCAAGATGGTAGGAGGCATGGTCGCCGACGACGTTGATGACGGGCGTTCGTGCGCGGCGCGCATTGTGCAGGTTGGCAAGGCTGTTGGCGAGGCCGGGGCCGGTGTGCAGCAGGGTCACGGCCGGGCGGCCAGCCATGCGCGCATAACCATCGGCGGCACCGGTCACGACGCCTTCGGAAAGGCCGAGAATGCAGCGCATCTGCGGCTTGCGGTCGAGTGCCGCGACGAAGTGCATTTCCGACGTGCCGGGATTGGCAAAACAGACGTCGACGTCGTTTGCGAGCAGCGTGTCGACGAGGATGTCCGCGCCGCTGGTGCGAATCCGTTGGCCGCCTTCTCCCATGCGCGTATCCCCCGATGACCCTCGGGGGCATGATAGCGGCTCGCTGCAGGCGTGCAAGGCGGGTTTCGGGGGGCTTTGCCCCCGTCGGCGCCGGCCTCAGGTTCGCTGCAAGGCGAGGTGGGCGCCAAGCCCGATCAGCACCGTGCCGCCGGCGCGCTGCAACAGGCGCTGTGTCCGGGTGGAGCGGCGCATCTTGACGACGACCGCATCGGCGAGAAACACGCAGACGAGATCGGCGGAGGAGAACATCAGGTTGACGACGGTGCCGAGGAGCAGGAACTGAACCCAGACCGGGAAGGCGGCGGAGGCATCGGTGAACTGCGGCAGGAAGGCGACGAAGAAGATCGCCGTCTTCGGGTTCAGCACCTCGACGGTGATGCTTTGGAAGAAGGCGCGACGGGCCGACTTTGCCTCGACCGCGGGCAGGTGGCCGCTGCCATCGCCGCTTGCCTTGGCGCGTATCAGCGTGAAGCCCAGCCAGACGAGATAGGCCGCTCCCGCCAGCTTCACCGCAAGATAGAGCGTCGGCACCGCATGAAACAGAATCGAAAGACCGGCAGCCGCAGCAAAGACGTGCACATAGCCGCCGAGATGGATGCCGAGAGAGGCCATCAGCCCGGCGAAGCGGCCACGCGCCATGGTCTGCGCGGCCGCATAGAGCATCGCGGGGCCCGGGATATAGGCAAAGATCGCCGTGGTGACGAAGAAGGTCAGGAGAATGTCGAGCGATGGCATGTGGGTTATACCTCGTCTGCTGGGTGCGCGGCCTCTTTCGGGAGTCGTTGTAAGGTTTTGCGCGGGAAAGTTGAAGGAAAATCGCAGCGCCTCACCGGACAGATCGAGAGGCGACGGGCGTCGCGGCGGGTCGTCCGTCGAGCGTCAGACCAGTATCTCCCTGGCGACGAGACGGTCCTCCGGCCGGGCGCTGGCCGCAAGCCCGGCGGCAACGCCCTCCCTGTCCTCGGCGCTGCGGTTCTGGCTGAACTTCCGCTTGCCGTCGAGACGCTCTATCGGCAGCCTGAGGCCGACGATGCCGCGAAGCTGCGCCTTGACGAAGGCGGCGGGCGCATCGCTCACCTGCCAGGGTTCGGCGCGGGCCGTTTCGTGGCGATTGGTCAATCTCGTGACCACATCGAGAAGCCGGTCCTCGTCGGCGAAGAACTCGACTTCGCCATAGGCGTGTACGGCTGAGTAGTTCCAGGTCGGGACGACCTTTCCGTGCTCTTGCTTGGAGGCGTACCAGGAGGGCGTGACATAGGCGTCCGGGCCCATGAAGGTCGCCATGGCTGCACCGATCGCCGGCGTCGTTGCTTGTGGGTTGGCGCGGGCGAGGTGACCGTAGAGCGTGCCATAAGGGCCTTCGTTCCGATTGAGCAGCAGCGGCAGCGGGGTGGCAAGCAGACCGTCGGCCGTTGCGGTGACGAGGGTCGAAAGAGACGCGGCCTCGATGATCGCGTGCAGCACGCTCAGCGTCTCTTCCTTGAAGGCCGGGGGTGTGTACATGATCTCGCTCCTTGTGCTCCCCGTTTCATAGATGCAAACTGGACCGGAACGAATATCCAGTTCCTGCATAAATGAATGGGCCAGTTGGTGACGGAAAAGGATAGGGCCCGAGGCGGGACCACCCGGCGGATTTATGAGGCGTTGAAGGCGCAGATCCTTGCGGGCACCTACGGTCCTAAGGACCGGTTGCCGTCGACGCGGGCGCTGGCGGCCGAGCTCGGCGTGTCGCGCACCACCGTGACGGCGGCCTATGAACAGCTTCTATCGGAGGGGTTTCTGGAGAGCCGGCAGGGCGCGCCTTCCAGGGTGGCACTGTTGCATGAACAGCAGCCCGCCAGGCCGCTTGACGAAGGGACACCTTCAGGGGCGGTATCATTGCCGGCGACGCCCGTTCGCCTTTCGCGATTTGGAGCCACTCTTGCGGAGGGGCCGGTCTGGGCGCCGCCCCAATCCGATGCGCTGGTCGCCGATTTTCGCTATGGCGATCTGTCGGCGGCCGATTTCCCGGCAGAGGCCTGGCGGAGGGCGGTCAATGCGGCTCTGCGCCGTCGGCAGCCGCGCCTTGCCTATGATGACCCAGGCGGATCGGCGCATCTGCGCACGGCACTCCAGGCCTATCTCTGGCGGGCACGGGGGCTCCGGTGCGAGCCTCAGCAGATCATCATCGTCAACGGCTCGCAGCAGGGGCTGGATCTTGCCGCCCGCGTGCTTGTCGACCCCGGCGACCGGGTCGCGGTGGAGGACCCCGGCTATGTCATGGCACGCCGGGTCTTTGCGGCGGCCGGCGCCGAGGTGGTTCCGATTGCCGTCGACGAGGAGGGGCTGCGGACCGATGCGCTTGCAGGGCTCGACGCCGTCAGGCTCGCCTATGTCACGCCCTCGCATCAGTTTCCGCTCGGCAGTGTGCTCTCGGCCCGGCGGCGACAGGAGCTTCTCGCCTGGTCGGGGCAAACGGGAGCCTATGTGATCGAGGACGATTACGACGGCGAATATCGCTACGACATCCGGCCGATCCCGCCGCTGCAGACGATGGCCCATGCGGAGAATGTTCTTTACCTCGGCACGATCTCCAAGAGCCTGTCGCCGATGCTCCGGCTCGGCTACCTCGTCGTGCCGCCGCCGCTCTACCCGGCCTTTGCTGCCGCCAAGCAGCTGGTCGACCGCCATTCGCCAAGTCTCGATCAGGAGGCGCTGGCAGAGATGATCGCCAGTGGTGCCTATGAGCGCCATATTCGCAGGAGCCGACGCAGCAATGGCCGCCGCCGTACGGCGTTGCTCGCAGCCCTCAAGGCTGAGCTTGGCGACCAGGTGACGATAACGGGCGCCGATGCCGGGTTGCATGTCGTCGTCTGGTTCGATCGGCTGGGAAAAGCAGAGGAAGGCCCGCTGATCGCGCGGGCGCGGGCGGCGGGCATCGGTCTCTATCCGGTCTCACCGCTCTATGCGGCTCGCGAAGCCGGCCATCGGCCAGACCGGGCAGGGATTGTCATGGGTTATGCCAGCCTCGACGTGACCGAGATCGGGAAGGGGGTTGCTGCGCTTGCCAGGGTGTTGCGCGGCTAGGCGGTCATCCGCGAGTGCCCGTTGTCTCATTTCCTATCCGATACGAGGAAAAACCTGCAGCAGTTCAATGTGCTTCAGCGACTATTGCGCGTCTTGCGCTGCTGTAGTGTGGCGCTGCCATCTCCGCTATAGTCCTGTCGGTGCCGCCACAGGCGCGAGGTAGCCACGCGCAAAAGGGGGCGGCGGTGACGGTCGCGCGTCCGGCGTGTCCGCGCCGGGATCGATTTTCGAGGGTTTGCCGAAGAGCGGCATAATCAGGAGGCGAGGCCGATGGCAGAACCGCGGGCACGGCCGTTGCAGCCGGGAGAGCCGGCTCCCGACTTCACGCTTGCGAGCGCCAATCGCGATGTGCCGGTTTCGCTTGCGAGCCTGAGCGGACGTCCGTTTCTGATCGGCCTGTTCCGCGGATTGCATTGCCCCTTCTGCCGCCGCCAGCTCCGGCAGTTTTCCGCTGTCGAGCCAGCTCTTCGCGCCGTCGGCGTGGAGACGTTGGCAGTCGTCAACACGCCGGTGGAACGCGCGCGCCTCTACTTCCGCTATCAGCCGACACCGGTCACGCTCCTCTCGGATCCGGAATGTCGGACGCATCGGGATTTCGGCGTGCCGCAGGGCGTATTCCTTTCGCCCGAAAGCGACGAGCCGCCGCAATGGCCCTATCGTGCGAGGCTGGCCGATTTCGAAGCGGCGCGCATCAACCCCACGGGCGAATTGCCGCAAGCGGTGCAGCCGATGCAGGCCAATGATCTGCTCAATGCCATGGATGGCTTCGAGCCCACCGAGACCGACAGCCGCATCTACGCCGAGCACGGCACGCAACTTGTCGGCCACTTTCTGATCGATGCAGCCGGCATAGTGCAGTGGAGCGAGACCGAGGCGCGCTTCGGGCCGGAGGAGATCGGCATCTTCCCGACGACGCGCGAGATCATGCTCGCCGCCGGTAAGGTCGCCGGCTAGCGGCGCGAGGCGGTCATGGAGTGGTCCCCGCCTGCGCGGGAACGCAGCAGTGTGTTCGGCGCGGCGTCCATGGCCGCACGTTACGGTTAGCTGCTTGCGCCCGGGCGGCACCTGCTCATAGTGGGCCACCCTTCGGCGTGGCGGTGTGGCCTTCATGAGATCCCTTCGCATCCATCCCCAGCTTCACGACGTGTTCGGCGAAGAGCAGCCGCTGGCCTATCTGCTGGCGATCTTCCTGTTCGGCCTTGGCGTCGCCGCAGCCTTTACCCTCTGGTCCTGGCCGCTTCTTGCCGTCTTGCCCTGGTGGCGGGCGGCGTTGGCGCTCGTCCTGATGCTCGATATCGCCGCCGGCTGTGTGGCCAATTTCACCCCCTCGACCAACGACTTCTATGCGGCGCGACCGCGCAATCGCTGGATCTTCATCGCCATCCATTTTCATGTGGTCATCGTCGCGCTGCTCGTCGGCACCGGGTTCGATGCTTCGGTGGCTGTCTGGGCCTATACGATCGCTGCGGCGGCGGTCGTCAACGCGCTGGCCGGTCGTGCCGCGCAGACCTTCGTCGGCGGGCTGCTGCTCGCGGTCGGCGTTGCCGGCTTGCCGCTGTTGCCGGAGTTGACGCCAGCGATGACGGTGGTTTCCGGCCTGTTCATGCTGAAGGTACTCTTCAGCTTCGCCGTCGATCACTATCACCGCGCGTCTGCCTGAAACGCCGCATCCTTGCCTTGCACGTCGGCCTTCAATAGCGTCTGATGCGGCAGGCTCAGGGAGAGATTCATGGCAGTTTCAGCGGCAGGCGAGGCATTGCGCATTCCGACATTCGACGACGTGCAGCTGGCCAGGAGCCGTATCGCCGGCGTGGCGCATCGAACGCCGGTGCTGACTTCGCGCACGGCCGATGCCGCGACCGACGCGCGGCTCTTCTTCAAGGCGGAAAACTTCCAGCGCGCCGGCGCCTTCAAGTTCCGCGGTGCCTACAATGCGATCGCAGCCTTGCAGGACGGCGGCCAGAAGCGGGGCGTCGTTGCCTTCTCGTCCGGCAACCATGCGCAGGCGATTGCCTATGCCGCGCGGCTGCAGGGTGTCGCCGCGACGATCGTGATGCCGAAGGATGCGCCCGAAATGAAGGTGGCTGCGACCCGCGGCTATGGCGCCGATGTGGTGTTCTACGATCGCTACACCGAAGACCGGTCGGCCATCAGCGCCAAGCTTGCGGTCGAGCGCGATGCCGTCCTCATTCCGCCGTTCGACCATCCCGAGGTCATAGCGGGGCAGGGTACCGCGGTTCTGGAACTGATCGAGGAGGTGGGCGAACTCGACCTGATCGTCACGCCGCTCGGCGGCGGCGGGCTGCTCGCCGGGTCCGCACTCAGCGCTCAGGCGCGTTCGCCGGGTGCGGTCGTCATCGGCGTCGAGCCGGAGGCGGGCAATGACGGCCAGCAATCGCTCAGGAAGGGTGAAATAGTCCATATCCCGGTGCCGAAATCGATCGCCGACGGCGCATTGACCAACCACATCGGCGAGCACAATTTTCCGATCCTCCGGCGCGGGGTCCGAGAGATCGTCACCGTGAGCGACGCCCAGCTGGTCGAGACCATGCGCTTCTTTGCCGAGCGCATGAAGATCATCGTCGAGCCGACCGGGTGCCTGGCGGCGGCCGCGGTGCTGCAGGGCGTGCTGCCTTGCGCCGGGCAAAGAGTGGGCATCGTGATCAGCGGTGGCAATGTCGACCTCGCGACGTTCGGCGCGCTGCTGCGCGAGGGCTAGGGCCTTCGGGCGAACGCCATGTAGATACGGCCGGAGCGCAACCCGAGCGTTGCAATGGCGCGTCTTTCCGGTTGCCTTCAACGGCAAAAGTGGCACACTGTGCATCGCGCTTTGGCGCCGGGTTCCCCGGCACGGTCCAGGGCTACTGTAATATCTTGATTTTCTAAAAGATTTTTTGCTCCGGCCGTTTGCCGTCGGAGCGTGAACAATGGAAGAAAGCAGAGAGTTACAGCGGCCTGTCGGCGCCCTGCCGGACGCGGCGCTGTCAAGAAAATAGAGCGCTCCCATCGCGCCCGGACGGGCGCGGCGCTCGCACACAATTGGAGGGTATCGTGACGCTTGCAATCAATGACCTCGCACCGGACTTCGAGGTCGGAACGACCGACGGCACGATCCGGTTTCACGACTGGATCGGCGACTCCTGGGCCGTGCTTTTCTCGCATCCGAAGGACTTTACGCCGGTCTGCACCACCGAGCTCGGCTACATGGCGCGCATCAAGCCGGAATTCGACCGGCGCGGCGTCAAGATCATCGGCCTCTCCGTCGATCCGCTCGACCGGCATGCTGGCTGGGCGGCCGATATCGAGGAAACGCAGGGCCATGCACCGAACTTCCCGATGATCGCCGACGTCGACTACACCGTCTCGAAGCTCTACGGCATGCTGCCGGCCCCGGTTTCCGGCGACCCGACACAGCGCACGCCCGCCGACAACCAGACGGTGCGCAACGTCTTCGTCGTCGGCCCGGACAAGAAGATCAAGCTGATCCTCATCTATCCGATGACGACCGGCCGCAACTTCGACGAAGTGCTGCGCGTCATCGACTCCCTTCAGCTGACGGCCAAGCACAAGGTGGCGACGCCGGTGAACTGGAAGCAGGGCGACGACGTGATCATTGCCGGCTCTGTCAGCGACGACGATGCCCGCAAGGTCTATCCGGACGGCTGGAAGGCACCGAAGCCCTATATCCGCATCGTGCCGCAGCCGAAGGGCTGAGACGCAGGATCGGTAAAAAGGGTGAGGGCGAACAGCGCCTCTTCCGCGCGGTGAAGGATATTCCTCTCATCTCCGCGGTGCGGCATCTGCCCCTCATCCGCGCGGTGAGGCCTTTGCCCTCATCCGTCTGCCGCCACCTTCTCCCCGCAGGCGGGGAGAAGGAATTGGCTGCACCCGCTCGCCACCCTCGGCGCCTTTGGAGTAGGCTGGAGCGACCGGAGTGCAAGCTTGGTGCGTCGTTTCTCCCCCGCAAATCGGGAGAGAGGAAATTCGAAGGTGCGGCAACGTTCCTTCGCCCCGCGTGGCGGATGAGGAGTGATCCTTCACCGCGCGGATGAGCGACGGGCCGCCATCGTTCGCCGTGCACCAAAAAGGAAGCCCGCGTTATCCACCAAGGAAGCCGCCGATGATCTTCCGTCAATTGTTCGACAGCGTGTCCGGGACCTACACCTACCTGATCGCCAGCCGTCAGGGCGGCGAGGCGTTGATCATCGATCCGGTGCTGGAAAAGGTCGAACGCTACCTTCAGCTTGTTCGAGAACTCGACCTTCGGTTGGTCAAGGCCGTCGATACGCATCTGCATGCCGACCACATTACGGGGCTCGGGGCGCTGCGCGACCAGACCCATTGCATCACCGTGATGGGCGAGCAGACGGCGGCCGACGTCGTTTCCATGCGGGTGGCGGAGGGCGATCGGGTGTCGATCGAGGGCCTGAGCCTCGACGTGCTCTATACGCCCGGCCACACCGACGATTCCTATTCCTTCCTGATGGGCGGCGACATGGGCCGGCGGGTCTTTACCGGCGACACGCTGCTGATCCGCGGCACGGGTCGCACCGATTTCCAGAACGGCGATCCGCGCCAGCAATATGACTCGATCTTCAACAAGCTCCTGAAGCTGCCAGACGAGACGCTCGTCTATCCGGCGCACGACTACAAGGGCGACACGGTCTCGACCATCGGCGAGGAGAAGCACTTCAACCCGCGCCTACGGGTGAAGTCCGTCGACGAATATGTCGACCTGATGAACAACCTCAACCTGCCGAACCCGAAGATGATGGATGTCGCGGTGCCGGCCAACGTCCATATCGGCCTGCACCAGGACGAGATTGCGCGCCGCGGCTGGGCGCTTTCGGCCAAGGAGGCGCTGGCGCTTTGCGGCCGGGCGAAGATCGCGCTCGTCGATCTCAGGGAAAAGGCCGAGCGGGAAAAGCACGGGGTCATTCCGGGCTCGCTGCACGCGCCCTATCCGGATCTCGCAGAAAACATCGCCGCCGGCGGTGTGCTGCACGAGTTGGCGGAGGCGACGGGCAAGCGCATCGTCTTTTACTGCGCCTTCGGCGAGCGCTCCGCCATGGCGGTGGAAGCGGCCCAGGCCGCCGGCCTCACGACCGCCTGCCATATCGAGGGCGGCATTGCCGCCTGGAAGAAGGCGGATGGGCCCGTGGCCCGTTGACGGTCACACATTGATCTTCCGCGCCGGCGCGCCATGTCCTAACCAGGTCGAAGTGCGTCGAAACGAGCAAGGGCAGGTCTCGCCATGCACAAGTTCTCCGTCAGCGTCGTCAGGGAGTTCGAGGCCGATAGCGCCGAGAAGGCCGCACTCCTGATGTACCAGTACCTGACCCGCGAGCCGGCGCCGCTTTCCTACACCGTCAGCGACGAAACCAAGGATATCACCAGCCTGACGCTCGACCGGGAGAAGGCGGACGAATTCGCCAGCGCCGATCACACGGCGGACCCCGGCAACTGGTAGCGCCCGCTGGCCACGATAGCCGTGAGCAACGGCCACGAATCCGACATGATCGGTTGCAAGTCCTCAGGCATTCGCGTCACGACTGTGCCTGCGAAAGGCGCAGATGGCGCGATAGCGCTTCGGGAGGAAACCGGTCTTGTTCATTGCCCATCTGCCGGCAGGCTATCTGCTGAGCCGCCCCTTTGCGCATCGCAATCCCTCGCAGGCCCGCGCCATCTTCGGCACTGGGCTTGTCTGTTCCGTTCTGCCGGACTTCGACCTTGCCTATTTCTACCTGATCGACCAGCGCCGCGCGCCGCATCACGATTACTGGGTGCACACACCCGCCTTCTGGCTGGTGCTGGCGGCGGCGATCGCGTTTCTCCTCATTGCCACCGGGCGGCGCAATCAGCTCGTGCTCGTCGGCGTCGGGCTCAGCAGCGTGCTTCTGCATCTGGTGATGGATTCGATCGCGGCGGATATCCGTTGGTTCTTTCCCTTCGCCGATCTTCGGGTGAATCTGGTGCATGTCCAGGCGGTCTATCAGCCCTGGTATCTGAACTTCCTGCTGCACTGGACCTTCGCGCTCGAACTGTTGATCTGGCTGGTCGCCGGTCACTTCGCCCTGCGGGATTTCAGGGCGCGGCGCGCAATCGGGACCGGGGCTGCCTGAGGGCAAAAGCACTGCAATCTTAGGGGTTCTACCGCACTCGAAAACAATCGCTTAAGGAATTTATCATACGAATAGCTACAATTCGCATGTATCCCTTTTCGATTTGTTAGCTATAGGTCCCGCCCTCCATGACTGGCCTGCCGTCTCTTTTTTCGTCCGATGCCAAAGCCATGCTCGATGCGATCAACCGGTCGCAGGCGATCATCGAATTCGATCTCACCGGCAATATCCTGACAGCCAACGAGAACTTCTGCCGTGCCATGGGCTATGAGCTCAGGGAGATCGTGGGCCGGCATCATCGCATCTTCGTGCAGCCGGAAGAGGCGGCGTCGGCTGCCTATCGCGACTTCTGGACGCGGCTTGCGCGCGGCGAATATGACCGCCAGCAGTACAAGCGCATCGGCAAAGGTGGCCGCGAGATCTGGATCGAGGCCTCCTACAATCCGGTGTTCAAGGGCAAGACGCCTTACAAGGTGGTGAAGTTCGCGACCGACATCACCGCGACCAAGGCAAAGAGCACGGACGACCAGGGCAAGATCGACGCGCTTTCGCGGGCCCAGGCGATCATCGAGTTCACGCCTGCCGGCGAGATCATCACCGCCAACAAGAATTTCCTGAAGACGATGGGCTACGAGCTCCATGAGATCGTCGGCCGGCATCACTCCATGTTTTGCGAGCCGGACTACGCCCACTCGCCCGACTATGCGGCCTTCTGGCGCGATCTTTCGGCCGGGCGCTTTGCCACCGACCAGTTCATGCGCCTCGGCAAGGGTGGGCGAAAAGTCTTCATCCAGGCCTCCTATAACCCGATCCTCGACGATGCGGGGCGGGTACTGAAGGTGGTGAAGTTTGCGCTCGACGTTTCCGATCGCGTGTTGGCGGTCAGGGAAATCGGCGACGGGCTCGGCCGCCTTGCCGAGTGCAATATCCGCATGACGCTGGACGAGCCCTTTGTCGGCGAGCTCGAAGGCCTCCGGCGCGACTTCAACACCTCGATCGGCATGTTCCAGGAGACGCTCTCGGCGGTGCTGCGCCAGACCCGCGAACTGAACGATAACAGCCATGAGATGAAGGATGCGGCCGAGCACCTGTCCGAGCGCACGCGCCAGCAGGCAAGCGCCCTGGAGCAGACCTCGGCGGCGCTGGAACAGGCGACCGTTTCCGTGCGCACTTCCACCGAAAACACGCAGCAGACGCGGACGCTCGTGCAGAATGCGCGCCAGTCCGCCCATGCTTCGTCCGGCGTGGTGCGTGATGCGGTGACCGCGATGCAGCGCATCAAGGCGGCGTCCGAAGAGATCAGCCAGATCATCGGCGTGATCGACGAGATCGCCTTCCAGACGAACCTTTTGGCGCTCAACGCCGGCGTCGAGGCGGCGCGGGCGGGTGATGCCGGCAAGGGCTTTGCCGTCGTGGCGCAGGAAGTGCGCGAGCTTGCCCAGCGCTCGGCCAAGGCCGCCAAGGAAATCAAGGATCTCATCCACAACTCGGTGACGGAAGTGGCCGAAGGCGTGCGTCTCGTTGGCGACACCGGCAACGCGCTCAAGGAAATCGAAGATTTCGTTGCCGCGATTGATACGCGGATCGAGGCGATCGCAATGGCTGCGACCGAACAGACGACCGGCCTCGGGGAAATCAGCCTTGCCGTCAACGACATCGACGCCATGACGCAGCAGAACGCCGGTATGGTGGACCGCACCGCCGATGTCAGCGTCCGGCTGGCCGAGGGCGCGCAGCGGCTGACGGACCTCGTCAACCGCTTCCAGCTGAACCGCCGCGCCGAGCGGCGCGAGGCGGGCACGGGGGCAGCGATGGGCGGAATTGGCGACCGGCGCCGCGCAGGCGACGCACGGGCGGCCTGAGACTTTATGGAGCGACGGGCAGGGCGAAGATGCCCTGTCGTTGCCGGGCAGGCGGGCCGAGGGTGCGGCCCGCCGCATCCCGTCTACAGCGAGCCGCAAGAAAGAGCGGGCACTGAGCGCCCTTCGGCAGGCAATCCCTTGCGAGCCAGCAGGCACTTCCGCTTGAACGATCGGCGGGCCGGCCATGCAACGTGCGGTGTAGCTAATACGTTGACGAAGCCTGCCGTTCTATGCATCCTGCCGGCCAGAAATGAAGATGCCGGTTACGGCACGGGGAATGGCAGGGCCTGAGGGCCAAAGCATTGATAAGCTTCGCATTCACGCGCGGCGCCGGGCGTCCCATGAGACGCGAGAGGCGGCCGAAGCACTTTGAATGACTGCATGTTTGTCCTTCGGTCGGCTGCGATCCAGGGAAACGTGCAGAGCACCGGCACGCTCCAGCGTTGCCCGGAACACGACATACGCATTCACGACGTCATTCGCATCGATTGCTCGAGGCCGGAGGGGACTGTGAAGGGAAAGTCGAGGTTTCTGCCAGCGGCGCTGGCTGCCATATTCGCCGCATCCGTGGCCCTTCCGGTCATGGCCGCCGACCTGGTGATCGCCATGCCGAACTGGCCGTCCGGCCAGGCAACGGCCAATATCCTGAAGGTGGGCATCGCCAAGAAATTCGGGCTCGACGCCGAGGTCAAGGAGCTCGGCACGCTCAATGCCTTCGTCGGCTTCGAGACGGGAACGGTCGATATCCAGCCGGAAGTCTGGCGGCCGAATTTCGAGGATGTCGTGCGCAAATACGTGACCGACAAGGGTGTCGGCCAACTGACCGAGCGTAGTGTACCGGCTTGGCAGGGGCTCTGCGCCACGCCGGAAGCGGCCAAGACGATCAAGTCGGCGGCTGATCTCAGCAATCCTGACAAGACCAAGATCCTCGACACCGACGGGGACGGCAAGGGCGAGATGTGGATCGGCGCTGCCACCTGGCTTTCGACCGGGATCGAGCGGGCGCGGGCGGCCGGCTACGGCTACGACAAGACGCTGACGCTGTTCGAGGCGGAAGAGGAAGTGGCGATGGCGGCCGTCGATGCTGCGGTCGCGACCGACCGGGCGATGGTGTTTTACTGTTACGCGCCGCATCACGTGTTCGAGTTGCACCAGATCGCGCGGCTCGAGGAGCCGCCGCACGATGCCGCCAAGTGGAAGATCCTGCCGCCGAGCGACCCGCTCTGGGTCTCGAAATCCAGCGCTTCGACGGCCTGGGAGGCGGCGCATTTCCAGATCGCCTATGCCACCGCCTTCGGCAAGAAGCACCCTGACGTGGCGAAGTTCCTGGAGAAGGTGGATTTCTCGCCGGAGGAAGTGACGAAGATGAGCTACGCGCTGGAGGTCGAGCGGCAGGCGCCGGCCGACTATGCCAGGAAATGGGCCGAGGACAATGCGGCGCGCATCGACGGGTGGGCCAAGCCATGAGCGGAAACTCTGAAGACAACGGCCTTGATCACGCCGATCAGCCCGTATGGACACGGCGCAAGCTCGGCGTTGCTGTGCTTGCTGCCGCCCTTACTCTCGGGCCGCTCGCTGCATGGGCGCAGACGCAGATCTACGACGCCCGCACCAAGAAGTGGGTGAACTACGACAAGAAGAAAGCGCGGCAATATTTCGCCCGCAACAATCAGTTGCCGGAAGCCTTCCGCCGTCAGGTGGTGACCTTCCGCACGGCGGAGCAGCCCGGCACGATCATCATCGACGGCAACCAGCATTTCCTCTACCTCGTCCAGCCCGGCGGTCAGGCGATCCGCTACGGCATCGGCGTCGGCCGCGAGGGCTTCGGCTGGGCGGGCATCGTGCGCGTCGGGCGCACCGCGGAATGGCCGACCTGGACGCCGCCGGCCGAAATGGTGGCGCGCGACCCGAATGCGGCGAAGTGGGCGGCGGGCATGCCCGGCGGGCCGGACAATCCGCTCGGCGCCCGCGCGCTCTATCTCTACGAGGGCGACCAGGACACGATCTACCGCATCCACGGCACGGTGGAGCCCTGGACGATCGGTCTCGACGTTTCCTCCGGCTGCATCCGCATGAACAATGACGACGTCATCGACCTGCATTCCCGCATCGCGATCGGCGCCAAGGTAATCGTGCTGATGCAGGGAGCGGCGCTCTACAAGGGCGTTTGAGGCTGGGGCGTTTTTGCGGCAGGGCGTGAGCGGGCGGCTCGCGTCGAGGCGTCGTGATGAATTCTTCCGGCCGCCTGGGGGCAGGCGCGGCCGGGCAGGAAGCCAGGGACAGAAAAGATCCGAAGGGGAGGACAGTTGGTGAGCGAGGGGATGTTGCGTATGAAAGGCCTTGTTCTGGCGCTGGCGGCCATGGCCGCGATTAGCGGCTGTCAGTCGCCACCCAAGCCTGAGGATATGGCCCGCACCAGCCTGCAGACGGCGCCGGCCGACCTGCAGTTGCTCTGCGCCCATGCCGCGGCCGGCGCAGCGATGGTCGACAGCGCCAAAGTGCTGCCGACCAGTTCGCGGGCACTCGACGCGACTTCCTATAGCGTCGATCTCGACGCCGGCGGCCGCAAGTATAGTTGCGTCGTCGATACCACCGGCAGCGTGAAATCGGTGACGCCGGTCTAACCGAGCCGGCTTCAGGGTGCGCCGTTCCCACTACAGGGTGACCTCGATCGCCAGCCCGCTATGCGGGCTGGTGTTGCTTCTTCGTGTCCGAGGCCTTGTGCTAGCGCTCAGCACCTGGAGGTTGCGGCACGCTTGAGAAGCGGGAGATTTATTGTTTGTGCGTCGCGGCAATAGATGCTGCATTGCAAGAATAACTTCCTAGAGCGACGTTGCTATCTGAAGTATATTTCGTGTCCGGCTTTCATTTCCAGCAAATCTGTGCTCTCATAGGTTTAGTTGGAAGGAGGAAATGCCATGCTCTCATTCTTTGAGCACTTCGCACTTTTCGACGCCTTGATCGTTGCTGCGATCTGCACGCTTCTGATCCTGAGTTACTTCAGCCGCGAGGCTTGAGGACGCGGGGAAGAAGAGCAAATCAAAGTATTGCAGCGACCTTTGCGCATATGATGAGACGCGCGGCGCTGCAGGGGCTGAGCCTTCTCAGGCTGCGCGCCTTGCCGAGACATGCAGCCAGCGGGTCGGTTCGCCGTCATACCCGCCGCCGTCGGCGTCGCTGATATCAACCTCGGGCCAGCCTGCGTGTTTGAAGCAAGCCCCCAGCCAATCGGCTGAGGGGTAGTTGAAGTAGCGGCCGAAGCGGTCGTGGCCTTCCGTCTCGCCTGCCTTGAAACTCGCCTGCAGAAAACCGCCCGGCTTCAGCGTCCGGCGAATGCGCGTGAGCACGTCGGCAAGCTCCGTGCGCGGCACATGCAAGAGCGAGGCCTCGGCCCAGATGCCGTCGAACCGTTCTTCCCAAACGATCTCCTGAAACCTTGTCACTTCGACCTTGCGGCCGATGCGCAGTTCGGCTTCCCGCGCGAGATCCGCCGAGCCGTCGCAGGCGGTGACGTCGAACCCGTGCTCCAGAAAAATGAGACTATCGTGGCCGCCGCCGCAGCCGAGGTCGAGTACGGCAGCGCCCGGCGACAGTCGACGCATGAAGGCCTCAAGGCGAGCGGTCGGCGGCTTGCGTTCGCGCGCCGCATAGGTGGCGGCATTGTCGCGGTAGAAGGCGAGGGTGTCGTTCGTTTCGGATTTTGTCATGGGTGCTTTTGGGATGTCGATGCTGCAGGAGACGGGGAGGAAAGGCTGGGGAAGGGTGGGCGTCCCGCCTTCCATTGCGGGATCTGCAGACGTCGAGGTTTTCCGCTCACCATTCCTTCCCGCCGAAGTCCTCTGCCGGCGACGTTTTCGCACAGACTAGACGAAGATGGCGGCAGGCGAAGAAAAAAGTCGGCCCGCCGTCACCGCGCGGCTGATCGACAGGCCGGAAGCTTCCGGCTAAGCGTGTGAATGCTGACCCGAACCGGAATCTCCGATGGCCGATCTTCCCATTCTCCTGACCTTCGTTGCCGCACTATTCGTTCTCGAAATCACGCCCGGTCCGGACATGATGCTGGTTCTCGCACGCGGGATCGGGCAGGGCCGCCGCGTGGCGCTGCTGACGGTCGTCGGCATGGTGTTCGTTGCGGGCGTGGTGCAGGTGAGCCTGCTGGTTCTGGGGGTCGCCTCGCTGCTGAAGGCCTATCCCGCCGGTCTCCTGTTGCTGCAATGGGTGGGCGCTGCCTACATGCTCTATCTCGGTGCACGGATGGTCTCGTCGAGTTTCGGCAAGGCTGCCACCAAGAAGCGGCTGGCAGCGGCCGACGTCTCCGATTGGCGCGCGGTTCGCGAGGGAACGATCAACAGCCTGACGAACCCGAAGTCGCTGCTCTTCATGTTCGCTTTCCTGCCGCAGTTCGTCGACCCGGCTGCCGGCCCGGTGTGGCTGCAGCTTGCCGTGCTCGGCACCGTGCAGAAGCTTGCCGGCATCCTTTCGCTCGGTTCGGTCGCGCTCGCTTCGGGTACGGTCGGGCAGGCGCTCTACCGTTTTCCGACGCTGCTCGTCTGGCAGCAGCGCTTCACCGGTGCGGTCATGCTCGGGCTCGGTTTCCGGCTTCTGTTCACAGGCAACGCCAGCGCACCTGCGGTCAGAACGTGACGCGGCGCCTGCCCCCGCTGATGGCGGGGACAGCGCATTGGGCGATCTGGCGGCAACAGGTCGAATGCCCGGCGGAATGCCGTGCTCTCAATCGTCGTGTTGGTCGTGGCCGGTTGCTGCGAGACCGATCCTTCCTACGGCCTCACTTGGCCGCCTGGGTGGTGCCGAGGACGTAGTCTCCGTCCCAGTGCCAGATCTGCTTGTCGTCGACCGTGACCTTGACGATCGCCTGGAAGCCCGCGAGCGTGCCGCTGCCGGCATGGAACGCGCAGGTGCCGAGCGGCGGCTTGGCCGTATCGTAGACGACGCAATATCCGAGCGCCGAGTCACCGTTTCCAACCGAGATGACGGCGGTGCTGCTGGAGAAGAGGGGATTGGCGACCACCGGTCCATAATAGAGGATCTTGGTGCCAGCCGGGATCGCTTCGAGGTTCGACTCCGTGATGGTGCAGAAGCTCGGGGTGTCGCCGGTGAACTGGCTGCACTCCTTGGCGATCTTGAGGGGGTGCGTTTCCGGTGCTGCGGGTGCGGCGGACGCCGCTTGCGCCAGCGCGAGGATCGCGCCAGCTGACAGGATAAACAGTCTGCTCATAGCCTAGTCCCTCCGGTCGAATTGAGGGCCGGAATTTTACTCCTCAGCTAAACTGCCGGCAATTTGCCCCTTTGGATCATAGGCTGGCGAACCGATCCGATGGGCCCCAGCAGGACGTCATCCGCAAGCGCCGTTCTGCGAGGTTGAAGGGGCAGGGGTATCGTGCGCTTGCTGCCGCCAAGCCGGTGTCCGTCCCGAAGGACGCACGGACATGAAGGACGATCACGGGGCACGTGATTGTGCGCCCAGCTTGGGGCGAGCGGCAGGGATCTCCCCTGTCAGGCTCTGCTTGCATTGCGGCGGAGTGCGTGGCATTCCGGTTGAACTGACGTAACGTCAGGTCCTGGACGCAACGTTCGAAGTGGCCAAAAGCCCGAAAAAAGCACGGAATTAGGTCAATAATATTGACATAAATTAACCGTCGTGGTCCTGTCGCATCACCGTCCAGAGCATCCTGCTTTCAAGGGGGATCGCTCGAAGCGGAAAGATGCTCTAACAAAAAACCAGAGCGTCCTTTGTGCGTTCACACGAACGCACGGCGCTCTAGAATGACGCGGGAGGAAGCGGAGAACCGCTTTCCGCACTATAATCTCTGAGGAAACGACCCATGCTGGATTGGGAACATATCTTCGCGACGCGCTCGAGCCGGATGCGCGCCTCGGAAATCCGCGAACTCTTGAAGCTGCTCGACCGCCCCGACATCATCTCGTTTGCCGGTGGCATTCCCGATCCGGCGCTGTTCCCGGATGCGGAATTCAAGGACGCCTATGCGGAAATCTTTGCCGGCCCGACCGTAGGCGCGGCGCTGCAGTACTCGGTCAGCGAAGGCTACAAGCCGCTGCGCGAATGGCTCGCCAAGCAGATGGCGGCGCTCGGTATTCCCGCTGGCGTCGACAACATCTTCATCACTTCGGGCTCGCAGCAGGGCCTAGACTATCTCGGCAAGCTGTTCCTGTCGCCGAACGACACGGCGCTCGTCACCTGGCCGACCTATCTCGGCGCGCTGCAGGCCTTCAATGCCTATGAGCCGACCTACGACCAGCTGAACCCGAACGGCAACCGCACGCCGGAGGCCTACCGCCAGGCGGCAGGCGAAGCCGGCGGCCGCGTCAAGTTTGCCTATCTTTCTGCCGATTTCGCCAACCCGACCGGCGAGACCGTGGACCGGGCTGGCCGCGAGCGCGTGCTGGCACTGGCCGAAGAGCTCGACATTGCCGTCATCGAAGATGCGGCCTACCAGTCGCTGCGCTACGACGGCGAGCCGATCCCGCCGATCCTGGCGCTCGAAATCGCCAAGAAGGGCGACATCAACAACACCCGCACGATCTATTGCGGCTCGTTCTCCAAGACGCTCGCTCCCGGCCTTCGCGTCGGCTGGGTCGTCGCCTCGGACAAGGTGATCCGCAAGCTCGTCTTGATGAAGCAGGCCGCCGATCTGCACTCGTCGACGATCAACCAGATGGCGATCTGCACCGTTGCCGAGCGCGGCTTCGACCAGCAGGTGGCCAAGATCCACCGGGTCTACAAGCAACGCCGCAACGCGATGCTCGCAGCGCTTGCAAAGTACATGCCCGAAGGCGTTTCCTGGACGAAGCCGGAAGGCGGCATGTTTGTCTGGGTCACGCTGCCGAAGGGCATGGATGGCGCAGCACTGCTGGCGAAATCGATCGAGACCGCCAAGGTCGCCTTCGTTCCCGGCCGCGCCTTCTTTGCCGACGGCTCGGGCGAGAACACGCTGCGCGTTTCCTTCTCCTGCGCCAACGAGCAGATGATCGACGAAGGCATCCGCCGTCTCGGTGACCTCGTGCGCGGCGAAGTCGCGGCTCTGGCCGCCTAAGGCCTCGAACGCTCCTGTTTTGAGAAACGCGTCCGCTCCGGCGGGCGCGTTTTCTTTTGTCTGGTAAAACCTTCCTGTTTTAGTCAAGATGACGCATTGATCGAAGCGGGGCCTTCCGATAGTTAGAACGTGACATGACCGGGCCACTCCCGGCCACGTAAGCGTTAACGTCACTCAACGCGTATGATCGAACGGCCAGAAGCGGCTTCGATCTGCGCGACTGTGTCCTGCGGATCGAGCTTTCAAGGCCCTCCAAAGGATGCAAATGGACAATTCTCCCACCTATTCCGATCTCCCTCAGCCGCGCATCGAGCGTGTTCGCCATGAGCTGAAGCGCCGCTCGCTCGTCGTTTCCGGCATTGAACGGGTGACGCCGGGCATGCTCCGGATCACGCTTTCCGGCGAGGATCTCGCCGACTTCGTCAGCCTCGGGGCGGATGACCACATCAAGGTCTTCGTGCCGGGCGCCGATGGCACCGAAGAACGCCGGGGCTATACGCCACGGCGCTACGACAACGACGCACGCATGCTGGCGCTTGATTTCGCGCTGCACGAGGCGGGCCCTGTGACCGCCTGGGCGATGGCGGCCTCCGTAGGGGACAAGCTCGAAATCGGCGGGCCGCGCGGTTCGGCGGTCGTGTCTGGAGATTTCAGGCGCTGGCTGCTGATCGGCGACGAGACGGCACTACCGGCGATCGGGCGGCGGATCGAGGAGACGCCGGCCGGCCATCAGGTCACCAGCATCGCGGCTGTCACCGGGCTGGACGAGCGGCAGAAATTCCGCACCGAGGCGGCGCTCACCACCCATTGGGCCTATCGCCCGCTCGTTGAAGCGCACGATCCCGGAGCGCTGCTTGCGGTCGTGCGTCAGGTTCCGCTCGAGCCCGGCACCTTCGTCTGGGTCGCGGCAGAAGCGACGGTGACGCGGGCGATCCGCGCCCATTTCGTCGAGGAGCGCGGCCTGCCGCTTTCCTGGCTCAAGGCCTCCGGCTACTGGGTGAAGGGCAAGGCGGACAGTACCGAGAAGTTCGAATAGCCGCTGGACGTGGGGTCGATCGCCGAGGACAGCCTGGCGATCGACCACGTTCGCTTGCCGGGCGCTCCGCTGTAGCAGGGCCGCAGCCGGCGTCGGGCTTACTCAGCCGCGGCGATTGATCAGCTGCGCAAGCAACGTCAGCACGGCGAGTGCGAGGATGACGACAACGCCGGGATAGAGCATTGCAAGCTCGGTGCCGGGCGTGATCGCAGCGGTGACGACGGCAAGGCCGCAGGCGCCGCCGACCTGCAGCGCGCTGTTGAGCAGACCGGCGGCAAGCCCCTGTTCCTCATCGGCGACGCCGTTGGTGCCGGTGACCATCAGCGCCGAGATGCTGAGTGCAAAGCCGATGCCCCAGAGGAGCGAAGCCGGCAGGAGCACGGTCCACAGATCGGGCGTCGGGCCGATGCGCAGCATCATGAGATAGCAGGGCACGAAGGCCACAAGGCCGACCATCAGCACGCGGTTGACGCCGAAGCGGTTCATCAGCGCGCCGAGCTTCGGCCCGAGGATGACGACCATGAGGCCGGCCGGCAGCAGCACCAGCGCCATGTGCAGCGGTTTCCAGCCGTGCAGGTTCTGCAGGTAGAGCGCCGTCAGGAACTGAAAGCCCATGGCACCGCCATAGAGCAGGGCGGCGCTGACATTGGCTGCAACCAGGCTTTTGTTGCGGAAGATCCCGAGCCGGATCAGTGGCTCGGCGACACGGCGCTCGATCAGCACGAAGGCGGGGAGGAGCAGGGCGGAGAGCGCAAGGCCACCGATCGTGCGCAGCGAGTTCCAGCCGGCATCGGCCGTCGCGGCGACGGTGAAGACGAAGAGCAGCATGCCGGCGACGAGGGTGACGGCGCCGGCGATATCGGGCCGCAGGCGTGCGGTGCGCGGCGGGTCCGGCGGAAGAAATCGCAGGGCGGCGATCATCAGGAGCACGGCGATCGGCGCCGGCAATACGAATATGTACCGCCAATCGAGCCCGGCGAGCAGGCCGCCGACGATAAGGCCGGAAGAGTAGCCCGAGGCTTCGAAAAGATTGAAGATGCCGAAGGCCTTGTTGCGGTGCGGACCTTCGGGGAAGGTCGTAGTCAGCAGCGACATGGCGGCCGGCCCGGTAAAGCCCGCCGTCATGCCCTTGATGAAGCGTGAAACGATCAACAGAAACGGATCGTTGGTGACCGTGCCGAACAGCGACACCACGGCAAAGACGCCGAGCCCGGCCACCAGCACGCGCCGGCGGCCGAAAAGGTCCGCGCAGCGCCCGCCGAGCAGCAGGAAGCCGCCAAAGGCGAGGATATAGGCGCTGACCAGCCATTGGGCGGTGGCGGCGCTGATGCCGAACTCCGCCTGGATTTCGGGGATTGCCACGGCAATCATCGAGATATCGAGCCCATCGAGCAGGATCACCCCGCTGAAGATGAAGAGCGCCACCCAAAGGCGGGGCGGCCACTTGAGCGCATCGCTCCGGCCGACCGGCGGGTCGCCGACGGCCCGCTCGTCGCTCGGGGTCAAGCCAACTGACATATATTCTCTCCACGGAAATGGGGCGTCGGCACGCGGACATACGCGGTCCCGATCACCCGGATCATCAATGCGTCAGATCTTCCCCGATTGATCAAACTATGAAAAACAAGTAGTTCTCGATTGATCGTTAAACTAGGCTTGAAGATCTCCATGAGCCGAATGCTGCCAGGGACGCGCGCGCTGAGGACATTCGAGGCGGCCGGCCGCCATCTGAACTTCACCCGCGCGGCCGACGAGGTGGGGCTGACGCCGGCGGCCGTCAGCTACCAGATCAAGGAAATCGAGGATCAGCTTGGCCTCGTGCTGTTCACGCGCACCAGCCGCAGCATCCAGTTGACACCGGCTGGCGCGGTCGTGTTCGAAGCGGCCGTCCAGGCGCTCGAGACCTTGCAGGGGGCAGTCGGCCGCGCCCGCAGGATGGCGCGTGGCGCCCGGCAGCTGCGCCTGTCGCTCAGCCCACGTTTTGCCACCAACTGGCTGCTGCCGCGGCTGTCGCAGTTCCGCGCCGCCCACCCGGCGATCGAGCTGACTTTCGACATCAACGACGAGGTGAGGGACCTTGAAACCGAAGATGTCGACATCGCCATCCGCTTCGGTTCCGGCCGCTATGCGCAGATGCGGGCGGAGCGGCTGTTCGAGGCGGTGATTGCGCCGGTTTGCAGCCCAAAGCTGATTTCCGCCGGCAGCGAACCGAAGAACCCGCGCGATCTCTTCGGCCATACGCTCTCGCACGTCGAGTGCTACACCGAAGGCATGCTCTGGCCGAACTGGCGCATGTGGATGGCGGCAGCCGGCATCGACGATTTCGACGACAGCCGATGCGTCGCCTTTTCCGACACGAGCCATGTGGTGGAGGCGGTGATCGACGGCGGTGCCGTCGGGCTCGTCGACCTGGCGATGATCAAGAACGAACTGGCGGAGGGCCGTCTGGTGCGGCTGTTCGACATCGGCGTCAGCCTTGGCGGGGACTATGCCTATCACCTGGTCTATCCCGAAAGCGCGAGCCAGGATCCGCGGATCATGGCCTTCAGCGACTGGCTGCTTTCGGAAGTGGGGCGGGCAAAGGCGGCGCCGGCCTCGGAAATGGCCGGCTGACGTTGCTGCCGCGGCTCGCGGCCGAAACAATCCGGGAAAAGTGGGGCACGGGCCCTCCCGCGCAATTGCCTTGCTTCAGGGAGTCAGGTCATTTCTCCCCTTCAATGCGACCTTCCTTGATTGGGCGAGGGACGAGACGGATTTGGACCTGGAAGACGAGACGGATCAATCGGATCAGCCGACGCCGCGCATGTATGCCTGGGCGCGCAATTCCGCTGCCTATCGCCTTCATCGCCAGATGCTGACGGAGAAGCAGCTGTTCGACGCGATCGCCCGCAAGGCGCGGGAGAAGTTCGAGGATATCAGCGTCACCCAGGTGGAGCTGCTCGCCGCTGCCGCCGTGACCTTCGGCTATGACAACGGAGCGCTCAACGATGCCGCCTATGCCGAGGTCAAGACCCGGTCGGGCATGCGGGGCGGAAAATCCAAGCGCGCGATCGCGCAGAAACTATCGCAGAAGGGCGTAGCCAAGGGCGATGTCGCCGCCGCGATCGCAGAGGCCGACGATCTCTACGCCGCCGTGGTGCTTGCAAGAAAGCGCGCCTTCGGTCCGTTCCGCAAGGTCGATCTCGACGAGAAGCGCTCGGCAAAGGAGCTCTCCGCCTTTGCGCGAGGCGGCTTCAGTTTCGAACTGGGCAAGCGGGTCTTTTCGATGTCGTTCGACGAGGCCGAGGAAATCCTGATCGAGGGCCGCTCGCTCTGAAGGCCCGCGGCCCTTACGCTGGCGCTTCACCCGCGTTTCAGCGCGGGGTCGTCGAGCGCGGGATTGTAGAAGAGGGACAGTGTCAGGCTGCGGGCGATGCGCTCGGCCGTGGCCATGAACCAGGCCTTTGCCTCCTGATTGGGGGCGATGTCGTCGAGCGTCGTTGAGAAAAGCGCCAGCCATTTCGGAAAGAGATCGGGCGTCATGTTGGCAACGCCGACATGAGCCTGAACCGGCTTGCCGCCATAGGCGCCGTTGCGGAAGGCGACGGCCGACCAGAAGCTCTTCATCTTTTCCATGTGCTCGGGCCAGCGCCCGGAAAGGCGCGCGTCGAAGACCGGGCCGAGCTCCGGATGGGCGAGCACCCGACCGTAGAACGTATCGACCAGATGGCTGATGAAGGCGTCATCGACGCCGATCGCCTTCATTTCGGCTTCCGCCCGATCGCGGATCGCCGCGACATGGGCGGCGCGGCCCTGCAATTCGTCGTTCATCTCTTTACCCCGGCATGGGTTCCTGGTTTGGGCCACTCGGCTTTGCCGGCCTCATATAAGCGCTGGTGCCGCCGCAGCCAAAGGCCGAGCCGCCGATTGCGGCAATCTGTCTTCAATGCGCATGGAGCAAGACGCGACACCGCGCCAGCACTCAGCGCGGCGTGAACTCGACCAGCAGCGATTTCAGCTCGATCTCGCGCACGCGACGCGCCGCCTCGTCGGGGCTGACCCAGGCGAGAATGCGCTCGCCGCGCTCCTTGAAGTCGTCGCTGATTTCGTTGACTTCGATCTGGAAGATATCGACCACGCAGGGCACCACGTCGCCATCGTCGAGCGCTTTCAGATAGGTGTAGCTGCCGACCGGCTTCTTCCTGACCTTGCCGCGTACGCCCGCTTCCTGCCAGGCCTCGATCGCTGCGGCCTCGAACGGTTTCTTTCGTTTCATCGGCCAGCCCTTGGGAATGACCCAGCGGCCGCTCTCGCGCGACGTGACTACCAGGATCTCAATGTCACGGCTCTCTTTGACGCGGCGGAAACACAGGGCTGCATATTGCTGGCGAAATGACCCCGAAAACAGCTTTTCGGGCGATCTAGCCAGTTGCTGCAAGATCGTTCCGGCCTTGGCGGGCTTGGGTGGGCTGTCTTTCTTGGTCGATTTCATGCGGCCCTTTTTTGTCGCTCCCCGTTTTCAAAGCGCTGGCAGTTCGCCGCGATACTAATGGCAACCGCCTGATACGTGGAAGCGATTGTGGATGGCAACCGCCTGATCGCTCCCGCTTCATCCACGGAATACTTGCGCCGGCGAAGCAGGCAGAGCCGCACGCCAGGCGTCCCGTTTCGTAACTGTTACGTACTTGCCCCGTCATCGTTGAGGCGCATCATCCCGTTCAACCGGAAATCGCAGTGCATTTCACCCCATCGACTTGAGCCAAGGAGAAAGCGATGAGCGCGCATGACGGTAAGGCCAGTTCCGCGACGGCCGACAATGGTTGCGGGGTAACGGATGTCAGTCGCCGAGACCTGCTCTTGAGCGGCACCATCTTCGCAGCCGCCTCGCTGGTTGCCTCCGGCGCTTCGGTCAGCCCGGCCAGGGCACAGCAATCTTCCTCCTCCAGCGGCAAGCCGCCGAACATCCTCGTCATCTTCGGCGACGATATCGGCATTCCCCAGATCAGCGCCTATACGATGGGGCTGATGGGCTACCGCACGCCCAATATCGACCGGATCGCCAAGGAAGGCGCGATCTTCACCGACAGCTACGGCCAGAACAGCTGCACGGCGGGGCGGGCGTCGTTCATCCTGGGCCAGGAGCCGTTCCGTACCGGCCTGCTCACCATCGGCATGCCGGGTGACCCGCATGGCATCCAGGACTGGATGCCGACGATTGCCGACGTGCTCAAGACCAAGGGCTATTCGACCGGCCAGTTCGGCAAGAACCACCTGGGCGACCGTGACGAGCACCTGCCGACCGCCCACGGCTTCGACGAGTTCTTCGGCAACCTCTACCACCTGAACGCCGAGGAAGAGCCGGAAGGCTACTTCTATCCGAAGGATCCGGAGTTCAAGAAGAAGTTCGGTCCGCGTGGTGTCATCAAGTCCAGCGCCGACGGCAAGATCGAGGATACCGGCGCGCTCAACACCAAGCGCATGGAAACGATCGACGAGGAGTTCCTGACAGCCGCCAAGGACTACATCGACCGGCAGGTGAAGGCCGACAAGCCGTTCTTCTGCTGGTTCAACTCGACCCGCATGCACGTCTTCACCCACTTGAAGCCGGACTCGCTTGGCAAGACCGGCAAGGGCATCCATGCCGACGGCATGGTGGAGCATGACGGCCATGTCGGCCAACTCCTGCAGCAGCTCGACGAACTCGGCATCGCCGACAACACCATCGTGCTCTACACCACCGACAACGGTGCCGAACTGGCGCTGTGGCCGGACGGCGCGCAGACGATGTTCCATGGCGAAAAGGGCACGACCTGGGAAGGCGGCTTCCGCATTCCGATGATGGTGCGCTGGCCGGGCGTGGTGAAGCCGGGCACGCAGATCAACGACCCTGTTACGCTGATGGACTGGCTGCCGACTTTCGCGACGGCTGCCGGTATCGGAGACGTCAAGGAAGAGATGAAGAAGGGCTTCAAGGGCACCTCGAAGACCTTCAAGGTGCATCTCGACGGCTACGACCTGACGGGGCTGTTGAAGGGCGAGGCGAAGGAGCCGCCGCGTGACTCGGTCTACTACTTCGACCAGGGCGGCAACCTCAACGCTATCCGCTGGAACGACTGGAAGCTGAGCTTTGCCCAGGCGAGCCACGGCAACATCGCCACCGCCACCCGTGAGGTGCCGAGCTGGGCCGTCATCGCCAACCTGCGCATGGACCCCTACGAGCGCGGCATGGAAGACGGCGGCGGGGCGATCGAGTTCCTCGCCCGCAACATGTGGCTGCTGGTGCCGATCCAGGGCAAGATCAAGGAGTTCTTCGCGGACTTCAACGACTATCCGTACCAGTCCGGCAGCACGCTGAATGCCAGCGGCATCAACTACGGCTGGCTGCAGCAACAGGCGGCGCTGAAGAAGCTCAACGAACTGGAGAGCCTGGCTCCGCGCTGATGAGAAAACCCCGCCGCCGGCTTGCGCTGGCGGCGGGGATTGACTGTACGCAGTGGTTGCACAGCGCCGCTTGCCGGACTAGTTTCCCGCGAAATTTGCGGGAGCTGACCATGCGCATTCGACCTGCGGTCAAGGACGACCATCCGGCGCTCTGCGCGATCGACACCGTTGCAGCGGGCGATCCGAGGCGATCGGCCGACATCGCCGGCTGGATCGGGCAGGGCTGCTGCCATCTGGTCGAGATCGATGGCGAAGTGGCGGCCTATGGCGTGCTGGCCCACCACTTTTTTGGTCATGCCTTCATCGAGATGCTGATGGTCGGTGCGTCCTGGCGCCGGCGTGGCCTCAGTGCGGCGCTGATCGCGCATTTCCAGGCGATGTCCTCGGGGGCGAAGCTCTTCAGCTCGACCAACATGTCGAACCGCCCGATGCAGGACCTCTTGGTCAAGGCCGGATTCCGGCCCAGCGGCTATATCGACAATCTTGACGAGAACGATCCGGAGATCGTGTTCTACAGCCCCCTCGAGCCGAACGCGACTTGAGGGGGCCGATTTGGCATTGGCGGCTCAAGCGGCTTCGCCGAGCTGCGTCAGGTGGCCGGCAAAGTCGGTGCCCTTGCCGCCGGCGTTGATGGTGTCGAAATATTCGTGCCAGCCGGATTGGGCGATGCCGGCGACGAGGGCTTCGAGCGCCGATGCATCCGGGCAGCGCCAGACGGCGAAGAAGGTCTGCGAGGCCGCATGCAGCTTCGATTGGTCGACCTTGCCGAAGGTGATGAGCTCGACGCCGAGTGCCGAGAGAGCCGGCATGGCGGAGCCGATCGCGGTCAGGAACTGCTGGCGTCCCTGGTGGGGAAGGGCGAGCCACGCCGGCTTGGCGCTGTAAAGTTCGGTCAGGTAGTGAGGCATGGTCTGCTTTCTTCTTGTCAGTCTGAGGGTATGCAATTCCGGGCGCCCTCAAGCGTTTCCGGAACTGGATTTCGTGGCGATGGATCGAAGCGCGCGGCGGCAGATGCGCGTCGTCGCCGGTCCCGAGCTTTCAGCGGACCAGCGCGCGCAGAGCGCTTGGACCCACTCGGGCCGATCCTTGGCCGCATCGTTCAGCCAGTTGCCGACCGAATCCTGCACATAAGGGGAGAGATCGGCGCGCAACGGCTCCAGTACGCAAAACGCGCGTTCGGGCTCCTTCCTGAGCGCTGCGATATGGGCGCACCAGACGCCGCGCGGGCGGATTGATTCCGAGGCGAAACGGCGGATGCGCTCGGATGGATCGGATGTCCAGCCGGCCGCCAGCAGGGCGATCGCTTGATCCAGATTTGCGGCGAGATGCGGGCGGACGGCGATCCAGGCCCATTCGCGCACACCGAAATGGCTGTCGTCGGCGAGAGGTCGGATCGCGGTCAGCCGCTCGGCGAGGGACATGTCATCCACGGCCGCGACCATGAAACAGGCCCAGCCCCGCGCCGTGTCCGAGGAATGATGCGCGAGCTCTTGCAGCGCAGAAGGACCGAGGCTTTCCGCGATCAGCTTTGCGGCGAGCGGCATGCGCCGGGAAATGCCGGTCGAGGCGGCCGCTCTCATCTCGGCAAGGGCATCGTCGCCGATGCCGGGCAGGATGCTGGCCATGAGTGCTGCAAAATCGACGGCGAGGCATTCGGTCAGGGTCGCAGCTTCAGCGCCGGCGTTCAGTTGCGCCAGGCGCTCGGCGCCAATGCTGGCGACGCCGCGTGCTTTGGTCTGGTTCTCGGTCACGGCTGCGTTTCCGATGTGGCCTGCGACGCCGTGGTCTCGAGATTATTCCAGATGCGCTGCAGCAGCCTGTGGAACGTCTGGTGCTCTTCGACGCTGAAGCCGGCGAAGAGCGAGGCGATCCAGGTGCTGTGTTCACCGAGCAGGTTGCCTGCGGTCTTGCGGCCGGTTTCGGTCAGTACGACCGCGATCTTGCGCCGGTCATCAAGGCCGGAGCGGCGCTCGACGAAGCCGTCGCGCTCCAGACCGTCGATGAGCCCGGTGATGGTGGCGCGCGTCACGCCGGCCCGGTCGGCAAGCTCGTGCGGAGACAGGCCCGCGGGTTGATCGTTGAGCAGGAAGAGGATAACGAACTTGCCTTCCGAAAGCCGGTGGGGTGCCAGTCTTGCGGCGCAGTCCCGATCGATCGCGCCGGTAAGCGCCAGCAGTTCGAAGCAGGCGCGCATGTTGCCGGTCTCGGCGACCGCCCGACGCTCGGCTTCCTGCAGCAGGGCCCGGTGTTTCTGTTCCAGCATTGTCATAAGGCGACAGATAATAAGGCGCCTAACTAGAGTCAAGCAATTGCGCGTTCCTGGCTGTGGATGGGGCGGTGTGCCGGTCTAACGTCCGATCATGCGCTCCTGCATCTCCTCGCCGATGAAGCAATTGTAGTCCTTGCCGTATTGGGCCGGCCGCACTGGCGCCGTATCCAGGCGGCTCACTTCCTGGCCGGAGATCTCCGTGACGAGTTTGCGCAGGATCGCCTTGGCGAACTCGCTGCTGTCCGTCACCTTCACGAGAAAGGCGCCGTCGCCGCCGATCACACATTCGCGGTAGTAGGCGTCGAGGTCCGGGATCGAGGCGCTATCGGGTTGCTGCGTCTTCAGCATGATCGGCAAGCCATCGATGGTGATGCCACGGGCGACGGTGGAATTGCGGGCGACGGGGGCGGGCACACCGGAATTGTTGGGGCCGTCGCCGGAGATATCGATGACCCGGCGGCTGCCTTCGAAGGGGCTGAGATCGAACAGCCGTCGGGTGAAGGCAAGCGTGTTGGAAATCGAGGTGAAGGCGATCCGCCGGATCGGTTGCCGGCTGAGAAGCTCGGAATATTGCGCTGCCGTGCCGCGACCATCGATCAGCGTCCAGGGCGTGACCTGTACCGCTGCGCCGCCCCATTCGACGTAGGTGACGGCGATGCGCCCGAGCGGGCCGTTCGCGACGGCCTCGATCAGCGCGGGCTCCAGAAAGGCGGCGACATAGCCCTGCCGCTGGATCCGCTGCTCCTCAAGCTCCATGGAGTAGGAGACGTCGACGGCGAGTACCAGTTCGAGGTCGACCCTGAGCGGCTCGGCGGAGGCTCTTCCGCAAAGAAAAAAGGCGCAGGCAATAAGGACCGATCTGAGTACCATCGCAGCCGTGACCCAAGCGCAAGCGGGAGGATCATGCTACGCCCAAACCGCCTTTGCGCAATGCGGCGCGGCTTTAGCGTCAGCGGCCAAGCTTCTTGAGAAGCGGTTCCAGCGCATCGATCAGCGGTTCGGGCGAAACCGGGTCACCGCCCTCGGACCAGGCGTTCTGGAACTCGGCGATCTCCAGCCCGACGACCTTGCTCCTGGCAAGGACACCGCAAGCCGCGCGTAGCTCATCGAGCGACAGTCCGTTTTCATGCTGGTAGTCGGTGGGGACGATGCCGGGGGTGAGCACGTCGCAGTCGAGGTGGATATAGACCGGCCGGCCGGCGACAGCCTGCGCCAGCCTTTGTGGAAGGTCGGCGCCGGGGCGGATATACGGAATGCGCTTCGTCTCGATGAGTTCGGCCTCGAAGGGATCGAGGTCGCGCTGGCCGACGAGCACGACATTTTCGAGGGGGAGCCCGTCACCGAGGCCGGACTGCCACAGGCCACAGGGCCCAGAGAGCGCCAGCCCGCCGAGATAGCCGGTGCTGCTGGCCTTGGGCGTATTGAGGTCGCCATGGGCGTCGAACCAGACGACGACCGCATCCGCGTGGTGCCTGGCGACGGCTGGCAGCGTTGCCAGCGAGACGGCGCAACGGCTGGTCGCGGCAAGCGAAAACGAGCCTTCGGCGTAAACCGTGTCGAAGCGATCTTGCATGCGCCTGAGCGCCGGCATCGCGGCTTCGAGCTCCACCGTCCAGTGGCCGTTCATCGCCGGTTCCGGTTCACCGATCGTGACGGCTTCGAGGCCGAGTTTTCGGGCGAGATGGGCGGCAACGGACTTCGCGCCGGGAATGCCGAGGTCATTGTGATCGCCGGCGCGACCCTGAAAGCAGGTAAGGGCAAGGGGCATCGATGCGGACTCCAAACTCAGGTTTGAAGCGAACGAAGCACGGGGGGCGCCGATTTGACAAGGCCGGGAGCCGAACGGCGCAAAGCGAGTGCGTCCGTTCGGTCTTCCTTTTTGTCTTCACAGGGGGCGCCCGCAATGCGGGTGCGCGTTTATCCGAACACCAGCGAGCGGTGCAGTTGCGCGCCCGCCCAGGCGCCGTCGCCGACCGCGAGCGAGACGGAGTGGGGAACGCGCCCGACGTCGCCGCAGGCATAGGCGCCGGGAATGGTGGTTTCCTTCGCGGCCGTAGCCCGGATCTGCAAGCCCATCGGCGTCTCCTCGATCTCGCAGCCGAAGCGTTCGGCAATGTCGCTTGCGGGCGCGGTGCGGGTGGCGACGAAGAGGCCTGCGAACGGCAGGCGGCGGCCGTCCGTGAGCACCACGTCGGCATGGCCCTCAAGGCGCGCGACCGGCGTCTCGTCGATGGTGACGCCACGCTTGACGAGATCGGCACGGCCTTCGGCATCGAGCGTAATCGCACCATTGGTGAAGAAGGTCACCTTGCCCCATTCGGGAATGAGCTGGGCCTGATGGATCGACATCGGGCTTGCGGCAATGACGGCGATCTCGCCCTGGTGCAGCTCGTAGCCGTGGCAATAGGGGCAATGGAAGGCGCTCTTGCCCCAGCGTTCCGCCAGCCCCTCGATCTCCGGCAGGCCGTCCTTGACGCCTGTTGCGAAGAGCAGGCGCCGGCCCTCGAAGGATGCGCCATCGGCTGTGGTGACGACGAAGGCATCCTGCTTGCCGCTCGCCGTCACGGCGCGACGGTCGATCCAGGTGAGCGTGGGGTAGGCGAGCAATTGTTTGCGGGCGCTCGCGGCGATCTCGCCGGGGGCGATGCCGTCCTGGCCGAGGAAGCCATGGGAATGGCTGGCGAAGCGGTTGCGGCGAATGCCCTCGTCGATGATCGTCACGCGCCGGCGGGCGCGCAAAAGCTGGAGGGCGGCGGCCATGCCGGCATAGCTGCCGCCGATGATGATGACGTCCTGTTGCATGGGTCTTCCTTTCGGTTGGGCGCAGGCCAGCCCACCGGTTTCTTGAACCAGTGTTTCTACCCGGGCTTTGGGCAATAGGGTTCCGGCCGGAAAACCGCGATCTAAGCGGTCCCGGGATAACCGGATGTGTCGGGATCGATCACGTCAGGACGGATCGATCGGCTGCTGTCAGTGCGATCGGAGCCGGTGCCGCCGGGCAAAGTCCTCGGCGAGGTCGGCAAGGGTCACGTGGGCGAAACGGTCGAGCAGCAGCGCCTCGGCCTCGGCAAAGGCGGTGTCGAGGGCGGCATTGACCGCCTGCTCGACGAGACATTCCGGCATTTCCTGCCGGTTGCCGATGGCAAAGATCGCGGGCTCGCCGAGTGTTTCGTGCAATTGCCGAAGCGTCACGGTCTTGAGATCGGCGGTGATCGCCCAGCCGCCCGCATGGCCGCGGGCGGAGGAAACGATGCCGGCATCGCGCAGGAAGCCCATGGTGCGACGAACGACGACCGGATTGGTGCGCATGCACATGGCAAGCTCGTCCGAGGTCAAGGGTTCGCCGCGCTCGGCCATGTGCAGGAGCGCGTGCAGGACGGAGGAAAGGCGACTGTCTTTCTTCATGTAACTTCAATTATTACGAATCGAGGTGCGATGCAAGGGGGCGTGACGGGCGGTGGGGCAGGCGGGTTTTGAAACCCGGCTTGTTGGCCTCGTGCCAAACCGCTGGGGAGGCGATGGATGATACAGACGCCAACAAGGCCTCCCTCATTCCTGTGCCTGTCACAGGAATCCAGCCAGCCCAAGCCCTTGGGCTCGATCTCGAAGCCCGGCGCGAAATCGTCTATCGCCGACTGGATCACCTCGCAAAGCTTGGAGAAGGGGCGTTCACCGCCGAGCAGGCAGAGCACGTGACGTGGTTTGATTTCGGAAAAGCTCATGACCGATGCCCCCAGTGGTTTCAGCGAAGCTGTCGCTGACACCACTGCAAGATGCAATCCGTAACTGGGTGGCTTTCCTAAGCGTGCGCCGGCTGTTTTTGTTCCCGGGCCGGTTCCCGTGCTCTCGCGACGAGGACGATGCCGACGAGCGAGACGGTGAGGCCGGCGGCCATGGCCCAGGAGAGGGGCTCGCCGAACATCACGAAAGCCCAGATCATCGTCACCGGCGGGCTGAGATACAGGATGGCGGTCACGCGGGCGGGCGAGGATTTCTTCAGCGCAAGGTAATAGAGGCTCCAGGCGCCGAAGGTGGCGACGAAGACCAGCCAGAGGATACCGCCGACAAAACCGGGATCGAGGACCGGCAGCACGCTGCCCTCGTGCCAGGCAAAGAGCGCGAAGATCGCTGCCGCCGAAAGGCACTGGATGCAGAGGCTCTGGTGCACAGGCATGGTACCCGCCGGGCTGCGCTTCTGCAGGAGCGTGGCCAGCGCCAGCGACAGGGTGCCGAGAACGGGCAGGCCATAGGCCCAGAGCGGCACGTCGCCGATATCGAGCGACCAGCCGGAGGCGATCAGGACACCGGTCAGCCCGATGAAGGAGCCGAGCCACTGGCGGGCGGTGAGCGCCTGGCCGAGGACCGGCCAGGAGAGAATGGCGACGGCAAGCGGCAGCATGTCGGTGATCAGCGCCACGAGGCCGGTGGGCACGCCATAGGAGATCGCCAGCGCGAAACCGGCGAGATAGCCGGACATGGCGAGCGCGCCGAAGAGCATCTGCGGCACGGCATCCTTCATGCGGATCTTCGGTCCGATCGTCAGCGCGAAAGGCAGTAGCACCAGGCCGGAGATGAGGCTGCGCCAGAGGAGGATCAGGAACAGCGGCGCGTGGTCGATGGCAAAGCGGATACCGACGAAACCGGCGCTCCAGGAGACCACCAGCGCTGCCTCGAGCAGGACCAGGATGAGGATTGCCCACACTCGGTTTGACCCGCGGGAAGGCAGCGCGGCAACGTCGCTCATATCAAGGGTTCCGGTGTCAGCGGGTGGGGAGGGCCGTGTCGATCACGGCGGCGGATGGCCGGGACCTGGTTCGGCGGCGGCCGCCCGGTATCGGCAGGGTGAGGATGAAGAGCGAGCCGACGATGAGCCCGATGCCCGCCCAGCCCTCGGCCGGCAGCCGCTCGCCGACGATGACGACGGCAAGCACGGCGGCAATGACAGGTTCGAGCAGCGACAGCGTTGTGGCCATGGTGGCCGACACGCGGGCGAGGCCATAGGCGAAGAGCACATAGGCGATAAGCACCGGCACCAGCGCCATGTAGATGCCGACGGCGACGTTGGTCCACGACGCTAAAAGCGGCGCGCCGGTGACGGCGAGCACCGGCAGGAGCAGGGTGCCGCCGACGCCGAAGATCGAGCCCATGGCGGCGCGTGGCGGGATGCCCGCCTGCATCAGCCGCCGCGCCACCCAGGAATAGAGCGCATAGAGCAGGCCGGAGACGAGGCCGAGCAGGATGCCGTAGAGCACGGTCGGCGCGTCGGCAGCACCTGCGCCGCCGTGGCCTTCCGACAGGACGAGAAGCACAGCGCCCGAGAGGCCAGCGGCAGCGCCGAGCAGCCAGCGGGTCGTCAGCTTGTGTCCGTCGAAGATCCGCTCGATCACGGAGGCTGCAAGCGGCGCCGAGCCGATGGAGATGACGGTGCCGATGGCGACACCGGCCAGGTGCATGGAGGAGTAGAAGGCGAGCGGATAGATCGCGACCGACAGCGAGCCGAGGACGAGCATCGGCCATTGCGCCGCAATCTTTGCCCGGCCTTTCACGATCGAGTGCAGCGCCGTCAGCGCCAAGAGCAGGCCGCCAAGGCCCATGGCGACGGCGCCGATGCCGAGCGGGCTGACACCTCTGGCAAAGGTGGCGGTGGTGCCGGTGGTGCCCCAAAGGGCGGAAGCGGTCAGCACGCAGGCGAAGCCGACGAAAGAAGCGGAAGTCCTGGAGGTCATAGCTGGTCCATGATCGAGATGGCGATCCTGCGCGCGGTCTTCAGCCGGGCGTCATGACCGTCGAGCCCGGCGCGCGACATGGCGCCTTCGAGCAAAAAGGAGAGATGCTCCGCAGTCTCGTCGATGGCGGTGCCCGCCTCGGGCCGTATTTCCCGGAGATATTGTTTGAACAGCATTTCCACCTCGTCCTTCTGCGAGGCGACGATCTCGCGGGCGGGATCGCCGACGGAAAGCTCGGCTGCGGCATTCAAGAGCCCGCAGCCGCGAAAGCCCCAGGAGTAGGCCATTTCGGCGTGGTCGACATAGCTGTCGAAGATCGCCAGAACCCGCTCGCGCGGCGTTGCCGCATGGGCCAGGCGCTCGCGGTAAAGGTCCTGCCATTCCCGGTGGCGTGCCTCGATATAGGCGTTCACCAGATCGGTCTTGGACGAGAAGTTGTTGTAGAGGCTCATCTTGGCGACGCCCGCATGGGCGGTGATCGCATCGATACCCGTCGCGCCGACCCCATCCCGATAGAACAGTTCGGCTGCGGCCTTCAGCAGACGCTCGCGTGCCGGCGCTTTCTCGCTCATCGCTTTCTCCAGTCTTCTAGGTAGACCGATCTACCTAATTTTTTCCGATGTCAAGCCCCGGGACTGAAAGGCGTGGACGTGATGGCGTTGCGGTGGCGGATTCGCCGCGGCGGTAACTGTTACGTACTTCCCCTCGCGCCGGAGGGCTCTACTTGGTGACAGCAGATCTTGTCGGAGCGGGGCCACGCGCTTCACGGCTTGGTGCCCAGGCTTTCAAACGTCGAAAGTGAGGATCCACATGCTTCGGGTTGCCTTTACAGCGCTTGCGCTCCTTGCCGGGACGGTCAGCGTATCGGCACAGGACCTATTACCTGAAGACCTCCAGCGCCGCGCCATCGAACGCCGGGCGACGGACGCCGTTATCTGGGGCATGCCGGCGGTCAACGCCGACCTGATGCTGCAGGAGATGCTTTCGAAGACGAAGGCCAAGGCCAACGAGATCATCTACTGGTCGCGCCCGGTGAACTGGAAGAACCAGACGCTGACCCCCAATCCGGATTCGATCTATTTCATGTCCTTCTGGAATGTGACGGACGGACCCATCATCATCGAGATCCCGCCGGCCGAAGGCGGATCGATCGCCGGCAACATCGTCAACGCCTGGCAGATGCCGCTGGAGGACGCCGGGCCGGAAGGGGCGGACAAGGGCAAGGGCGGCAAGTACCTGATCCTGCCGCCGGACTATATGGGCGAGGTGCCGGAAGGCTTCATCCCGCTCCGCTCGGACACCTTCACCGGCTTTGCGCTTTTGCGCTCCAATCTCAAGAGCCATGCCGACGCCGATATCGAAAAGTCGGTCGCCTATGGCAAGACGGTCAAGATCTACCGGATGTCCGAGGCTTCCAAGCCGCCGGCGACGACCTTCACCGACGCCTATGACGTGCTGTTCGACAGCACCATCCGCTTCGACGCAAGCTTCTTCGAAAACCTCGACCGCGTCGTTCAGACCGAGCCATGGCTCACCCGTGACCGGATCATGATCGATCATTTGAAGTCGCTCGGGATCGAGAAGGGCAAGCCCTACAAGCCAAGCGCCGAGACGAAGGGGCTGCTCGACGCCGCGGCGGCCGAAGCCAAGGCCGAGCTTTCCGCGCGCTATGACGCCGGCTTCCCCGTGATCAACGAGGGCATTCGCTGGTTTCCGGCCGGCCTGCCGGACATGGTCGCCGCCGCATCGGACGCCTATTCGGACCAGAACAGCTATCCGGTCGATGCCCGCGGCGTGACCTACACGCTCGGCTTCACCGGCATCAAACACATCGGCACGGCGCAATTCTATCTGATGACCAACAGGGACAAGGACGGCAACCCTTTCGATGGCGCCGCCAGCTACAAGCTCGTGGTGCCGAAGGATGCGCCGGTCAAGCAATATTGGTCGGTGACGGCCTATGACCGCGAGACGCATGCGCTGATCCGCAACATGGCGAAGGCCAGCGTCGCCTCGATCGGAAAGGGCGTAGAGAAGAACGCCGACGGCTCGGTGGATGTCTATTTCGGCGCCAAGGCGCCTGATGGCAAGGAGGCGAACTGGGTGCCGGTCGATCCCGCCCGCAAGTTCGAACTGCTCTTCCGGCTCTACGGGCCGGAAAAGCCGCTCTTTGAAAAGACCTGGAAACTGCCTGATGTCGTGAAGCTGCCGTGATCCCGAAGGGGGTGGCGACCGCCGCCGCCCCAACCTCTTTCCTGCCTGGAAGCATTCCCAAGCCGAAGTAATTCTTGGAGACAAGCCTGATGTATTGCAGACCCAAGAGCCTGTTGTTCCTTGCCGCTATGGCCTCGGTGAGCCTGACCCACACGCTGCCGGCGACGGCGAACGGCACCTCCGGCTACAGCTTCGTGCAGGGTTATCCGACGGCGGAAACCAGCGCCAAGGCCTATGACGACGCCGACCTGCAGCGCGCGATCACCGCCTATCGCTTCTGGTATCCCACCGTTTCGGTCGAGGGTATCTTCAACGGCAACCGCTCTGTCGGGATCAACGACAACGAGGCAATGGGGGCGGCGGCGGGCCCCGCCAGGTGGGCTTCACGCTGAATTCGGACACGCCCTACGGCTCGGCGACGATCGACGTTTCCAAGGGGCCAATGGTGATCGAGCTGCCGCCGGGCGCCTATATCGGCCTCGTCAACGACCATAACCAGGGCTGGGTGCAGGACATGGGCATTCCCGGCCCTGACGCCGGCAAAGGCGGCAAGCACCTGATCGTCGGGCCTGACTACAAGGATGTGATCCCCGAGGGCTATCTCGTCGGCCATACGCCGAGCTACAAGAACCTGCTTGCCGTGCGCGCCCTGCCCGTCGGGGGCGACCAGGCCAAGGCGCTCGACGCGCTGAAGGCGATCAAGATCTATCCGCTCGCGGAGGCAGCCAACCCGAAGCCGCTGAAGGTGGTCGACACGACCGAGATGGTGCTCGACAGCACCTCGCTCAAATGGGAGGACAACATCCAGTTCTGGCAGAAGCTGAACGAGATCGTCCAACAGGAACCGGTCGTCGAGAAATACCTGCCGATGTATGGGCTGTTGCAGTCGCTCGGCATCGAGAAGGGCAAGGAATTCAAGCCGGACGAACGCATGACGGCGATCCTCGAAAAGGCGGCCCGCGACGGGCGCGACCAGTTGCTCGTCTCCGCCTTCGACAGCGATCGGCCGGACCGGCTCGCATGGCCGGACCGCAAGTGGGAATGGGTGGGGCTGGTGCCCGGCAGCGCCCAGTTCGAAACGCCTGCCGGTGTCGATCTCGAAGCGCGCGACCGCTGGTTTGCCCAGGCGATCGTGACCTCGCCGGCAATGTTCCGCCGCACGGCCGGCGCCGGCTCGCTCTATTGGCTGGCGGCGCGCGACGGCACCGGCGCCTATCTCGACGGCGGCAATACGTACAAGCTCTCGATCCCGCAGCCGGTGCCGGGCAAGCTCTTCTGGTCGGTCACCGTCTATGACGCCCAGACCCGCTCGGAGGTGCAGACCGACCAGGACAAGGCGGCGCTGCGCTCGCTGTTCGAGCTGAAGGACGTGAAGGGGACCGAGCCGGTCGATCTCTATTTCGGTCCTCAGGCGCCCAAGGACGCCGAGAACCGCTGGGTCAAGACCGTGCCCGGTCGCGGCTGGTTTGCCTATATCCGAATCTATGGACCGGATGGCCCTGCCTTCGACGGCAGCTGGAAGCCGGCGGATTTCGAAGAGGTGAAGTAACGCCGAGAACAGAAGCCCGCTTCCTCCTGCGAGGCGGGCTCCCTATCTGTCGGAGCCACCGCGGGCGCTGGCCGATCCGGTGCCGCCGGGCCTTTCGTTGCCGCAACTTCTGCCCACATTTGTCCACGATCTGCAATCATGGATACCCTTGTTCTCCGTCATGTCGCGGGGGCGTTCAAGGGAGATTTCCGTGATTTCAATTCGTGCTGCGGTTCTCGTCGCCGCCCCGGTTTTCGTCATGCTGATGGCGCCTGAAGCGTCCGCCTGCACTTGCGGGCACAGAGAGCTTGGAAAGCCGGAAAAAACCGCTGCCGAAAAGTTCCAGCAGGCGGATCTGGTCATCAAGGGCCGAATGAGGACGGTGACCTACGGCGTCGAATTTGCAAATCCCGACGAGCCGGATCAGCCGTTTCGCATGACGCGTGGCGAGATCGATATCAAGGCGGTGCTGAAAGGCACGTTCGAGGGAAAGACCATTGCGGTCTATACCGGAGCCGGCAACGGCGATTGTGGCCGGCTGTCGGAGTTCATCGGACAGGCGGTTTACTACAACCACGAGAAATTCGGCGAGTTCGAGATTGGCCTCACCAAGGGGGAAGTCGACGGCCAGACGATCTACTCGACGTCGATCTGCGACTACGCCAAGGGGCCGGAGGAGGGCGAAGAGCAGCCGTAAGCCTCCCCCTTGGTTTCATATGATCGCGAGAATTGCGGCATGTTTACTCGCAAATCGGGTAGTATCTGCGAAAATCTGCATGTTGCGGGAGCGGCGATCATGTGCGGACGCGTCTATCTGAAGACCAATCTTGAGGGGCTGCTGCGCGCCTTTGGCTTTGCCGAGCGTGGCAGCGTCGAAGCGATTGCCAACCAGTTTCCGCGCTATAACGGTGCGCCGACGCTGATCTATCCGATCATCATCCGCGACGTGATCCGCGATCCCGATCTCTTCGGCCCGGTCTTCGTTTCGGCGCGCTGGGGGTTGATCCCGAGCTGGACCAAGGACCCGAAGGCGGGGCGGCCGCTCGTCAATGTGCGCTCCGACACGATCGCCAGCAAGTTCCGATCGAGCTATCAGCGTCGGCGCTGCCTGGTGCCGATCGACGGCTTCTTCGAGTGGAAGGACATTCACGGCACCGGCAAGGATAAGCAGCCCTACGCGATCGCCATGAAGACGGGCGAACCCTTCTGCCTGGCCGGCATCTGGGAGAGCTGGCGCAACCCCGATACCGACGAGGACATCCGCACCTTCGCGATCGTCACCACCGACGCCAACGCCATGATGGCCGATATCCACGACCGCATGCCCGTGATCCTCAATCCCGACGATTACGAGCGCTGGCTTTCGCCCGAGCCGGAAGCGCCTGACCTGATGAAGCCGTTTCCGCCCGAGCTGATGACCATGTGGAAGATCGGGAGCAAGGTCGGTTCGTCGAAGAACGATATGCCGGATATTTTGGATCCGGTGGATTGAGGGGGGAGCGTGTCGTTTCGTCCAATGAGAGACCAGAGCAATGGAGGTACGATCGCAAGCGCCGCGGCCATCTGGAAGGCAATGTACGCGATGAAGGCGATATCGTGAGCGATTGTCTTTGCAACTCGTACCATCGCCTTGCTGAAGCCGGCCTGTCTCAAATCGGTGCCTTGACGTCGTCGCCGTAGCTATAGCTCAGCTTGCGCTCGGAGAGGTCGTCCAGGGGCAACGTCCTGAAGTGGGATTTTAGCGGCAGCCCGGTTTCCTTGGAAACCCACATTTCGATGCGCGCCTTGTAGTCCTGTTCGATCTGCCTTTCGTATTGGTAGACCGTGGCAGCGATCCCCCCAACGTCTTCGTGGCGCAGAAGCGCGCAGTTCGTCGCCGATTCCGGCGGGGCTATCTTGCGCGGCACCACAGTCCACGAGCCGCTTTCGTGGCGACTGTATTGTTTAGAACCGATGACAATGATGTCCTGGATCCCCGACCACCCTTCGCCCGCGCTAGGTCCTGTGAACCGCACTTTGGGGACAGCATTGAATTTGGCGATCATTGAGTGAACAGGTGCACAGGTGTCCTCTTCAGCGGAGGCCGCCATGGGCACGGTGGAACTTAGGCCAAGCACGAGTATCGGCGCTACCGCCCACATGTATTTTTGCGACACCTGTGCCTCCCTTGATTGCAGGAATCTATTGAGCACAATCTTCTCTCAAGCGCGAGAGGGCGAGCGCGCGAGCCGAGAGCTCGACAATTTCGTGGTGGCCTGATAGTGGCGCCATCTGTCGGGCGGCATCACATGACCATCAGCCCAGCACAGGCGGACAACACCCATGATCTATCTCCTCCGTCACGGCGAAACCGTCTGGAACACACTCGGCCGCTTCCAGGGGCAGCAGGATTCGCCGCTGACGGCGCGTGGCGTCGAGCAGGCGGATTTCGTCGCCAATCTCCTTCGTGCGGAAATCGAAGGCGAGACTCAAACTTTCGAAATGCATGTCAGCCCGCTCGGACGGACCCGCGAAACTGCCGAAAGGGTGCGGCGGGTGTTGCCGCTTGCAAGCCGCGAGGATGCGCGGTTGATGGAGGTCTCGGTCGGCTGCTGGGACGGCATGACGGCGTTCGAGATCGGCATGGAGTATCCGGGCAAACTCGATGGCTCCGATATCTTCGACTGGTACTTCCGCTCGCCGGACGGAGAGAGTTTCGATGCCGCCTGCGCCCGCGCGAAAAGCTGGCTTGCGGATATCCGTCGGCCGACGGTCGCGATTTCCCACGGGCTGTTCGGTCGGCTGCTGCGCGGCGTCTATGCCGGCCTCTCCAGGCGGGAAATGCTGGAGCTGCCGGTTCCTCAGGATGGCTTCTATCAGCTTTGCGGCGGGGCGTTCAGCCTCGTCACCGGCGCATCGACCGGCCGGCAACTGGCATCCGCTTCCGAGTGAAGGGCCGGCACGCTAACTTCGTGCCGGCTCCCGGGCTCTTCCCCTTGGCTCCGGCCTGAGCGCCAAGCCCTGATGCGGCGGGGCGCCTGAATCTCGGCCGTGCCCGAGAATACACGGCGTTACGGTTACGTACTTCCGCCGCGCGATTTCCGGCTGCATTGTGGGTTCCATGGCCAAAGCCATGTTCGCTTTGCAGGCGAGGTGCGCGCATGTCGACAGCAATTGCCATTCTCGGCGGCGTCGGGTTGTTCCTGCTCGGCATGACCGTCATGACCGACGGCCTGAAGGCGCTGGCGGGATCGGCGCTGCGCACTGTGCTCGGCAAGGCAGCGGCGACGCCGCTTTCGGGTGCGCTCTGGGGCGCGGTGGTGACGCTGCTGGTGCAATCGTCGAGCGCGGTGACGATGACGACGATCGGGCTCGTCAGTGCCGGCCTGCTGACCTTTCCGCAGGGGCTCGGCCTCGTCTTTGGCGCCAATGTCGGCACGACCGGAACGGGCTGGCTGGTGGCGTTGATCGGAGTACGGGTTTCGCTGTCGAGCTATGCGCTGCCGCTGATTTTCCTCGGCGCGCTGATGAGGCTGCTCGGCGGCGGGCGGATTGCGGCGGCCGGCGGCGCGCTCGCCGGGTTCGCGCTGGTGCTCTACGGATTGACGACGCTGCAGCAGGGCATGGGCGGCCTTGCCGAAAGCCTCAACCCCTCCGATCTGCCCGCCGTGCTCGGCATGCCCGATGTCGGCTGGGCGGCAGGTTCATTCGGCCTGCTGACACTGATCGTCGTCGGCCTTGCGATGACCGCGGTCATGCAGTCCTCGACGGCTGCCATCGCCGTCACCATTTCGGCCTTCTACGCCGGTGCCGTCGGGCTGGAGCAGGGGGCCGCGCTGATCATCGGCCAGAACATCGGCACCGCGACGAGCTCGGCGCTGGCGGCGATCGGTGCCAGCACGACGGCCAAGCGCCTGGCGCTTGCCTATGTGCTCTTCAAGCTGATTGCGGCACTGATCGCGATCGCCGCCTTCCCGTTTACCGTAGCGCTGATGAAAACATTCTCGGCTTCTGTCGACGGCATGACGCTGCTTGCCGCCTATCATACGGCCTATAACGTTGTGGGCGTTGCCGTGCTGCTGCCGGCAACGCGATGGTTCACGCGGGCGGTCGAGTGGCTGCTGCCTTCCCGGCAGACGGCGCTCGAGCGCGCGCTCGATCCGAGCACGTTGGCAAACCCCGTGGTTGCGGTCGAGACCGCCCGGCGGGTCGTCGCCGCCGTTCTGAAGACGGTGGCCGGCGACGTCTCCGCGGCGGTTTCCGGGGGCGAGCGCTTGAAGCCCGAGAGCGCGCAGGCTGCCGCCGTAGCGCTCGAAAAGATCAGGGACTTTCTCTCGGAGCTAACGGAGCCGCCGGAGACGGAGGCCGAGCGTCACCGCCTGACGAGCACGCTGCACGCACTCGACCACGCTTCCCGCCTGGTGGAAACCCTGGCAGATCATGGGGCTGCGGCCGAGCCGAATGGCACGTCGGCGGACCGGAGCGTGGCCGAACTTTGCTTCAATGCCATGCGGGCGGCGGAGGCGATCGGCGGCTCGATCACCGCGGAATCGGCGCTGAGCGACCGGGCAGCCCCGATCGCCTGGACCGTTTCGCCCGATATCGCAGCCGCACTCGCCGAGGCGCAGCGTGCGGCGACGGCGCTCGACGCGTTGCAGCGGGAACACCGCGCCATGACACTCGCATCCGTCACGCCGGGAAATCTCACCGCTGCCGATGCCTTTACCGAGATCGATGCCGTGCGCCGGCTCGACCGGATGGCGCACCACGCCTGGCGCTCGGCAGCGCATCTGCTCGGGCGCGGCGAGGGCGGTGATCTGGCGGCATAAAAGCGGCCTGCTTCCGGCCTGCGCCTGCCTCACAGATCCCGTGCAAACGTCTGGCCGGTGAGGTCCTTGCCGAAGCTGTAATGCTGTTCTTCCTCGACCAGCGCGAAACCGGCCTTCTCGTAGATGTGGCGGGCGGCGTCGAGGCCGGCATTGGTCCAGAGAACCATGCGTGTATAGCCCAGAAGGCGGGCGTGGCGCATGCATTCCTCGACCAGGCGGCGGCCGATGCCGAGGCCGCGGGCGCTCGGCTCGACATAGAGAAGCCGGAGCTTTGCCGTTGTTTCGTCGTGCCGGACGAGAAACACCGAGCCGACGACCTTGCCGTCCTTTTCCGCGATCCAGCACCGGTCCGATGCCGGGTCGTATTCGCGCATGTATTTGACCACGATCTCGGCGACCAGCGCCTCGAACTCGGTGCTCCAGCCGTATTCCTCGGCATAGAGCGCACCCTGGCGGTGGATCACCCAGCCCATGTCGCCCGGCTGCGGATCACGCAGGACAAAGCCCGGTGTCCGCTCGTCGGCAAGCAGGCTCTCGATCTCGACCATCGCGCCGACCAATTGCCGCTGTTCCGGCACGGAAAGCTTTTCCAGCATGGCGATCACTTCGCGCTGCGACGCATCCTCCAGGGGCTGAAGCGTTTCGCGCCCCGCTTCCGTCAGTTCAAGCTGGACAACCCGGCCATCGGCCGGCGAGCGGGTCTTGGCGACCAGCCCTTTCTTCTCGAAGCCGGCGATGACGCGGCTGAGATAGCCGGCGTCAAGCCCGAGTTCACGGCAGAGATCTGTCGCCGTCAACGCCGGCCGGTGCGCCAGTTCATAGAGAATACGGACCTCCGTCAGCGAGAAGGCGCTGGCAAGCAGGTGCTCGTGAAGCAGGCCGATCTGGCGGGTATAGAAGCGGTTGAAGCGCCGCACCGTCAGGGCGCGGTCGTCGATTTGCTGCGGAGGCATGGTGACGCCTTTATGAATTTGCCTTTGGCACATAAATAGTTGCCTTAGGCAAATAATGTCAAGCGCGGGCTGACGAAATTCGAGGTCGTGATTCAAGTTTGCGCCGGCGGACGCATGACGTGCCGCAACAATTCCACGGTTTCAGGCACCGTTGGCCCTTCGGCGAGAGGCGGATCCGGCCGCTCGCAGAATTCGCGCCAGACAAACAGCGTCAGTTCGGCGCCATCCGTCGATGCTTCCCGGGTGTCGGCGAAATTCTGAAGCAAGCGATATCGGGAATCCCCCCAGAATAACGCCTCGACCCAATGATAGATGGGGATCACGTGAAAATGGATTGGATAGCCGCGCATGTGGCCATACCGGCCTATGTAGACGCGGTGAGCATGAAGTTTCTTCAGTGCGGTTTGGGCGGTTGCCAGCAACGGACCGAGTTCGCTTAGCGCGCTCGCCGGCAAGTCAGACAGGTCATTGGTGTCTGTCTTCGAACTGATCATGAGGTAGCCGGGCAAGGCCGAGTCGATACGGTGGTTCACGAGCCATCCGTCTGTTTCCGTAATGTGCAGGTGCCGCGGTATCTCCAATGCCGTACTCCCATGTCGTGCTTGCACGACCCCAGATCAGGTGAGGCTCACTGAGGGGCCCCGCACGACAAGAGATTAGGCACTTTCGCACTGGCTACAACGAAAGATTGCGGTGCCCGCTTGGTGCCAGCTTGCCATGGCCAAGGTGCGCTTGCGATCGGGCCTTCGATGCGCTGCGGAGCCGTGCCGATAGAGGGGCAGAACTCGCTAATTTAGATAGGCGAATGTCCGACCGTGCGATAGTATTGCATCGGGAACCTCCTTGGTCCGGAAGTCCGGAACGGGCCGCTTTTCAACGTTTTTGGCAAGCCCATGGAGCAAAGACTCGCCGCAGTGCTGGCGGCCGATATGGCCGGCTACTCCAGGCTGATGGAGGCCGACGAAGCGGGCACACTTGCGCGGCTTCGAACCCACCGCATCGAGCTCATCGATCCCGCGATCGCCAAGAACAAGGGCCGGCTGATCAAGACCACGGGCGACGGCCTGCTGGTGGAATTCCAGAGCGTGACCGACGCGGTCAAATGCGCCGTCGAGATCCAGCAGCGCATGAAGCGGCGAAACTCCGACGTGCCGGAGGACCGGCGGATCGAGTTCCGCATCGGCATCAATCTCGGCGACATCATCTTCGAGGACGACGACATCTTCGGTGACGGCGTCAACATCGCGGCGCGCGCCGAGCAACTGGCCGAGGTCGGCGGCATCTGCGTGACCGCGGCGGTAGCAACGCAGGTGGCCGACCGGCTGGAATTGCCGATCGAAGATCTCGGAGAAAAGACGCTGAAGAACATCAGCCGGTCGGTGCGCCTCTACCGCATCGCTCTCGAGGGCCTGGACCTTCCGGCCGCGACGGGGGCGAGCGACGCGAAAAAGGGCGTCTGCAAGCCGACTATCGTCGTGCTGCCCTTCGACAACATGAGCGGCGATCCGGACCAGGAGTTTTTCGCCGACGGCCTGACCGAAGACATCATCACCGAGCTTTCGCGCCGGCACGAGCTCTTCGTCATCTCGCGCAATTCCTCCTTCGTCTACAAGAACCAGTCGGTAAACGCGCGCGAGGTGGCGGCGAGCCTCGGGGCGCAATATCTGGTCGAAGGCAGCGTGCGCAAGATCGGCGAGCGGGTGCGGGTCACCGTGCAGCTGATCGATGCGGTCAATGACGCCCATATCTGGGCCGACAAGTACGACCGGCAGCTCGACGACATCTTTGCCATTCAGGACGAGGTGACGGCGGCGATCGCCGCAACCGTGCCCGGGCGCCTGGAGGCCGCGCAGCGCGACCAGCTCTCGCGCACCAAGCCGGCAAACATGGCGGCTTACGAATGTGCGCTGGCCGCCAAGGTGCTGCACCATCGCAGCACCGTTGCCGACAACGCCCGGGCGCAGTCGCTGATCGACCGGGCAGTTTCGCTCGACCCCGGCTACGCCCATGCCCATGCCTGGCGGGCCTGCATTCTCGGCCAGGCCTGGGTCTATGGCTGGTGCGAAGACAAGGAGGCGACGTGGCTCGAGGTCAATGCCGAGCTCGAGCAGGCGCTTTCACTCGACGACAACGATGCCGACGTGCACCGCATCCTTGCCGCCGTCAACGTCAACAACAATGCGCTGACCACGGCGCGCTATCACCAGGAGCGGGCGCTCTTCCTCAACCCCAATTACGATCTGGTGGTGGTGCAGCAGGGCGAGCTTCTGACCTGGCTCGGCCGGCCGGAGGAGGGGGTGGAGTGGATCCGCAAGGCCATGCGCCTCAATCCGCACCACCCGGAACGCTTCTGGAGCCACCTCGGCAAGGCCTATTTCGCTGCCCGTCAATATGGCGAGGCGATCGAGGCCTTCATGCACCTTTCGAGCATGGACGAAACCCAGCACGCCTTCATCGCCGCCTGCTACGGCTGGCTCGGCGACGCGATCGCCGCAGGCGCGCACATGGAGAAGGTGCGGGCGCTGGCGCCGGAGTTCGAGATAAAGAGGTTTCTGGGCACGCTGCATTATGCGCAGGAAAGCGATGCGCAGCATCTGCGCGAGGGGCTCACCAGGGCGGGGGCGGGGTGAAAAACCCCTTGGAGGCTGCGGAAAACCGCAGAATTGCGCAATCGAGCCGTTGCCAGTGTCTGTGCAACGATGCAACCGTAGACTGGTGAATTGCTCGCTACTCGGACTTGCATCGTGACCTATGTTCATCGGACACTTGTTGCGTCAAAGGGCGCAAGGGAAGAACGGTCGATAACCGAACTTGAAGTAATTTCCCTTTCGAAAGTGGTGGTGCTGCTGGGCGAACCAGGTATTGGCAAAACCGAGTTGACCAAATATCTCGAAGCTTCATTTGGGGCTACGAGAGTTGCCGCTGGGACGTTTTGGCGATCGGCGAATCCGGCAGCATTTCAGATTGGCGGAGGGGATACGCCACTTATTATTGATGGGCTGGACGAAATCTCAGCGCCCGGTGCCGAGTCCCCGATTGATCGCATTCTTCAGTCGCTAAGCAAACTCAATAATCCGAGCGTTATCATTTCATGCCGGTCCGCGGATTGGCTGGGTTCTGTTAGTCGGCACAAACTTTCGCAAGACTACGGCGTCGAGCCGATTCTTGTGCACATCATTCCTTTTAGTGATGAGCAAGTCAGAGATTTTCTTGGGGGATACAATCCGTCTATCGACTGCAGCGATTTTCTAGCTGCGATTAAATCACGCGGTCTCGACGACCTCGCCGGCAACCCACTCACTTTAAAACTGCTGGCGGAAGTTTGGATTCAGGATGCTGGGTTGCCTACCAGCAAAACCGACCTGCTAGAGCGTGCGACACATGTTTTGGTGGAAGAGGAGAACCAAGCGCACGATCAATCACCACACGCACAAATTTCAAGGGAGGCACTATTAGATGCGGCTGGCGCTATATTTGCACATTTGATCCTTTCGGGAAGTGTTGGTATCGCGACTGGGAGCCGTAAATCGTCCCCGGTTGGATTTGTTCCATTTGCCGAACTCGGTGGGATGGGGCATGGTGAGGAAGTCCAAGCCGTACTCAAAACAAGGCTTTTCAAATCGGAAGCTGAGGGACAACTGGTCCCAGTTCACAGGGTAATTGCGGAATATCATGCCGCACGCTGGCTGAGCAAAAGACTTGATACCAAGCTCTCACAGCGACGGCTCTTTCGATTGATCGAGTTTGCCGGTGGGGTGCCTTCGGCACTCCGCGGACTACACGCTTGGATCGGATACTTTTTCCCTCAGGTATTTTCTCGCTGCGCCGACGCCGACCCGTACGGATTTCTGCGGTATGGGGATATAAGCCGCCTTTCTGCGGCAAATGCACGCCACCTGCTAAGGGCGCTATCAAAGTTGGCGGAGGAGGATCCCTATTTCCGTAGCGAAGATTGGGGAGTTCGCGCCGTTGCTGGACTAGGGCGTTCGGAACTCAAGCAAGACATCGTCGAACTCATCACAAGCCCACAAAGGCACATGCAGCTATCAGCCCTCATTCTTGGGTCGCTAGCTGGTTCCGCTCTAACAAGTGAACTTGTGCCTGAATTGCTCGCGCTGATCGAAGATAAATCCGCGCCTTACGTAGAACGAATCCACGCTGCGGAAGCGCTCGCCAAATCTGGGGTTTCGGTTGATTGGCTCTGGATGATGGAGATGTTGCTTGGCCAAAGGCGCCTCGATAGCAATCGATTGGTTGTAGAGTTGATTGCGATAGTCGGGCCAAGCAACTTCGGCCCTGCAATCATCGCTGACGCTCTAGTAGCCTTGAACGGAATGAATGAATCCGAGCGGCGTGAGTCTCGTATCTTCGGCTCCGACTATCGTCTATTCGAGCTAACACCTCCCGACCTAGCCCGACAGGTTCTGGATTGTATTGCCAAACGAGTAATAGAAAAGCAGAGGCCCCGTCACTGGCATCCGGGCCGTTCAATGACTTCAGCGATCCAGCGACTGCTGTTGTCCGCTATCGATGGTGCTGAGATTGATCCTAGACGATTCTGGTCATGGGTCGAGTATCTCGAAGGGCGTACTGGCTACCATGAAGACGCGACCGCCACAATCAAGGTGTATCTGCAGGCGCGCGACGATTTTCGTCGAGGTGTTCAGCGGATCGTACTCTACGACACCACGATAGACGGCGCCCCTTGGATGGCAATCGTTCATGAACTGCCGCGCAGCGTGTCAGGGCTTATGCTTTCAACCGATGATGCTGCTTCCTTTCTTCTCGAAATTGCCGACGAAGCGACGCCAACGCCGTACCAAATCGAACTATGGGGGGACCTGGTCCGAGCGATGGGAAGGCCGGATAGACATGAGCAGAGCTTGAAGGACGCGATTTCGGTGGGCGTTCGTCGGCATCGATGTTTAGCTGCTATCTACGAAGAAATTGCGCGTCCGCCAGCCCGCGATTACGAGTCCGAACAGAGGCGACGTCAGGTCAGTTACAATAAGTCTCGGCTCGCAAAGTTCCGACGGCATCGAGAGTCTTTCTCTAAAGTTGTCGAGGCGATTGCGGCTGGCCAGAATATGGGCGCTCTGGTCTCGTTGGCCGACGGCTATCTTGGTCGATATTCTGACCTTGTCCATCCCACGGATCCTGTCGCGCGCCTGACCGAATGGGTTGGTGAAAATGTTGCGGCAGCCGCGACTAAGGGATTTATGGTTGCGCTTCACCGGGATGATTTGCCGAATTTTGAGAGCATTTGTTCGATACGCTTAGAAAACAAACGCTGGCGAGCCGAATCTGTGATGTTGGCTGGCGTTGCTGAAATTGTCCGGTCGGGCGGTTCACTCAGGGATGTCTCGCAAGACGTGATAACGGCGGTTCTGGCAATTTGGTGGGGTATGCCGGAGTTTAACTCTAGCAAGCTGGGCGAGGATATTGAGGTCAGCCTTGAAGGCATGACTTTCAGTGATGAGCAAAGGGCTGAGACGTTTATTTCGGTGATTATCGAAACTCAGCTTGCTGCAGGAAAGTCGCCCATCTCGGGCATTTACAGGTTTGTTCGCGAAAAACGATTTCTCAACTTTTCCCCTCGACTCGCTCTCAAATGGCTAGCTAACTATTTAGACGCTCCCTACGACACTCAAGAAGAATTGGTGCGGTTTGCCATCCATTCGGTCGAGTATTCAGAGCTTTTGCGGCTGGTCCACAACCGCTTAAGCACCTTAAACGATCGTGATAAAAGCGTTCAATTTCTCTGGGCGGCTGTCGCATTTTGCATCGGCCCGCCAGTTCTGCATCGTCAAGTCGCTGCGACTGTATCCAAAGAACTCATCTGGCCAATAATTGACTTGGTTTTACCGGACGCTGAAGGGGCCGAGCGTCTAGAGCTTCGGGTCGAACGGTACGAGGCGATCATTAATGCATTCGCCGTGGAATGGCCGCATGTGGCACATCCCACAGGCGGTTGGAGTGGCCGCCAGAATCCTTGGGACGCCAGCGATTTCATTAAATATTGCGTGCGGTCGATCGGCAACAACGCAACGAGCGACGCCACTGAGGCGCTTGATCGCCTTCAGGTGTTTTTAGGGGAGAGTAGCTACTCTGAGTATTTGCAACACATTGCATTCGTACAACTTCGAACTCGAAGAGATCAGAGCTATGTACCTCCCTCGTTCCGTGACCTGAAGGATATTCTTGGGAACGCGAAGCCGACGAGTGTACAGGATCTACAGGCGGTTATCCTCGATCACTTGGATGACCTTCAGCTGTACGTGAGGAACTCTGACACAGGCGGATGGGAAGCTTTCTGGGACCGCGAAATTCCGAAGGTTGAAAACACATGTCGCGATCGCCTCCTAGATCTGCTCCGGCCACGTCTTTCGAGTGCGGTTGAACTGTTCCCAGAGCTTCCAATGCCCGATCAAAACCGCGTCGACATCTATGCGACCATTCTTGGCCAAGGGCTGCCAATCGAGATCAAAGGCCAATGGCACCCACAAGTTTGGAACGCATCTAGCATTCAGTTGAGTGAAAAATACACGCGTGATTGGCGCACTGACGGGAGGGGAATCTACCTTGTGTTGTGGTTTGGTCAGGTCGCCGGGAAAAACCTGCCCGGCCGACAAGACGACATCCCACTTCCCTCAAATGCCGCTGAGCTACAAAAAATGTTGATCGACGGATTGGACCAGGATGAAAAGCTGAGGATTGACGTCTTTGTCCTCGACGTTTCGAAGTCGCCAACCGCGCATGCGCGGTTGGCGAGGAAGAGGGGAGGATCAAATAGATCGGCTTGAAGCCATTTTTTGCCTATCCAACCCTGTCGGCTTCAAGCTCGTGGTCGTGCCCGCCGATGATGCCGGTCGAAACGAGGGCTTCGAAAAACCCCACTTTCAGATCGAAGGATAGGAGAAGGTCTGCGCGCAGGGTTTGACGACGGCGTCATTTGCAGACGCCATGTCTTTCCAAGGGCTGATGATCACCAGCTCGTTCTGGTTTCCTTTTACCTTGCGCGCCGGCGTCGCGCCGAGGTGCCCCGGCAGTTCGGCCATCTCGACGAATGTGGTGGGGGCGCCTCAGGTCTGGTGGTTGTTGCTACCGAATGCTTCGCCTGGCCGGCGGGCCCGGGTACGACCCCCCGTCCATCCGTGGCGGATCGCCTCAAGCGCAGCAAGCGCCGGGCGAAGCTTTGGGCGCGCAACATGCCGTCGGGCGGCTGGTTTCGGCAAGCCAGCGATCTCGCGGCTTGCAGCTGGCAGGCCTCGGCACCAGGTGAACGTGAATGCTGCCATCCTTCACGACAGGAGCATCGGCGCAATAGAGCTGCATCGGACGCACGCCGTCGCTGACCTCGAAGGTAAGGCGGGCCGTGGCATTAAGGCGAACGTGTTCGGAAACCTTGCGGACGATGGCCGAGAATTTTCCGGCGGAAAGGTGCGTTCGACGGGCTTCCTCAACATCCCATAGCTGCACGAAGATCTCGGACCAGGCCTCCGGATTGGCGCCGCAATCGAGGGCCGAGAACTGGCCAGCCTTAACCTCTGTCACATGGTAGCCGGATTTCACCTGACGCCCATCGTAGTGAAATACGAGCGGCAAATCCCCGGCGATCCGGAGCGCGCTGAGCAAGTCGGAGAGGTTGAGGTCGTGGTCGCTGATTTTGGGCTTGTCGAGAACATTCATTTGGGTTAATCCTCATTTCAACGATTCAAGGATTATTGAAATATGGATGAGCGTCAAGCCCTCGCTGCCTTCGGAGCGCTTTCGCAGGAGACTCGCCTACAGATCGTCCGTCTGCTGGTCATCGCCGGCGCGGACGGTATGGCAGCGGGTGCTCTGGCGGAAAGGGCGGAGGTGTCGCCTTCGAACATTTCCTTTCATCTCAAGGAATTGGAGCGGGCAGGCCTGATCACGCAACAACGGGAATCCCGTTCAATCATATATCGCGCAGACTACGATGCGCTCGGCGGTCTGGTCCGTTTCCTCATGGAAGACTGCTGCGGCGGGCATCCCGAGATTTGCGCGCCTGCGGTCGCCGCGGCGCCATGTTGTGCGCCTTCAGGAGCCAAAGGATGATAGAGCTCGACTTGCACCCCATTCCCGGAAGCGACCCCGGGCTGCGGACCGCATTGATGGCGGCAAACCTTCCAGTTGATGATCTTGAAGAGGAGGGACGTCAGTTCTTTGCCTTCAATTCGCACGGCAAGGTCGTCGGATACGGCGGTATGGAACAGAGTGGCCAGCATACGTTGCTGCGTTCCCTCGTCGTCCTGCCGGAATACCAAGGGCGCGGTATCGGAAGCCGATTGCCACCTCTCATGTTCGGGCACGGCTATCGGTTCGCGATGAGATCGGTGTTTCTGCTCACGGAAACGGCGGTGCCGTTCTTCGAGCGTCTCGGCTTCAGATGCATCGAGCGTTCGGAGGCCCCGGCGGAAATTCTCAATACCCGGCAGGCGTCCTCGCTCTGCCCGTCGTCAGCAACCTTGATGAAGCTCGTTCTCCCCGAGCACTCCACCTAAAGGGACACCCATGTCTGATCGTGTTTACAACGTGCTCTTCCTTTGCACGGGCAATTCCGCGCGTTCCATTCTTGGCGAAGCCATCCTCAACAAGGAGGGAAAGGACCGGTTCCGCGCCTTTTCGGCCGGTAGCCAGCCGAAGGGGCAGGTCAATCCGCACGCCATCCTTGAACTCGACGCTCTAGGCTATCCGACGGGCGGGCTGCACTCGAAGAGTTGGGACGTGTTTTCCGGCGCTGATGCTCCACGGATGGATTTCATCTTTACGGTTTGCGACAGCGCGGCCGGCGAGGCTTGCCCGGTCTGGATCGGCCATCCGATGACCGCCCATTGGGGTATCGAGGACCCGGCCGAGGTCAAAGGAACCGAGGCCGAAATTCAACAGGCTTTTGCGAAGGCCGCAAAATTCCTGAAGAACCGGATTGCGGCTTTCATCAACCTGCCGATGGCTTCGATCGATCGCATGGCGCTGGAGCGCCAGCTTCGCGAGATCGGTGGCATGGAAGGCTCGACCGGCCGGAGTACTTCGTGATGTCGGCCTTCGAGCGCTATCTGACCCTGTGGGTTGCCGTCTGCATCGTCGTTGGCATCGCGCTTGGCCATCTCCTGCCCGGCGTGTTTCATGCCATCGGCGCGGCAGAGATCGCGAAGGTCAACATCCCGGTCGCGATCCTCATCTGGCTCATGATCATCCCGATGTTGGTGAAGATCGACTTCCAGTCGCTTTCAGGGGTGGGGCGCCACTGGCGCGGCATCGGCGTGACGCTCTTCATCAATTGGGCGATCAAGCCGTTTTCGATGGCGCTGCTAGGCTGGTTGTTCGTCGGCTGGCTGTTCCGTCCGCTGTTGCCTGCGGATCAGATCGACTCCTACATCGCCGGACTGATCATCCTTGCGGCTGCACCGTGTACGGCGATGGTTTTCGTGTGGTCGAACCTGACGCGCGGCGACCCGCTGTTCACCCTGTCCCAGGTGGCGCTCAACGATGCGATCATGATCGTCGGCTTCGCGCCGATCGTCGGACTTCTGCTCGGGCTCTCTGCGATTACCGTCCCATGGGCGACCTTGACCCTGTCCGTCGTGCTCTACATCGTCGTTCCTGTGATCGTCGCGCAGATGCTTCGCAAGTACCTCAAGGTAGGTGAATCGTCGTCAGGTCTCGATCGGTTCCTCGCGAAGGTTCAGCCGATATCGCTGGTCGCCCTGCTTGCGACACTGGTGCTGCTGTTCGGCTTTCAGGGCGAACAGATCATCGCACAGCCGACCATCATTGCTCTTTTGGCAGTGCCGATCCTCATACAGGTCTATTTCAACGCCGGGCTGGCCTATCTGCTCAATCGCCTGTCAGGCGAGAAGCATTGCGTGGCCGGCCCCTCGGCCCTCATCGGAGCATCGAATTTCTTCGAGCTCGCCGTTGCCGCTGCCATCAGCCTCTTTGGCTTCCAGTCGGGCGCGGCGCTTGCCACCGTCGTCGGGGTGCTCATCGAGGTGCCGGTAATGCTGTCGGTCGTCTGGATCGTGAACAGGTCGAAGGGCTGGTACGAGGCGGCACCGGCAGTCGCCAAGGGGTCCCTTTCGAAAAGCGCATGAGCGCCTCAGGTGCCGCTGTCCGCGAGGCTTAGGCCTCAGCCTCGTGGCAGACGGCCTCGATATTGTGCCCATCCGGATCGAGGACGAAGGCGGCGTAATAATTGGCGTGGTAGCGCGGGCGCAGGCCGGGGGCGCCGTTGTCCTTGCCGCCGGCCGCAAGGGCTGCTTGGTAGAAGGCGTCGACCTGCTGCCGGGTCGCGGCCATGAAGGCGAGGTGAAGGTGCGCCGGCGTTTCTTCGGTCTGGTAGAGGCACAGCGACGACTTGCCGTCCGTGCTCATTTCCACGCCGTGGGCGCCATGATCGACCACGGAGACGCCGAGCGGTTCGAGCGCCTTCAGGTAGAAGTCGAGGCTTGCCGCATAGTCGCGGACACCGAATTTGACGTGGTCGAACATCGCGTTCTCCTGTGCGGGTTTGACGGGCGGTGGCGAGACGGCGCTTCGCGGCTGGGATTGGGCTGATACCCCGATGGCCTGTCATAGGCAACAGCGGCCTCCATAGCCCTGCAGGTCTCCGGCGCGGCTGTCAGTCCACGGGCCTGGCATTCTTCGCCGGACGTAACCGGGACCTTACGTGGTGCACACCTCCCGCACGCACGCCCGTAACCACCGGTGCGCCGGATCCGCATCCAGGCGCGGGTGCCAGAGCAGCGAGATGGTGATTTCGGGGAGCGCGACGGGGAGCGGGAAGGTGACGAGGTCTTGGCGCAGCGTTCCGGTGTAGCGTTCGGGGACGCTGGCGACGAGATCCGTGGCGCGGGCGAGCGCTAACGCCTCGGAGAAGCTGCCGACGGAGGCTGCGATCTGACGGCTGAGACCGACCGCGTGAAGGGCGGTGTCGATCGGGCCGGTGTCGTTGCCACGGCGCGAGATCTGGACGTGGCGGGCTTTAGCGTAGCGGGCGGTTGTGATTTCGCCTGATGCCAGCGGATGGCCGGGGCGGATCACCCCGACGAAACGGTCGTGGAAAAGCGCCTGGGCGCGAAGCTCCGGGCCGGTCATGTCGCCGACAACGCCGGTTTCGAGGTCGACAGTACCTTCGCGCAAGGGGCTGCTGTCCCGGTCGAGCTTCTGCACGAAGCGGAGGCGCACGCCGGGGGCTTCGGCGCCGACGCGGGCAATCAGATCAGGACCGAAATTTTCGACGAAACCTTCGCGGTTCCTGAGCGTGAAGGTGCGGGTGAGCGTCTTCAGGTCGAGGTTCTCGGCGGGGCGGAGGCAGGCTTCGGCCGCTTCCACCAGTGGGCCGACGCGACCGCGAAGCTCCAGCGCGCGCGGTGTGGGGACGAGGCCGCGGCCGGCGCGCACCAGGAGCGGATCGCCGGTCGCCTCGCGCAGCCTTGCCAGCGCCCGGCTCATGGCCGAGGGGCTGAGCTGCAGGCGCCGGGCGGCGCGGGCGACGCTGCCTTCCGAAAGCAGCACATCGAGGGTCACGAGCAGGTTGAGATCCGGTCTGGTCATCGTCCTTCATAACACGAGTTCATGTCAGATGTGGCGTTGAACGCACGAATGAATTGCAAATGCTGCGCCTTCCGCCATGTGAGGTCGGGGCCTATTTTTTCGGAGAACCGAATTGGAGGGTTTTCCGATGATCCCATACCTGCTTACGCATGCGGCCCCATCCCCGATTTCCCGGTCTGACCGGAAGCGCTTGCCGCATATTTTGATTCATGACGGCGCTGTATCTCTTTGTTTTAAAGCCATTTCTTGCGCTAGGAACGGGCGTCGCGAAGCCTCGCGCGTGGGAGGTGGCCGATGAGCGTCACGAAGACTGCCATCGCTCCCGCCGCCGCACCGGTTCGCTGGGTGCTCGCCAGCCTGTCGCTGTCGATGCTGCTCTCTTCGCTTGGCACCAGCAGCGCCAATGTGGCGCTTCCGGCGCTGGCGGATGCCTTCGGCGCGTCGTTTCAGGCGGTGCAATGGGTGGTGCTCGCCTATCTGCTTGCCATCACCACGCTGATCGTCAGCGTCGGGCGGCTCGGCGATATCGTCGGCCGGCGGCGGCTGCTTCTTGCCGGCATCGCGCTCTTTACCGCAGCCTCGGTCCTTTGCGGCCTGACGCCGAGCCTTGCGCTGCTGATCGCGGCACGGGCGGTGCAGGGGATCGGCGCGGCGATCATGATGGCGCTGACCATGGCCTTTGTCGGCGAGGCCGTGGCGAAGGAGAAGACCGGCAGCGCCATGGGCCTGCTCGGCACCATGTCGGCCATCGGCACCGCGCTCGGGCCGTCGCTCGGCGGCGCGCTGATTGCCGGCCCCGGCTGGCGGACGATCTTCCTCGTCAACGTGCCGCTGGGGCTCCTGGCGCTCGTGCTTGCCCATCGGTATCTGCCCGCAGACCGAAGCCTCAAGGGCAGGGAGCGCCCGCGCTTCGATCTGGCCGGCACGCTGCTGCTTGCGCTTTCGCTCGGCGCCTATGCGCTGGCGATGACGGCGGGGCGCGGCAGCTTCGGCGTGCTGAATGTCGCGCTGCTCCTGGCGGCTGCCATCGGCCTTGGGCTGTTCCTGCTGGTCGAGACGAAGGTAGGCTCGCCGCTCATCCGGCTGGCGATGTTTCGTGATCCGACGCTGAGCCTGGGGATTTCGACCAATGCGCTGGTCTCGACCGTGATGATGGCGACGCTGGTGGTCGGGCCGTTTTATCTGTCGCGCGGGCTGGGGCTCGATGCGGCGATGGTCGGGCTCGTCATGTCGGTCGGTCCCGTCATCTCGGCCTTCGGCGGGGTGGTCGCCGGTCGCATCGTCGATCGCCTGGGTGCACGCTCCGTGGTCTCGGTCGGTCTGGTGGCGATGGTCGCGGGCAGCATTTCGCTCGCCGTTCTGCCCGGTCTGGCCGGTGTTGCCGGCTATATCGCGGCGATCGCGCTGCTGACGCCCGGCTATCAGTTGTTCCAGGCGGCCAACAACACGGCCGTCATGGCTGAGGTGGCGGCGGACCGGCGCGGTGTCGTCTCCGGCCTGCTCAACCTCTCGCGCAATCTCGGCCTCGTTACCGGCGCGTCGGTGATGGGGGCGGTCTTCGCCTCGGCGGTTGCGGCAAGCGATATCGCCAAGGCCGCGCCGGAGGCGGTGGCCTGGGGCATGCAGGTGACCTTCGCTGTCGCAGGGCTGCTGACGGCGATCGCGCTTTTGATCGCGGCCGGGAGCAGGGCGCTCGGCAAGCGCCTTGCGCCGCGGGGAAGCGTCGGCCTAGCGGGCGGGGCGGGGGGCTGCCGCCGGGCGCGGTTGACGCCCGGCGAATGCCTGTGGCAGCCTTGGTGCCACACCCTTTCCCCATCTCTCCCGGCGGCTTCCTCCCGATGCATCCTCGCCTTCTTACGACATTCCTTGCCGTCTCCCGTCATCGCAACATCACGCGGGCGGCGGCGGAGGTGCATCTGGCGCAATCGAGCGTCAGCGATCAGATCCAGTCGCTCGAGGCCGAGCTCGGCGCTACGCTGCTGGTTCGCGCCAAGGCCGGGCTGGAGCTGACGGCGGCCGGCGAAGCGCTGCGTCTTTATGCCGAGGAGATGCTTGCCCTGGCCGACGAGGCGCGGGCGGCAGTGGCGGCCGCGGCCGGGCAGCAGGCGGGCGCGCTGACGATCGGCGCGCTGGAGACGATCGCCTCGGCGCAGCTTGCGCCCTTCCTGTCGCGGTTTCGCGCCGCCCATGGCGATATAGATCTGCGGCTGACGGTTGCCGGCAGCGGCGACCTGCTGCGCAGGCTCGAAACGGGTGAGATCGACGTCGCCTTTTCGTTTGGCGAGGGCACGGCCGACGAGCGGCTGGCGCGGCGGGTGATCGCCGCCGAGCCGATCGTGCTGATCGTGCCGCCGGGGCATGTGGCGCTGGCGAGGGCGCCGACGATGACGGGGCTTGCGGCAGCGGATTTTCTCACCACCGAGCGCGGCTGCGTCTACCGGGCGATCGTCGACAGGGCCTTTGCCGAGGCCGGGGTCTCGCCACGGCGCGCGGCCGAAGTGGGCAGCCTTGCCGCGATCGCAAGACTGGTGGCGACGGGCGCAGGCATTGCCCTGGTGCCGCGCCTTGCCGTTGCCGATGCGCTGGCGCGCGATGAAATCGGCGCGGTCGCCTGGCCGGGGCCGACACGCACCGTGCCGCTTTCCATGATCTGGCGCCGCCGCCGCGTGCAGCCGCCGGCGCTCCGGCGCCTGCTTGCCGCGGCGAGCGAGGCTTTTGCGCCGGCTGTGACCTAGACCCGGTTCAGATCAGCCGGTGCCCGCCCTCGACATGCAGCACCGTACCCGTTGTGAAGCCGTTGCCGATGAGAAATCCTATGGCATCGGCGATGTCGTCGGCCTTGCCGACGCGCCCGACCGGCAGGCGCTCGGCCATTGCGCGCAGCGTCTCGTCCTTCCTGTCGCCGGCAACGAAGGTCCAGATCGGCGTATCGACCCAGCCGGGCGAAACCGCGTTGACCCGGATCGGCGCCAGCTCGACGGCAAGCGCCCGCACCAGCCCCTCGAGAGCCGCATTGACCGCGGCGACGACGGCGCCGCGGGCGGCGGGGCGGTAGGCGGCAATGCCCGAGGTGAAGGTGAGGGAGCCTGCGGGCGAAAGCACCGGCGCGCCATATTTCGCCAGGAGCAGCGGGCCGAAGACCTTCGTCTCCACTACCTTCTGCGCTGCGGCAAGATCGATCGAAGGCAGGAGTTCATAAGCGCCTTCGATATCGGCGGCGGTGCTGACGATATGATCGATACGGCCGAGCTGGCGGAAAAGCGCGGCGACCTCGTTTTCGCGGGCGATATCGGCGGCGATCGTCGTCAGCGAAGAGTGGTCGAGGTCATGGCGCAGGCGATGCAGCCGCTCTTCGTTGCGTCCGACGACGATGACCTCGGCGCCCTCGGCGAGCGCCCGTTTCGTTAGCGCCAGGCCCATGCCGGAAGCGCCGCCGGCAATCAGGATCCTCGTATTGGCGATTGCGTTCATTGTCCGTTGTTCCTTTCGGTGGTGACCGGAAGGAGACTTGGCAGAGCGGCGGCACCAGCGGAAACGGAGAAAACCGATAGCGCCATCGGCTTTTCCGATGATGGCAAGGGATGCCGGTCCGTGGGCAGTCAGGCGGCCGCGACGCCTTCCAGCTTCACGCGGAGCGCCTCGAAATCCGGCACGAACCAGATGGCATTGCCCTTGTTGGTCTCGCGCACGAAATCGGTCAGCGCCTTGCTGGCCTCTAGCCTCGGGCCGATATCGCCGACGATGGCGAGCCGCATGCGGTAGTTGACGAACTTCTGGAACACTTCGCCGGCGATACGCGTCGAAAGGTCGAGGAAATCGGCCCCGAGCCGTTCCACCGGGATCGCCACCACGGTCGCCTCATGCGCCCAGGCGTCGCCGAGAAAATCGTTGGCGTCGCCGGCCGCCTTGAGCAGCGTTCCTTCGCTTGCGCATTTCAGCACGCGCACGGTTCCGATTTCGATGAGCTGTGTCATGCGACGAGGAATAGAAGGTGAAGCCCTGGGTTGCAAGGGCGATCTGGACAGCCGTTGCCGCCTTGAAGATGCGGCATTCGCCGTCCGTGAGATTCGCCCTGTGCTTGCATTGGTTCACCGCCTTGGCGAAAGTGTCGGAAGCGATGTATTCGTGTAAATATAACGGATTTCGGAAAGTTGATTGATCTCCGCGTGTTATTTCGGCGCGCGATCGGAGAATTGCCGTCGATTTTTGCGTCGGACTTCGGGTGTTTTGACACAGATCAATGACCGGCTCTGTTTGGCCTCTACTGTGCGGCAGGATGCGGAAGTGTCATCCTTAGGTCATGGGATTGATTTTTATTTCGGTTGGCGCATCTTACCGTAGATTGTGTTGGGGGACGCAGGAATGCCAGAGCTCGTTCAGCAACAGCCGATTGAAAACCGCCCGCGGTCGCGGCGTGCGGAGCTCATTACCTTCTTCGTGCTCGCCTTCGGCATCTGGCCGATTGTCGCCGTCGGTATTGTCGGCGGCTATGGTTTCCTCGTCTGGATGCTGCAGATCATTTTCGGCCCGCCGGGCCCGCCCGGGCATTGAGGTGAGCCATGGGCACTGAGCCTCTCTCACGCCGTGAACTCTTCACCGGCCGCGCTGCGGCAAAGCCCGTTCGCATTCGTCCGCCGGGTGTTTCGGAGCCGAGCCTTGCCGCCTGCACCGGCTGCGGCGCCTGTGCGGAGCGATGTCCCACCGGCATAATCCGTCTTGAAGGCGGTCGGCCCTTCGTCGACTTTTCCGGCGGCGAATGCACCTTCTGCGGCGCCTGCGCGGAAGCCTGTGCCGAGCCCGTGTTCGAGGCGAAGGATGTGCGGCGTTTTCCGCATGTCGCAAGCATTGCCGACACGTGCCTCGCGCGCCGCTACGTCGCCTGCCAGTCCTGCGGCGAAAGCTGTCCGGAGCAGGCGATCCGTTTTCGCCCACGCATCGGCGGGCCGTTCCTGCCCGAACTCGACGAAGCCAAATGCACCGGCTGCGGCGCCTGCCTTGGCGGCTGCCCGGTGAGCGCCATCGTGGTCAAGGCATTGGAAGCGGAGGTGGCTCATGTCTGAGGCCGCAATGGCAAAGGCGGGCACGCCCTATCACATTTCGAGCGCCGTGGTCGCCACGATGCCGCAGAGCACGGAAGCGGTGCTAGCGACGCTCGCAGGAATGGAAAACGTCGAAATCCACGGCCATGGCGGCGGCAAGATCGTCATCGTCATCGAAGGCAGAAGTACGGGCGCGCTCGGCGAATGCCTGACGCAGATCTCGCTGCTCGACGGGGTGATCTCGGCCAACATGGTTTTCGAGCATGTCGAAATGGAAGAGGAAGGGCAGGAGCCATGAGCGGAGAACTGACGCGGCGTGACATACTGAAGGCCCATGCGGCCGGCATCGCCGCCGCCACGGCCGGCATTGCGCTGCCTGCGGCCGCACAGCCGGTGCCGGGCGGTGTCAACGCGCTGGAGATCAAATGGTCCAAGGCGCCATGCCGCTTCTGCGGCACGGGCTGCGGCGTGATGGTGGGCGTGAAGGAAGGCCAGGTGGTCGCCACCCATGGCGACATGCAGGCCGAGGTCAACCGCGGCCTCAACTGCATCAAGGGCTATTTCCTGTCCAAGATCATGTACGGCAACGACCGGCTGACGACGCCGCTCTTAAGGAAGCGTGGCGGCGTCTACGCCAAGGACGGCGAGTTCGAGCCGGTGAGCTGGGACGAGGCCTTCAACGTGATGGCCGAGCAGGCGAAGAAGGTCCTGAAGGAGAAGGGCCCAACGGCGCTCGGCATGTTCGGCTCCGGGCAATGGACGATCTTCGAGGGCTATGCGGCGACCAAGCTGATGCGGGCGGGCTTCCGCTCCAACAACCTCGACCCCAATGCCCGCCACTGCATGGCGTCCGCCGCCGTCGCCTTCATGCGCACCTTCGGCATGGACGAGCCGATGGGCTGCTATGACGATTTCGAGAACGCCGATGCCTTCGTGCTCTGGGGCTCGAACATGGCGGAGATGCACCCGATTCTGTGGACCCGCGTCGCCGACCGGCGTCTCGGCCAGCCGCATGTGCGGGTCGCGGTGCTTTCGACCTTCACCCATCGCAGCATGGATCTCGCCGATATCCCGATCGTCTTCAAGCCGGGATCGGATCTGGCGATCCTCAACTATATCGCCAACCACATCATCGAGAGCGGCAAGGTCAACGAGGACTTCGTCAAGAAGCACACGAAATTTGCCCGCGGCGTGACCGATATCGGCTACGGTCTGCGGCCCGACAACCCGATCGAGGTCAATGCCGCCAACTCCAAGGACCCGGGCAAGACCGAGCCGATGGATTTCGAGGCGTTCAAGGAATTCGTTTCCGAATACACGCTGGAAAAGACCGTCGAGCTGACCGGGGTCGAACCGGAGTTCCTGAAACAGCTGGCCGAGCTTTATGCGGACCCGAGCCGCAAGGTCATGTCGCTCTGGACCATGGGCTTCAACCAGCATGTGCGCGGCGTCTGGGCCAACCAGATGGTCTACAACCTGCACCTTTTGACCGGAAAGATCTCCGAGCCCGGCAACAGCCCGTTCTCGCTGACCGGCCAGCCGTCTGCCTGCGGCACCGCGCGTGAGGTGGGCACCTTCGCGCACCGCCTGCCGGCCGACATGGTTGTGACCAATCCCGAGCATCGCAAGCATGCGGAGGAGATCTGGCGCATTCCGCACGGCATCATCCCGGAAAAGCCCGGCTACCACGCCGTGCAGCAGGACCGGATGCTGAAGGACGGCAAGCTCAATTTCTACTGGGTGCAGGTCAACAACAACGTCCAGGCGGGGCCCAATACCGCCAACGAGACCTGGCAGGGCTATCGCAACCCGGACAACTTCATCGTCGTTTCCGATGCCTATCCGACGATCACCGCGATGAGCGCCGACCTGATCCTGCCCGCCGCCATGTGGGTGGAGAAGGAAGGGGCCTACGGCAATGCCGAGCGGCGAACCCACGTCTGGCACCAGCTCGTGCAGGCGCGCGGCGAAGCGCGTTCGGATCTCTGGCAGCTGGTGGAGTTCTCCAAGCGCTTCACCACCGACGAGGTTTGGCCGAAGGAAATCCTCGACGCCAACCCCAACTATCGCGGCAAGACGTTGTTTGAGGTTCTGTTCAAGAACGGCGAGGTCGACCGCTTCCCGCTGTCGGAGGTAAGCGCCGAATACGACAACAACGAAGCGAAGGACTTCGGCTTCTACATCCAGAAGGGCCTGTTCGAGGAATATGCCACCTTCGGCCGCGGCCATGGCCATGACCTGGCACCCTATGACACCTATCACGAGGTGCGCGGCCTGCGCTGGCCCGTCGTGAACGGCCAGGAGACGAAGTGGCGCTACCGCGAAGGCTTTGACCCCTATGTGAAGGCGGGCGAGGGCGTGAAGTTCTACGGCAACAAGGACGGCAAGGCCGTCATTCTCGCCGTGCCTTACGAGCCGCCGGCCGAATCCCCCGACGAGGAATACGACACCTGGCTGGTAACCGGCCGCGTGCTGGAACACTGGCATTCGGGCTCGATGACCATGCGGGTGCCGGAACTCTACAAGGCGTTTCCGGGCGCGCGTGTCTTCATGAACGCGGAGGATGCCCGCAAGCGTGGCATCAACCAGGGCATGGAAGTGCGCATCGTCTCGCGGCGCGGCGAAATCCGCTCGCGCGTCGATATCCGCGGCCGCAACCGCATGCCGCCCGGCGTCATCTTCGTTCCCTGGTTCGACGCCAGCCAGCTGATCAACAAGGTTACCCTCGACGCCACCGATCCCATCTCCAAACAGACGGATTTCAAAAAATGCGCGGTCAAGATCGTTCCCGTAACCCTCTAGGGTTTTCTCGGCTGAAGCGGATTGCTGGAAACGTCCTGTCTCTTTGTTTCGGGGCAGTTCCTCAGGCTCAACCGCTTCGCACCTTTGCCGGCCCGAAGCGGCCTGTCTGGATGGCAATCGCCGCCGGCGTGATGGTGTTCGTCACCACCGCCGCCGTCGCCCAGGTTGCGGAAAAGCTGGTGCCGCAGCTCGAGGGTCCGACGCCGCAGATGGCGACCGAGGCGGCGGCACCGCTGCCGAAATGGGTGGTCGACGACAAGCGCCGGATGCGCGCCTATCCCGACCAGCCGCCGGTCATCCCGCATTCGATCGAGGGCTACGAGCTTTCGGTCAATGCCAACCGGTGCCTTTCCTGCCATAAGCGCGAGTTCACCCAGGATTCCGGCGCGCCGATGATCAGCGTCACCCACTACATGACGCGCGACGGGCAGATGATCGCCGACGTTTCGCCGCGGCGCTACTTCTGCACGGCCTGCCATGTGCCGCAGGCGGACACCAATCCTCTGGTGCCGAGCAACTTCAAGGACATGAGCGAGTTGGGTTTCAAGCCGGCCGGAAGCGAGTGACGACATGATCGCATGGATCAGGAAAATCATCCTCTGGGCCTGGGGGATCATGAAGACACCGGCCGGCACGCTCGGCTTGGGCTTCCTCACGCTCGGCGGCTTCATCGGCGGCGTCATGTTCTGGGGCGCCTTCAACACGGCGCTGGAACTCACCAACACTGAAAAGTTCTGCACCTCCTGTCACGAGATGCACGACAACGTCTACCAGGAGCTGACGCGCACGATCCACTTCTCCAACCGCTCGGGCGTGCGCGCCACCTGTCCGGATTGCCACGTGCCGCACCAGTGGACCGACAAGATCGCCCGCAAGATGCAGGCCTCCAAGGAGGTCTGGGGCAAGATCTTCGGCACGATCAACACCCGGTCGAAGTTCCTCGAAAAGCGGCTGGAACTGGCGCAGCACGAATGGGCGCGCATGAAGGCCAACGACAGCCTTGAATGCCGCAACTGTCATTCCTCGGTCGCCATGGACCTGCAGAAGCAGACCCAGCGCGCCGCCGAGATCCACACCCGCTACCTGCTATCCGGCAAGGCCACCTGCATCGACTGCCACAAGGGCATCGCGCACGAGCTGCCCAACATGGAAGGCATCGATCCCGGCTGGAAGATGCCGCCGGAACTGGAAGGCAAGAAGATGGCGGGCCAGACGCCGATCGACGATCTGCGGCAGGCGCTGGCGGACCTGCACACGCAGGTGCAATAGGCGCTTGGCTGCCGCGGCATTCGGCAGGAGCAACAGCGATGACGGAGGGCCATGCCGGCGCGGCGTGGCCCTTTTTTTGAGGTCTTGTGCCGTGTAACGCCAAGCCGCCCTCATTCCTGTGCTTGTCACAGGAACCCAGCCGCGTCGCGTCGGCGGCGCGAGAAACCTGGTGGCACAAAGGTGGTACGCCAGGACCGCATTTCCCGCCGTGCCGACGCACGGCTGCTGGATCTCTGTGACAAGCACAGAGATGAGGGGGTGGCGCTGGCCTCCTGCCAAATTGCCAGATGAGGTTGGACGGGGAGGCTGTCCCTGAGCCAACGGCGCACATTTGGATCGGCAGCGATGGTCTCGTCGCGCAGCGCTTTTTCTCCTCGTTTCTCCGCGCCAATCTTTTTTCGGAAAATTTTCGACGCCCCTGTCGGCACCGTCATTTCCCGTTCGTCATTTAGTCAGGGAGGCCAATCCGGCTTCCTCCACCGGAGCGGGATAGGAAAAAAATCCGCGCGGGTCTTTCGCCCGTAACCTGCTCTACCTATCTGGGTTTCACCATGCCGGCACCCCTTGAGGTCACGAGGACCGGGACCGGCGTGACAGAGGAGAATGGACAATGCGCGTAGTGGTTTTTGTAAAGGCGACCGAAGACAGCGAAGCGGGCAACATGCCCTCGACAGAGCTGCTGGCCGCCATGGGCAAGTATAACGAGGAACTGGTCAATGCCGGCATCATGCAGGCGGGCGAGGGGCTGCAGCCCTCGTCGCGCGGCGCCCGCGTCGCCTTCGACGGGGCGGACCGCATGGTTATCGACGGCCCGTTTGCCGAGACCAAGGAACTCGTCGCCGGCTTCTGGATCTGGACGGTGAAGGACATGGCCGAGGCGATCGCCTGGGTGAAGCGCTGCCCGAACTCGATGCCGGGTCCGAGCGAAATCGAAATCCGCCCGGTGTTCGAGATGGAAGATTTCGGCGACCTGGTGACGCCCGAGATCGCCGCCCAGGATGAGCGGCTGCGCGAGAAGATCGCCAACCAGTAAGGACGCCTTCAGCGCAAGGGCGAGTTTGGCCTCACCTCGGGTTTAACCCGAGAGCCAAGCCTGCTTGCCCCTCACCCTCTTCCCGCCAAGCGGGGAGAGGGGACGAGCTCAGATCGCTGGCATTTTCGGACGCGGCCGCGGTCAGCGTCAAAGCTGGTTTCGTCTCGGGCCAAGCAATTGGCAGGCCGGATGAGGGACGAGCCCTCACCGGGCGGATGAGGGGCCGGTCCTTACCGCGGGATGAGGGGCTATCGCCCTCACCGCGGGATGAGGGACAGCCGCTGGTGTCGTGCGGCGACAATGTGTTGCGCGGCGCGGCGAGGGGGGACGAAGGTCGCCCGCGGGATGAACGGCTGCCACAGTGTCCGGATCGTGTAGACTTTGGCATGGTGTCTGATCTGTTTCCCGTAGAGATTGTATTAACCGTGTTCGTTTACCTTATCTGCGGGGTTTGAACCGGAGTGGGGCAATGGTCAGGGCGAGCAGTTTCGTCATTTTTCTTCTTTCAAGTGTTTCGATCGCGGCGGCGGCCGATATCGATGGTCCGCTGGTGGGGCCGCAGGATGCCTATGAAGTGCCGGTGGAGCAGGCGTCCGGCGGTATCGTCGGCTACGTCGAGACGTCTTACGGCGCTGCCGTGGACTCGCCCGGCGATATCGACGCGGATGCATGGGATCTGCGGGGTGCTGTGAACTTCGATGCCGGCGCCGGCTTCAACCTGCAGCTCGATCTCGGCTACACGCGCGCCTCTTTTGAGGACCTCGACACCAACAGCTATGACGGCGCGCTGCACGGCTACTATCGCAACGATCTCTTTGCGGCAGGTGTCTTCGTGCAAGGCGCACGCCTCGACCCCGGCATCGGCGTCGACCTCAACGATTACATGGGTGGCTTCGAGGCGGCCTATTTCCTCGATACCTGGACGCTGCATGGCTCGGTCGGCTATGGCCAGGCGAGCATCGAAGACTTCGACGACATCGACGCCAACCACTATATGGGTTCGCTCGGCGCACGCGTTTACGCGACCGACAACCTGCGCTTCGACGTCGATGGCTCGCTCCATCGCATCAGCGAAGACGACATCGATTACGATCTGCGCAGCCTGAAGCTGACGGCGAACTACCGGCTGGACGCTTTCCCCGTCACGCTCTTTGCCGGCTACAAATACACCAACGAGGAGCTTTCAGGCCTGAGCGCTTCGGTCTCCGGCGACACCAGCACCATCTTCGGTGGTCTGCGCTTCTCCTACGGTTCGGCGACGCTCAAGGAAGAAGAGCGCCTCGGCCCGGTCTGGTCCAGCAACCGCCTGTCGTTCTGATCGGCTGCTCCGCAGCCGAATGCATCTTGCGCTGCCCCGCCATCCGGGGCAGCCGTTGCCGACCCACTCCGGGTTGCGTTGCGAATTTGCCGGCAGAGACGGGTCTCAGGAGGGCCCGGCGGCGCGATCGGGCAGTTGTCGCGATCTGGCGCGAAATCCGGGCCGATACAATGCCTAGTAGTGTTATTTAGTGTGTGCTAACTTTCTTGCCGCCATGAAGGCAAGAGGGAGGCGAACATGGATATGACACGTCGTGCCGTCGCTTTGGGCGGTGCCGGTCTGCTGGCAACGGTATCATTTTCACATGCGAATGCTCTGGAATCTCCGCTGATCGATCCCATCGAGGCGGCTGACGATTTCTGGTTGGCCGTCGAAGCCTATATCTACGGCTATCCGCTGGTGACCACCGAAATGACCCGCCGGGTCGTCACCAATGTCGAACAGCCCGAAGGAACCAAGGGCCCGATGGGCCACATCATCAAGCTGCGCGAATATCCGAACGCATCCTTCAAGGACGTCACGGCACCAAACGCCGATACGCTCTATACGACCGCCTTCGTCGATGTGGGCAAGGAGCCCTGGGTTCTGTCGATCCCCGACATGAAGGATCGCTACTTCCTGTTTCCGATGCTCGACGGCTGGACGACGGTGTTCCAGGTGCCTGGAAAACGGACGAGTGGCGATGGCGCGCAGTCCTACGCAATCACCGGGCCCGGCTGGCAGGGCACCGTCCCTGATGGCGTCACCGAATACAAGTCGCCGACGAGCATCGTCTGGATCCTCGGCCGTATCTATTGCGACGGCTCGCCCGAAGACTACAAGGCGGTTCACGCGCTGCAGGACGAATGCAAGCTGGTGCCGCTCAGCGCCTACGGCAAGGATTGGACTCCGCCACCGGGCAAGGTCGATCCGCACATCGACATGAAGACGGCGGTGCGCGAGCAGGTCAACCGCATGGATGCGGTTGAGTACTTCACGCTGCTTTGCGAGTTGATGAAGACCAATCCGCCGACGGCCGCGGACGGAGAAGCGATCGCCAAGTTTGCCCAGATCGGCATCGTGCCCGGCAAGGATTTCGACAAGAGCAAGCTGGACGCCGCCTTCGTCTCGCGCATTCCGGTAACCGCATTCCATCGCATCATGCTGCATTTCAAGTTCAGCGATGGCGATATTCAGGAGATCAACGGCTGGGGCTTTACCACCAAGACCGGCATCTACGGGAACGGCTATCTGCAGCGCGCACTGATCACGGCAATCGGGCTGGGCGCCAATCGCCCGCAGGATGCGATCTATCCGACGTCGCTGAAATCCAAGGACGGGCTTTTCTCCCGGGCCTATAACGGCGCCAACAAATACGTCGTCACTTTTCCGAAGGGGCAGTTGCCGCCGGTGCGCGGCTTCTGGTCGATCACCATGTATGACCAGAACTATTTCTTCGTCGACAATCCGCTCAACCGCTATTCGATCAGCGCCCGCGTGAGCCCCAAGACCAATGCCGACGGATCGACCGAGATCTATATCCAGAATGAATCACCCGGCAAGGACAAGGAGGCCAACTGGCTGCCGGCGCCGAAGGGCAAGTTCATCCTGATGATGCGGCTCTACTGGCCGGATGACAGCCCGCCCTCCATTCTCGACGGTTCCTGGGTCATCCCGCCGGTCAAGAAGGCTTGAAGACGGACCGGTTCGAAAACGTCGGCATCGGCGACGCTAGAGATAGGGCGGGACCTTCACCTTCAGGAGTTGGATGAGGGCCGGCTCCATGAACGCATAGTCGTCGGGAATGTGCAGGCAGATGAGCCGCTTGTTCTTGAGAGCGGCTCGATATTTTGCCTGCACCTTCGTGCGGTGGGCGCGCTCCATCACGAAGATAATGTCGGCCCATTCGATCTGCTCCGCCGACAGCGGATTTCCGGCGTCGTTGTTGGTGCCGGCCGATGAGACCTCGATATCCGGCCAGTCGGCGAAAACCTGCTCGGCGGTGGGGCTGCGAAGCTTGTTCTGGCTGCAGACGAAGAGAACGTTTTTCATCGGGGTGACGGGCCTTGCCTGAAGCGGAAGGTGACGGCGATACCACCTGTGCGCGCAGGCGTCCATGCGATGGGGCGGCGGCGCGTCGAGAGAGGGGAAGGCTGCGCGGCCAAGTGCGTGTATCGATGGCCGGCTTTCGCTGACCTCAGGTTTTTCCAGCCGTTGCTAAAACTTGCCAAATGGCAGAAGCTTCTTTCACGCCCCTCGGGCCCAGTGAGCCGGAGCAGATGCAGACCATGACAGAAGCTTCTACTACCCAGCCGACCCAACGCGGCGACGCCCGCATCTGCCGGGGATGCTGGGATCAGATGCATGTGCCGATCCCCATTCGCGGGCCCCTGGCGCTGCCGTTTCGTGCCTTCGGCATCACCCGCAGCAAGATGAACCCGAACATCTGCACGATTTGCGAACGCTCCTTCCGTTATGTGAAGAAGCAGAGTCACGTTGCGGCAAGCGCGACCATTCTCTTTGCCGATATCCGCGGTTTCACCCATCTTTCGGAGAGGATCGAGCGCATCCGCCTGAGCGAGATCGTCAGCCTGTTTCAGGACCGCTGTGCGCAGGCGATCTGGGCGCATGACGGCATCGTCAACAAGCAGATGGGCGACGGCCTGATGGCGATCTTCAACTTCCCGATTATCCGGAAAGACCACGCCGAGGCGGCGATCCTGGCGGCCCGCGAGATCCAGCGGCTCTGCGCGGCCGCCCTTGGCAGCCTGCAGCTCGGCGATCTCAAGGGAGAGACGCTCGGCGTCGGGGTCGGCATTCACACCGGCGATGTCGAGATCGGCGAATTCTCGACCTTCCGCAGCGATTTCACCGCGATCGGCGGCACGGTCAACCTGGCGTCCCGGCTCGAATCTCAGGCCGAGGCGGGCGAAATCCTCGTCTCGCCCGAAACCGCGGCCGAGGCCCAGGCGCTGACGGTCGGCGCCGGAACGCGGTTGCTCGTGCTGAAGGGCATCAACCAGCCGGTTGAGGCGCGGGTGCTGGCGACGCACTGACGGGACCGGGGGGAGCGACAGCGTCGCACCGCCGGTGTGCGGCAAGCGGTGCCGGCCTTGCCGGTCAATGCAGGGTGGCGCTTGCTGCCTGCCGTTCCTCCTTGTCGTGCAACGCAAAGCGATCGACCATGTCGGCGCTCGCCTCGTTGAAGCCCAGCACCTCGACCTCGACGCCGAGGCGGCGGAACTTGATCACGACCTTGTCGAGCGCGCCGACGGCGGTGATGTCCCAGAGATGGGCCGTATTCAGATCGATCACCACCTTCCGGGCCACGTCCGCGAAGTCGAATGACTGCACGAAGCTTTCGGCCGAGGCGAAGAAGATCTGGCCCGACACGCGGTAGGTCGTGGTGCCGGCGGTTTCCCCGCTCCTGGTCACGCTGAAGAGTTTTGCGACCTTGCCGGCGAAGAAGATGCCGGAGAGAAGCACGCCTGTGATGACGCCCTTGGCGAGATCGTGCGTCGCGACGACCGTTGCGACCGTTGCCAGCATGACGACGGATGAGGGCAGCGGATTGCGCCCGAGATCGAGGATCGAGCGCCAGGAGAAGGTGCCGATCGAGACCATGATCATGACTGCGACCAGGGCCGCCATCGGAATGATGCGCACGAGATCGTTGAGAACGACGATCAGGAACAAAAGGAACGCTCCGGCCACGAAGGTCGACAGCCGGCCGCGGCCGCCTGACGTCACGTTGATGACGGACTGGCCGATCATGGCGCAGCCGCCCATGCCGCCGATCAGTGCGGAGGCGATGTTTCCGGCACCCTGGCCGATGCATTCCTGGCTCTTGTTGCTCGGCGTGTCCGTCATGTCGTCGACGATCTGAGCGGTCAGCAGCGATTCCAGCAGGCCGACGGCCGCGAGCGTCACCGAATAGGGCAGGATGATCTGAAGGGTTTCAAAGGTGAGCGGCACCTGTGGCAGCATGAAGAAGGGCAGCGACGAGGGAAGCTCGCCAAGATCGCCGACCGTGCGCAGGTCCATGCCCGTCCACCAGGCGATGAGCGTGAGCACGGCGATAGAGACCAGCGGCGAGGGCACGGTCCGGGTGACGAAGGGAAAGAGATAGATGATTGCCAGCCCGGCGCCGATCATGAAGTAGGTCTCGACCGGGACGCCGATCAGCTCCGGCAGCTGCGCCATGAAGATGAGGATCGCCAGCGCATTGACGAAGCCGGTGATGACCGAACGCGATACGAAGCGCATCACCCGGCCGAGCTTCAGGAAGCCGGCTGCGATCTGGATGATGCCCATCAGGATCGTGGCGGCAAAGAGATACTGGAGCCCGTGCTGCCTGACGAGCGTGACCATCACGACTGCGGTTGCGGCGGTCGCCGCCGAAATCATGCCCGGACGGCCGCCGGTGATGGCGGCGACGCAGGCGATGGCAAAGGAGGCGTAGAGCCCGACCTTGGGGTCGACCCCGGCGATCACCGAGAAGCCGATCGCTTCCGGGATGAGGGCGAGAGCGACGACGATGCCGGAGAGGATGTCGCCACGGATGTTGGAGAACCACTCCTGACGGTAGTTTGAAAAAGCGCGCATGGGAAAAATTTCACAGTTGAATGCAACGGGCCGAGGGGGCTCGGTCCTGTGGGTACAGAAGTTGCGTTGCTGTGTTGTCTGGCGGATCGGCGGCCAGAAGAGCCACCCGGAGTTTCACCGGGTCCTTGTGGATGGCCCTTCGTAGCGAAGAAACCGAGCCCGCGCAACAATCGCTGCCGGTAAAGGCAAGTGCGTTGGCGAAAGCCTACTCAGTGGAAGCTCGCCTGATAGCTGGTCGCTATCAGGGAGATATGAACGTCAAGAGGCGGGCGCAGTTCGAAGGCTCGCGGATGGCGCGAGAAATCATAGAGACGGAGGAGACACCATTCCTGGCGTCGCATCTCGGCCACCTCAAGTTCGTTGCGGGAAATATGGAAAGGTGTTCGTTCCCAACCGTTGGTGGTCTTTACCTCAATCAAACGCACTCGCCCATCCGGGGTAAAGCTTGCGATGTCATAACCCGCGCCATCGCCATCTTCCTGGGCCACCCATCGAACCTGGCGGGCCAGATCCTGGCGGCCGCTCTGTTGTAGCTGCAGGCGTTCATGATGGAGTACGCGCTCTTCCCCAGCGCGGCCAAGGGCGCGATTGCGTTCGTCTCTCCCGGCCACATCGAAACGCCGTGCAACCGTCTGCATCTGCGTCAATTCAGCGGGTGGTGGGGCATTGTGCAAAGTGGGCGCGACGCCGATGAAAAGCGCAGGTGGCTCCGCAACACCGGGCACAAGCTCGGGGCCAAGGGCGCTATCCCATTGCGGATGTCGGGCCAACCATCGGGATATCGCCTCTGCCAGCGACATCTGAAAATTGAAACGCGGCTGGTAACCGCTGAGGATAGGAAGGCCAAAGCCCTTTGCAGCTGCCGAAATGTTGCAATGTTTGAATTCTATCGAGCCGCGACTTTTTGCGAGCTCTCCCTGGAGAACCCGGTTTTGCAGGGCCTTGTTGTAAGGGCGACCGGAAAGCTCGTCGCTCAGCATGGAAAAATAGGCCGCGACGATCGCGTCATTTTCCTCATCTGTCCAATCCCCTGCGCCCATGCTCGCCAGGCTACGCAGCGCACTGGTATCTGTCATCCGAAGAAAATGCGCTGCGGCCTGCTTCTATGTCTTCATCCCCCGAAATTGAGTGCCTCAACCCATGGCTGAGGCGTGGGACCAGGGCGCGAGGACCTTAGACGTTGCCCAAGCATCATCGAGAGGGTTTGATCACATGCGCCGGCCGCTGTGAGGCGATGTGTCGACGACAGCCACGCGTTACGCCCAAAGATCGCGCACGCATTTTCCCCGGGACGGCAGGTCCTTGAAGGTGTCGAAGCCGTCAAAATGGTCGATGGGGAGATCGGCGACTTGCTCCAGTTCCGCCAGCCTCAGATTGACGGCCATGCGCCGGCGTCCGTGTTCGTCGAGATGCAGGCTCCGCCAGGCGACGACGCCGGCGCAGGTCGGGCAGAACAGGATCTCGAGCGAGGGGGTCTTCTCGTCGGCGCGGGTGTAGGAGGTGGTTTTCCCGGTCACGCCGATCCGCTCGCCTTCGTAGTCATAGGCCCAGAGCGTGCCATAGCGGCGGCAGAGCGTGCAGTTGCAGGCGGTGATCGATCCGGGGTCGCCTTCGAGTGACCACTTCGCGTTGCCGCAATGGCATGAGCCTTTCAGCATGGTGCATCGATCCCGTTGTTGAGGTGGAGGGATACTGCGCCGGTTGGCCGGTGGCTGCAATGCTGGCCTGTGACGAGCAGACACTGCCGAGCCTGACGTCGCCGCTGCGACGTCAAGCGGAACGAACTGCCGGTCTCGGCCGTTTTCGGCCAAGGGCGGGCCGAAATGGTATATAGAGAGGGAAGCGCAGAGGCGCCCGAATGGCGCTTTGACGACCCCGGCGGTCCTTCGTCCGGACTTGCCGCAAGCGTCTCTGCCACGATTGCCGCTCCGCCCTCGGGCCCAGGTCGAAAAGGGAGCGCCTCGATTATGAACGACGACGCAAGCCTGTCTCTTGCGGCTCATGAAGAGTTCGAGCGCAGCAGTGCCTGGTTGACCGGGCAGATGGAGGCGTTCCAGGCCGCCGTCAACGGCGCTCCGCTTTCGGCGTCGCTCGATATCCTGATCGCGCTGGCGCTTCGTCAGGTGGCCGGGATCGCGCACTGCGCCTTCTATATCGCCAATACCGACGGCACCGAGCTCAACTATGTCACGGGCATGCCCGATGCCTTTGCGGGCGGGGTCAACGGCTTCAAGCTCGGGCCGAGCGCGCTCGCCCACGGCCTTCCCATCGATTTCGGCAAGCCTCTCATTACGCCCGACGTGGAAAACGAGCCCAGGTGGAAGCCCTGGCTGTGGCTTGCGCGGGAATCCGGCTATCGCGGCTGCTGGTCATTTCCGGTCGAGACGGCTGCGTCCAAGGTCGTTGGTACCTTCGCCATGTTTTTCGCAGAGCCGCGGCAGGCGACCGCGGACGATCTGGCCGTTGCCGAAAACCTGACGCACACCGCCTCGATGATCATCGCGCATCATCAAAGCCGGCAGCAGATCAGTGCCGAGCTGGAAGACAGCGAGCGGCTGCAGGCCATCAGCCTGGAACTGATCAAGGACGGACGGCCGGAGGCCGTCTACGAGACCATATTGGACGGCGCCGTCGGCATCATGCGGTCGCAATTCGCCAGCCTGCAGATGTTGCATGCCGACCGGGGACCGGGCGGCGCGTTGAACCTGCTTTCCCATCGCGGCTTCAGCGACGAGGCAGCGCAGTTCTGGCAATGGGTTCGCCTGGGCTCCGGATGCACGTGCGCGCGTGCGCTTCACACTGGAAAGCGCGTGATCGTGTCCGACGTCGAGGCTGCGGAATTCATGCGGGGAACCGCGGACCTGGTGGCCTATCGGCAGGCGGGTATCCGCGCCATTCAGACGACCCCGCTCTATTCCCGTGGTGGCGCGATCATCGGCATGCTGTCGACGCATTGGGAGCAGGTTCACGAGCCGACGGAGCGGGAGCTGCGCCTGCTGGACGTGGTGGCGCGCCAAGCGGCCGACCTGATCGAGCGCGAAAAGGCGGAGATGGCGCTTCGGGCGAGTGAGGAGCGGCTGCGAACGGCGGTGGAGGTAGGCGGCCTCGGCCTCTGGGACTGGAATGTCCTGACTGGAGACGTGCATTGGAGCAGCGAGCACTTTCGCATGCTGGGCTATGGCGTGGACGAGGTGACGCCGAGCTATGAAAACTGGTCCGCGCGCATTCACCCGGACGACCGGGCGGAGACCGAAGCCCTGCTGGAGCGGGCGCAGGCGATGCGCAGCGAGTTCGTCACGGAGTTTCGCACGAAGCACCCGGATGGCGCCGTTCGCTGGCTGCAGGGGCGCGGCCGCTTCTTCTACGATCAGACTGGGCAGGCGGTGCGCATGGTGGGCGCCATGACCGACACCACCGAGCGGCGGGAATGGGAAAACCGCCAGAAGGTGCTCGTCGCCGAGCTCCAGCACCGCACGCGAAACCTCATGGCGGTCGTCAGGGCCATTGCCGAGACCACCGCGCGCAGAGCCAGGGACCTGCCGGATTTCTACGCCCATTTCCACAGTCGCCTTTCGGCGCTGGCCAGGGTTCAGGGCCTGTTGTCGCGCCTGACCGACCAGCAGCGTGTGGCTTTCGATGAGCTTATCCGGGCGGAACTGGCGGCGGTGGATGCGGATATGGGCCGCGTGCGGCTTGAAGGCCCCGCCGGCGTGAAGCTGCGTTCATCGACGGCGCAAACGCTGGCGATGGCGCTGCATGAACTGGCGACCAACGCCGTCAGGTATGGCGCCCTGGGACAGGCCGGCGCCACGCTATCCGTTCGCTGGCGCATCGACGCCGGGCAGGACCAAAAGCTCTGGCTTCACTTCGACTGGCACGAATACGGCGTGCGCATGCCGCCTGCAGCCGAAGCCGGCGCGGGCACGGGACACGGGCGCGAACTGATCGAGCGGGCGCTGCCCTATCAACTTCAGGCAAGATCGAGCTTCACCCTCGCGCCCGATGGCCTGCGCTGCACCATCTCCATGCCGGTCTCCGAACTGAACATGGCTCGGTGAGGAACGCTTCCAGGCGTTGTCTGCCGGCTCGTGCGGCAATATTGTGGGGCTTGCCGCGTTCCGCCATCCGGTGTTAAGTGCCTGCCATCGCGAAAAGCGACTGCCTCCCTTGATCCGCTCAGTGGCGGAGTAAACAGGTGGACGAATTCCCGTCCAGGCGGTCAAGCACACGCCATCCCTGCTTTTGAGCACGGATCGGCCAGCGTTTCCCAAAACCCATCGCCTGCATCGTCAGGTCACCCAATCGCAAGGCATCGGCGCCTGTTGGCGTGCGCGTGCTTGCGTCGATCGGAACGCATCATGAAGAAACCTCTCATCGTCATTTTTACGGCCATCGTGCTCGATGCCGTGGGCATCGGCCTTATCTTTCCCATCCTGCCTTCGCTGCTGAAGGAGGTCACAGGGGCCGAAAACGTCGCGCCCTATATCGGCACCATGACCGCGCTCTACGCCGTCATGCAATTCATCTTCGCGCCGGTTCTGGGCGCGCTCAGCGACCGGCTGGGCCGCCGGCCGGTGCTTTTGATCTCGCTTGCCGGTGCGGCCATCAACTACCTGTTCCTGGCCTTTGCGCCCAATCTCTCAATGCTCTTCCTCGGCCGTGCGATCGCCGGGCTGACAAGCGCCAACATGTCGGTTGCGACCGCCTATATCACCGACATCACGCCCGAGGATAAGCGCGCCCAACGCTTCGGCCTGTTCAACGCCATGTTCGGCATCGGCTTCATCGTCGGACCGGTTCTCGGCGGCGTCGCCGGCGATCACTGGCTGCGTCTGCCGTTCATCGCCGCGGCGGTGCTGAATGGCTGCAATCTGGCTCTGGCCTATTTCGTGCTGCCGGAGTCGCGCACACCGAGCCGGGAGAGGATCGACCTCGATGCGCTCAGCCCGCTCAAGCCGCTGCGCTGGGTGTTCTCGGTCAAGAGCGTGCTGCCGATCGTCTTCCTCTTCCTGGTCTTCAGCGCCACGGGCGAGGCCTATGGCACCTGCTGGGCGCTCTGGGGCAGCGAGACGTTTCAGTGGAACGGCTTCTGGATCGGCCTGTCGCTCGGCGCCTTCGGCGTCTGCCAGACGCTCGCCCAGACGTTTCTACCCGGGCCGGCGGTGAAGCTCTTCGGCGAGCGCGGCGCCATTCTGGCGGGTATCGCCGGCGTATGCCTTGCGCTCACCGTCATGGCCTTTGCGACCGAGGGCTGGATGATCTTTGCGATCATGCCGGTCTTTGCGCTCGGCGGCATCGGCGTGCCGGCGCTGCAGTCGCTGGCAACCCGGCAGGTCGACGAGAGCCAGCAGGGCCAGTTCCAGGGTGTGTTGGCCTCGGCCGTGAGCCTCGCCTCGATCATCAGCCCGCTCGCCTTTTCGAGCATCTACTTTGCCGTTCGCGAACAATGGCCGGGCGCCGTCTGGCTGTCCGTCGTCTTCGTCTATGCGCTGGGCGGCTTGCTGGTGCTCGGCCTGCGCCTGACGAAGCCGGTGGCGGCCCCGGTCGCGTCGTAGCGCGCCGAGGGCAGGGTTATGGTACGCGGATGGGACCGGATTGATCCGATCCGCGCCGAGCGGGACGCAGCCCCGTGGTCTACTTCGACGTGCGATTCAGCCACATGACCTTTTCCTCGCCGAGCATCATGCCGGTCTCGCGGAAGCCGAACCGATGATAGAGGGCGTAGGCGCGGGCGTTGTCCGGGTAGACGCCGAGATAGATGTCGCCGCATTCGGGGATCGTGGCCATGTGGTCGAGCAGGGCTGCCAGCGCCTTGGCGCCATAGCCCTTGCCCTGATGGCGGGCGTCGATCATCAGCCGGTAGATCCAGTGATTGCCGTCATCCGGATCGAGCGCATACATGGCAAAGCCGACGGGGGCGCCCTCGGCAATGACGGCAAAACCCACGCATTCCGGGCGCTCGGCGAGTTCTTCGAGAGACTCCTCATTGCTGGCGATGAAATTCATCTGGTTTTCGTGAACGTCGAGCTTTCGGATGACGTCGGCATCGACGGCATCGACGGGCAAAAGTGTAATCGTCATTCGTTCCTCATGGTCGACGCTTTGCTTCCCGGCCGCCCTGCCGGCGCCTTCTCATCACGGGTGGGGAGAAGGGACGATGCGGCGCTCGCAGCGGCCACATCCCAAGCCTGGAGAACGCGCCGGTCGCGTCGCAGCCTACGCGAAACGGGCGGTCGTCAAGTGGAACGTGGTGCAGCCGTTTTCCTCTCCTGGCAGCCTAAGAGAGAGTGAGGCCTGGCTTCCAGGCGCCGGCGCATATCCAGCGGGGCAAAGGCGTCAATAACAATTTGATTTATAAGTGGTTTCTATTCAGGCCGAATCCGGCCGCGGCAAGTGTAGCGCGGGAAACCGGAAAGGCGAGCCCTTGTCGAGGATGCGCATTGCGGGAACATTGCGGACCGCTTGGCGGCTCTGCGGTCACGCCGGTTCGCCGCTCAATTCTCGTCCAGAATGCGCGGCTCGGGCGTGCCCGACCATTGAAAGGTGATGGTGCGGCCCTGGCGGACGTTCTGGATGACCGAGGGGCGGAAGACGGCGAGGCACTCGCCTTGCTGATCGCGGGCGGAGGGATAGATCAGGCCGTTGCCGCCTTCGGCAAGAATGGTGGCGGCGAGCGCCTGGCCGGCGGGGTAGGCGACAGCCGTATCTGGGGAGAGATAGGCGGCATCCTTTTCGCCGCGCACATCATGGAAGCGGCAGGTGAAGCCGGCGATCAGTTCGCGGTAGCGGCCGATATCGTGGAAGCTGCCGGCTTCGCGGAGCGCCCGGGCGCGGTGGTAGACGATCTCCGTCTGGCAGGTCTGAAGCGCGCGCGGGCCGAAGGCGCAGTACCAGGCGCCACGTTCCTCGCCGTTGAAGCGGTTGCCCGGCGGGCGGGCATGGCAGAAGGCGGCATTGATCAGCGACCAGCCATAGCCGAAGGTCTCGTTCAGAAGCTCGGCCGGATCGACGCCGGCGGGCAGGGCAAGCGGGCTCAGCCGCGCCGAGGTCATCGCCTCCAGCCGGTTGAGGATCTCGACCTCGTCGTCATCGTCCGCCAGCGGCTTGACGGCGGGCTCGGTAATGTAGGCGGTCGAGATCAGGCGGACGGTCGCCGGCTCGTTGAAATCGATCTCCGGGATCATCAGTTCACAGGCCGCCGCGCAGGCCATCGAGGTAGCGCCGCACCTTCAGCATCATCGGAATGCCGCCCTCGATCATCAGCTCGACCGGTGAATGGCCGGCAAACAGCGGCCCGGTGTTGACCGCCTTCGGCCACTGGTAGGTGAGCGGTCCGTTGAAGAAGAGGCGCAACCCCTTGAAGATGCCGACGATCAGGCTCGCGCGCATGCGCTTGTCCTGGTCGAGCTTGCCCTTGAAGTCCCCCGCCTTCATCCGGTTCCAGGTGGCGATCGGCACATCGAAGAGCTGGGCGGCCTCCCTGTTGGTGAGATGCCAGAGGTCACAGGCCTTGACCACGGCCTTGACGATGACGGCCTCTTCCTGGCGGGCCGCTTGCCTGTCGGGGGCGAAAGCCGGTTGAGTGCTGGCCATGGTCGTCTCCTATGCGGTGACTGCGTGTATCATATGATATGAAATGGCGATCTTGGGCGGGAAGTCAAGGGGCAATGGCGATGTTTGCTGTGCAGGGTGCTGCCGAAGGGATATCGGTGGTGAGGCTCGGCTTTGTCCGGCATTCGGTCGAGGTCAATCCAACTCGTCAATTCAGGCCGGCACGGGCTAGTCCCTCGATCAGGCGCGCCCGATCCTCGGCGCGCACGAAAGACGATGTTGCTCCGACAGCGTCGCGTGAGATGTCGGGAACGATCGATTTCAGCCGTCCGAGCAGGTCCTTGGCAGCCTCCTGGTTGTCCAGAAGCCCGGCACAGGCCGTGCCGATGATCAGCGGAACCGCGTGGCCGGATCGCAAGCGATGCGCCTCTCGCGCGTAACTCAACCCAAGCTCGTAATTCGCGCCCTGGAAATGGGCCATGGCGTAGTAAAACTGAAAGTCGCCGAGAAAAGCCTCGCGCGGGCTCAGCCTGAGGGCGTAGTCGATGCAAGGAATGGCATCCGCTGCGCGGCCCCCGTTGGCATGCGCAAGTCCCAACTGGCCGTGTGCAAACGCGGAGTTGGGATTGATCGCGACAGCCTGGCTGATTGCCGCCATTGCCAGAACATTGTCACGCGTGGCAAAGGCGATCATCGCCTGCGCAAGGTAGGTCCACGGTTCCTTGTCGTCCGCGGCAATGGCTTGCTGGACGAAATCCCTGCCAACGGCCAGGGCGTACCCCATGTCCTCCCACCCCTGGAACGCGCGCCACATGGTAATCCAGCCTTTCATGGCGAGCGCCTGGGCATAACCGGGAGCCAGTCCGATTGCCCGATCGAGCAGGGGGAGCATCTTTTCGCTGCTCTCCTCAGACAATTGCGAACATAGGAACACTGCCCGCACGACACATTCCCAGGCATCAAGGCCGTGATGCGGCTTGGGACTTTCGCGGGCATGCTCTGCCGCGAGCAGTTCCGGCCCGATGCGGCCGACGACGCTTGCGGTGATTTCGTCCTGAATGGCAAAGATGTCGCCGAGGTCGCCGTCGTACCTCTCGGCCCAGAGATGGACTTCGGAGGCCGCATCGATGAGCTGCGCGCTCACTCTCATCCGGTTGCCGGCCTTGCGGACACTCCCCTCCAGAATATAGCGGACCCCGAGTTCGCGCCCGATGGCGCGCACATCCACGGGCTTTCCCTTGTAGGTGAACATCGTGTTGCGGGCGATCACGAAGAAGCCCTTGAGCTTGGACAGCGCGGTCGTGATGTCCTCGGTGAGCCCATCGCTGAAGAAGTCCTGCTCCGGGTCGGCGCTCATGGTGTTGAACGGCAGCACGGCAATGGATGGTCGGTCCGGAAGTGCGGGCCTCGGTGATGCCGTTTGTGCGGTCGTCCTTTCCAGAACGGGGCGGTACAGCCGCACCGGCCGGTCCATGTTCTTGAGCGCGCGTTCGCCGAGATACTCGTAGTCGCAGTCAAGCTTGCCCTGGAGGTGATCGTAAGCCGTGCCGGAGATGCAGATGCCGCCTGGATCCGCCACGGTCTGGAGGCGGGCGGCGATGTTGACGCCATCGCCGTAGAGATCCCCATCAACCTCATGGATCACATCCGCGAGATTGACGCCGATCCGAAAGATGATGCGTCGCTCCCGCGCGATATCGGCCTGGTTCTCGGTTACCCCCTTCTGGATGGCGACCGCGCACGCCACGGCATCGACGACCGAGCCGAACTCCACGAGCGCACCGTCGCCCATCAGCTTGACGATCCGGCCCTGATGCTCGGCGAGCAGCGGATCGATCACCACCCGGCGCAGATCCTTGAGAGCCAACAACGTCCCAGCCTCGTCATGTTCGACGAGGCGGGAATAGCCGACGACGTCAGCGGCCAGGATCGCGGCCAGCCGCCGCTCTGCTCTTGCAGTTGCCATGGCTGTCTCCCCCTCAGGAGATCCGCCGAATGAACCCCAGGCGATTGACGCGACATGCACAATCCGGCTGCCCGACACCGCGACCGCGCCGGTTGATGATACCACCGCGGCGGTCATCTGGCGACGCTACAGGAGTGCCGCCTTCAATGGCACTTGCTCCATAGTGCCGAAGGAGCGTTGGCGGGCCGGATAGGGAACCGCCCTCTACAGATGCGGCCCCAGCAGCGACAGATCGGCCTCGCCGAGACGGTCCTTCGCGGTCCAGAGCTGGTGCCAATAGGGGTAGATCACCGGCGGCAGGCTGACGGCGTCGAGCAGTTCGCGTTCCTCGTCGGAGAGCTTCAGGTTGGCGGCGGCGAGGTTGTCCGAGAACTGCGCATCCGTGCGGCCGCCGATGATGACCGAGGTGACGCCCTTGCGGCCGATCAGCCAGGCAAGCGCCACTTGCGCCGGCGACACGCCGCGCTCGCCGGCGATGGCAACGAGCATGTCGACGATCTTCCACAGCCGCTCTTCGTCGCGGATCGGCGGCTCCTTCCAGCCGGCGAGCTGGCGGGTGCCCTCGGGCGTTTCGTTTCGGCGGTGCTTGCCGGAGAGCAGGCCGCCGGCAAGCGGGCTCCAGACGAGCACGCCGAGCCCCTGGTCGATCGAGATCGGCATCAGCTCGTATTCGGCCTCGCGCGCCTCCAGCGTGTAGTGGATCTGCTGGCTGACGAAGCGCTGCCGGCTTTCGAGCGCACTGATGCCGAGCGCCTTCATGATGTGCCAGCCGGAAAAATTGGAGCAGCCGATGTAGCGAACCTTGCCGCTTCGAACGAGGCTGTCGAGCGCCTCCATCGTCTCTTCAAGCGGTGTGAGGCCGTCCCATTCATGCACCTGGTAGAGATCGATGACGTCGGTCTTCAGCCGCTTCAGGCTCGCCTCGCAGGCGGCGATCAAGTGCTGGCGCGAGAGGCCGCCGTCGTTGGGTCCAGGCCCCATGGAGAAACGCGCTTTGGTTGCAACCAGCACGCCGTTCTTGCGCTTGCCGCCGAGCACGTCGCCGATGATCTCCTCGCAGGCGCCGGTCGAGTAGATGTCGGCCGTGTCTATCAGATTGACGCCGGCATCGAGGCAAAGATCGACGTAACGGCTCGCCTCCTTGAGGCCGACGTTGCCGACCTCTGCGAACTTGCCGAGCCCGCCGATGGTCATCGTGCCCATGGTGATCGTGGAGATTTTCAGGCCGGAGCGGCCGAGCAGCCGGTATTCCATGGTCGCGGGTCCTTTGCTGGTGCAGGCAGAACGGAACGGGGACGCAAGCCACCGTTGTGGATCAAGCCGAGCGTGATACTGGCCGTAAGGTAAGCAGCGTGTTCCGGCCGGGCAAGGTGTATACGCCTGCAACACCTTGCAAACGGATGTTCACGCTTGGTGAGGCTCCTGTTTCTTAGGGCTGGCTTGCACACGGTGAAATGGTATCGTCCCGGCCGAGAGATGAGGGGAATCACTCGATGAACGTTGCGAAGCGTCTGCTGTCCGCGTCGGCAATCGTTGCCAGTCTGTCTTGCGTTGGTGCGCCTTTGACGGCGAATGCGGCTGAAAACGGCGCCGGCTTCTATCTGCTTGGTGCGCGTGGCCCGATGGCCGGCCTGCTGGCACCGCCCGGGCACTACATCCAGAACGATACCTATTTCTATTTCGGCGAGCTCAAGGGCAACAAGCAGCTTCCGCTTGGCGGCGAGATTGTCGGCGAAGTCGATGCGAAGCTCTTTGGCGACTTCGTCACCGGTCTCTGGGTCCTGCCCGAGGAGGTGATGGGCGGCAATCTCGGCTTCACGGCGATCGTGCCTTTCGGCGGCCCCAACGTCGAGGCCACGCTTTCCGCCCCCAGGGCCGGCCGCTCGGCCTCTGTCAGCGACTCGATCTTCACGATCGGCGATCCCGTGTTCGGTGCCGTCCTCGGTTGGCACGAGGGCGATTTTCACTGGACGGCGAACGCCACCGTCAACGTGCCGATCGGCGATTACCAGAAGGGTCAGCTCGCCAACCTGTCGTTCAATCGCTGGGCGGGTGACTTCACGCTCGCCGGCACCTGGTTCAATCCGGAAACCGGCCTCGACCTTTCGGGTGCGGCGGGCTTCACCTTCAACGGTGAGAACCCGGCGACCGATTATCGCACGGGTACGGAATTCCACGCGGAATGGGCGGTCACCCAGCACTTCAATCCGGAATTTTCCGCCGGTGTCGCGGGCTATTTCTACCAGCAGGTGACTGGCGACAGCGGCGCCGGCGCAAGGCTCGGCCCCTTCAAGGGCCGTATCGCCGCGATTGGCGGCACCCTGGGCTACAATTTCAAGATGGCCGAGACGCCGGTGTCGCTGACGCTGAAGGTCTTCCAGGAATTCGGCGCCAAGAACCGGCCGGAAGGTACCGCCGGTTTCGTCACCGTTGCCTTCCCGATCGGCACGCCGCCGGCGCAGGTGAAGTAAGCTTCGTCAGCATCTGCGCCGGCTCTTTCGGCCTCGGGCGCAGCCGGAGTTGCTTTGTCGCCGGATCGGCGCATACTCTCGTTATCGCTGGGCTGTGCTAAGGGCCCCGGCGGCTGGAAGATCACTCGCGCTTTCGCCCCAGTACAGGAGGTCGAGCGTTGTCTTCCGCGAAGATGCTTCTCCCCCACGAAATGAACGAGATCGATCAGATCTTCGGTGACATTCTGCGTGAGCGCTGCCTGTCGCGAGATTGCGAGGCCGCGTCCACAATCGCAAAACGCATCTTCAATTGTTACCAGCGGGGAATCCGCAAGGCGACAGCCCTGAAACATACGATCGGTTTCGAGTTGAGATCGGTGTCTCGGGAAAACGCTGACAAGCTTGTCCACGGGAGCCGGGAGGGCTTGATACACGAGATCGCAGGCGAAGTGGACGGCCAGATCAGCCCGGACGAACTCGACATGCTTCAACGCACCTTCGATCGGGTGTGCATCTGGTGCAACATCCCACGTTATGGAAAGCGCGCCGATCGGCTGGCGCGCCAACTCACGGGCCAGTTCCGCAGCGGCATTTCCGACGAGACGGCTTTGTTCGAGAGCGCCATGTGGCTGGAGCAGCACTTCGGCGCCACATGGCGCCGCTCGGATGCCTGACTTCAACGCGATACGGCGACCTTTGCGCGTCTGACGCGGGCTGTAGGGTGAATTGCGCGCCTACATATCGACAAAGCGCGGCGGCATCAGGTTCCTGTATGGGAACATGTGGAAATAGGGCCGCGCTTCGGCGAGCACGCGGCGCACGGAGGCGCGCTCCAGCAGGCGTTCGAAATAGGCGGCGAGGTGCGGGTATTTCTCATCGAAGGGCTCGACGATGCCGCCATAGAAAAGCGCGGGCGTCGCGGCGCAATCGGCAAGGCTGAAGGCATCACCGGCGGCGTATGTGTTGTCAGCGAAGTGCTTGTTGGCCATRCCATAGGCAAGGCCAAGCGCCGCGCGGGCGTCGCTGACGCCGCGGTGGTCGTTTTCGCCGGATGCGCGCAGCGTGTCCGTGACGATCTTCTGCATGGGCACATGGATGTAGAGATCGAAGAAGCGATCCCAAAGCCGCGCCTTCAGCGCGGTGTCCTGATCATCGGGGATCAGCCGCTGGCGGCCGGGATAATGGCGATCGAGATATTCGATGATGATCGACGTTTCCGGCATCACGACGTCACGGGCGCTATCGGTGAGAACCGGCATCTTGCCGACCGGCCAGAGTGCGGCGAAGCGCGCTGCCTCCTCCGGATCCAGCAGATCGACAAGGCTGCTCTTGAAGTGCGTCTCGTTCTCATAAAGCGCAATCAGCACCTTATGGCAGAAGGATGCGAGCGGATGCTGGTAGAGTGTGAGGGACATGCGGAGGGTCTCCGGTTCGGACGGGTCCAATGGGCCGATGGCGTTGCGATAGAACTAGCGCCACGCTTTCGATTGTCGATCTCGATAAATGATATAATTTCACAACCGGTTTGAATAAACAATCGGATTTGACGCCGAACGAAGCCGATAAATGCGGCGGCGGGCGCCGGATCTGTGCCGATTTTGCGCACAGCCATTGAAAGCGCAAAAGCTGCCCTAGAATTAATAGAGGGAAGGGTGTCGTAACGCTCGGCGCCTCTACGGCACCGCGTCTTCATCAGGCGCGCAAAGGTCGCCGTAGTCCTTTGATCTGCTGCATGTCAATCGCGACAGGGGAGGATCGCCGATGCGCTGCTTCACGGTACTTGGGCCCTCACAGACCGGAAAGACCACGCTGGTAGAAAAGCTGGCCGGTTTGGAGGGGGCCTCCAGAAAAGCTGTTTCACCCTATGGACTGAACCTCACGGAATTCGAGTTTGGCGGCGAACCCTGGTGCGCGCTGGATGCGCCCGGCGGAACCGAGGCGCTGGGCCATGCGCAGCATGCGCTGATCGCCAGCGACGCCTGTGTGCTCTGTGTCTCGCCGACGCCGGAGGAGGCGGTGCTGGCGGCCCCCTACCTCAAGGTCATCGAGGCTTCGGGCACGCCCTGCATTCTCTTCATCAACCGCATGGACGAGCCGCGGGCGCGGCTGCGCGACGTGATCGCGGCGCTGCAGGACTATTCCGGCCACATGCTGCTGTTGCGCCAGGTGCCGATCCGCGAAGGCGACAAGATCGTCGGCACCTGCGACCTGATCTCCGAGCGTGCCTGGCGCTACCGTGAAGGGCAGACTTCGGCGCTGGTCGAGATACCCGATACGGTGATGGAGCGGGAGAAGGAGGCGCGCGCCGAGCTTCTCGAACATTTCTCCGAATTCGACGACTGGCTGCTCGAAGAACTGATCGAGGATCGGGCGCCGGCGAGCGACACGATCTATGCGATCTCCACGCGGCTCTTGAAGGAAAACCGGATCATTCCGGTGCTCGTCGGCTCTGCGAGCCACGCCAATGGCATCCTGCGGCTGATGAAGGCGCTGCGCCACGAGGCGCCTGATGTCGAGGCGCTGCGAAAAAGACTGGCGGCGGCCGGCCCGATGGCCGAGGCAGCGCTTTCCGCCGTGAGCTTCCACGCTTACCACCGCGCCAATGTCGGCAAGACCGTGCTGGTGAGGGCGCTGACATCGGGGATCAAGCAGGGCTCGACGCTCGGCGGCGGCAGCCTCGGCTCGCTGCAGGACCCGGCAACCGGAAAGCCGCTGCCGAACGCAACGCCAGAGGCGGGCGCGATCATCGCGGCGGTGAAATCCGAGCACCTGCCGGTGCCGGCGCTGCTTGCCGCCAATGCGACCGCCGAGGCGCCGGACTGGACGGTGCCGCCGACGCCGATGCTGGAGCGCATATTGGTGCCCGACAGCGAGCGCGACGAGACCAAGCTTTCCGGCACGCTCGCCAAGCTCGCCGAGACGGACCGCGGGCTTGCGGTCATGCAGGAGGAGGGAACGGGCGCGCAGCTCGTCTGCGTGCAGGGTCCGATGCATCTGCGCGATCTCTGCAAGACGCTCGCCGACGTCTTCCATGTCGGCGTCACCGACAAGTCGCCGAGCCCGACCTATCGCGAGACGGTGCTGAAACCTTCCGACGTGCACTATCGACACCGCAAGCAGACGGGCGGCGTCGGGCAGTTCGCCGACGTCAAGCTCAGCGTGCACCCGAACGAGCGCGGGGCCGGCTTCTCCTTTGCCGAGACGGTGAAAGGCGGGGCGGTGCCGCGCAACTTCATCCCGGCGATCGAGGCCGGCGCCCGCGAGGCGATGGAGAAGGGCCCGCTCGGCTTTCAGGTGATCGATGTCGGCGTGACCTTGACCGACGGCCAGCACCATTCGGTCGACAGCAACGACTTCGCCTTCCGCGCGGCCGCCAAGATGGGCGTGCGCCAGGCGCTGTCGCAGGCTTCAGCCGTGCTGATGCAACCGGTCATCCGCATCGAGATCCACATCCCCTCGATCTATTCCGGCAGCCTGGTGCCGATCGTCTCCACCTACAAGGGCCAGGTGCTCGGCTTCGACCGCGACGAGACCGCCAAGGGCTGGGACATCTTTCGCGCCCTGGTGCCGGGATCGGCGCTCGACGATCTCGCCCGGGCGCTAAGGGCGGCCACACAAGGGATCGGCTACTTCTCCAAGAGCTTCGACCATTTCGAGGAGCTCTACGGCAAGGAGGCGGATGCGGTGATCCATGCGCATGGCGCGCAGCATGCGGGGTGAGGTTCTCACCATCGTCGCTGCCGGCGCGCCACCGGCAGCGGATGTCAGATGATGCCGTGCTCTTTCAGCAGTGCCTGCTCGTTGCCGGAAATCCAGCCGAAGACCTTGGCTTCTCCGCTAAGCACCTGCACGAGATAGTGGACCTCGAACTCTATCGCCGTGTCCGGTTAATCCTTGCGGGCATAGGTGGCGGTCCAGGCGGCGTGGGCGAGGCAATGGCAATCGTCGATCGGCGAAAGGCGGAGACCGCGAAGCTTCATCGCCTTGGTTCCAATCGCCCGGTAGTGCGCGTAGCCCTTGGCCATGACGTCAAGCAGGCGATCGTCGTTCTTGCCCGAATTTACGCCTGCCGGGGAGGCGGCAATGAAATCCGAGGCGTAGAGGTTTGCGACCTCCTCGAGCTCTATCTCGCCCGCGAGTGCGCGTTTGAATGACTTTTCGTAGCGTGCGAACAGGGACCTTACGGCTGCTTCCATCGGATTGTTCTCCCGGGTCAGGTTTTGTTTTCCGCTCAAACGGTTGGAACGTCCCAATGGTTCAACGGCTCCGGTAAGGGTGCGTCAGGCCACCTTGTCGTCGCTGATCTGCCGCTCGCGCTCCTCGATCTCCGCGATCAGCCAGTTGAGAAAACTTTTCGTCACCGGTTTGGTGCGCAACAGTTCCTCCTGGCAGACAAACTGGTAGGTTTCGGCCGGTTCGTAGAAGTGGTCGTGCACCAGGCAGATCTGGCCGGTCTTCAACTCGTATTCCACCATGGTGCGGTCGATCAGCGCCACGCCCTGGCCCTCCTTCACCGCCTCCAGAATGATGTGCTGGTCGTCGAAGATCAGGTCCTGGTGGCTGCGCGGCAGCGCCAGACCCGAGGAGGTGATCCAGCTTTGCCATTCCGACAATGCGCGGTAGTGCAGCCGGTTGCCGGAAAGCAGCGCCCGCTTGTCCTGCTGCCTCTGCCAGAGTTCGCGGCCGCAGACGGGTACCAGACGTTCGCGCAACAGCTTGCGGGCGAAGCGGCCGGGCGGCGGCTGCAGGCAGTAGTTGATGATCACGTCGGCCGGGCCGGTGCCGGCGGTGATGGTTTCGAGGTGGGAAAGGTGGATCTGCACCCCGGGATTGGCGGCGAGGAACTCCGAGATGCGCGGCGCGATCACCTTCATCGAGAAAAACGGCCCGACCCGCACCCGCAGGATCTTGTCGCTCGTGCGTGGGCGGATGTGCTGGACGACGCCTTCGAGATCGTCGAAGGCGCGCTGGCAGGAGGCGTAGAGCAGCCCGCCCTCCGGCGTCAGTTCGACGCCGTGCTGCTTTCTGACGAAGACCCGAAGGCCGAGGTTGAGCTCCAGGTTGCGGATCTGGTGGCTGATCGCGCCCTGGCCGATGCAGAGTTCGTCGGCGGCCGCCGTCAGGCTGCCATTGCGCGCGGCCGCCTCGAAGGCGCGCAGGGATTTGAGGCTCGGCAGATCACGCATCCGCTTCTCCGGGTTCTGGATCGCCGGCAGCCTAGCATGAATTTTTTCGATGTCTGGAATGATTTCTTTCACATTGCGAAGGACGGCCGTCTTGCGCATTGTCGAAGCATAATAAAGCAAAACGAAAACTGAAATCGGCCGAAAATCCAGGCAGTTTCGCGCAGATGGGCATGTCGGGTGCGACCCGAATGTCATTGCGGTTGAGGCTTCCTGTCCGGCCGAAAGGAACGACAGAGGGAACGAGATGATAAAGAAGTTCATGGCCGCATCGGTCATTGCCACGCTGTTTATGGTCGGCACCGCCAGCGCCGAAACGCTGGCGATCGGCACCGAGGGCGATTACGCGCCGTTCAACTATGTGACTGCGGCCGGCGAGATCAAAGGTTTCGACTACGATATCGGCCAGGCGGTCTGCGCCGAAATCAAGGTGGACTGCGTCTGGAGCACCAACGAGTGGGCGGGAATCATCCCTGCGCTTCAGGCCAAGAAGTTCGACGTGATGATCGCCTCGATGGCGATCAATCCGGATCGCAAGACGCAGGTCGACTTCACCAACCCCTATTACTTCAACGCCATGCGGTTCGTCGCCCGCAAGGATCTCGGCCTCAAGGACATCTCGCCTGAGGCGCTGAAGGGCAAGGTGATCGGCACGCAGTCCGGCTCGGTCGCGGTCGAGGCGCTGCAGCAGTTCTTTCCGGATAGCGAAGTGAAGCTCTATCCGACGATGAGCGAAGTGTTTCTCGACATGGAGAACGGCCGGCTGGACCTGATCCTCGAAGGGCAGATGGCCTTTACCGAGTGGCTCGCCAAGGAAGAAAGCGGCTGCTGCGCCTTTGTCGGCGAGAGCTTCGTGCTCGACACGGCCGAGGGTAACGCCATGGCGGTGCGCAAGGGCGACGCGGCGCTTCTCGCCAAGCTCAATGCCGGCCTGAAGACGATCATGGAAAACGGCACCTACGACAGGATCCGCAAGCAGTATTTCGACTTCGACATCATGGCGAAGCCGAAGACTACGAGCGAGTATTTCCGCTGAGCTTTGCGGCCCTGCCTGCCGAAGTTTGAGGTTCTGCCCCTCATCCGGCCTGCCGGCCACCTTCTCCCGGATTGGCGGGAGAAGGGACAGTGTGGCATCCGCTCGCTCCACTCTCGGCGGTCTTGCTGTGCCTCCGTCGGGAGGCATGCCCCAGGTGAAGGGGAAGGCCGCTGAACTCGTTCCCACTGCCCGCCTGCGGGGAGTGGGTTAGTCCTCGGGTTCAACCCGAGGAGAGGGGCAACCTCCTCGAAAGATGCGTGAGGGGCGTCTCTTCCAAGGTGCCGTGAGTGGCCACCGCGGATCCAAGTCCAACTCCACCCAGAATTCGCCGGTCGCGCTATGCGTTCGACGCATCGTGCGGCCGGTGGACAGGCGCGGCGCCGGGGTTTCGCGTTTTCCCCGGCGCCCGTCTCCTTCTCCAATCCGAAAATGAAAGTGCATGCGATGAGCTTCAGGGTCGCCATTCTCGAATTCAACCAGGAAACCAATACGTTTTCGAAGCTCAAAACCGGGTTTCGCGATTTCGAGGCGTGCCACTATTTCGTCGGCGCCGAGATCGAAAGCCATTGCCGCGGCACCAATTCGGAGATCGGCGGTTTCATCGACTGCTGCGAGCGCTATGGCTGGCAGCCGGTCTATACCGTGGCGGCGCGGGCCGAGCCCGGCGGCAGGATAGAGGAGGCGATGCGACAGCGCTTCGTCGCCGATCTCCAAAGCGCGCTTGAAGGCGAAAAGCTCGACGGCGTCTTCATCGTCTTCCACGGCGCCATGTGCACGGAGACGGCTGATGATGCGCAGATCCAGTTGCTGGAGGTGGTGCGCGGTATCGTCGGGCCGGATCTGCCGATCGCCGCGACCTTCGACCTGCATGCCAATTCGGCGCCGGAGATGGCCGGCCTGCTCGATATCGCCGTCTCCTTCCGCACCTATCCGCATGTCGACATGGCCGAATGCGCCCACAAGGCCGGCGCGCTCTTGAACCGCGCCATGCGCGGCGAAATCCGCCCGGCGCTCGCCATCCGCCAGCCGCCGATGCTGAACGGCTGCAACGACGGGCGCACGACCCATGCCTGCGCCATGACCGAGATTCTCGACATCGCCGACGGGATCGCGGCACGCGACGGCATGCTCGCGACCTCGATCAATGCCGGCTTCTACGATGCCGATATCTTCAACACCGGCCCCTCGGCCGTCATCTGCTACGACCGTAATCGAGTGGCGGCCGAAGACGCGGAAGCCGAGGCCGAGCGTCTCTGCCGCGAGATCTGGGACCGGCGCGAGCACCAGGATGTGCAACTGCCACTTGACGCGCTGCCCGGCATCGTCGAGGCACATTCAGCGAAAGATCGCGCCGGGCCGCTGGTGATCGCCGATTTTTCCGACAATCCCGGCTGCGGCGCCTATAGCGATTCCACCTGCATGCTCGCGCGGCTGCTGGAGATCGGCGTCCGAAGCGCCGCCTTCGGCGCGCTCTGCGACCCGGAGGTCGTGGGCGAGCTGATCGCCGCTGGCACCGGTGCGACGCGCGAAGTGACGCTCGGCTGCAAGATCGACCCCGCCGTCGGCGGCGGGCCGATTAGGGTCCGGGGCAGGGTGGAGGCGATCTCGGACGGCAGGATCGTGTTCGAGGGTCCGATGTTTCAGGGTCTGCCGGCGACGATGGGGCCGAGCGTGCGCTTTCATGTCGAAGGCATCGACATCCTCATCTGCAGCGAACGCCAGCAGATGCTCGACCGCAACCTCTTCCGCGCCGTCGGCATCGAGCCTTCCGATTACCAGATCGTCGTCGTCAAATCGCAGCAGCATTTCCGCGCCGCCTTCGGCCCGATCGCGTCCGAGGTCGTCGAGATCGACGGCGATGGCCTGAGCAGCGCCAATATCGGCGCGCGGACATACAAGCGCGTGCGACGTCCGGTCTATCCGCTGGATGGTGGTGAACTCGGCTGAGGCGCGCTGTCGTTCACTGGCCCATGCGGCGCGGATGGTAACCGTTACGTACTTCCGTGCGCGAGGTCTCCAGAGCTAGCCTTCCTCTTAAGAAGGGGAGCGAAACGTCATGAGCTTCATCGATCTTTTCGCCTGGATCGTGCTGATCGTGCTCGTGGCGAGCACGGTCGCGGTCCTCGTGTTTCTCGCCATGCTGCCGGGGTCGATCGCGAGGCGTCGCAATCACCCATGGGCCGAGGCTGTGAATGTCGCCGGCTGGGTGACGCTGTTCCTCGGTTTCGCACTGTGGCCGATCGCGCTCGTCTGGGCCTATGTGGATGTGCCGCGCGCGCATGAGGCGCATACAAATGGGGGCCTATCGAGCGAGGCGGGCCAGCCATGATCGTTGTCCTGCTCAATGTCTATCTGGCCATCCTCTTCTGCCTGGTGAAATTCAGGATCGTGCCTTTCAACCTCTTCTGGAAGGTCTCGCCGGCGATCGTGTTCCTGCTGCTCCTCATCGGCCTTTTCATCCCGATGAACTGGGGCGCGCCGCAGGGCAAGGCGCTGGTGGTGCGCAATTCCGTGGCGATCGTGCCCGATGTCGCCGGCGAGGTGCTGGAGGTGCCGGTCGCTTCCAACAGTCCGCTGAAGGCCGGCGACGTGCTCTTCCGCATCGATCCCGTGCCCTACAAGGCGAAGGTGGATGCGCTGCAGGCCCAGCTGTCGCTGCAGGAGCTCCGGCTTTCGCAGATGACGAAGCTGCAATCGCGCGACGCCGCGACCGAATTCGACGTGCAGCAGCGCCAGGCGGATGTCGACAATCTGAAGGCGCAGATTACCAATGCCGAATGGGAGCTCGGCAAGACGACGGTCCGCGCGCCCGCCGATGGCTATGTGACCAATCTTGCGCTCCGCAAGGGCGCGCGGGTCGCAACCCTGCCGCTGTCACCGGCGATGGCCTTCATCGATACGTCCGAGACGATCATCGGGGTGGAGATCAACCAGATCGACGCGCGCTACATCGAGCCCGGCCAGAGGGTGGAGGCGACGTTCAAGTTCGCGCCCGGCGAGACCTATACCGGCCAGGTCGAAGGCGTGCTGCAGGCAATCGCCTCCGGGCAGGCGCGCGTCTCCGGCACGGCGGTAACGCCGGAGGCGGTCGCGGCCGCACCCTTCGTCGTGCGGGTGAAGCTCGACGACCAGGCCTTCGCCGCACGGCTGCCCGCCGGTGCTGCGGGAGATGCGGCGATCTTTACCGACCGGGTGAAGGCGGCGCATGTGATCCGCCGGGTTCTCCTGCGCCAGATCGCGATCGCCAACTACATCAATCCGTTCTGATCCTTTGTCATACGCAGCCTCGTGCCAGTGGTTGTTAAGCGACCGTTTGGGACATAGCATGGCGTCCGCACACCCGGATCAGAGCCGCGACAGATCATGACACTTTCCGCAATCCAGACGCCGCAAGTGCTGTTGACCAGCGCCGGCAGAGCGTGGCGCGGGCTTGCCGCGGATTTCATCCATATTCCCCGCGGGCGGGTCGATGTGCCCGGCGGCGAAATGCATCGGCTGGGCATGCATTTCGGCCCGCCGGTCAACGCCGATTGTCGCTATGGCGGGCGTCGCATGCGCCGGGTGCAGAAGCCGGGGGATATCGACATCGTGCCGGCGGGCGTCGACGGGTCCTGGGAGGATGATGCGGACTGCCGGATCCTCAGGCTGAGTTTCTCGCGTTCGCTGCTCGATGGCGTGGCGGCGGATCTCGGGCGGGGGAGCGTCGAGCTGCTGCCGCAGATGCAGGTGCGCGATATCAGGCTCGAGGCGATCGGCTGGGCGATCAAGGCGGACCTCGAAGCAGAGACGCCGTCCGATCCGCTCTATGTCGACCTTCTCGCCAATGCGCTGGCCGTGCGGCTGATCGAGACCGCGACCGGCGGCGCGCGGGCGGAAGGGCGCAGTGAACCCAAGCTCTCGGCGCGGCAATTGCGGGTGCTGACCGAGTACATCGAGACCCATCTGGACCAGCGGCTGCATCTCGCCGATGTCGCGGCGGTCGCGGGCTTGAGCGCCACGCGGCTGAAGGTCCTGTTTCGCAACAGCACCGGCCTGCCGGTGCATCAATATGTGATCCGCCGCCGTGTGGAATTTGCTCGTGCGCTGATGACCACGACGACGATGCCGGCAAGCGAGATCGCGGTCGCCGCGGGCTTTTCTCATCAAAGCCATATGGCCTCGACCATGCGCCGACTTCTCGGCGAGACGCCGGGTGCAATCATGCGGCGCGCCAGCGAAATCTGACCGAAGCTGCAAAATCCTGGCTGAATCTGTGCGACCGGGGTCCGCCTGATCCCTAGTCCTTGCCCGTCTTCAGCAAGGAAAAGAGATCATGTTCGTCATTCTCGGAGCGGCCGGAAAGGTCGGGGCATCAACGGCGTCGGCACTGCGCGCGGCGAAGCTGCCGGTGCGGGCGGTGCTGCGCGACGCGGCAAAGGCCGGGCCATTGCAGGCGATCGGCTGCGATATCGCCTTTGCCGATCTGCGCGACACGGCAGCGCTCGGCGCGGCGATCGCGGAGGCCGAGGCCGTGCAGATCATCCTGCCGCCGCCACTCAAGGCCAGGGATGCCCGAGCAGAAATGCGTGCGCTCACGGAGAGCATGGCCGAAGCGCTGGCGCAGGCGCGGCCGAAACGCGTGCTGGCGATCTCCGACTATGGCGCCCATGTGCCCGGGGATATCGGCATGCCCACCGTGTTTCGTCTGTTCGAGGAGCGGCTTCGCCGGCTCGACATGCCCAAGATCTTCCTGCGGTCGGCCGAACACATGGAGGGGTGGGTGCGCGGCATCCCGGCGGCGATCGCAACCGGTGCTCTGCCGAGCCTGCATCACCCGGTCGAGCGGACCTTTGCCGCCGTTTCGACCGGAGATGTGGGGCGCATGGCTGCGGCGCTTCTCCGCCGTCCGGGCGCGGATACGGCAGAGCAGATTGTGCATGTCGAGGGACCGCGTCGCTATAGCGCCAGCGACGTGGCCGTGGCCCTGAGCCAGTTGCTCGGGCGCACGATCACCGCGAAGGCGGTGCCGCGCGGCGGGTGGCAGGAAGCGCTGGAACGGGCCTTGAGCGCCAGCACCGCCCGGCTTCTGGTCGATCTTTACGACGCCCACAACAAGGGCGGTCTGATCGACGTCGAGCCGGGCGGCGAGGTTCGTTACGGAACGACGGGATTGGTCGAGGCTCTGCGGCCCTTCGTGCCGGCCTGATGGAAGGGGCATCGCGGCGTGACGCATCGCGCGTCGTCAGCCGCGAGATGCCGATCCCTTCCAGCCCGCAACCTCACTTTTGACGGCGAATACGCCAAAGCCCCGCGGTCGGATCACCGCGGGGCTTCAAGGCTTGGTGGCAGGAGGCGCCTGATTTTCGCTCGTGCGGGCCAGGCGACAGAGGTGTGCGGGTGGGGCCCGGCGGGTTGGGGACAGGACCGCCGGGACCATGTGGGCCCTACTGCCGAGCCTCCTTCGACAGCAGGGTGAGGCCGAAGAAAACGAGGCCGGCAGCGGTGAGGGCAAAGCCCGCCCAGACGGCCGAGAGCAGGCCATGACCGGCCGCGATCGCGGCACCTCCGGCCTCGGCACCGACGGCATTGGCGACGTTGAGGGCGGCAAGGTTCATGGCGCCCATCAGGCTCGGGGCTTCGGGAGCAAAGCGGGTGAGGCGCACCTGGATCGTCGGGATCGGAGCCATGGTTGCGGCACCCACGCCGAAGAGGGCGGGGAAGAGCAGCCACGGGTTTGCCGCGCCGACTGCAAGCACTGCCAGCGTGGCGAGAGCGGCTGCAAAGCCGAGCACGATACCGCGGGCCGGATAGAGGTCGGCAAGCTTGCCGCCGACGAGGTTGCCGGCCGTCATGCCCATGCCGAACAGCGCGAGCGCCACCGGGATCATGGCGGGCGAAAGGACAGCGACATCGGTGACGATGGGGGCGATGAAGGTGTAGACAGCGAAGATGCTGGCGATGCCGACGGCTGCCACCAGCATCACGCCCCACACGCTTGGCTTGCGCAGCGACGAGAGCTCCTGCACGACCGGAACCCCATCAAGCGCCTTGGTGCGCGGTACCCAGGCCCAGATCGCGACGAAGGCGAGGACGGCAAAGGCGGCGATCGCCAGATAGGTTTCGCGCCATCCGAGTGTCTGGCCGAGGAAGGTTGCGAGCGGCGAGCCGATGATGGTCGCGACCGTCAGCCCGGTCATCACGATGGCAAAGGCCTTGCCGGCCTGGCCGGGGCCGACGACATAGGATGCGACCACGGCGCCGGCGCCGAAATAGGCGCCCTGCGGCAGGCCACTGATGAAGCGGGCGACCATCAGCATGCCCATGTTTGCGGCAATCGCCGAAAGCACGTTGCCGAGGATGAACAGCCCCATCAGCGCCAGAAGCAGCGTGCGCCGGTTCATTTTCGCGGCCGCCAGCGTCATCAGCGGCGCGCCGATGACGACGCCGAAGGCGTAAGCGGTGATGGCGCTGGTGGCTTCCGGCACGCCGATGTTCATGGCTTCAGAAAAGAGCTGGATAATGCCCATGCTGGCAAATTCCGAGGTGCCGATGGCAAAGCTGCCGAGCGCCAGCGCAAGCAGCGTCAGGCGGTTGTTCTGCGGGGTCGGGGCCTCGACGACCGGCGGTGCTGCGCGCCTCCGGGTTGCGATCTGCGCACCACTGACCCGCTGGCGCAGGCTCGCGAAATCGAATGCGGCGGTCGGCGGGGCAAGGCTGGCTTCGACGGTGTGGGACATCTCGGTGATCCTTTTCCTGTTGTGCTGGACCGTCGCTTCTGGACGGTTCGCTTGAGACAACAGATCTCACGACAGGCGGCGAAGCAGTAGACGGTGAGGGTTCCCAGGATCTGATAGGGAAATTCACAGATGCAGCGGCGGGGGCCTGCAACGCCGCGACACAGTGGGTTTTCAGCGCTAATCTGGCGGCAGATCTATGAATTCAAATCGGGGGGCGTCATGGATAACCGGGCAGGCGAGATGATGGTGTTCGTCCAGGTGGTCGAGGCCGGCAGTTTTTCGGAGGCCGCGCGGCAATTGCTGATGACGCCGTCGACCGTGTCCAAGCTCATCCAGCGGCTGGAGGCGCGTCTTGGCATCCGCCTGGTCGAGCGCTCGACCCGGCGGCTGCTTCTGACCCGGGAAGGCGAGTTTTACTATGAGCGGAGCCAGCGGCTGCTTGCCGATCTCGACGAGACCGAACAGCAGATTGCCCACGGAGGTGCCGAGCCCGAAGGGCTGATCCGGGTGAACTCGTCCGTCAGCTTCGGTGCCGCGGCGCTGGAGCCGATCCTGCCCGCCTTCTGGGAAGCCTATCCGAAGATCGTCATCGACCTTTCGCTGTCGGATGAAGTCGTCGATCTCTATCTGGAGCGGACGGATGTGGCGATCCGGGTCGGGCGGCTGCCGGATTCCAATCTGGTGGCGCGCAAGATCGGCGAGACCAAGAGGCGGATTGTCGCGTCACCCGCCTATCTCGCCAGGCGAGGCGTGCCGGAAGCGCCGGAAGACCTGCTTCATCACAATTGCATCGGCTTCAACTTTCGCCGGGCCAATCCGGTGTGGCCGATGCGCGAAGGTGGGCGGATCGTCGAGCGGATGCTGAGCGGCTCGCTTCTGACCAACAACGGCGAAACCATCCGCCGCATGGCGATGGCAGGCGTCGGCATCGGGCGGATTGCCGACTATCACGTGCGCGGTCCGATCGCCCGTGGCGAACTGGTGGAGGTGCTGGCCGACAGCGCGATTGCCGAGGCCGACGATATCCATGCGCTGTTTCGTGGCGCCCAGCTTCTGCCGGCGCGTGTGCGCGCCTTCCTCGATTTTGCCGTGCCCCGCCTGCAGCGCTTTCTGGCMGAGGAGCCGGCAGAGCTTTCCCCGCCCGTGGGATGACGGGCGGAGATGGTGGTTTCAGGGGTATCGAGTTGTCGCAATTCCGACCGGAAAACCGTTTCACGCTTCTCCTGGAATTGGTTTAGCCGGCGATCGGCAGCGGAGCGGCCGGGTTGACGAGGCCGGCTGACTTGAGTTCCCGCCAGAAGTCGGCCGGTACGACCTCGTTGAGGGCGGCGCGGTCTTCGGCGATGCGGCTCGGCTGGCTGGCGCCGGGGATGACGGCTGCGACCGCTGGGTTGGCAAGCGCGAATTGCAGGCCTGCCGCCTTCATCGAGATGCCGTGACGGTCGGCGATCGCCTTGATATTTGCCACCTTCTGCAGGATTGCGGGCGTCACCGGGGCATATTCGAAGTTCGGTCCGCCAACCAGCGCGCCCGAGCTGTAGGGGCCGCCGACGATGATGCCGAGGCCGCGTTCGGCGACCGCAGGCATGACGCGCTGGAGGGCGCGGTCATGGTCAAGCAGCGTGTAGCGCCCGGCAAGCAGGAAGCCGTCCGGCCGGGGACCTTCGAGCGCCAGCAGCAGTTCGATCGGCTCGACCCGGTTGACGCCGAGGCCCCAAGACTTGATCACGCCCTCGTCGCGTAACTTGTCGAGCGCCTTGAAGGCGCCGTTGCGCGCGGTTTCGAAGACACTCAGCCATTCGTCGCCGTAGAAATCCTGGGCAACGTCGTGGACGAAGGCGATCTCGATGCGGTCGGTCTTCAGGCGCTTGAGGCTGTCTTCGATCGAGCGCAGCGTCGCGTCGTAGGTATAGTCGTTGACGATCTTGTTGGGGCGGCCATAGCGGAAGACGTCGCCCTTTTCGCCGAGATCGCGGGCGCTGACATCCTCGATCTCGTCGAGGATGACCCGGCCGACCTTGGTGCTGATGACATATTCGTCGCGCGGGCGCTCTGCGAGCGCTTCGCCCATGCGGATTTCCGCAAGGCCGGCGCCGTAGAACGGGGCGTTGTCGAAGTAGCGAATGCCGTCGTTCCAGGCGGCCTCGACGGTGCCAAGCGCTTCCTGTTCCGGAATTTCACGGAACATGTTGCCGAGCGGTGCTGCGCCGAAGCCGAGCTTGCCGGGAAGAATATCCTTGAGTGCCATTGCCTTGTCCTTTGATCAAGAGGCAGGCGGTGCCTGCGTCGTTGAAGTCTACGTTGGTGGATCCGGGACGAAGCTTCGGTGAAGTGCATCGCCGTTGGGTAGAGAGATAGGTCAGGCGGCGGATGGCCGGTAGCCGGGCGGGTTTCGCAACATCTGGGAAGCGAATTCACAGATGCGAGACGGTCAATCTTTCGGGTGTGGCATGGCGCTCGCAATCTCGCGGCGCTGGGCTCGACGCCGAATGGGACCGCCCGGCCAACGCTCCGGGTGCGCAGAGGCGATCGATCTGTCGGCGCGGGGTGCGGGCCGCCATTGCGGGCTCGCTCGTCTGGCAGCGCTAGGAGACGAACGGGTTACGCGGCCGGGCAAAGGCCGGGGGGGCAATGGGACAAGACGGTGCTTGGAAAGTTCACCGGGGAGTGGCCGAGGCCTCGATAGGGAGCACGGGTCTTCACGCGGTCACGGTGTTCGCAGAGCGCCAGTATCGTCCTTGGACGCGCTGATGATCTTCACCGCGCCGGCCGGACAGTCGTTCCCAGCTGGAGACGCTCAAGGTAGGCCCGTCCACCGGGGTGGGGGCGAAGATCGCCCCAACCGTCGACGTCAAGCCGCAGATGCATTTTACCAGTTGTTGTAGCCGCGAACCGGGCAGCTGGGCTGAAGGCCGAAGATGATCGTGCGGCGGTGCGATCCTCTGATTTCGATCCACTGATTGGTGGTTCGACCGACTCTGGCGTTCTGCAGGCCCTCGGCCCGTGCTATCGCCAAAGCGCGCTGCGGGGTACAAATGCGGCCGGCGCGGCGATCACGATAATTGCGGTCGCGATAGTAGCGGTCGCGATAGTTGCGGTCGCGATAATAATCGTCGCCATAGTCCTCGTCGTAGTAGCGTCGGCCATCGTCATATCTTGGCCCACCGCCATCGATATAGAGCTCTACGCCCTGAGCATGGGCAGCGCCCGGCATCAGGGCTGCGCCGGGTATCAACGACGCGAGCATCAGGCTGATTGAAATGATCTTTCTCATGGATATACCTCCGAATCGGTAGCCTATCTAACGCTTCTGTTTATGAACGCAGCCCGAACGGAATTGTTCGCGCAGCGAAAGACGCGGGTCTGGGCGACCCGGACAGACCGTCTGCGGCGCATTGGTCGGAGATGACTGGGGCTCGAAAAGACCGGTCGTAAAACAAACGCGCGTCAGGTTGTTCTACCTTTCCCGTGCGCGGTGATTTGCGTATATTAGGTCACCCTAATTCGGAGAGGGTTCAACGATCTGCAACAGAGGTGTTCGCCATGACCATTGGCCAGAGCATGCTTGCGGGTGCAGCTTTCTTCGCGCTTGGTTTTACGCCCGCATGGGCACAGCAGGTTTCAGGGACGCTCGGCGCACCCGGAGCGACCACGACAATCACGGGTAAGCAGTTGCCGTCGCCAAGTCCGGCTTTTGGCGGCGTGATCAAGGAAAAGGCCTCGGAATCGACGCCCTGGTGGACGCCGCGCGTCGTGCCTCCGAAAGGCGCCCCCAATGTGCTGCTCATCATGACGGACGACCAGGGCTTCGGTGCACCGAGCACCTTTGGCGGGGTCATTCCGACACCGGCGATGGACCGTATCGCCAATGAGGGGTTGCGCTTTACCAACTTCCACTCGACATCGCTTTGCTCGCCGTCTCGCGCGGCTCTGATCACCGGGCGCAATCACCATTCCGTCGGTTTCGGCGTGGTCGGCGAAATCGCTACCGGCTACCCCGGTTACGATTCGATCATTCCCATCGAAAAAGGAACGATCGGCACGATCCTCAAGGAGAATGGCTATGCCACCGCGTGGTTCGGCAAGAACCACAACACGCCGTCCTACCAATCGAGCCAGGCGGGGCCGTTCAACCAATGGCCGACAGGCATGGGCTTCGATTATTTCTACGGCTTCGTCGGCGGCGATGCCAGCCAGTGGCAGCCGAACCTGTTCCGCAACACGACCGCCATCTATCCGTTTGAGGGCAACCCCAAATGGAACCTGGAAACAGCCATGGCCGACGAGGCGATCCAGCACATCAAGCAGTTGAGCGAGATCGCCCCCGGCAAGCCCTGGCTTGTCTATTACGTACCCGGTGCCACCCATGCGCCGCACCACCCGACGCCCGAATGGATCAAGAGGATCAGCGACATGCACCTCTTCGACGAGGGCTGGAACAAGGTTCGCGAGACGATCTTCGCCAATCAGAAGCGGCTCGGCATCATGCCTGAGAGCGCGAAGCTCACGCCATGGCCGGAAGGGCTGCCGCAATGGGATTCCCTCAGTATCGAGGAGAAGAAATTGTTTATCAGGCAGGCCGATGTGTACGGCGCCTACCTTGCCTATGCCGACAACGAGATCGGGCGCGTCATCCAGGCGGTGGAAGACCTCGGAGAGCTCGACAACACCCTGATCATCTACATCGGCGGCGACAACGGAGCGAGCGCCGAAGGCATGGTCAACGGCACACCGAACGAGTTCACCACGTTCAACGGTGTCGAGGTACCGGTCAAGGACCAGTTTCTCTGGTATCCGTTCTGGGGTTCGGAGCGGACATTCCCGCATTTCGCGGCCGGTTGGGCCTGGGCGATGGATACCCCCTTCAAGTGGGTCAAGCAGGTGCCTTCGCACTTCGGCGGGACGGCGCAGGGCATGGTCATGTCCTGGCCGGGCCACATCAATGACGCCGGCAGCATCCGCCGGCAGTTCCACCACTTTATCGACATCGTGCCGACGATCCTGGAAGCGGCCGGCATATCGCAACCGGAGACGATCAACGGCATCACGCAGGAGCCGATCGAAGGCGTCAGCATGGCCTATACATGGGACAAGGCGAATGCCACGGCCCCGACGCAACACCAGACGCAGTACTTCGAGATGCTGGGAAACCGCGCGATCTACCACGACGGATGGATCGCCGCGACGACGCCCGCGACACTGCCGTGGGAACTCAGCACCAAGACGCCTCCCGACGTGATCACCGGCTACAACTGGGAACTCTACAACGTCGACGAAGATCCGACGCAGTTCTCCGATCTTGCCGCCAAGATGCCCGACAAGCTGAAGGAATTGCAGGGCCTCTTCTATGCCGAAGCGAAGAAGTACAACGTGCTGCCGCTCGACAATTCGACGCTCGCACGCTGGAACGCTCCTCGACCCAACCTGACGGCCGGACGGACGGAATTCACCTATCGGGGAGAATTGAGCGGTGTACCGGCCAGTGCCGCGCCCAGCACCTTGAACAGGTCCTATACGATTACCGCCGAGGTCGAGATACCCGACGGCGGTGCCCAAGGCATGATCGTCACCGAAGGCGGCCGCTTTGGCGGTTACGGCCTCTTCCTCAGCAAGGGAGACTTCGGTGTCGGTAGCGGGAAGGTCGTGTTCCTCTACAATCTCCTCGACCTCAAGCGTACCATGTGGGAGGGACCGGAGCTCGAACCCGGCAGGCACACGATCGTCTTCGACTTCAAGTCGGATGGAAAGGGACTTGGCGCCGGCGGCACGGGCGTTCTGTCGGTGGACGGCAAGGAGGTCGCCAGGAACAGCATAGACCATGGCATCCCGGTTACCTTCCCCGAGGATGAGACCTTTGACGTCGGTCTCGACACACGCACCGGCGTCGCCTTGCTGGAATATCGCTATGACACGCCGTTCCGCTTCACGGGCAAGATCGACAAGCTGACTTTCGAATTGAAGCCAAACGCAACGCCCTAGAGCGACTTTTCCGCTTTCAGGGGTCCACTGAAAGCGGGATGCTCTAGAGCGCCGTGCGTTCAAGCGAACGCAYTAAGGACGCTCTAGCTCTTTGAATCTAGAGCATCTTTCCGCTCCCAGTGGTTCCACTTGAGGGCGGGAAGCTCTAGCGCCGGTGGATCGCAAGGCTTGGACTTAAACGGCTGGCGGAGGTGCGTTCCTATGATACGCGTGCTTGATCTCGCCGCCTTCGGGGAGATGGCAACAGGGCTCGCGCTGGTGGTGGTGCCTTCGTTTGTGGGGCAGGTATTGCTTGGCGAAGTACTGACCGGCCCTGCTATCCCGACGGCCCGGGTGGCAGGAATTGCCCTGATCGCACTCGGGCTTGCCTGCTGGAAGAACTCAGGTCTTCTCGGCATGCTGATCTACAGCGCGGCAGTCACGTTCTACCTGGCTTTCCTCGGACTGACGGACGGTTCCGTGGGCGTCCTGCTGTGGCCAGCCGTCGCAGTTCATGCGGTTCTGTCGGTCCTGCTTTGGCGCAGTCCTGACAAATCCAACACCAGCTAGAGTGCGGTGCCTTCAACCGAACGTACCAAGGACGCCCTGGAACTCTCATTCCAGAGCATCTTTCGCCTCCGGTGCTTCCACTTGAGAGCGGGATGCTCCTGTTCACCCGTCGGCAACCATATTTAGGCGGATGACTGTTCTTTCAAGCCGAAGCGGCGCTCGATTATTCTCTCGCGCCTGTCGGCGAGCGGCGCCTTCGTTCGTCTTCATAGCGTGTATGCAGGGAGAGAGACCGCATGAAGCTCTATTTCAGCCGTAACCCCAATCCTCGACTGGCGGTCGCCGCCGCCCGCTTCCTGAGGGCCGAGGTCGCGTTCGAATTTGCCGAGCCGCTGGCGCCGGGTAAGGCGGAGCGCTATCGGCCGCTCAACCCCAACCTGCTGCTGCCGATCCTGGAACGGCCGGGCCGCTCGCTCTGGGAGGCGGATGCGATCGCCTGCTTTCTTTCGCGCAGGACAGGCTCCAACTTCTGGCGAGCGGATGACGACGAGCCCGAGATGATCCGCTGGATCAGCTGGGGCAAGGAGAACTTCATCAGGGCCTGCGACATGGTGCATTGGGAGCGCGGCACCAAGCTGCGCTACGGTATCGGCTCCTGTGACGAGGCCATGGTGGAGGAGGGGCTGAAGGCCTTTCACAAGGCCGCCCGGCTGCTTGAGGCCGAGCTCTCCGGCCGCGCCTGGCTGGTTGGCGATACCGTCTCCTTCGCCGATTTTCGCATGGCGACGTTCCTGCCTTACAACGATGCGGCGCGGCTGCCGGTCGAGGACTATCCGGCGCTCAGGCGCTGGTCTCGCCAACTCGAGGAGATCGACGCCTGGCGTGATCCTTTCCGCGGCCTCACTGCGCCGGAAATGCCGCCGCTTCCTGCCTGAGCGGAAGGCGCAAGGGCGTATCGAAAGGCCGCTGCCGCCGGGTCTGCTGCCGCTGGATTTCGTCTGCATTCCCAGTATGATGGGGGTCCAGCCCTCCTTCCGCTTGGCCGCCATCCGCGCGGTTGAGCGTGCCGAAAACTCCCATCATGTCGTTATCCGTCGTTTCCGCCGCGGCGCTATCGCCGCCTTATTCTGCCGAAGATCTGGTCCGGATGGATCGCTTTCGCGAGGGGCTCGATTCCGCTGCGCGCGAACTGCTGGAAACCCATCTCGCCCTGCCGCGCGAGGTGCACTACGTGGCCGATCTGCGGCGCTGGATGCTCAGCCAGATGACGATGGCCATGCATTTCGAGCATAGGCAGGACCGCACATGCCTGCCGATTTCGCCGGGCATTCTCGCCCGCACCATGAGTGTGATCGCCAGCCGCAACACCGCGCATGCATTCCTTTTTGAAATGCGGAGATACGGATTTGTCGCGCCGCTCGAGAGCGCGGACGGCCGGCAGCGCGCGGTTCGCGCAACCGAGATGAGCGAGCAGCTCATCCGACGATATTTCGATATTCATCTCCGGGCGCTGGACATCATCGATGGCGGCGGGCGCTTCGCGCTGTCGCGGCAGCAGCCGGACCTCCTGCACCGGGCGCAGCCCCGGTTTGCGCGCCTGCTCTTGGCGCGGCGCGATTGGCACAAGCCACCACCAAGCATTGCCAAATTCGTCCGCTCCGATTCCGGAAGCAGCGTCCTGCACGACCTGATCAAGAATGTGCCGTCGCTGCCTACCGATAGCGCGGCGCCGGTCTGGATCGGAAAGGTTTCTCCCAACGCCCTGTCGAGCCGATACCGTATTTCCAGAACGCATACGGCGCGGCTCTTTGGCCTGGCGCGGGAGGCGGGGCTGATCGGCTGGGCAAAGAAGAGCAATCGCGGCGCGTGCTGGATTTCGTCGGCGCTGGTGCACGATTACCGCTACTGGCAGGCCATCAAGCTTTCGGCCGTTGCGACCGCCTTTGCCGAAGCCTGTCTCACAAGCGGTGCATTGAAAGCCGCCTGAAGATGCATGCGGCGGGGGGGCCGCTGAGGCTCCCCGCCGGGCGTTCATTACTCGTGGATCGTATAGGAACCCATTTCGCAGAGGTCCTGCGTATCCGTCGTCGTGTCGAGATCCTCGCCCTGGAATTCGAAGCGCATGTCATACCGGCAGACGCTGCGGCCATCGGCGATGGTGATTTCCATCTCTTCGCCGGGGCCAAGAGCCTGGCGGCCGAAGATGTCGTCTTCCCAGCTGTCGACGCCGGTCGGCGAAGCGTAGAAGTTGTTCAGAACCGAGTTCGTGCCGTTCTTCAGCGTGAAGACGAGATCCTCGGCATGGGCTGCGGTCGATGCACACAGCACGGCCGCCGACGCCAAAAAGGCGAAGCGAAATTTTTTCATGTTTTCAACCTGTTGGAATATGTTATTGCGAAGTACTGCGGAAGTTCTTTAGCCGAACTCGAAACCGATCTAAAGGTCGCTGTCGTACCATCTTTGGGTTTATCGGGATCTATTTGACCGGGCCGGCAGGTGAGGGCGAAATCGCCCCAAGGTTGGCGTTGAACGCCGTTGCCGATGGGCCCGCACGGACGCCGGAGCGGCTCCCACGCATTCCCGTTCGAATCCCGAAAGGTGTTTCGCGTTTTTTAGGAAGGCGCGATTTGCCGCCCTTCCGTTACCTTTTGGTTGTCCCGCTGGAGACGGGGCAATCGCAAAGGTATGGAGGAGATACCCTTGGCAAGTATTGCAGAGGAAAACGCACTACCAGAGAATCCCGAAGACGAACGGCTGAGCATCGGCGCCAATCTGGCCTATGGTCTGCAGCATGTCTTGACCATGTATGGCGGCATCGTTGCCGTCCCGTTGATCCTTGGCCAGGCGGCGGGCCTGAATTCCGCCGATGTCGGCCTGCTCGTCACCGCCTCGCTCTTTGCCGGCGGTCTTGCGACCATCCTGCAGACGATCGGCGTGCCTTACTTCGGCAGCCGGCTGCCGCTGGTGCAGGGGGTTTCGTTCTCGGGCGTCGCGACGATGATCGCGATTTCGGGCAACGGCGGCATCCCGGCGATCCTGGGCGCGGTCATCGCGGCCTCGCTGATCGGCCTTTTGATCACGCCGGTATTTTCGCGCATCACCCGCTTCTTCCCGCCGCTGGTCACCGGCATCGTCATCACCACCATCGGCCTGACGCTGATGCCGGTGGCGGCATTCTGGGCCATGGGCGGAAACAAGGCGGCGCCGGACTTCGGCAGCACCGCCAATATCCAGCTTGCGGCCGTGACGCTGATCATCGTGCTGCTCTTGAGCAAGCTCGGCGACGCGTCGATTTCCCGCCTTTCGATCCTGCTTTCGATCGTCATCGGCACGGGCATCGCCTATGTGGCCGGCATGACCGATTTTTCGCAAGTGGCCAACGGCCCGGTCTTCGCGCTGCCGAAGATTTTCCACTTCGGCTATCCGACCTTCGAGCTCGCCGCGATCATCTCGATGCTGATCGTCATCATGGTGACGCTGGTCGAAACCTCGGCCGATATTCTCGCCGTCGGTGAGATCGTCGAGACCAAGGTGGATTCGCGCCGGCTCGGCGACGGGCTTCGCGCCGACATGCTGTCGAGCATTCTCGCGCCGATCGTCGGTTCCTTCACCCAGAGCGCCTTTGCCCAGAATGTCGGGCTCGTTGCGGTCACCGGCGTCAAGAGCCGCTATGTGGTGGCAACCGGCGGCCTGTTCCTGGTGACGCTCGGCCTGTTGCCGATCATGGGGCGCATCGTTGCCTCCGTTCCGACCTCGGTTCTCGGCGGCGCCGGCATCGTGCTCTTCGGCACGGTTGCGGCGAGCGGTATCCGCACGCTGTCCAAGGTCGAGTACAACAACAATATGAACCTGGTCATCGTTGCGACATCCATCGGCTTCGGCATGATCCCGATCGCAGCTCCCGGTTTCTACGAGCACTTCCCGGCCTGGGTCGCGACGATCTTCCATTCGGGCATCTCGTCGGCGGCAGTCATGGCGATCCTGCTCAACCTGTTGTTCAACCACTTCACCGCGGGCAATTCCGATCAGCAGTCGGTGTTCGTGGCGGCGACGGAGCGCACGATCCGCTACCAGGATATTGCGCGGCTTCATGACGGCGACTATTTCCTCAACGGCAAGCTCTACGACGCCAAGGGCGTCGAGGTGCCATTGATCGTGGCGGAGGCGCACTGAGCCGACCATCGCCTCGTACATGCAATCCCGGGTGACGCCCTCTTGAGACGTCTTGCGGAATTGCCTTGAAATGCACAATCCGAAGGCCGCTTCGGATTGTTTTGAGAGCCCGCCATTCCGGGCAGGAACCGCTTCCTGTTTTTCCTGGCGTTGATTGAAAGACCCAACAAAAGGACATTGGGAATGACAACGGAGACCGACACCTACCAACTGCTGGATGCGCTGCTTGGCACCATGGAGCACGGCATCATTCCGGCGACGGAAAAAGGCGTTGCAGCCGGAAACAAGATCTTCGGTGCCGCGCTGATGCGCAAATCCGATCTTTCGACGGTGCTCGTCGAAACCAACAACGAGACGGAAAATCCGCTCTGGCATGGCGAAGTGCACACGCTGAAGCGCTTCTACGAGATCGAAGGAACCGAGCGGCCGGACAGCCGCGATCTCATTTTCCTTTCGACGCATGAACCCTGCTCGATGTGCCTTTCGGCGATAACCTGGGCAGGATTCGACAATTTCTTCTATTTCTTCAGCCACGAGGATTCGCGTGACTCGTTCTCCATCCCCCATGATCTCAAGATCCTGAAGGAGGTCTTCACGCTGGAGCCGGGCGGCTACAACCGGACGAACGCGTTCTGGAAAGGCCAGTCGATCCATAAGCTGATCGACAGTTTGCCCGAGCCGAAGCGCAACGAGTTGAAGTCCCGCGCCGATGCCATCCGCGCCAAGTACGACGATCTTTCCGCCGTCTACCAGGCGAGCAAGGACGACAACGCGATCCCGCTGAACTGAGGCTCGAAAAAGCCTTTGCCTGCACCGGGCCATTTCATTGTCTCATCGATTCAATGAAATGGCCTATTTGTTTGAAAGATTGCGCATTCCTGCCAATGCGGCCAGGTGCTAGGCTCGCCTCCGTACGGTCGCGTTTCGGGGTAATTGCGTGAACTGGTCCAAGCCTCTCAGAGTGCATCTCAGCGTGCTCGTCGTCGCGCTCCTGCTTCTAACGGCGACGCCGATCATCTGGATGGCGTTCAGCCAGGGACGGCAGGCGGCGATCCTTGCCGGCGAGAAGCATATGCGGGAGATGAGCCTGCGGCTGATCGAGGGATACCGAAACGCGCTGGAGGGCGGCCATGAGGCGGTCGCGCTTGCCTCCACCGTGCCGCAGCTGGCCGTCGCGCCGCCGGGGGACCTGGAGCCGAAGGAACAGTTCTTCCTGGAGGTGCTCAGAAGCGTTTCCAACGCGACGAGCGTCTATGCCGGCTATCCTGACGGTTCTTACCTGCAGGTCATCAATACGGAACGGGACTATGTTCGCCAGAGCCTCGCGGCACCGGTGGGCACGGCCTTTGCCGTACGGCTGCTCGCGCATGGGCAGGACACGGGAACCGTTTCGACCCTTCGGTTCCTCGACGGCCAAGCCAGGCAGATCGGGGAGCGCCCGTTCGAGCGGACGAATTTCGACCCGCGGCAGAGCCCCTGGTATCAGGCCGCCACCAAAAGCGGCGGCGCGGTGTCCGTCGGGCCCTATGTCACCGGAACGCTCAAGGTGCCGACCCTGGCGCTGGCGGCGCCGCTGAAGGGCCGAAACGGCATCGTGGTCGGCACGAACATTCACCTGCAGACCGTCAGCCGCCTGCTCGATGCGCGGGAGATATCGCCGCGAGCGCGATCCTATGTCATCGGCAGCGACAACAACCTCGTCGCCCATTCTGATCCCGCGGTCATGAGCACGATCCTTGGCGCATGGTCGGGCGGCCACGGGGCCGACATGCACAGCCTGGACCCGAGCCTCGACGTCGTCGCGCGGCTGCGCAAGGACCCGGCCTATGCGGGCGGCGGCCTTGCCGAAGCCGATTTCGCCGGCGAACGCTATCTGGTCCAGATGGCGCCGGTCAGCGTTTCCGGCCTGTTCAAGGGCAGCTCGGTCGCAATCGTCGTGCCGCTGCAGGATCTCGTGGCGCAGGCAAACCGGCTGCTGTTGCGCAATCTCCTGATTGCCGGGGGCCTGCTGGTGGCGGGCGTCGTCGGCTCGCTCATGCTGTCACGCGTGGTCAGCCGCAAGCTCTATCATCTTGCCGACGAGGCGCGGCGGATCGGCGACCTGAACTTTGCCGGCAAGGACGTACCGCATTCCTGGATCACCGAGATCAACACGCTCGGGGGCGCACTTTCCGCCAGCCGTCGCGCCATCGTCCAGTTTGCCCTCTATGTTCCGCGAGAGGTGGTGCGGCGGATCATCGATCCCGAGGGCGGCGCGACCGTCAGAGGCAGGCGGCAAAACGTGACCGCGCTCTTCACCGACGTGCGCGACTTCACGACCATCTCCGAGCAGCATTCTCCCGAGGAGGTCGTCGATATCCTCTCGGCCTATTTCGAGATGCTGAACACGGTGGCGGAGCAATACCACGGGACGGTGATCCAGTATCTCGGCGACAGCATTTTCGTCATCTGGAACGCGCCGGTAGAGGATCCGCAGCACATCGAGCATGGTTGTCACTGCGCGCTGGCGATGAAGGCGGCGGTCGATCGCCTGAACGAGACCAACCGCAAGAACGGCCGTCCCGAACTGTTCACGCGGTTTGGCGTGCATACGGGCCCGGCGGTCGTGGGCAGCTTCGGCGCGATCGCGCGCCAGCAATACACGGCGATGGGCGACACGATCAATGTCGCCTCGCGGCTCGAAGGGCTGAACAAGGAGTACAACACCTCGATCCTGGTGAGCGGGGCGGTGCATGCCGCCGTTGCCGATCAATTCGACTTCCGCGCGATGGGCATGGTGCACGTCAAGGGGCGCTCCGGAGGGGTCGATCTCTGGGAGCTGGTTAGCGGGAAGGCCGGCTAGCCTTCGCCGCTGCGCCGCCTCGAACAGGTGCGCCTCAGCGACCCGCCAGCAGGCCGGTTGCCATGGCGCGGAAGGCGTCGATCGCTTTCGGCAGAACCGTCTTCGGCTCATCGCTGGCGGCGACCCAGAGGGCGGCGTTGAGTGCAGCACCGCTGAGCAGCCTGGCTGCCGCTTCGGGATCCACCGGCTTCAGGATGCCCTTGTCCAGCAGTTGCTCCACCGACCGCTTCGTCGCCACCAGGCAGCTGTTCTGGCTCGGCCATTTCGAGGGATCGCCGAGCACGGCCGGGCCATCGAGCAGCACGATGCGCTGGACCTCGGGATCAAGCGCCATCTCGATATAGGCGGCCCCTTCGGCAAGCATCGCCTGCCAGGCGTCTTCGCTGGCGCTGCCGATCTCCTTGGCGCGCGCGGCCATGTCGCCGTCGATCTGGTTGACGACGGCCGCAAGCAGCCCGCGCTTGTCGCCGAAATTATGGTAGAGCGCGCCGCGCGTCAGCCCGACATCGGCCGTCAGTTCATCCATCGAGGCGGCGGCATAACCCTTTTCCGCAAAAGCCTTTCGGCCCGCCGCGATCAGCTTCGCGCGGTTTTCCTCCATCGTTTCCTGGCGGCTTCTGGCCATCATCGTCCTCAATTTCAGATACGGTGCGTATATGGATTTGACATACGCGTCGTATTTGGTTAGTTCATATACGTGGCGTATATCAAATGAAGCGGCTTTTGTGAAGTTCTGCCTGATCGGGCAGCGCGCGCCCGTTTCTGCGCCCTGGATTTAGCTCGAATTTCAGAAAGGCCAGAGAAATGACACGTGATGCAATCTTTCCCGCCAACCGCCACGCACTCTACGAGGCGCACCGCTATTCCGCCGCCATCCGCTCCGGCGATCTGCTGTTTGTTTCCGGCCAGGTGGGCAGCCGCGACGACGGCACGCCGGAGCCGGATTTCGCCCGCCAGGTCGAACGCGCCTTCGACAATCTCGAAGCGACGCTGAAAGCCGCCGGCGCCACCTTTGACGATATTGTCGACGTGACAAGCTTCCATACCGATCCGGAGAACCAGTTCGAAACGATCCTGGCGGTCAAGGACCGCGTCTTTTCCGAAAAGCCCTATCCGAACTGGACCGCCATCGGCGTCAACTGGCTCGCCGGCTTCGATTTCGAGATCAAGGTGATCGCGCGGATTCCGGAGAAGAGTGGCGCCGAGCAAGAGCGGGCGGCTTAGTTCGCGCAGGACTGTTGGCAGGCTGCGGAGCCGAAGATGCCTTATCGCGAGCGGGTGTCCCAATCTCCCTCATCCTCGCCCGTGTGGCCGGGATCCAGCGACCCGACGTCCGTCGGGTCAAAGGGCTCCTTTCAGCCCAAGGACTCGGGCTGGTTCCGCAGTTCAAGCTGAACTGCTCGAGATTCCTGTGACGAGCACAGGAATGACGGAGACCTTGGCGGGTGCACCAGGTTCTCTCGAAAACCCGCAAACGGTGTTTGCCTGTCTATCGCCGGCTAATGCAGATGCGTGAGCTTGTCCGGGTTGCGCACCACATAGATTGCCACCACCTTGCCGTCCGCGATCTCCAGCGCGGTCGATTGCAGCTCGCCGTCGGCCTCTCGGGTCACAAAGCCCGGCAGGCCGTTGATGAAGCCGGCGCGTACCAGGGTCGAGCCGTTTTTGGCAAAGAGGACGGCCAGCTGCGCGTGCACCTTCATCACAGCATCGAAGCCGAGGATCGGCTGTAGAGCGGCCGGGCGTTTGCCGCCACCGTCGGAATGGACGCTGACGTCGGCTGCAAGCATGGCGCCGAGCGTCTTCATGTCGCCGCCGCGCGAGGCGGCGTAGAAGGCGTTGGCAAGTTCGAGGCCGCGCTGCTGCTCGATCTGGAAGCGGGGGCGTTCCTCGCGCACATGGGTGCGGGCACGGGCCGCCAGCTGGCGGCAGGCGGCGGCATCGCGCTCGATCGTCACGGCCACCTCGTCGAAGCTCTGGCCGAAGACGTCGTGCAGCAGGAAGGCGGCGCGTTCCAGTGGCGAGAGCCGTTCGAGTGCCAGCATCAGGGGCAGGGTGACGTCGTCCTCCGGCTCCGCCTCGACGACGGGATCAGGCAGCCAGGGGCCGACATAGGTCTCGCGCTTCAGCCGCGCGGATTTCAGCTGGTCGAGGCAGAGCCGTGTGACGGTGCGGCGCAGAAACGCTTCGGGCTCGCGAACGGACGTGCGGTCGGCCCCCATCCAGCGGATGAAGGCCTCCTGCACCATGTCCTCCGCATCGGCGACGGAGCCGAGCATGCGGTAGGCGACACGGATCAGCTTGGGACGCAGCGGGTCGAAAGCCGCCGCTGCGTCCTGGTTGCCGGTGGTCGCCATCAGGCAGCGGCCTCAGCGACGGCCTTGGCGGCAGCCGGCTCGATCCACAGGCCGAAGCCGACGGCGAGACGGTTCCAGCCGTTGATGACGTTGATCATCAGTGTGAGCTTCACCTGTTCCTCCTCGGTGAACTGCTGCTTCAGCACCTGATAGGCCGCTTCGTGAGTGTGGCCTTCAGACAGACGCGTCAGCGCTTCGGTCCAGCCAAGTGCGGCGCGCTCGCGATCGGAATAGCACGGCGCCTCGCGCCAGGCGGAAAGCAGGTAGATGCGCTGTTCCGTTTCGCCCTTGGCGCGGGCTTCCTGCGTGTGCATGTTGATGCAGTTGGCGCAGCCGTTGATCTGCGAGGCGCGGATCTTCACGAGTTCGATGATGGTCGCGTCCAGGCTCGCGGCGACGGCCATCGAGACACTGGTCCAGCTCTTCATCAGTTGCGGGGCAGCGGCGAAAAGGTCGATCTTGGCAGTCATGGTTCCGTTTCCTTTCGTTGGTTCCGATACCATGACGAGACAGGAACGGCCGGTGTGACATCGCCGGCGAATTTTTCGCATTTTTTGAATAGGCCGCCGCGGCCGGCCTGTCACACCCCTGTAAAATCACGGCTCTATCCCTCGGCGCCATCTTGCAACCGAGGATATCTCCCATGAAATCGTTCGTTTCCGTCCTTGCCGGCGCGCTGGTAGCAGGCCTGCTTTCGACCGCGGCTTACGCCGAAAACCTGGTGCTCTACACCAGCCAGCCGAACGAGGATGCGCAGGCGACCGTCGATGCCTTCCGGGCGGCCAATCCTGGCATCGAGGTCGAATGGGTGCGCGAGGGCACGACCAAGATCATGGCCAAGCTGATGGCCGAGATCGAGGCGGGCAATCCGGTCGCCGACGTGCTGCTCATCGCCGACACCGTGACGATGCAGCGGCTGAAGGAAGCGGGCCATCTTGCCGACTACAAGTCGCCGGAAGCGGCAAACTACGACGCTTCGCTCTATGATGCCGGCGGCGCCTATTACTCCACCAAGATGATCACGACCGGCATCGTCTACAACTCATCTGCCGCGATGAAGCCCGCGGGCTGGCAGGACCTGGCGAAGTCTGAGGCCAAAGGCCTTGTTACCATGCCGAGCCCGCTGACCTCGGGTGCTGCCCTCATCCACGCGCAGACGCTGACCGGCATCGACGGCCTCGGCTGGGATTATTACAAGGCGCTTGCTGCAAACGGTGCTACGGCTGCCGGCGGCAATGGCGGCGTCCTGAAGGCGGTTGCGACCGGCGAGAAGGCCTATGGCATGCTCGTCGATTTCATGGCGATCCGCGAGAAGGCCAAGGGCGCCCCGGTGGAATTCGTCTTCCCGGCCGAGGGCGTTTCGGCCGTGACCGAGCCGGTCGGCATCCTGAAGACCGCCAAGAACGTCGAGGCTGCAAAGAAGTTCGTCGACTTCCTCTTGTCCGAGGATGGCCAGAAGACGGCGGTGAAGATGGGCTATATCCCGGCCCGCAACGGCGTGGCGCTGCCTGAGGGCTATCCGGCGCGCGAGACGATCAAGGTTCTGCCGGTCAATGCGGCCGAGGCCGTGAAGAATTCCGATGCGGATCTCAAAACCTTCTCCGGCATCTTCGGCACGAACTGATTGCCGGAATGCTGGAACGTAGTGATGCGCGCAGCCGGTCCCGCTGGCTGCGCTTTCCCTTTCAGGGCCGGACGATCGGCGTGTCCAAGGTGCGGGCAGGGGCGAGCCCTGCTGCGGAGCCGCGCTGGCTGGTGCCCTTCGTTTTCGCCTGCCTGCTTCTCCTCTGCCTGCTACCGCTCTTCAGCCTGGCGAAGGCCGGCTTCGCAGGCCTCGTCTCTGGCCGGTCGATCGGCGTGCTGACGGAGCCCGCGACCTTTGCAGCGATCCGCAACACGCTGATAACGGCGACCGGCGGCACGGTCGTCTCCGTCGTCATCGGCGCGCTCTTTGCCTTCGCCGTGGCGCTGACGGATGTGCGCGGCAAGCTTACGCTCAGCTTCGCCTTCATGCTGCCGATGATGATCCCGCCGCAGGTGACGGCGCTTGCCTGGGTGGAGATGACGGGGCCGGCGAGCCCGCTGTTAAAGACGCTCGGGATCGCGCCGCCGCTCGGCAGCCCGCAGCCGCTCTATTCGCTGGCTGGCATCTCGCTGCTTCTCGGCGTCCAGCATGCGCCACTCGTCTTTCTGGCGCTGAAAGCCGGGCTTTCCGCCGCGCCGCGCGACGGGGTGGAGGCGGCACGGCTTGCCGGGGCCACGCCATTTCGCGTCTTTCGCGACATCGTCGCGCCGCTGTCGCTGCCGGGGCTGATTGCAGGTGCGGCGATCGCCTTCGTTTCCGGAGTCGGCAATTTCGGCATTCCGGCGATCCTCGGCATTCCCGCGGGAATCGCGGTGCTGCCGACGCTCATCTATACGCGCCTTGCAAGCTTCGGCGCCGGCACCTTCGGTGAGATCGCGCTTCTCTCCAGTCTGATCGCCATGATCGCAGCCGCCGGGCTGATCCTGCAGCAGCGGGCACTGTCAGGCCGGGATTACCGCATCATCGGGATTTCCGGCGCTAATGCCGCCTTTTCGCTCAGGCATTTCCGCGTGGTCGTCGAACTGGCCCTCGTGGCAATCCTGTTTCTCGTGCTGGTGGCGCCGCTGTCAGCCCTTGTCGCAAGCTCGCTGGTGCCGGCCTATGGCGTGCCGCTCAACCTTCAGACCGTGTCGCTCAGCGCTTACGAAGAAATCCTCTTTCGCCAGGCGATGACGCTGAAGGCGCTTGGCAATTCGATGTTCCTTGCGACCGGCGCAGCACTCGGCCTGCTCGCGGTCTCCGTGCCGGCTGCCTATCTCATGACCCGGCGCAAGGGGTGGCTGGCGGATACGCTCGGCATCCTCATCGAAATTCCCTATGCGCTGCCGGGCATCGTGCTGGCGGTCGCCTTCATCCTCACCTTTGCAGCACCGCTGCCTCTGCTCAACGTTTCGCTCTACGGCACGATCTGGATCATCCTCATCGCCTATTTCTCCTCGTTCCTCGCCGTCAGCCTCAAGCCTGTCATGAGCGCCTTCCTGCAGATGGATCCGTCGCTGGAGGAGGCCGCGCGTCTCTCGGGCGCAGGGTTCTTCCGGCGCATGCGCGACGTGATCCTGCCGCTGGTGGCACCGGCTGCCGGGGTTGCGATCATCCTCGTCTTTCTGATTGCCGCCAACGAGCTGACGGTTTCGGCGCTGCTCTGGTCTGCCGGCACCCAGACGCTCGGCGTTGCCATCTTCAACCTCGACGACAGCGGCTCGTCAGACCTTGCGGCCGCGCTCTCGGTGCTTGTCGTGGTGATGGTCGTCGCCCTGATGGCCGCACTCGAGGCGCTCGCAAACTATCTTCCCGAGGGGGTGCTGCCGTGGCGCAACTGATCCTCAACCACCTCACCAAGCATTTCGGCGGCGGCCGGCCGGCGGTGTCGGATGTGTCGCTGACGGTGCGGGAAGGTGGCTTCCTGGCGCTGCTCGGGCCGTCCGGCTGCGGCAAGACGACGGTGCTCAGGATGATCGCCGGCTTCGAGCAGCCGAGCGATGGCTCGATCGATTTCGGTGAAAGGCGGCTTTCGGATGCCGCACGGGCGCTGCCGCCGGAACGGCGCAACATGGCGATGGTGTTCCAGTCCTATGCGCTCTGGCCGCATATGACGGTGGCCGAAAATGTCGGCTATCCGCTGAAGGTGCGGGGCATTTCGGGCACGGCGTGGCAAAGAAGCGTCGGTGACGCGCTGGCGCTGGTGAAGCTTACGGACTACGCCGATCGCCGGCCGGCAGCGCTTTCCGGCGGCCAGCGCCAGCGCGTGGCGCTCGCCCGCTGCCTGGTGACCTCGCCCGATGTGGTGCTGCTCGACGAGCCGCTCGCCAATCTCGACCAGCATCTGCGCAAATCGATGGAGGAGACCTTCCGCATCTTCCATGAACGCTCGGGCGCGACGATGATCTATGTGACACATGACCAGGCCGAGGCGATGGCGCTTGCGACCGATGTCGCCGTGATGTCCGAGGGGCGGCTGATGCAGATGGCGCCACCCGCCGAGATCTACGCCAGACCCGAAGGCGCCGTCGTTGGCGGCCTCATCGGCCGCGGCTCGGTCCTCAAGCTGGCGGTGCCGGATGGCACGCCGCGGGCGCTGGAATGGCCGACGCTGCGGTCAGCACTTGCCGGTAGCGGCGAGGCGGGCACGGGGAACGCAGCCGTTCGTGACGTCCTCGTTCGGCCGGAGCATGTACGCCACGACGGCGAGGGCATGGCGTTTCGCGTCATCTCCTGCGTGTTCGAAGGCGAACGCTTCGCCCTGACACTGGCGCTGCCCGATGGCCAGGCGCTGAAGGCCTTTGGCGACAGGGCGATCATGCCGGGGGAAACGGCGCGCTTCGTGGTGCGCCAGGGGTGGCGGCTCTAGCGGCGGCCTCAATCGCAATCGGGCTTGTCGAGCTGGACTTCGAATTGGCGCGGGCCAACCACCCCGGGTTTCGACGGCAGGCCGACGATCCGCGCGATGACGGTGCATTTGCCGGCGACGACCGCATAGCGGTCGCGACCCTGGCTGATGATCTTGTCGATCGGATATTTGGGAACGGCGACGGCGACCGCGTTGATGACGGCGTTGAGTTCGCGGGCGCGCTGATAGTTCGGCGCAACGGCTGCCGCCGCCTGGCTGGCGGCAAGGAGGAGGGCGAGGCAAAGGACGGCAGACCGGGTGAACATGGCAGGGCTCCTGTTTCAAAGGAGGCAAGCATGATGGCCGACGATATTCAAGCGGCGGCTCCGCTTCCGATTTATCCCAGGCAATGGGACACTGGCGGACAATTCAAGAATTTCGGTGGAGATGAAATAAACCGTTGAGTTAAATGAAACCGGTTGCTATAAGCAACCGGTATTCCGCGCTATGCGGTTGAGGAGGAACGAGGCGAGCCGCCTCATCGACAGGAGGATAAGATGAAGCTTTATCAGGGCATGGGCCCGAATTCGTATCGCGTTCGCATCTTCATGGCGGAGAAGGGGATTTCGCTGCCGATGGTGGACGTCGATTTCGGCAAGGGCGAGCACAAGGCGCCGGAGTTCCTGGCAGTCAATTCGCTCGGCCAGATCCCGGTGCTCGAGCTCGACGATGGCACGATCATCACCGAAAGCGTCGCGATCTGCCGCTATCTCGAGGAGACCAACCCTGAGCACCCGCTCTTCGGTCACGATGCCGTCAGCCGCGCCAAGGTGGAGATGTGGAACCGGCGCGCCGAACTCGTCATCCTCGGCACCGTCGGCAACGTGGCGCTGCATTCGGATGCCTTCTTCGCCGAGCGGCTGACGCAGTTTCCGGCCTTTGCCGAGACCGAGCGGGTGGCGGTGCCGAAGAAATGGGGCTGGCTCGACGACGAGCTTTCCGACGGGCGGCCGTATCTCGCCGGCGAGGAATTTTCGATCGCCGACATCACCGCCGGCGTTACCGCCTGGCTCTGCGACGTCTTCGGCATGGAAATCCCGGCATCGGCGAAAAACGTCCAGCGCTGGCTGGAGCGGGTGCGCTCGCGGCCGAGTTTTGAGGCTTAGCGCATCTTTTGAGGGAAGGGCGCCTCTCGCGTTGCCTCTAGACGTCGAGATCGGCGCTCACCCGGCCTGCCGGCCACCTTCTCCCGGTCGTCACGGGGAGAAGGAGACTCGCGGCAACTGCTCGCTGTGCATCAGGCATTCCCAAGCGCTGCGTGGTTCTACGGCAGTTCCACTCGGCGAGGTGGCCAACGTCGGCGTCCCCTCTCCCCACCTGCGGGGAGAGGGTTAGGGTGGGGGCGAAGTCACCTAAAGTGTTGATTGCATGGCCAAACACATTCCCGACCAGAGCGCTGCTAAAGCCGGCTCTCCCGCCTTTGCGGCCCCGCGAAAATACTTATGTGGATAGGCTGTCGGTGCTTTTTTCTTGCCTTCTCCATGGCTTTTTTCAATTCCTAAAATAACAGCTGCCCGATTCGCCGCTGCCGGTGCCGCGCGAGGCGCCGGCTCTAGGAGACAAGCCATGAACGATTTCAAGAAGCCCACGATCACCGAAATGCGCCCGAAGATCACTGTCATCGGGGTCGGCGGCGGTGGCGGCAACGCCATCAACAACATGATCAACGAAGGGCTTCAGGGCGTCGAATTCGTGGTGGCAAACACAGACGCGCAGGCGCTTGCGATGTCGAAGTCGTCGCGCATCATCCAGCTCGGCGCGGCCGTGACCGAAGGTCTCGGCGCCGGCTCGCTGCCGGATGTCGGCCGGGCGGCGGCGGAAGAATCGATCGACGAAATCATGGACCACCTTGGCGGCACGCACATGTGCTTCGTCACCGCCGGCATGGGCGGCGGCACGGGCACGGGCGCAGCACCCGTGATTGCGGCAGCGGCGCGCAAGGCCGGCATCCTGACGGTCGGCGTCGTCACCAAGCCGTTCAGCTTCGAGGGCAAACGCCGCATGGAAACCGCGGAGCTCGGAATAGAGCGCCTGCGTGAGGCGGCCGATACCGTGATCGTCATCCCCAACCAGAACCTGTTCCGCATCGCCGATGCCAAGACCACCTTTGCCGATGCCTTCGTGATCGCCGACCGGGTGCTCTATTCCGGCGTCGGCTGCATCACCGACCTGATCGTCAAGGAAGGCCTGATCAACCTCGACTTCGCCGACGTGAAGTCGGTCATGAAGGGCATGGGCCGGGCGATGATGGGCACCGGCGAGGCGACCGGCGAGGGCCGCGCGCTGAAGGCGGCTGAAGCGGCAATCGCCAACCCGCTGCTCGACGAAGTATCGATGCGCGGCGCCAAGGGTGTCTTGATCTCCATCTCCGGCGGCATGGACATGACGCTGTTCGAGGTGGACGAGGCCGCGACCCGCATCCGCGAAGAAGTCTATGACGAAGCCGACATCGTCGTCGGTTCGATCTTTGACCGCACGCTCGACGGCACCTTCCGCGTCTCCGTCGTCGCGACCGGCCTCGATTCCGGCCGATCGGCCAACAATGCCGCGGGCGCTGCCGCCGGCCAGCCGGCACCGGCACCGGTCCGCACGCTGCAATAGCTTCACGCGTCCATCGCTTCCTTCAAGGATCCTCCCGATGTGAACGCCATATCGGGAGGATCCTTGCGTTTGGGGGCTCGAATGTGCAGCAGGACTGACGACCGCGTGGCGGAGGCGCTGGCTGCGGCCGAAGCGGTGCTCGCCGAGCGGTTCCCGAGGGCAAGCTTTGCCATTGTTGCGGGTTCGATCCTGCGTGGCGAACACGGCCTCCTCCGATATCGACCTGGTGGTCCTGCACGAGACCCTGCCCGCCGCCTGGCGTGAGAGTTTTCATTCCCATGGGTTCCCGGTGGAAGCCTTCGTGCACGATGCCGAGACGCTCAACTGGTTCGCCGATCAGGATGTCGCAGGTGGCCGGCCGGTGCTTCTGGATATGCTGGCGGGCGGTGTCGCGGTCGGCCGCGAGCTGGCACGCGCTGAAGCACTTCAGGCCGCTGCGCGACGGCGTCTCGGGATGGGGCCGCCACCGCTGACACCGGAGCAGCGCGACGCGCTTCGCTATCAGATCACCGACCTTATCGACGACCTTCGCGATCCACGCCCGGCGGCCGAGAGACGCACCATCGCCGCCGAGCTGATGACGCCGCTTGCTGACCTGATGCTTCGTGGGCGCGGGCACTGGTCCGGTCGCGGCAAGTGGCTGCCGCGGCTGGTTTCTCGCCTGGACGAGGGCCTTGCCGAGCGCTTCGATGCCGCCTTCCGGCAGGCGGGCGAAGGGCAGGTGGCGGAATTGATCCGGCTTGCCGAAGAGGAACTGCAGCCCCATGGCGGGCCGTTGTTCGACGGTGACCGGCGGGTGGCGCCACCGAGCGCCCGGCGCGCCGGAGACCTGTTCGGGTGAGGCGACCGGCATCGGCCCCGACGATGTTGCCCGTCCTGTTTGGCGGCCAATGTCGCAACCGTGTCCTTGCCCTCAAACCGGGGCCGATACAGGCCTGACATGCAGGCTGCAGGCTGCAGGCGGCAGGCGCTCAAGGGGTGGCGTCGGGCAGGACCGGCTGGCCGTCAGGAGCTGATGCGAGCATGCGCGCTGAGCGCGTACGACCAGCCTTGCCGCGGTTTCCCGGCGGCGTCAGCCGATAGATCAGCATCGTGTCGTCGTCGACGACGCGCTCGGCTGTTTTGTCGAGATGGGCAATCAGGCCCTTGTTGTATTCGAGGAAGCGGCGTCGTTGCATGTCGCGGGCGTTCTTGGTGATGCCGAACCAGCTGGCGTTTCTGGCGCGCAGTTCTTCCAGCGCCTCGATCGCGTCGTCGTCTTCCAGCAGCATCGACCATTCGGTTTCGCCGCCGCCGGGCGGGAAGACCCAGCCGCGGCGGCGGCTGTAATAGATCGCCACGGGATCGCCGATCGTCGGCGTTGCGGTGATGACGAGATCGCCCGGCTGGCTGAGTTCGCTGAGCCTGGTGCCGAGCTTTTCGCCGTGATCGGCATAGGGCGTCTTCATCAGCGACAGGCCGGGGATGCTGCCGCCGATGACAACGACGGCGGCGATGGCCGCAAGCCGCAGCGCGCGGGTGTGCAACCCCTGTTCGCGGCCGATGCCGACGAGCAGGATGAGGCCGCGCCCGGCAAGAGCCGCCATCGGCACATTGAAGATATGGAAGTTCCAGGGGTTGGTCTTGATCTCGCGCGCGGCGAAGACATAGACGAGTGCGGCCCCCAGAAACCAGAGGTGGAAGAACCAGCGCGCGCTGGAGGCGGATGCATCGTCCGGCGCCCCTTCGTTTGCCGCCGGCGGCGCGGTCAGGAGAGCGATGCCCGTGAGGATCACTACCGGCAGGGTGAAGAGCCAGCTGCTGGCGATCTTCCAGGTGGCGGGAATGTAGAACGCCTCTTCGAAGAACCTGGCAAAGCCATCGCTCCAGAGATAGCCGCTGCCGGCCACATGATAGGGTGGGTAATTGGTGCCGAGATAGTGCGCCCAGCGATAGTAGCCGAGGATCAGCGCGCCGGCGACGAGCGCCACAGGGGGGATCACGAGCAGGCGGCCGAGGCTGAGCCTGTCGCGCTGGTGCAGGATGACAAAGGTCGCGTAGGCCATCGGCACGACCACGGCGATGCCCGGGAGCTTGGCGAGTACGCCGATCGTGGTCAGCAGGCCGGCGGCGATGAGCACGGGCAGGCGATCGTTCTCAAGATAGGCGACATAAGCCCAGGCGCCCGTCGTCACCAGCGCCAGCATGGCCGGATCCGGCAGGAACGAGCGGTCGATCATGACAGCGCCCGGCATGATCGCCAAAAGGAAGGCGCCGGCATGGGCGTGGGCCTCATCCCAGAGCCGCGCAATCAGCCGATGCAGCGCGAAGACGCCCCATACGCCGAAGGCGATGGCGACGAGCCGGCCCCAGGTGTCGTCCCAGCCGAAGACGGCATAGAGAAGAGCGGTGATATAGGAGATGACCTGCAGCTCGCGGCCCTGATAGGAGGGGTCCGGTCCGGTCCAGCTCACCTCCGGAAAGAAGATGTTCCAGCTGCGCAGGAAGAAATTGTCGGCCATCATCGCCGTGCTGGCCTCCCGCCAGCTGAAGGCATCGACCAGCGGCTGCTGAACGTCATGCAGGCGGAAGAGGGCGGCGAGCACCAGGATCGCGGTAAGCACCGCGCCATTCATGTGCTTGTGATCGAACCCCGACATATGCCTCCCCAGGCGCGCCGAACGACCCTGACGACGCCCGCGAACGGGACGGCCTCCCCATCGAGGGGGGGCGCCGTGCGCTGGCCTCTGCGGCCGCCAGTCTAGGTTACTATAATTAAGTAATCGCTGATTGTCTTGGTGTGAAAAGTCGGAAAGCGGCCCTGTTTGCCGGCCGAGATGCATCGTCAAGACTAATCCCTGGCGTGTGCTGTAGCCCAAAGGGACAGCTTGTCCAGAAATGCGCCCGGTCCTATAACATTAATACAAGCAAACTGTTGAGCACGACGCTCGCAGTCGCGCGTTGCTTTCGACTTTGACCACGGATGTACTGGCACGGTTTTGAGAGCGCAAGAAAAGGAAGGCCGGAGTCGCGCGCTCCGGCCTTTTTGTCGGCGCTGGGGCTCGATGGCCGATGTGGTGCGCCAGCAGGGCTACCTGCGAAGGTCCTGTCATCAAGGGAAGCGCGGTTCCCGCCGTTCGGCTTCCTCGAGCACGGAGAGCGGAAGGGAGGGGCGGTTGATTTCCGCAAGTGTCAGCCTGCCATCGATGGCGACCGCGAAATAGCGCCGGTAGAGGTCCAGCGCCATCTCGGCCCGGCTGGAATAGGACGTTCCCTCGAGGTCCTTATCCTTGAACTCGGTCTCCGCTTCCTGTGCGCACGTCGTCACGAACTCCTGCGCGGCACCCGGATGTTTGCGCAGTGCCGCAATCCCCCGTTCGTACCTGGCATAGCCGATGAGCGGATCGGGCCGGGGCGCGAACAGTACGATCGCGGTTGCGCACAGAAGCGCGACGCATATGCCGGCGGCGACGAAGCGGAGGTTCATGGTGACTGTCGTATAAATTGTCTCGTTTGAACTTCTATCGCAACTTTACCGTTTGGCAAGGTGCCTGAAGACTTCCCGACAATTCGGGCGAGGCGGCGCGAACTTGGTATGGCCGACGGACGAGTCTCGTTTGGTTCCCTTTCACGAATTGTTCCTCACCCAATTGGGGGAAGCGCGTGTGATGAAACCGCTTTCGTGCTCGGAGCGTTCTCTCATCGTTCGTCGCGTATTAGCCCTTGCGCAATTGGGCGCGACCAATTTGCGGTGTGGCGGGACGATGGCTCGGCCAGCAGATCGGGCAGGCGGGGCCGCCAGAGGTCGGTCGTCCGCGGCGCGGCCGAGCGGCGTGGTTTAGAGGCTCAGCAGCCAGAAGAACGTGCCGAACACCAGGATGAAGGCAACGACGGCGCCGATGAACCGCAGCATGCCGGTGTTGGTGTCGCCTGTGCCGACAAGACAGTACCAGAGATTGTCATTCCTCATGATGCAGCACTCCGTAATGCGTGTTGCGTTCTTACCAGAACCACCCGGGGATGAAAGCGCAAACCCGCGTTTTGCCCCTATGCCGCCGGACCCTTCGTGAAATTTCGCAGGTCCAGGCCGAACTGGCGGCAGGCTTCATCGAGTATCATCGGCGCATCAGTGTCCGGCGCATTCCGGTCAAGCCCGAAGGGATCCGAGAGCTTGTTCCTCAGTCCCAGCGTTTTGACCAGTTCATAGCGGGCGGCGTCACGATCCTCATCCTGAAGGTCGCAGAAGATCGCGACAAGCCTGGCTTCGATCACGCTGTCACGCCGCCGCTTCAGGTAGTCGTGGCTCAGTTGGATTCCGGCGAGCCTGCTTCCCAGAAAATCGGTGTCACCATCGGAGAAAATGTACTTCACGATCCGGTCTCGATACCACTCAGCGAGGCCGAGATAGCGGCACAGCGCCTTGAAGGCGACGTCGCCGTGGACATCCTTCTCGTCATTGGAGAGGTAGGCCTCGATCAGCGGTGCATCCGTCGGATTGCCGCAATAGCCGACGACATAGAGAGCCGAGCCGATATCGCCGGCTTCTGCCCGGAGGATCTCCCGGGCGAATTCGACCTCTTCATCGGATACCGGGCCGTCCGCAACCCCCTGGGCGCGATTTCGAACGTCGCTGATATCCATTTGATGCCCCGAATGCCCGCGCATCTCGGTTGATCCTTGCTCTGTTGCATCGCTGCGCCGCGCAGCGATCCTTTCTATCCAAGGATCCGTGCTCGTGCGAACTGAAACTCGAATTTGACCTTGGCGGCCAGGATGGCTTCACGGAAGTTGAGATGAGGGTTGGACGTGTTGGACTTCCGATGGTGCCTGGGCGTGCGCGCGGTGCGGTCCGGATGCGTGCCGATGACGGCCGGGTGTGGCCGTCATCGGCGCTCGCGGCTATCCGGTGCGCGCCGCCTTCAGCTTCGGCAATGCGCAGAGGATGGCCACCGAAGCGAGGTGGATCGCGCTGACGACCAGGGCCAAGGCCGGCAGGCCGCTGGTGATAACAGGCGCTGCCGCCATCGTGCCCAACGTCGTCGTCATGAAGACGAAGAAGACGATGAGCGCTGCGCCGCGAGCATCATTGCTGCCGGACGCGACGATGCCGCGGTAGAAGCCGATGGGACCGCGCAAGCCCAGGCCGATGCCCATGGGCAGGAAGAGGACGGGCACGAGCAGCGGGTTGGTTCCGCCTGAGAGGCCATAGGCGAGGAGGGCAAGCGCGCTTGCGGCCGCCATCGCACTGCCGGCCAGTATGACCTCTTCGGTGCCGAAACGTTCGGCGATCTTCGCGGTCAGGTTGGCGGCGACGATAAAGCCCGCGACGCTGACGATCTGCACGATGATGAAGTCAGTGAGCGTGCCGCCCATCGTCTCGACGATGACCATGGGAATGCCGAACACGAACGTCAAAAGCCCGCCGAGCGTCATCGCCTGGCTCAGCGCATAGCGCATGAAGACGGGATCGGTCAGCAGGTGCCGATAGGTGCCTTGCGCGCCGCCCGTTCGTTGCCCGCGGGGAAGACCGACCGAGAGCATCAGCACGAAGACGATGGCCCCGGCGGTACCGAGAAGCTCGAACGAGGATTGCCAGCCGAAATGCGCGAGAAGCGCCACGCCGGCAATTGGCACCAGGGCCGGAACGAGCGACTCGACGCTTCCGAGAAAGCCGACGGCACGCACGGCCGTCTTCTCGCTGAACAATTGCCGGATGACACCCGGCGCAAACACGGGCGCTGCGCTGGCAGCAACGCCTTGCAGGAACCGAAGGCCGATGAGCACGTAGATATCCGGCGCGAAGGCCCCGGCGAACGAGGTGGCGGCAAAGGCCGCAAGGGCTGCGACCATCAGCGTCTTGCGACTGAAGTGATCGGCAAGGCGGCCGAAGAGCAGGAGGCCGAAGGCACTGCCGCCGACATAGGCGGCAAGCACCATCTGCGCTGTCGCCTCGCTGGTGGAAAACACGCCCGGCAGAACCGGCACGGCGGGCAGGATCAGATCCGTGCCGGCAAGGGAAAGCGCGGTGCAGATGATGAGCAGGATGAAGGTAAAGGAAGCGCTGGATGATCGGGTCATAGCCGAACCACCAGGCTGCGGGTGAGCGCATGTCGCATCGTGAACGTCTCGATATCAGTTGGGAGGGTCGGCCTGATCTCCCGCCCCTAGGGTCCGGACTCAATTGCACCAGTATGTGAGCGTGGCAGCGATTAGAGCTGCTGCGAGGAAATTTCTTGCCAGTTTGTCATACCGGGTGGCAATGCGCCGCCAATCCTTGAGCCTGCACCAGAGGCGCTCGACGAGGTTTCGGGG